>CAYYDE010000001.1:0-84055 GCA_964470525.1 uncultured Candidatus Peribacteria bacterium
GTCATTCCACCTTTTCCATCTGGTACCGGAATCATCGGGATATTTGCTGGCCCTTTTTGGATAATTTGTCCAATACTTTGACCAAATTGGTAAATTGGTTCTACTACTTGTTTTGTAATTTCAGAAGTTCTGAGTGCTGCCATCACCCCAAGCCATAAAAACATAAGAGCAAAGAATTGTCCAATAAGAGTTCATATACTTCCTTTAAATAGTTTTGTAGTTTCTGATGTTTCACTCCCTCATTCACTATCCACAATAGAACCATTCCAACAAATAGTAAATACCTTCAATCAAGGACTAAAACAATCCTCGATAACACCCTGTTGAGTATTTTGTTGAAATGAATTACTTGCTACCTTTAAAAATAAAAATCAAAATGCAAGTGCGGCTGATACATAAACTGGTACCATTGCAAGAGAGATAAGTTCTTTAAAATTAAAATATTTCACAACTCATTCTCATCCTCCATCTTTTCATTTTCCAAAGAAATATAAAAGTCCAAATAAAGGAGATAACATAGCATACATCCAAAGCCAAACAATTCTCACGAATAGTGCAAATCACAAAGCTAAAAGTAAGAGTGTATACACTACAAAGATTACAACAGCAAATAAATGTTTAAAAAGTATCTGCCAAAAATCATTTATTCATTCTATTGTATCTCATACAAATAGTCTATCTGCTTGATCTATTTTCATCACTCCATAGCTGTAAATATACAGAATTCATAATGGAGAAGATTTTTGGTTTGTAAGAATCTCTGAAATGGTCATTGCTTTTTTGTCTTGTTTTGATCATGGAATTTTTGAGTCTGTAGGAGATTCAGCATTACATGTTATCGTATAATTCATATTTCAAATATCTCAACCTTGAGCACGAGTATTAATTTGATATCAATGTTCACATACCTCTACTTTAAAATCTCCCGTAGCCAGACCTCACTCTTTTATAATATCATTAAAATCATTATACGGTATTGATAGAACTGCTGTTGTTAAAACACTTGATACTGAAATAACAAACTGTACAATAAACCATGAAAATGGTACTATCAACACTCAAACAATAAATTTTGGAATTGCTTGTTTGAGTTTATAGGTTTCTCCATCTTTTCAAATAATATTCATCAAAGCAATCCATACAAAAATCATTGCAAAGGCAAAATACACTAAATTTGATACAAGTATCCAAATCCTTTTCATCATATCTCCAATTCAAATCAATGATCCATTTGTCCATTCTGGAGATAAAAACCATCCAACAAGATTTGTAAAAAGTGTCATGATAACAGCTAAAAATTGAAAAAAAAGTTGTGCTGTTTGAATTTTTGCTTTCGCTTCTTCTGGTGCTGGTCAAGAAGCTGTCACTGCCCATACTCCATCTCCCATCAAAACAAACAAAATCGTCACTCAACAACCATACAAAAATTTCTTTTTATTTCTTCCTAAAAATGTCAAAATACTTGAAAATAATTTCATATATATTTTTTTAAATCTAAAATCTTGAAACCATTGTATCACACTTTTTTTAAAAATACAAAAAAAATGCATTCTTTTTGCAAAAATTCTTTAAAAAATAAAAATATTTTTATTTGCATATTTCAGAAAAAATATATCATATAAAATAGGTGTATAAACCTCTTTTATTTCATAAATTCTCAATTATGGAAAAGAAAAAATTTTTTCATATAGGAAATATCGTTCAAGCTCTTGAAAAAACAGTAAGACGTTTCCCTATTTGAAGCATTTTAGCACTTGCTGTATGTAGTCTCATTTTTTATCAAATTCATGATGGAAATGGATATATCATCCTACTCAATACCACTATTACTGCTATTGTATGTTTTTTTCTTTCGGTTGGAGTAACACTTTTTGCTGAAAGTAAATCATGGGAAATCAAAAAACATTTTTTCTCTCAAATTGGTGTATTTATTTTTGGATGATTATTTTATATAAGTTTGTGATATGATGGTTTTCAATCGTTTGAAAACATGTTACAAATATTTCTTACTCTTTTTGGGTTTTGTGCATTTTTGTTTTCTGCTGCTTTTATAAAAGATTATTTTTGAAAAACATATGAAAATACTTCATATCAAAGTTATTTTTTGCACATATTTTGGAATATTTTGATGAGTGGAATTGTAGGTTGAGTACTTACTTTGGGTTGAATTATAGCCATTTGAAGTGTTCACGCATTATTTGATATACAAAATTTTTCATATAGTTTTTATGAATATTGGGCAGCTTTAAGTTTGAGTTTCTTTGCTCCTATGTATTTTTTAGCAAATATTCCAACTCACGAAGTACAAAAAGATTTATGATCTCATCATAGTTTTTCTGATTTTCTCATTCGTTTTATTGCTATCCCTTTTATTTATCTCTATTTTATCATTTTATATTTATATAGTATAAAAGTATTAAGTAATTTTTGAGATTGGCCAAAATGAATTATCTCTTGGATGGTAATTGGATTTTCTGTATTTTGATACATAATATATATTTTCAGTTATCATCTTCATGAAAAAAATATTCTTGTTCGATATTTTAGAAATTGCTTTCCATATATAGTTTTTCCTCAAATTGCTATGTTATTTTATGCAATTTATCTCAGAATCGCACAATATGACGTCACGATAAATAGGTATTTAATCGTAATATTTTGAATATGGCTGTGTATTATAAGTTTATTTTTTATTATTTCTAGAAAAAAACCACTTATTTTTATTCCAACCAGTCTCATTATTATTATCAGTATCATCAGTATTGGTCCATGGTGAGTGTTTTCATATCCTGAATCAAGACAATATTCTCAACTCATGAAAGATCTTTCTCAAGCGAATATATACCAAAATGGAACTATTGTTCCACTACAAACAGGAAATGAAATTTCTCCTGATATGTCAAACCAAATTTATGATAGAATCAGATATCTCTGTAATCAAGAATGATGTGAAACAATAAAAACATTGTTTGATACTCAAATTCGTGAATATTATGCAACTGAAAAAATGGACTTCACAGATGGATATGGAAAAAAATGTAGCGAACTTTGAGGATGTGAATATATTGCAAAAACTGCATCAAATTGGGATGTTGTATATGCTGTAACAGAAACAATTAAAGTAACATATTATTCAAAACAAAAAAGTGTTTCTCCTCTCTTAAATTTTTATACGGAAGGTTCTCATTTTCCTCTTCAAATTTGAGGATATGATGTAATTGGAAATATTTATTGAGAACAATTCAAATCAACTCCTCAAAATACAAATGGAGAACAAATTACACAAGAAGCAAAAAATACTGATAACTTATCTGTAAAAATAAATATTCTCAATCGTACTGCTCATATAGAAGAAAACAATGAAATAGTACAAAATATTGATATATGAGAATTTTTAGATACATTGGCTTCTCAAGAAGATCCAACTTTCAAACAATCAACTCCACATGCCTACATGACTTATGAATTTGAATGATCTCCATACAGTGGAAAATTTCTATTCACATATATCACTTTAATCAATCCAGAAGCACCAGAAGCTCTCACTCTTGATAGCTGATATTATATTGGAGTAGATGGAATTTTCTTACTAAATAAATAATTTTATATTTTTACATAAACCGTATGAACAAAATATTTCTCTTTCTGATTTTTGCTTGTATTCCACTTATTTCTCTTGCTCAAGAAACAACAGATGTTGTAGAACAAAGTATTCAAGCAATGATTCAAAATGTACAAGAATACACACTCAGTGCTTTATGAGAGCAACAACAACTTCTTTGAATAGAAAATCTCAAAGCACTTCAAGAAAGAACAATCGATCTCAAAACAAAAATTCAAGCAATGGAACCAACACAGAAAAATCAAAAATATCTTTCCATGTTGAATGAAGTTCTGATTTCCATTGAAGAAAATACTCAAAAATTAGAACTGAGTCTTGATAGAGATATAGAAAAACTCAAACAAGATTTAGAAACTTTTGAAATCATTGTTTCTCGTGTGAATCATAAAGAACCAGAACTTCATACTACTTTATCTATTTATGAAGGATCAAAATTTGGATGTGATGGAATAGAAAGTGTTATGAAAGAAGAAACATATGACTTTTTTGCTTGGAATAGTTGTATTTTTCAAAATAATCAACTCACATTTTATCTTCTTTCAGGAACAAATACAAATTCTTGAGCATATCAATATGAATTATTTCACCTCAACTATGATGAATGACTCAAACAAAAAAAACATATTGAGTCTGGAACAGGAATTACTCAAAAAAATATCTTAGAAAAAAATATCATTTTTAGAAATATTCCTGAATATTTTTCTTATATTCAAAGTTTTCAGCAACCAGAAACACCTCAAATGCCATCTGAAACAACTCCAACTCAAGAATCATCAACATCTTCTCCAAATGAAGGAAAAGAAATCATTCCTTCAAGTCAACCTCTTGAATGAAGCATTACACAAACCTATTCTGGAGAAAAAGTATGATGTGAAAGTGCACAAACACTTGCAAACCAAAGATATAGTTGGGCTGCATGGAATCGTTGTGATGTAAAAAATAATATTTTAACTCTCTATGTTTTGGGACTCGTTGACGAAACAGCTCAAAGTTATATTTATGAAAAACATACCATAAATTTCACTACAAAAACAAAACTCATTGAATATTTAGAAAGTGGAGTTGGTGTACATAAATGAAATTTGATAGAAAAAAATAGAGGACTCCGTACAAAGTACTAAAAAACTTCATCAAAATGATGAAGTTTTTTTTGTTTATGATTTTTTTGATTCAGTAATTTTTTCCACTGTTGAAGATATAATTGTTTCATTTGGGATCAAGATTTCTGTATTATTCTCTGTTTTTAACTTTAAATATGTTAATCAAATATCACTCACCACTCATTTATTTGTTCCTATTGCAATAGTGTCTCCTATACGAAATGGCCTATTTACTATCACACTTACAGCACCAAACATATTTGCAACCGTTTTTTGTGAAGCCAAAGCAAGAGCCAATCATCAAATACCCGCTCATGTAATCAAAGCTGTAATATCATATCATAAATTTCATACTATTGTAATTCATCATACCACCCATAAAAATACAACGATAAAATTTTTAATAATAGGAAAAATTTGTTTTGCCATAGGATCCGCTCTTTGTGTCTGAATTTGTTTAAATACACTTTGAATCAAAGATTGAATTAACAAAAGAAATATTACGATAAGAGAAACTCCAAAAAGTGTATCAATCAATGCTTCTAATTTTGCAGGAATTTGCGTTTGTTCTGGTAAAATAAGTATTTGAAATACCACATACAAAGTAACAATATATTTTGCAGAACGGAAAAATTGTCATATCAATTCTCCTACTAATATTTTGTAAAGAAATTCTTTTTTTGAAACTCATTTATTATATAATTTCAAAACAAAATCCCCTATAAATCACACAATACTCCAAGCTAAAAATCATGCAAAAAGTGCATTGAGAAAAGGAATAGTATTCTGAACTATACTATATTGAGTAAAAATTTCATGCCACTGAGGTTTTCCAAAAAAATAAAATAGAAAATAACACCCTCCTATCAAGAGAAAAATAATATTTTTCATATTTTTATACTTAGAAAATAAACATGTTCACTTTACTCATTATTTTATAGAATGCAATGGAAAAAGTAAAAAAATAAATTTATATATTAAAAGTAAAAAAATAAATTTGACAAATCAATTTTTTAAGTATGATAAATATACATATTTACCATCTCAAATGTAGGAGGGAGAATATGAATTTCTTTGATAGATTATATCTCTTTCCGGAGTTTATGATCATTGGAATTGTGTTATTTTGTCTTGTAGTACTTTCAATTCTTGGTAGTATTGTTTGGCTTATGAAAATAAGTGAAATTCATGCTATGAAGAAATGGAGAAACAACTTTCAACAAAATGAGGAAAAAGTTATGTCTTTATTTGATGAAGCATTGGGTAACTCCCAGAAACCTATTTCCAAATCAACCGGTATTCAACGTGATATTTTGACGCAAGGAATTTCTCATTCCATGCAATTGGGAAAAAATATTGCTGATCGGATTGCAGCATTAGGAATACAAAAAGGGTTACAATCATCGACAACCGAAATGGAAAATGTCATAAAAGACATTGATGCAAACTTGGAACTCGAAGAACAAGTGTATCAAGAGCAAGTTCAGGCGAGTTTGACTTCAGACCAGCCAACAACAACTACTACTGATACACCATTGCCAGAAACAAATGACATTCCTGTAGACAATCTAACAAACGTGAATCAATTTGTTCACGTAAGTCAGGTGCAAGAAGCGGAATTTGTGAAAGCACAATTGCAAAAATACCCATGTGTGCCTCCACAATTTGCGTCTTCTTCTCTTGATGTTGCTGGTGAGTGGGAATTTCATTCCCTTCCATCAGGATTGATAAGCACGTTAAAACAGATTTTCCGATCAAAAGCAAACCGTAGTGACGCTACTGATACGGAAAAGCGTATCGATGCATTCTTACAAAAATTGTAATGATACATCTGCTGTGAGAAAACCCTCCATTGAGGGTTTCTTTTTTTTGTATTTTTTGAAAAAATATGATATCATTACATAAATATATTTTAAAAATGCTATTATGACAGAAAATCCAATAAATTATGTAGAAATACATACTCCTGAAAACACAGATACAAAAGAGTCAAAGCTGTTTTTTGTTTGAGAAGATATACTTCAAAATTTACAAGAATCACTACAAAAAGAAACTTTTTCTCAAAAGTGTGACTTCTTAAATGAAAATTTAGAACAAGGTGTGATTCTTCAAAATGAAAGAGTATTTCATAGTTTTCTCAATCTTTTAGAAAAACATGAAATAATTGCTACATCACAAAATATTAAGTGGAATACTATATCTGATCCATTTTCATGACCTCTCACATTACAAAAAGAAAATAATACTATTTATGTATATCAAAAATGGAGAAATTTTGTATGAACACAAGGGCAAGATCCTATTCAAATAGGGATTATAGATACTCAATGAAATTATACAAAACAAATTGTTCCTCATGACTCTTACTATCATACAAATGGGGCAAATTCATTTTCAGAATCCGAAACTGTTGATAATTGTACAATAAAGCAAAACTCAAATGTTCCCCTTATAGCATCTCCACTTGATCCAAACAAAAATTCTGAAAATATCACACAAAATCCTGAAGATCTATCTATAGAAACACCTGTTTTACAAGTATCAGAAACAGAAGTTCAAGAAAACATAGATTATACTATTCAAAAAAATGATACTCTGTATCGTATTATTCGTAGCAAATATTGACTTGAAAATCAACAAAATACAGATGTTGCTAATATATTGAGTTTTTTGTCTTCCGAAAAACTGCTTGGTAATATTACCAATACAAATCAAATTCGCCCATGACAAAACATACAACTCCCAAAAACAATTCAAATAAAAAACAAAACTTTTACTCAAAAAGAAGAATAATCTCCACATTATTCTTCTTTTTCTTGAAAAAAATAAAAATTTTATTATAAATAACAAGATTTATTTTAATGACATATATATGATTAAGAATTTTTTCCTGAAACTTTTTTTTAACAATAAAATTATCACCCTCATTCGTATAATTTTTATCATAGCTCTTGCTATATGAGTCTATGAACAGAATTGGATTACTGTTTTTGTTACTTTGATTGCGTTATTTCTTACCTATTTTTATGTATTTTTTGAAAAGTATAATATTTTTCTGCCAAAAGAATTCGAAGTGATTATTATGATCTTTATTTTTATTTCTCTTTTTTTATGAGAACTTCATAATTATTATGCAAAACTTGTTTGGCTTGATTCCCTACTTCATGCTTTTTCTGGACTTGCTTTGGGATTTATAGGATTTTTAATTCTCTATATTTTTTATAAATCTTGAGAACTTCGCGCTCCGATTTGGACGATTGCTTTATTTGCGTTTTGTTTTTCTCTTGCACTTTGAGCTTTGTGGGAAATATTTGAATTTTTAATGGATGAATTTCTTGGTGCAAATATGCAAAAATCAAGATGACTTGAGCAAATAGATGGAATTTTTGATACCAGACTTTGAGTCAAAGATACGATGATAGATTTGATACTTGATGCAACTTGAGCTTTGATAGCTTCTATAAGCTGATATTTTTATTTAAAATGAGGAGAAAAAATGTGATTTTTTGGAAAACTCGTGAAAAAATTTGAAGAAGCAAATGAAAAATTATTTGAAAAATTTAAACTATAATTTTTCTTCATACTTATAAATAAAAAAGGAAGTATTTTAAAAAAACACTTCCTTTTTTATAGTTTTTTTTGACTTTTTCTAAAAATCCCATACACTTCATCGGTATTTTAGAATTTGAGAAAAATTATGGAAAAAAGATTAAAAATTATATTGTGAACCCTGTTCTTTGAAATGGTGAGTTTTGGTTTACTCATACCAATAACTCCATTTATTATTCAAACGTATTGAGTGAGTGATCTCTTTGTATGAATTGCGTTTTCAATTTATTCAATAGGAACATTTTTTTGAGGAATGTATTTTGGGAAATTATCTGATAAACTTTGAAGAAAAAAAGTACTTCTCATAACAATTTTTATTCATATTATTTGATATCTTCTCTTTAGTTTTGCTGGAAGTATTTTCATATTTTTGCTTGCCCGTCTTATTGCGTGAGTTGGAGGAAGTGGAATTTCTGTTGCACAAGCATATATTGCTGATATTTCTACTCCAGAAAACAGAGTAAAAAATATGGGACTTATGGGTGCTGTATTTGGATTAGGATTTTTATTTGGTCCTGTGATTTGAGGAACGCTTGCTGGTTTTTGAGAAAATCTCAATTTTATCGGTATAGTGAGTGCTGCACTTTTGATATGAAATTATATTGTTGTCCATTTTTTCTTGGAAGATAGTGTCATAATGATTCCTGAAGTAAAACCAAAAGATACAAGAAGTTTACGTGAAAAATTCAAAGCAATTGATACGACTGTCCTTGCCATTTTAGGAGTGAGTTTTATTACGGCATTTGGTTTTTCTGGAATGCAATCAACGTTTCCACTTGTTATGGATGCAAGATTTGAATGGTGAGCGAAAGAAGTATGATATTTACTTGGTTTTATCTGAGTTTGTTCTGTTTTATATCAAGCTATTTGAATCAATCAAGTCAGAAAAATTTTAGATGAAAAAAAGATGATTTTATTTTGACTCATTTGTTTAGGAATTTCTTTTATACTGTTTGGGCAAAATCAATATTTACTTCCTGTATTTTTTATCATTCCATTTTTTGCTATTTGATACGGTTCAATCAATCCAGCCATTGGAGCACTCTTATCAAAACTCAATCCAAAAAATATGGGAACAATTATGTGATACAACACTTCTAGTATGAGTTTAGGAAATATTTTTGGTCCTTTTGCTGCTGCTGGACTCTATGTTTTTGATAGTTCTTTTCCGTATGATTTATCAGCTGTATTTTTTGCAATTTCATTTGTAGTGACTTGGTTTTTGATACAGAGAAAATAAAAAAGTTTGAAGTACACTCAGGATGACAAACAAAAAACTCAATTTGAAAAAATTGAGTTTTTTTTACTATAAAGCAGTTCATTTTTTTGGAATGTGAAATTCTGAAATTTTACATCATTCGAGTTTCAATAATTGAATTTTTTTATCAATTCCTCAAGCAAATCCAGTGAGATTTTTATTTGCTCCCACAACACGATGACACGGAATTATGAGAGAAATTTGATTGTGTCCTACGGCTCATCAAACGGCTTGGCTGGACATCGTTTGTTTTCACATTTTTTTGGCAACTTGTTTCGCTATTTCTCCATAAGTGAGCGTTTTTCCATAAGGAATTGACAGAAGAATTTCCCAAACATATTGTTTAAATTCTCAACCGATTGGTTTGAGAGAAAGTTCTTTTATTGATGGATTTTTTCATTGAAAATATGCATCTAACCACTCAAATATTTTTTTGAAAATTGGAAGATCAGATTTTGTGATTATTTCTTCTTTGAGAGAATATTGAAAATATTTTTGTCATTCTATCCAGAGTCAGACGAGATTTTCACCATCACTTGCGAGGGTAAGTTTTCATATGGGTGAGGTGTAGGTTGTTTGGTAGAGCATGGGAGAGGTGTTATGGAGTAATTGGAAGTATTATATTTGGAAACAGATTTTTTGAAAGTTTTAACATAAATATTGGATATTCAATTCAAGTTTAAGTGTTATATTCTCTCTTTAAGTGATTTTCAACAAAAACTTTTTATATTCTTATTTAACATTTATTTTAATCATGATCTTGCTGGAATTATTCATAAAACTTTCATTGTGTAATTAAAGTTATAGTATCAAAAAGTAATAAACATTTATTGAGAAAGCTATATATATTTCATAATACATATTTTTTTTCAGTTCAAGTTTTTTTTCTAAGAAAATATCATTTATAAGATTGTAAATTAAAAAATTATTAATCTCATAAAGATATTTGATAAAAATATTTATCTCTATACTATTCCTAAAGAATTTCAAGAAGATATAAAATCTGCGATTTACGACTATCATAATTCACAATTGATAGGAAACACAAGAAAGTAAAAAAGAAATGCAA
The DNA here is from genome assembly GCA_964470525.1 of uncultured Candidatus Peribacteria bacterium. GTDB lineage: Bacteria > Patescibacteriota > Gracilibacteria > BD1-5 > UBA6164 > CAYYDE01. The sequence goes on from CAYYDE010000001.1 coordinate 10,659, forward strand.
AAAACGATAAATAACCTTGAAATTAAACAAAGATGATACATTGATATGAGAGCAAATTGAGAACTCAAACATAACGAGTTTATTGAGTTAAAAAATTGAATTACAAATGAAATTATAAATCTCAGAAATAGACTCAATGAAATTCAAAGATTAGATCAAGAAATACTCTCAAAAATGAGTTATTGAGTGGAACTACTTGTAAACCTATCTGATAAGCGGAAAACATTAAATAATGGTGATAAGCTCTCTATCATAGATACCCTAATAATGGAACTAGTTATAGACAAAGAAAAAATGGCTTTCATAAGAGAAAAACCATTGTTTCAATTCATCAGAAATTTTAATAAGTTTCATTTGGTGGGACAAACAAGACACTCGTCTAACTTTTTACAAAATCATGTTTGAGAATAAATATGAAGTTGTGAAGATTTATGAGAATATTAGGAGAATTATTTTGCAAATTGGAGAACTAAAAAACTAGAACGAATGTTCTAGTTTTTTAGTTATTTAGTAAATTCTTCAGCTAATAACTCACTTTGTTCAAGTACTCTATCAGCTTCCATTTTTGCTAAATCTGGTGGATATCAATACCTCATTAATATCTTTTTAACAGTAAGTCTTAGCTTAGCCCTTACATCTTCTCTTTTTTCCCAATCAACCGTTGCATTTTGTCTTACAATTTCAACTATTGTATGAATAAGTTCTTTCATTTTATTGTCTTCTAAAAAACTTGTTGAATCATTTTCCTTTAACACACTATAAAAAGCATATTCTTCAGGAGTTAATCAAATTTCTTCGGCTTTTTTATCTTCTAATCTCATTTCACGAGCAATACTTGATAATTCTTCTATAACTTGTGCTGTATCGATTTGATTATTGTGATATCTTTTAATTACATTTGATAACATTTCAGAGAATTTTTTTCATTGTGCTATACTTTTTGATTTTCTAACTTTTACTTCATCATTTAATAATTTTTTTAGAAGTTCAAAAGCAATATTTTTTTGCTCTAAATTTTTTACCTCAAGCAAAAATTCATCTGATAATATTTCTAAACTTGGTGTTTGAATTCAAGCTGCTTCAAATATATCAACAACTCAATCACTTGCTAAAGCTTCCTCAACAATTTGTTTCACAGCAGAATCAACTTGAGCATTCGTTTTTCATCATTCAACACTGAACTTTGAAATTCTTGATTTTATAGCTTGGAAAAATGCTAATTGATCTTTTATATTCTCAGCTTCTAAGCTAGGAATAGCCATAACAAAAAGTTTTGATAACTTTGTTATTTCTGAAATAAATCTGTTTTTTAATTTTTCATCAGATAATATAAAGTTTTGAGCTTCAAGTATTATTTTTAATTTTTCATTTACTGGAACTTCAAAATATCTTTCATAATTTAAAGAGTGGAACATTTGTTCTACTATTTCAAATTTTTCTTTCATTCCTGCAATTACTTCTTTTATATCAGTTATAGCAGCTCAATCTCAACCACTACTAGTATAAACTCACATTGCATTTCTTAAATCTTGTCAGATTCAAATATAATCAACTATAAGTCATCCTGGTTTATCTTTATAAACTCTATTTACTCTTGCAATTGCTTGCATCAAATTAGCTCATTGCATTTTTTTATCAATATACATTGTATGCAAAATTGGAGCATCAAATCCAGTCAACCACATATCACGAACTATAACGAGTTCTAGTTCATCATTTACATCTTTTAATCTCAAAGCAAGAGTTTTTCTTTGTTCTTTAGTCGTGTGATGAGCTTGAAAACTTTCTGGATCATCACTAGAGCTTGTCATAATAACTTTGATTTTTCATTTCATTAAATCCTTATTATGCCAATCTGGACGAATAGTAATTATTTGATCATATAAATCCACAGCAATTTGCCTCGTCATAGAAACTATCATTGCTTTTCATTCAAATAGTTTTTGTCTTTCTTCAAAATGTTCAACTATATCTTTTGCAATATCTTTTAATCTATCTGGATGTCCTACAATTGAGTTAATTTGTGCTAAATTTTTCTTTGATTTTTCTAATTGTTCATCTGTAGCTCCCGAAATATTATCTATTTCAGAATCAATTTTTGCTAGATTTTCTTCATTAAATTTAATTTTAACAAGTCTTGACTCATAAGAAAGAGGAACAGTAGCTCCATCATCTACAGCTTGTTTTATATCATAAATATCTATTTCATCTCAAAAAACATTACGAGTTGATCTATCATCTTTTTCAATTGGAGTTCAAGTAAAACCTATAAATGAAGCATTTGGAAGAGCATCTCTTAAATATTTAGCATTTCAATATTTTATTTCTCAATCATCACCTATTTTACCCGTAAATCAATACTGACTACGATGAGCTTCATCAGCTACAACAACGATATTTTTTCTCTCAGATAAAGTTTCAAACACATTTCAAGTTTCAGGAGAAAATTTTTGAATAGTAGTAAACACTATTCATCCTCAAGTTACTTTTAAAAGTTCTTTTAAGTGTTCTCTTGATTCTGCTTGAACTGGTTTTTGCCTCAAAAGTGACTGACAATTTCAGAAAGTAGCAAAAAGTTGATCATCTAAATCATTTCTATCTGTTAATATAACAATAGTAGGATTTTTCATTGCAGTTTCAACCACGATTTGTCCAGTATAAAAAACCATAGAAAGTGATTTTCCAGAACCTTGAGTATGCCAAACCACTCAGATTTTTTGATCTCAAGAATTTTCATCAGTTGCTCTGAGAGTTTCTTTTACTGCTTTTTGTACAGCATAATATTGATGATAAGCTGCAACTTTTTTGATTTTAACTTGTTTAATTAATCCTGTTTTTTCGTCTTTTTGTTCTTCTGTTTCAAAAACAGTATTAAATCTAATAAGATTTACCAAAACTTCTTTTTTTAGCATTTCTTCAGCCATCATTTGAAGTTCAGGAGTGATTTCTTTTTGCCTATTTTTTGGTCATTTCCATGATAAATATCTAGAAAAAGGAGCTGATACAGAAGCTGTTCTAGAATCTAATCAATCAGAAATAATACATAAAGCATTATAATAAAATATATGTGGAATAGCTTTTTTATAATTTGAAATTTGAGTAAAAGCTCTATCTAAAGTAGCTTTTTCATCATTTGAATTTTTTAGTTCTGATATAACGAGAGGTAAACCATTTACAAAAATAACAACATCAAGTCTTTTTTCTATATTATTTTCTTTAATAACAAATTGGTTTACAACAGTAAAATCATTGTTTAATGGATTTTTTACATCCAGAATTTTCACTATTTCATGACGAGTTTCTCCATCACGAAAAAACTCAACAGTAATACCATCTGTTAAGTAAGCATGAAACTTTTCATTATTTACCATCAAGTCATTTGTACCAAGATTTATAATTCTTTCAAATGCATCTTTTCTTGCATATCCTGGAACATGTGGATTAAGTTTTTCAAGAGAGTTTTTTAGAATATTTTCTAAAACAACTTGTGAAAAATTATCTCTTTCAGGATTGTCAGAGTATGGAGCAATATCTGGTCAATAAAAGTAATTATAGCCTTGTTCTTTCAGTAAATCTATAAAGTTTTGTTCTATTGAATTTTCTGTGATTTTAAACATAGTTGGATATTAAATTTTAGATTTTAAATACTCTATCTCAGCTATAACTGCTTTTGATAAATTTGATTTAAAGTTTGAATTAATTTCTTCAGTATCTAATTCAGCATCTCAAGCAGTATATTCTATTTTTTCAGGTTTTATATACTTAAATCCTCTAATATCAGATGGTAATTCTTGATCAGTTAAAACAATACATTGCTTTTCTTTTGCTAAAATATATCATAATTCAATTGCAACATTTAGATTCTGATTTCTTAAATCAACAACATATATTTCATATTTATTTAAAAATTCTTTAATACTATCCCATAAAAAATGTCAATTACTTTCTTTATGCATTTTAACTTCTAAAACATTAAATCATAAATTACTAGTAATTCAATTTAATAAATCTTTTATTGTAGTTCATCTTTCATCAAATGGAGAAATTAATCAAATAGTTTTTAAAAAATCTTTTTTATCTTTAATTTCATCTATTTTTTCTTCATATTTTGATTTGGCATCAAATGGAACTTTTAATTTTATAATTATATTTTCTAAAACTATTTTATCTTCAATCAAAGACAAAGACTCTTTAAAAAATACTTGTAAAGAAGAAGAATGCTTATCAATAAAATCAAACTCTTCTTTTTCTGGAAAAATAGATGAAGCCTCTTGAAGTAATATTTTCATAAACTTCATTTTTGAGTATTGTTCATAGTATGGAGGAAAGTTTCAAGCAAGAAATGCTGAAACACGATTTATATCAATTTCCATAATTTAAAGTAAATATATAAAATTTTGTTTAATTATAGCAGATTTAAGGAATTTTTGCAAAGATTATAAGCCTAATTCTTCTTTAGCTTTTTTTAACCAAGATTCATACCAATACCATTTTCATTCAACTTCAACTCAATATCATTTAGAAACATTTTTTCAATCTAACCTTTGCCATAAATTAGTATGTTGATTCATCGTAAAATCTGTTTTTCAAAGTCATTTTATAATTTCTACAATTTTTCAAGGTAAATATTTAGTTTTTTCTTTTTCTTTTGTAACCCAATATTCCGAACTTATTCATTTTGCAAGTTCTGATTTTGGATCAATAAACTCAATCACTTTATCAGCTTGTCACTTTCTATTTACTTGTTTTTGAAAAATTAATGCTCTATAAGAATATTTTGAACTATTAAATTCATCATCTGTTAATGAATCATCAAAATCCGTAATGTAAGCTCAAATATTTTTTGGTAAATTTTCTTTATCAGATAATAAATCTATTTGCTTTTCTGATATTGATGAAAACTGTAAGCTAAAAGTCAAATATTTTTCAATTCAAATATCTCAGAATAATGAAATTAAATATTCATTATAATTTAAACATGTAGCTTGAAATCTAGCACTTAATAAATCATCAATTTTAGTTGTCATTTGATGTTCAATTTCATGTCTAATTCAAATTAAAAATTTTAGATTTTTCTTTGTAATTTCATCAATAGGAGAATTATCATCATCAAGACATCTTTCTAATTCCCAATGTTTGTAAGCTCATTTTTTAGTTTTATCATAAAATTTTCTAGTTCATCTTAATTTAAAATATCTATAATCTATCTTTTTATCTTTATAGTAAGCATGTAATAAATAAGTCCAAGAAATAACTAATAAAACAATAAAAGTTTCAGATTTAAAATTTATATTTGGATTATTATATATTTGAACTGCTGATAACATAGCTTCTTTTGATTTATCTAAAAGTTCTTGTTTTATTGAGAAAATTTTTCTTTTTGACATAATTTTTAAATTAAAAATCTAAACTTTTTTACAAAAATCATCACTTTTTTAATAGTTTTTCAAATTTCTTTTCTTGTTTTTTATATATTTTAGGATTATTTATATAATATTCCATTCTTCTTTGTTCTTCTGATTGATTAAATCATTCATCAACAATTCAACATCTTTTACAATACCAAGATATTGTTCATGGAGGAGATATGAAAGTTGATTGTATATTAGTATTTCAATTTTCAAGCCATATATTCATATGAGTACATGTATTTTTAATTTTATTTTCTATATCTTTTTGTTTTTTTTCTTGATACTTATTAATATCAAAAGTAAATGTAATTTTTATTGCTATTATTGAAATTGCAATTGCTATTATTAACAATAAAATTTCTGTAAAAGTCATAATGTTAAAATTATAAATCTAAACTACTCTTACTTCTCCCTTCATCAACTTCGGCAACAATTCATCACGAGTTTTAGAAAGAGTTTGTATTTGTTTTTTATTATCTAAAACTTTATATAAAAAACTTCAATATAATTTATTAAAATCATTTATATAATTTTCATCTGTAACAAAAAAATCAAAATTAAAAATTTTTGCTTTATCAGTATGTGGTATTGAAGATCCAGTTGTTCAATTATTTATTTCTTTAAATTTTGATTTTAAAAAAGCATAAATCATCATTTTTAACTTTTCATCAACTTCAATTTTTGACAAAGTAGATCAAACTATTCAACTATATCAAATTTCTAATCTTCATGAACTAGCTCAATCCATAACCATTATTAAATCGTTTTCACTTATCAAAACAGTATTTTTAGGATTAGCATAAGTTACTTTTCAACTATCAAATGTTTCAATTAATATTTGTGGAATATATCAATCTATAAAAATTTCACTTGTATCGTTTGGTTTTTTTCATTTTATAAATTTTAAAACTTCCCCTAACTTTCCAACTCTCCATCCTTCAGGCAATTCATCTCAAACATTATATTTTCCAAACCACTCTTTAAAAATCTCTTGTCAGATTTTTTCCAAAGTTTCGTTTTGTTCTCTTAAAAGTTCTATTTTGTCATCAAAAGATGAAAGAATTTTTGCAATTGCTTGTTGTTCTGGAAGTGGTGGAAGAGAAAGTTTTAAATTTTTTAAATTTCAAACATTTAAATTTTGTTGAGCTGCTCAATTTGCCATTCATTTAATTTCAGAATATCTATTTAATAAATTAAAAAATATAAATTTTGAATCAGATTTATTTTTATCTGAAATTAAATTACAACAAGCTTGATTTGTAGTAGCTTTTATATTTAAATATCATACTCTTCAAGCAGAATTTCAATACATTGCAATAATTACAGTATCTTCTGGAACCCACCTTGCAGATGAGTTCTTTAAACCTAATTCTGTTATTTTTATTTCAGTATCATTGATATAATTAAAATTTACTTCTTGAGTTCTTACCCAAGGAATACTTCATCAGTAAAAATCATCTCTTTTAGTTGATGGAGTTCATCAAGAAATAACATTTTCACAAACCTCTCCCAAAGTCTTTTCAATCCATCATTCTGGTAATTTATTTTCTTGTATTTGAGTCATAAGTTTTATTTAATATTTAATTTTAATCCTCAAGTTGAAACTTGAACTTCAATATCTTGATTATGTTTTACTTCGTTTATTAGTCATCTTTTAGAAAGTGGAATTGATTCTGAAATGATTTTAGATTTTTCTATAATCCAATTATTAACTTTTGGATAATTATAAATTACAAAAGATAACAAACTTGTGATGAGAATAATTCAAGAAATTAAAACGAAAATAGCTATTTTATGAAATCATTTTTCTTTTAAATATTCATATAAGGAATTCAATAAAAAAGATAAAATAAGTAAAATCAATATAATAAATCAAATAACAATAACATTAAGTACAATATAGAAAATAGAATAAATTATTCCTATCCAAATTGCAGTATGAAAAATCCAAGCATATTTTCTTCATCAAATAGTTTTTGATATTTTCCGTATAAATCAGTTTATTTGAAATATTAATCTGAACATTATTTATAAATTAAATACTAAAACCAATTTTTTCTAATTGTTTTTTTATTTCATTGTTCATTTCCTCTTCTTTTGCCATTTGTTCTCATAATTTCCCTATTAAAACTTTCATTTTTTCTTCAAAAGGTATTCCATCGTCAATTTGTTCTTTAATTCAAACATATCTACCAGGAGTAAGCACAAAATCATGTTTTTCTAAATCAGTCATATTTGCTGATTTACAGAATCATATTATATCTTGATATTCTCAAGTAGCTGATGGAGATTGTTTCCAATTATGATAAGTATCTGATATTTTTTTGATATCTTCACTTGCTAAGTCTTTATGAACTCTGTCTTTCATATATCAAAGTTCAGAAGCATCAATAAAAAGAGTTTCATTGTTTCTAGAGTTTCTTTCTCTTCTTAAAAACCATATACAAGCTGGTATTCAAGTATTATAAAAAAGTTGTTTTGGTAGTGCTACTATACATTCCACTAAATCATTTTTTACCAGTTGTTTTCTTATTTCTCATTCTCATGAAGTATTTGAACTAAGTGATCCATTTGATAGAACTGTTGCAACAACTCAGTTTGGAGCAGTATGATACAGCATATGAAGTATCCATCCATAATTTGCATTTCCACTTGGTGGCACTGTATATCATTTCCATCTTGCATCATCTTGCAATATTTCAACTCACCAATCAGATTGATTAAAAGGAGGATTTGCTAATATATAATCAGCTTTTAAGTCTGGATGAGCATCATTTAAGAAGCTTCATTCAGTATTCCATTTAACAAAACCTGAATTTATATTTCTTATAGCCAGATTCATTTTTGATAATTTCCAAGTTGTTTGATTTGATTCTTGACCATAAATTGTTATATCTTTTATGTTTCCTTGATGATCTTCTACGAATTTCTCACTCATAACAAACATACCACCACTTCAACATGCTGGGTCATAAACTCTACCTTTGTAAGGTTCAATCATATTTACCATAAGTTCAACTATACATTTTGGAGTATAGAATTGACCTCATTTTTTTCATTCTGCATTTGCAAATTCTCAAAGAAAATATTCATAAACCCTACCAAAAAGATCTTTTGAATTTTTATTTGCTGATTTTAAGTCAAGATTTGATATAAGATCAATTAATTCTCAAAGTGAAGTTTTATCAAGATTTTCTTTTGCAAAAACTTTGGGTAATACATTTTTTAATTCTTTATTTTCTTTTTCGATTTGATCCATTGCATCATCGATGATTTTACCAATTTCTGGTAATTTTGCATTTGCTTGAATATTTTGCCATCTTGAAATCTGAGGTACAAAAAATATATTTTCTGCCATATATTCATCTCTATCTTCTGGATCAGAAAAACTATCTTGTTTTAATTTATCATAAAGTTCTGAAAAACTATCTGAAATATGTTTTAAAAACACAAGTCATAAAACTATGTGTTTATATTCTGCTGCATCTATTCATTTTCTTAGTTTATCTGCTGCTTTAAAAAGTTCTGCTTCAAAATTTTGATTTGTATTATTTGCCATATTTTTAAATAGTTATTAAAAAATAAAAACAGTCCTAAAACCACTTTTCGTCGAACTCAAACTTTTAGTTTAAATTAGATGAAAAATAGTCTTAATGTCTCACTAGGTATTTGATAAACTGCTCAAACTTACATTTTTACATATTTTAAAAATGGCATTAAATAGAGATAATTCTACTAATGCCAATTTTTTATCTCAAATGGTGGAGCATAATAACAGAATTGAGAACTTTTTTCGAAAAACACCCAGATTTCAGCATAACAGAGCTATATATTGATAAATATAATGACTATTATGAATACAAGTGAAAGCCAAAAGAGTACTATCAAAAACAAGCAAAAAAAGAAGAGCAGACTCACTAGAGTTGCTCTTCTTATGTATAAGCAAGAAATATTAGAACTTAGTTATAATATTAAGATAATATAATAATATAAATAGTTATAGTAGTTTCATTTTTAATAATTTTTATATTTTGCAATGCTATTGTGTAGACTCAAGTGAAATGTAATTATTTTTTATAATGCTATTGATTAAGTTGAAATGCTATTGTTTATTTTTTGAGATTTAATCACTACTTATAAATACAACTTCAAAATTTTTCCAATATTCTAAATAGATATTTTATTTTTCAGACAACAAAAAAGCAAGTAATATAAATTACTTGCTTTTAATTTTTTGGATTATCAAATCAGTTTTATGTCATCATTATCAGGTGAAAAATAACTATCAAGGAGTGGTCAATCTACAAGTCATTTTGTATCTGAGACTGCTTGTTGTACTTCATTATGCATATTTAATTCTCCTGAAACAAGCTCTCAAGTTTTTAAAAGAGTTTTGAGTGATTCAAATACTTGTTTATAAGGTGCAGATGAAGTTTCTCATCATACTTTTCAAAAAGTGTGATCCACTCAAAGCATATGAAGAAAAGATTTTTCTTGAGTTCCTACATTTTTATAAAAGTTCTCAAATGCATCTGGAGTAAAAACATCATCTTCATCTCAATAATGCATTAAAAATTTTCACCTAAATGCCTGAAGTTTTTGAATAATTTCATTTGCATCTGGAAATGTATTTAAAATAGGAACATCTTTTATCTCGAGTCTGAGTCATGTTCAGACAGTGGAAATATTTTTTATTTCAGGAAATTCACTTGCCAGATAAAAAGCAAGTATTCCTCAAAGAGAATTTCCATTCAAAGTAATTTTTAGTTTTTCTCTTTGAATTCCAAAGTTTTTTGAAGCATTTTCTATTACCCACGCTACTACCCTTCTTGCGTCCTCAAGCTCATCATGAAAAGTTTTTCATAGAAATCTTGCTTGTTTTTGTTTATATCTATCTGTGACAGTCGTATCTATTTCTCAGTCTTTTCTCGATGATGCGTACAAAACACTTCAGATAAGTTGATTTTGTTGAAGATTTTCAGCAAAATTGAGATATTTATTATTTGATCCTGTAAGACTTCAAAAAGTACCATGTATATTAATGACGATATTATCATTATTTTCACATGGAAAAGATGAGATTTTTATTTCCTTATCTCAATAGATTCATTCAAGAATATGTTGTTGTCTTTGAATATTAATATGTTCTTTTGTTTCCATAATTATCTAGTTATTTATTAATTAACTCTAAAAACTTTTCTATCAACTCTTTTCTATCTATCTTAACATCTTCTCATCATTGATATTTATTCAAAATATTTAAATGTTTACTTGGAAGAGCCTTTAATCTTTCTTCATTGTCTCATACAAATTTTACAATATCCCTTTTTATAAAATTATCAAAAAAATCATTTAACTCAAAATAATATTGATAATCTCTGCTTCTTTTGTCAGTTTTAGCATATAAATAAAGAAAGTTTGTAAAGTATTCAATTTTTTCATCAAAACATTTTATAAAATAATCAGTTAATTCTTTTTTTGAAGTTTCATCAGCATAATGAGCTAACATATAGGTAATATGAGATATTACTGAATATCATTTTATTCATTCTGATTGTTCCCAATCAAAAATCATGTTAAAAATATTTATATTATTATCAATGTATCTCTCTTTAAATTCTGAAAAAACTCAATTATAAACTTTCTCTATTCATCAAACTCAATTAGAAAAATTATACAAACCTCATCATCTACTTTCATCTACTGAAAACAATAAACGAAGTGCCTCTCTTAAAGCAATAATCTTTCCTTTTTGTGTTCATATCTCTTCTCATTTTTCAAATATCTTTTTAAAAATAGGTTTTGTGTATTCTCATTCTCAATAAAAATAATCATGAATAAATGTAAGATTTTCTTGATCAGTATTATTTCAAGTAATTGGTTTGTCTAAAATATCAGCAATATCAAAATAAAAAGTAAAATCAAAATCTTTTGAATAATCATAAAAATTCGAATAAGTAATGATAAAATCTATAAATGTTATTATTTTTTCTTTTTTAATGGCTATATTCCATCATCAAATTTTATCTCGGAACTCTAATACTAATTGATTTGTTCATTTTTTACCATATTTTTGATTAGTATTTTCAAAAATTTCTTCTAAACTACTTCAACTTTGAAAATTAAGCATTTGTAATTCAATAAAGACATTAAAATTAATATCTTCAAATACTAAAGTTTTTCTATTATTTAAAATATTAGTATATTTATTTAGATTATTTCATTTTCTTATACTTAAATCACTTCTATTAATCATATTTCAATCCTCTAACTTCGGAATCAAATTTAACAGTAATTGAGATTTTTCATAATTTAAAGAATTTATAAATTTAATATAATGGAAATTTTCTGTATCTTTATCTATGCTAAAAGCAAGTTTATATTTTGCGATTAAAGAATAATTATTTTCAATGTCATCTAAGTTACATTCATTATCAATATCAACAAAAATATCATGAAAATACAAAGCTAATATTGAAAACTTAACTAATGTATCAAATTGAACTCAATGCTTAGAGTGAAATAGATCAACCTTGTCTGTTCATTGAGTAACTGATATAAGATTATTTAAAACTCGTTTAATGAGCCTTACATTTGAATAATATTTTCCCCATAAAACATAATTTTCAAAATTAAACAATCTTTCTATTCATATTTTTATTGCCTCATTTGAGTTTTCACTAAAATTTATTTTTTCAGACTCAGTAAAAATTTTTATAAAATATTTTTTCAAAAGTACTTTATCAACTGTAAGAGGATAATAAACATTTATGATTTTTCACATATATTTTACTAGTTCCTTATTATCAATATTTTGACTTACAACTTCGTGGATTTTTCAATCTTTTGAGTGAATCTCTTCAATAAAACCCTCGTCAACAGAATTAAAATTTGAAGGATCATAACATAAAATATAATTAGTATTATGGAACTCTCTACATAAATCAACTATTTTAAATATTTCCTTTAATTTTTGTGATGAAATTCTATCTAAATCATCAATAACAATAATAATTTTTTTATCTATTGATTTTAAAGATTCATTAATACTATCTTTTAAATCAATTAACGTTAAATTACTTGAAAAAGTAAGATTCAATCAAAAAAAGGTACTTGAATTACTATCTAATAATTTTGTAAATTTATCAAAAGTTTTTGAAAGTTTTGGTAAATAATATCATTCTTTTTTTAAATTTGTAATAATATTATCTAAGAACTTTTCAAGTAATTCTTTTTCGTTTTCATAATACCAAGGATTAAATTCAACATAAATACAGTTATTTTTAATTTTATCTGTACTTTGTAGTTTTTTTAAAAATGAGCTTTTTCCAGTTCACCATTCTGCAACAAGACCGAAAACTTGATTATCTAAACTTCCATTATTATAAAGTATGTCTGAAAAATCTTTTGCCTTTTCATCAAATCATAACTCATCAATATCATCACTTTCCAGAACTTTATCTTTTACAAGTATTCATTTTTGATTATTTTTTAAAAAGAAAACACGTATTAAATTTCCAAAAATAAAGAAAAATATGTAATATCAATAGAGTATTTCAGAAAAATTAAAACTATTATTAATAATATGAAAGAAAAAAACATAAGTTAAAATAATATCTATTCTTCTTGTTTTATAAATTGATGAAAAATAAATTACAATTCTTTTAAAAAAGAAAAAAGAAAAGAGCAGAAGAAGTATAAAAATAGCTGTAAGTAAATTTTCTTGAGAAATAAAAATCCAAAAAAATGAATAATTTAAGGAAAAATAAAGAAAAATTACATAAAAACTCAAAAAAATAATTATGAGTTTAATATTTTCAAAAAATGATGTGAGAAAAATACTAAAATCTTTTTTTTCTAAAGAAATTATTTTTTTCATAATACTATTATATTTTATTTTAGAATACATAATTTTAAAATCTATTTTTTTTAAAATTTGATTCAAATTTATTATTTTTTTACTTCAAAAATTTTCTTCTTTCTTTTTATTTATTCAAATTTGAGTATTTCAAATAATTCATTTAGTCTTGTTTACTATTTTTTTCTTATTTTTTACTATTTTTTTCTTATTTTTTCTCTTTTTTGTCATAATATCCAAATATTAATCATATAACTTTTACATCATACTCAATCGACACAAAAAAACAACTTTCTTACGAAAATCCTTTTTTTGCAATGCTTTTGATATTATTATTGTAATGCTATTGTGAATGCGTTAAAAAATTTGCTTTCAAATTCGATTTATGGTATCATATTACATATATATTTTCTTTCTTTTTACTATGTTGGAGCAACTTATTTCCTCATCATTTTTTCTCTCCGAAGAAGAAAAACTTTCACTCTTGTGAAATCTTTCTCAAAAAAGTGAAAGGTATAAAACCCAACTGGAAAAAATACTTCAAAATGAAAAATATTTTATACTTTCTCTTTTAAAAAAATACAAAGAAGATTCTCAACTTCACTCTATTTCAGAAATGAAAGGATATCTCATATCTCAAAATCTCAAACGTATTAAACAACTCGAAGAACAAGAAGAACAAAGCACGGTTGAAGAACTTTTTAATAATTGGTAATCTTTTTTTGGTATGTCTTTTGAAAAACAAAATCATCTTCCAGAAGCACAAGACACTTCTCATCTCAAACAAGAACGTATCGAAAAAGATTTTGATGCGGTTTTAAAAGCGTATCAAAAAATGGATGTTTCAGAACAAAAAAACTTTATTGATGGACTGCGTTCTGCTGACCCAAAGTTTGAAGCATTATTTCAAGAGCTCCGCACATTTTTGGTATCAAATATTAAAAATATTGATGTAGAAACTCATCTTGATACTCTTTCTTCTCAAAAATGAAAAGAAGTAGAAAATATTGATAAAGATATTTGATCAAGTCCTGAAAGTATTGAAACAAATTTTGATTCTCTTTTACCTGAAACTTTTGAAAATCACCTTTCAAATATTCCTGAAATGAAAGCATTTGCTCCGTATTTAGAAAAAAGGACCGTTGAATGAAGTGAGGTCGTTATTTTTCAAACTCGTTTATTGTCTGGTATCAGTCGTTTTGAAGATAATAAAGAACCTCTTGCTCTCTGACTTGCTCATGAAGAAATATTACAATTAGAAAAATTAAGAAGTGAACGTTTACAGGCAACTTCAAATATGCCTTCTGCCCCTGAAAATCAATACGAAGCAAAAAGACAAGTGGAAATAATGTATCAAAAAGAATACGAAGAAATTCTTCAAAAATACATTCCTCTTGCGGAAAAAATGTATGCTTTTTCTCAAACAGATATTTGACTTCAAATTTTGTCTCAAACATGATATTTTGTTATGGACGCAACTCTCAAACAAAACATTAAAAAAACACTTGGATATTCTCTTGATACGCAAAATCAAACAACAGAATTTTTAGAAAGCAGAAGTAAAGAACTTTTGATGACTCTTTCTTTGAATGACCAAACACGGTCAGAAAAAATTCAAAGTATGAAAGAGGATACAAATACTTCTCCAAGAGCAAAAGAACGTCTCATACAAAATATGAGGAATCAGCACGAAGTGAAGATTCAAAACTATATGTCATGATACGCAAAAGATGTCTGATTATCACTCATAGAATCTCAAAATAGTATTGTGAAAGAAAAAGGAGTATTTTTTCTTCCTTTATGAAATGGGAGTCAGGTAAAACTGGATTTTTGAAGTTTAGAAGGAAAAACACCAGAAGAACAAAAAGCATCTTTTTTGAAAAATTTTGATGACATATATAGAAATTCTCTCGCTGAAGATATTTCTGATTATCTCAATGAAATTTGGCAATCTATAAAAAATAATCCTGGAAAAACACTTATTGATGTGAGTAGTGTCGTTCTTGCGTGAATGTGAGCTGTTCTTCTCTCACAAGGAACATTTGGAGCATGAATTCCTGTTGCGTGAGCAAGTTTTACTCTTATAGATAACGCTTACAAAGCCTGAATGTATGAGGCTTTTGATATCGAAGGAGGTTGGGAAAAAGCAATGGGATTTCAGGAACATGAAAGTGGAGATGAAAGACTTTTTAAGAAACTTTTTGAACTATGAGGAAACACACTTTTATTTGGACTATTTCGCACGGGAAGATTTGTAGATGAAAAACTTCTTGCGAAATTTTTCACAGAAAGTGAAATGAAAACACTTTCTTTTCAACTCAAAAGAGGATTTACCGAACTCAATGTAGAATCGTGATTTTTTACATATTATAGTGTCGTGTATGAAAATCTCTATTCTGGAATACAACATGACGCTAACGCAAAAGAACTTGTGAATTCTTTTACAAAGATTCCAGATATGAATACGCTTGTGAAAGCATACATGTATAATATGTGATTTATTGCCGCTGTAAAAGCGTGAGCTATTCCTGTTGAAAAATGAGTAATGCTTCATCTCACAAAACAATACGATGATGCGCTTCAAAAACTCGAAAAAGACGGATACAAAATCGTTGATACAGGTAATTGACCTGCGTTTTTCAAAGGTTTGATTCAGGAAAAAGATATCAGCAAAAAAGAACTTCAAGATTTCATTGTGATTTCTGAAAAAATAAGTCATATTGCCAGTAGTGAGGAATACAGAAAACCTGAAAGTGGTAGAGGTTGAAAAACTTTATTTGTAAGTAATGCGAGAGAAGCAAAATTTCAAAGATTAGAGGAATATTCAAAAGAGGCACAAGTGTGAAAAATAGAATACGTATTTTGAGATAAAAAAATTTCCCCAGTGCTTGAAGCATGAGGAATACAATCTGGAAAATCTGTTTGAGAATGACTCCTTCACAAGGCAGGATTTTGAAAAGATGAAATTCAGGATTTCAAAGATGGAAAACTATCCGCAACTCAAAAAAATGAAGTTGTTGCTATAAAAGAGATGAATAAAGCAATGGAGGTGGTTTATAAGGAATATTTAGAAGGTTATAAAAAAATAAATTCTTGAATTCCATTAACCCAAGTTTTTCCAGGATTATCAAGCACATTAATACAAAAATTAGAAAAAGTTTATCTTATGGATTACAATATGAAACCAAAAGAAAAATGAGAGATTTAATCAATTTCTCATTTTTTTCTTCTTTTTTCTGCTTCATTCATTACCATTTCAGCAATATCCCACATCACATTAATAGCATTTAATGTAGCAGTAGCATATTCATCTGAAAAAATGGGAACTTCTTTTCCATCTTTTTGATACAGTCTCCATAATCAAGTTTCTTTATCTAATTCAATTTTTCAGTATCATTTTCTAATATATCCTGATGCCAATCAATCTTCATATCAAGGTCTTGTTCTGAAATAATCAACATTCGTATATCTTGTTCCATCAAGTCTAGTCAAATACACAAGATTTCAAGTTTTACTTTCATAAATAGCATAACCATCTCTTCAAGGTATTTTTTTGATTTCGATTGTTCCCTTTTCAATTGCTTCTTTCACTTTACTTCCTTCATAGTCTGGAAGTTGTTTGAGTTTTTCAATAAATTCAGGTTTATTAAATTCTATTTCTTCTTTTAATTGTGCTTTTTCTGACTGTATTTTTGATAAGTCTATAAGGTAATTTACCTTTCCACAAGTTTCGATAATATTGACTCACACTGGAAGACACACATCTCGTGCTTTTTCTACAACTTGAACTTGCTCAACCTGTGGTCGAAGTTCAACATAATTCTCTGGTCATGTATTTGATGAAATTTCTGCCATATTTGAAACTAAAAATATATTTGTTTTTATTATAGCAGATTTTAGAAAAAATTACAATTATTTTACTTTTTGTAGTTATAAAAACTATAATATCTTATACTTTTAAATTCAACCTATAAAGAGACATTCTTACTTTGTGAGTTTAAGAAGAATCTCAAAATCTCACTTGCCTTTTTATACGACATTTTTGAATATTCTTTCTCACTTTCGATAACTCCAGAGATAGTTCCAAGATCTATAGATGAAATGTTATTATTATCATGAAACCCAAACGTTCCAAATGTGTAATAATCTCTTTTTTCTCCATCATCAAAAGTATGATATCATTCTAGTTTTAAGATATTTTTCTCTACAAGTGTGTCTATAACCTCTCATTTTAGAGAATAAATACATTCAATATCAAATTTTAGATTTTGTAATTTTTCATGCATTTTAGTTAAAACAAATCTAGGAACATAATATTGAGATCATTCTTCTTAATATATTTTATCAATTTGATTTAACTTTTTATCTCTGAGTTTTTTGCTTCCTTATTTATTACATACAGTGCTTCTACTATTTTTTCATCTTTTCCAGCAATTTCTTCTATTGGAGCTTTTTTTCTCGTAATTATTTTTTTTGTTTTCACTTTTCATAATTTTTCTTTTACATATTTTTTTAAAAACTTCATTGCAGGAGTATAGAGTGTATGAGGATGTCATGCTATTGGAGATGATCCATAATATTTTTTTCATGAATAATGTGGTTCATACGAGCAAATAGTAAGATAGGTATCGATATTATTCTTATTCAAAAGATTCATAATTTTACGAGGAGTGTCAATTCAGATTTTTCACAATTCTTCTTCAGAGTATTTTTCCAGGAGTTTGAGAAGAATATCATGAGTAGATGTGAGATATGGTCTTGCATCACGTGAATGTGGAATACTAATTTTTGTATCATTCCAAGATATTCCTTTAATTTCTCAAAAATTTTTATATTGTTTTTGTACTATTGTGAATGTAATTTTTTTCATATTATTTTTTTATTATGTAAGCTTGCTACTATGAAAAATCGATTGTAAAGTACCACTTATACATATTTTTTCTTTCGCTCATATAATTATATTAAATTTTTTTGAAAAAAATTTCAAAAAAATATTAAATAAGATGTATCTATTTTACAATAAAATTTAGTACAAAAAAAATAGTTATAATAACTATTTTTTTTGTACTAAATTTCTTTTTTAGAAATATCAAAAAATCTATCAAAAAAATTCATAAGTTTTTCAACCACAATTGTTCTTTTTTCCCATCTCTTTCAGTCGGGAGTAAAAGCAGAAATACGAGGCAAAATTTTTGTTATACCTGTTCAAGTAGTTATAATAGCTCAATCCCTAAAAGAATTTGTAATAAATTCATACGTTTCTTGAGGATTTAGATTTTCATCTTTAATTATTTTTTCTAATTCTTCCTCTCTCTTTTTTTCAACAAAAGTTATCCAATCAAAATCTACAGATGATCAAATATCTAATGACTCTAAAAATTGTTCAATAAGATCTTTCTTATTACGCAATACTATACTTGATTCAATTGCTCTGTTTATGTCTACAAGAATTTCTTTATTTCTTGTATTATCAGTATGATATGCTTTAATAAGATCTAAAATATAATCTATATTGATCTCGATTTGCTTGATGAGTTCCATTTCAAATACAAGATCATCATTAATATTTTCTTTTTCATCATTTTTTCCTTTTCTAAAATCATTATATAGGTCAATATACATACTATGGTAGTCCTGAATGTCTCTTGGTGTTAAAATTTCTTTTCAAGAAAACTCATCAAATGAAGTTAATATATTACGAACTCTCAAAATTCATCCATACAATTTAATGAATTCTTTTTGTTCTCTTTCAGATATAATGATTTCTCAAAGAGGAAATTTTTCAATTAGCTCTTCTACAAGTACCTTATATCATTTCACTGGTTTATCATTATTTTGATATCAATTATAGTATTCATCAAATGTTTTTAATAAAACTATTCCACTAGCTTCTCTATCTCAGAAAAGAGAAATTGCCTGATTCGTTCTTTTCTCAAGATTACGAAAACAAACAATATTACCAAATGTTTTAATACTATTTAGTATACGATTTGTTCTTGAAAAAGCTTGAATAAGTCAGTGAGATTGTAAATTTTTATCTACCCATAAAGTATTAAGAGTTGTTGCATCAAATCATGTTAGAAACATATTTACTACGATAAGAATATCTATTTCCCTATCTTTTACTCTTGCACTTACATCTTTATAATAATTTTGAAAATTATCCGCAGATGTGTCATATGAAGTACCAAATAATGCATTATAGTCTTTTATAGCTTTTTCTAAAAAATCTCTTGATGTTGCATCTAATCAATTTGTATCCTCAGGATTTTCATCAAATGTTCCATCTGGCTCTTCCTCATTTGGAGAATAACTAAAAATAGTTGCAATTTTCAATTTTTGGTCACTTGGAAGAATGCTTAATTGTTTTTGAAATTCAACATAATACAATTTTGCCATATCAATAGAAGAAACTGCAAAAATAGAGTTAAATCACTTTAATCTTCTTTCCTTTAATTCATAAAAACTATTTCTTTTTGTTTTTTGGTCAAAATGTTTAATAATATAGTTTACAATATTTGTAATTCTTTTCGGGTCAGAAAGAGCTTTTTCTCTATCGATATTTTTTACTTTTTGATCCTCAATATTTTCAGCCTTTTTCAAAGTTGAATAATAATCTACCTTAAAAGGAAGTACATTTTTATCAGCAATAGCATCTACAATAGTATACGTATGTAATTTATCTCAGAAAGCTTGTGCTGTCGTTTTTAAATCAAGATGTCAAGCTGATGATGAATTTATGGCAAAAATTGGAGTTCAAGTAAATCCAAAAATATGATATTTTTTAAAAGCTTTTGTAATAGCTTTATGCATATCTCAAAATTGTGAACGATGACATTCATCAAATATTAACACTATATGCTCACCAAAAATAGTATGATTCTTATTCTTTTTAATAAATTTATCTAACTTTTGAATAGTTGTAATAATTATTTTTGTACTTGGATCTTCTAGTTGTTTTTGTAGCTTTGCGGTACTTGTATTACTATTAGCAGCTCACTTCTGAAATTTATCATATTCTTTCATTGTTTGATAGTCGAGATCTTTTCTATCTACCACAAAAAGAACCTTGTCTACAGTTGGAATTTTACTTGCAATTTGTGCTGTTTTAAAACTCGTAAGGGTTTTTCATGATCCTGTTGTATGCCATATGTATCATCCAGCATCTATAGTACCATATTTTTTATAATTTGTACTTGTCTCAATTCTATTAATAATTTTTTCTGTTGCTACAATTTGATATGGTCTCATCACGAGAAGTGATTTATCAGAAGTGAAAATACAATATTTTGTGAGAATATTCAATAACGTATGTTTTGCAAAAAAAGTTTTAGCAAAATCGATGAGATCTACAATTGGTCTATTAGTATAATCAGCCCACCAGCTCGTAAATTCAAAACTGTTACTTGATTTTTTTCATTTTTTTAGACTATTTGTACTTTGCTCTTTTATATGAGAGAAACGAGTTGTATTGCTATAATATTTCGTGTAAGTTCCATTTGAAATTACAAAAAGCTGTACATACTCAAATAAACCACTTGAAGCCCAAAAACTTTCTCTTTGATAACGATTTATTTGATTAAAAGCTTCTTGTATTGCTACTCATCTTCTTTTTAGCTCAATATGTACGAGTGGCAAACCATTTACAAGAACAGTTACATCATAACGATTTGATCTAACTCAATCTTCTGTAGAGTATTGATTAATCACTTGTAAGGAATTATTGTGAATATTTGCCTTATCAAGTAAATAAATATTTTTTTCTTTTCCATCATCACATTTCAAAATTTTAATATAATCATCTTGAATAGTTATTGTTTTCTCTTCTATTCATTGTTTTGTATTTGCAATGGTACTTTCAAAAAAATACTTCCACTCATTATCACTAAATTTGTAATTATTTAGTTTTTCAAGTTGTATTCTTAAATTTGATACAAGGTCACTTTCTTGATGAATTATTAAATATTCATATGCTTGTTTTTGCAATTGTGCTATAAATTCATTTTCTAAATCATCTTCACTTTGGTATTGTTCAGATTTTCTTGGAGATGGAATAAATTCTGCAACTACAGTACTTTGAGTATTTTGAGCTATGATGTTTATATCTTTATTTGCCATAATAATTAATGTTTATTTATATTTAAAATTCTCAAGAAATTCACGAAATGTTTCTATAAATAATGCTTTATCTTGATCGCTTATAACACTTGATTCAAGTTCTGATAATTTTCAATGACTATACAAATTTATTATTTTAGAAAATTGTTCTTTATTTTCTCATAAAATACAATCTGAAAAATCTTTGTAACCTAAAAAATTGGCTGTTTTTTCGAGTAGACTTCTAAAAAGATTAAAATGATATTTTTCAATATTATTATCTTTAATAGCTTCTATTATTTTATCCTTTACTAATATATGATAGGCAAAAGGAGTATCATCTTTCTGACATTCTAAACTGAGAGTATTATCATTATTCCTTGATAAAACATAAAAATTTTTTTTAGCTTCTGGTTTACTTATTCTTCTAAAAGAATTAAATAACACATTATAATATAAAGCATGATGAGTCGTTATTAAAAAATTTAATTGATTATTTTTTGATAACAACACAGTTTCAAATAATTTAACAGCAAGCTCTATAATTCTTGAATCATCTATAGATGAAACAGGATCATCTATAACAATATATTCTAAATGATTAAATAATTGTGTTACTCTATCTTCGAGTATTTCAGTATTTAGAGATTCTATTGCCGTTTCTAAAATTGAATAAAATATTGCCCAAATCAAAATACTTTCTTCACTTTTTGATACTTTTATATTTGTCTCATTTGTTACTCAATCATCTCATGTTGTAACAAGAGGAAAAGAGATATTTTCATTTTCATAGTCAAATTTTGGCTCTATTTTAGAATGTGTAACATTTATGTAAATATTTTTAATATTACTTTCAAGGTCTTGTTCTTTTATAAAATCTATTACCCAATGAGAATTAAACTCTAAAAAATAATATTCATTATCCCAAGTAAATAAATCCTCTAAAAAAGCATTATAAGAAAGTACTTTCATTTTTACATCATCATTTAGATTATTAAAATCAACTGATAATCTTGTTTTTCAAGTAGCATTGAAGGCATACAAAAGAGCAATACTTTTTTTGTCAGTATTACTATTTAGATCGTCTCTAATTTTAATTCATATCTCTTCAATTGTACTCATATTACTTTTCTAAAACCTTAAAAGTTAATAATTTATTCCTATAATATTCATATTGTTGTCTTCTTACCTCTAATTCAGCAGGGAGTCAAATACTTATATCATTTACCAAAGCATCAAATTTATCAAGAATTGAAACAATTTCTTGTTGTTTTTCTAGGTCTAGTTTTCAGTTTTTATATGGAATAGGAATAAGAATCTTATTTAAATTTTGTTGATTTAATTTTGGCTGTGCAGCACCTGAAATATATTTTGATAAATCAATAGAATTTAAATATATTTCAACTAATCTTCTTGTATTATAATTATCAAATTGTAAAATATGTGCATGATTATTTACCCAATTTTTACCAGTAATTGAAAATGCAATCGGTGTATTTCTAGCAAGTAAATTTGCACCATCCTCAGAAATCAATAAAAAATCTCCATCAAAAATATAATCATCCACATAATCAACAATTCAAGAAGCTCAATAATAAGGATATTTTCAACTATTTCTATCTCAACTTGTTACGGGTTTTCTTTTATTATCTAAATTAATAGATATTTGATTCAAAGTTTTCCACTCAACCTCATCATCTGCAAAACTCAATAAATCATTTCTATAATATTCATATTGTTTCTTTCTTGCTTCCAGCTCTGCTTCCAGCTCTGCTTCCAGCAGAGTAAAAGTATCAAGAATTTTTACTATTTCTTTTTGGATTTTGATAGGTGGGATTGGGATTTGAATTTTTGAATAAGTTTGAATCCATTGTCTGGCATGATCTTGAGGAGAATAAGTTAGACAACTCATTGCATAAAAAACATAACGAAGATCATATTCTTCAATATTTTTAGATGTTAGCATTTTCATCGCTGATGATTTTGCTTTAAAATTAAAATCTACCCACTTAAAGGCTGTTGTAAAATCATCAAAAATTATAACTGGACTCTCTTTAGTAGCATTATAAATTCACTTTTCTTCATTCGTATATCAAAGAATAAAGGTTTGTCATGCAGTTAAAACGGGAGTTTTATATAAATCATTATAATTTGTTGAATCTACCAAATACCTTGTTGGTTGTTCATAATCTATAACCTCTCATAACTCTTTTAAATCCACTCAATTAGGACAAAACTCATTTAATAGTTGTTCTATTTTATTCATAATTTCTGTAATTATTTAATTTTTTTTCCTTCAATATCTGCAACTATTTCATCAATAGAAGTTCTTAATACATTTTGTTTTGCTACAATTTCAGATATTTTAATATTCAATTCTTGAATATCTATCTTTTCTCTTGTATCCTTTTGTTCTACATAACTTGAAACTGCAATGTTGTAATCATTTTGAGCAATAGCACTATTATCTACTATTTTTGCAAAATGTTCTACATCTTGACGTGAAATATAAGCATTCAATATTTTCTTACGATTATCATCAGTAAGAGTATTTTTTGCACTTCATCTAACAAATTCAGTAGAAGCATCTATAAACAAAGTTTTGTTGTCTTTTTTTGATTTCTTGAGAATTAGAATACAAGTAGCAATAGTTGTTCAGAAAAATAAATCAGGAGGCAATTGAATCACTGCATCTACATAATTATTTTCAATCAAATACTTTCTAATTTTAGCTTCTGCTCATCATCTATAAAGCACTCATGGAAACTCAACTATTGCGGCAGTCCCACTTGTAGAAAGCCATGTTAACATATGAAGAGTAAATGCTAAATCTGCTTTTGATTTTGGAGCTAGAACTCATGCAGGAGAAAAACGAGGATCATTGATAAGTATAGGATTTGCATCTCATTCCCAATTTATTGAGTATGGAGGATTTGAAACTATTGCATCAAAAGGTTCATCATCCCAATGTTTTGGGTTCATTAAAGTATCTCCATGAGCTATATTAAACTTTTCATAATTAATGTCATGAAGAAACATGTTAATACGACAAAGGTTAAAAGTCGTTATGTTTACCTCTTGTCCATAAAATCATCCACGAACATTTTCTTTCCCAAGTACTTTTGCAAATTTTAAAAGTAAAGAACCTGAACCACAACAAGGATCATACACTTTATTTACTTGTGTTCTTCACACAGTTGTAATCTCTGCTAAAAGTTCACTTACTTCCTGAGGTGTAAAAAACTCCCCTCAAGATTTTCCAGCATTACTTGCATACATTTGCATGAGATACTCATAAGCATCTCAAAAAATATCAATTGTATTATCATGGTAATTTCCAAGAGGTAGATTTGACACTGAAACTAAAAGTTCTGTCAATTTTTTATTTCTTTGTTCCACTGTAGCTCAAAGCTTATTTGAATTTACATTAAAATCATCAAACAATCCTTTTATATCATCTTCACTGTCTGTCCCATTTGCAGAAGTTTCTATATTTTTAAAAACTTTTGAAAGAGTTTCATTCAAATTAGCATCATTTTTTGCATTCTTTACAACATTTACAAAAAGTTCACTTGGTAATATATAAAATCATTTATCACTTACAATATCCCTTCTTCCATACTCAGCCTCTTTGTCAGATATTTTTGAATAATCAAATCCTGATCACTCTAAATTATTAATATATCTAGTAAGGTTTTCACTTATAAAACGGTAAAAAAGCATTCATAAAACGTATTGTTTAAAATCCCAACCATCTACACTTCACCTTGCATCATTAGCCATTTTCCAAATAGCTTTATGAAGTTCTGCTCTTTCTAGTTCTTTTGTTGTCATAACGAAGTGGTTAATATCTAAATTTACGCATTTGACTAAGTATCCAGTGCATAATACACAAAAAACACCTTTTTCAAAATCTTTTTTTATTGATTACCTCTACTTTTTAAAAGATAAGATAAAATTATAAATTTCATCAAAATGAAAATCAAAATCATCATTTAAAACTGGTTTGAGATCAGTGATAATTTGTTTTTGTAGATTCTTGTAATTCTCTTCAAGAGTGTATTTATAATCAGCTTCTTGAAGCTTTATATCAAGAAGTTTCTTGAAGTCTTTATTTTGAAAATCAAAATTTGAATTTGTTTTTACAAACCAAATATCAAAAAAATCTCTGATTGCTGGGGTTGTTCTTGTTAGACTCGCTCTCATTTTTTCAGCCATTGCTTCTTGTAAATGAATACACTTAATAGAATGGTTTCAAAAAATATTTTCTTCTAAAAATGTATCTTGGAAGCTTGATTTTATTTGTCCTGTAAAAGTTGGAAGATATAATGTATTTTTGAGAGAAATATCTATTTTGATTGTTTGAATTGAATTATCCAAAATTGATTGATATTCAAAAGTAAACATTGCAAGTTTATGTTCATCAAACTTTGTTCTTTCGTCTCTCAGTTTTAATCACAGAACACTTAAATCCTTTGAAAAATCCTCTTCATATTTTTTTAAGAGAGTTTGTCTTGCTGTTCTTCACAGATCTTGATTGATTACAAAATCCAGATCTTCACTTAAACGAAAATATGGAAAATAAATTTTATTCAAACACGTTCCTCATTTAAAAATAAGATCAGGATATTTTTCTCAGAATTTTATTAAAATTAAAGTCAGTAAAAAATCTTTTTCAAATTTTGATTTCTCAAAATTTTTTGTATTTGAGTGATCTAAAATTTGTATAAAATCTTTTATTTTATAATTTTTATAGTTTGGAAGAAAATTACTTATTTTTCCAATGTACATAATTTTTTTATTTTAGTAAGTATTGTTTGTGAAGAATATTTTGTTGCTATTTTTATAAGTTTATCTTTGTCTATTCAATATGGAAGACTTTCAAATTCTTTTCACTCTTTTATCATTTGAATGAAAGCTCTTTCTATAGTCATAATTTCATAAGAATATTCTTCAAATTTTTCTTTTTTTGTCCCATAAAAAAAACTCTCTCTTTGTCTCACAAAGATAAATTTAGAATCTCATATAATTTTTTTTCAAGAAATTTTTGTATTATAAATAGTTTGCCACTCAGCTACTTGTTCACTGAGACTGTATCTATTATAGACTCATAATCCACCAAAAACATACATTTCATCTCACATATAAAAACTCCCTACAACAAATGGATGAACAAATGCATTATACTTGTTCACTATATAATTTTTTCATCTCTTTATAGGAGTAATAAGTCCTAAATTAGAAAGATTTGTAATAGTGTAATTTGGAGCAAATTTATCTAAAAGTTTTTGTAATAGCTCTTCATCTATATATGGTTTTCCATAAATATCTAATTTTTCTCTTATTTTTGCTATCTTATTTATGATTTTCATATTTTATATTGTAGTTATAAAAACTATAATATCTTATACTTTTTTACTACAAATGCAAATTATTTTTTCATGATTAAATCATACTTATAGTGAAAAATTATTATTTTGTTTACTTTTTCACGTATAGTTTGGATTTTTATTCAAATTTAAGTCATCAGCTGAGTGTAAAAGTTGGTTTTTGTGATTCTGTATTCTTCAATATTTTCTTTTCTAAAAATAAGTATTGAAAAATAGAAAGGAGCATAAGTCATAATAAAATTGATACTATAAATTGTAAGATTTTTTTCATATTTATATTTTAAAAAATAAAAATACTTTTCTTTCTGTATTAATTTTAAATATTAATTTTTTAGATATATCACTAATTTTATTTTCTCTTGAATTTAAAGTTAAAGCATCAAATTCTAATTCAGGACTATGATTCAATTCTATGTTAGTGTACTCTGTAAAATCTTTTTCTAAAAATGGAAAATAAATATTTATCAAGGTCCAAATTTTGTCTCTTAATTTTTGCTTTTTATTTGCCTCAATAAAGTGTCTACTTATGATAGATTGAAATTTTTCTAGATCTTCGTGAGTTTTTATATTTTCCCCTTCCATCTCATATCTATCTTTTAAATCATCAACTTGAGATAAAATATCCTGATAAGTGTAAAGGGTTAATAATAACTCCTCTCACTTCTCTTGTAATCTAAAGAATCTATCCTTCTTTAAGTTGTAATAATACACAACTATTCAAGATAGTCATCAAATGAAACCTCAAACAATAGCAATTAATAACTCTTTCATATTTTTATTTTTAGATATTAAAAATTAGTAAAATAATGTTATTATTTAGGAAGAACTTTAATAATTATAAAACACAACAATATATGAAACAATCTATCAGAAACCTTTTTACTATGAAAAAAGTCTAACTCTATTCAATGAGCTAAATTATTTCTTAAATTCCATCATTCAACTTTTGTTAAAATTAATCTAAAATATAACTCAAAATCATCTCATCGAGTTTTGAAAATATTTTTTATTAATCAACTACATATTAGCTTATCAAGTGAAACATATTCAGTTTTATTGTCTCTAAAATTGATAACTGTATATCAAAGTGTTTCATTTAAAGCTCTAAAGGATTTTTCTAAAAAAGGTATTACTAAAAAATTGAACTCTAAATAATCTCATTTGTAGTACTTCCTCAAAATAGTTTTTAATAGAACCTCATCTTTTTGATTAAATATTGTATCTTTCATGAACTCTTTTAGTAAATCCTTTACCTGAAATACCTTAGTAAAATTTGATAATACCCTATCAATAAAAATACTCCCTATATGCAGGTCCTGTCTTAACTGTTCATATAAGTTCCCCTCATAATCATCATTTATAGGAAGAGTATTATTTATAACAAATCATTTATCATCTATTGTTCTTCTATTTATCATATAGGACAAAGGATAATTTTTTACTAATTCATCTAATAGTTTTTTAGTTCTTTTTATGCTTATAACATAATTCACACAAATTTTTGGTATAATCTTATCGGAGTCATTAAAAAAACTATCTATATAATCATTCATTTCCTTATCAGTAATTTTATGAGATGTAGAAACTTCTTTAAAATCGAAATTCGTATTTTTCATTTTTCTTTGAAAATCATTTAGAATTTGATCTTTTTCACTTTTTATATTGTAATTATCCTGATAAATAGTAAATAAATTTATTAATTCATGAAAATAGTTAGATACTGTTAATCAATCGTTATTTCTCTCAATAAAAATATAGCTAATCTCTTTTATTTTTAATAAAACTCTTAATAAATTTATAAAATCATTTTTCAATTTATAATACCTTGTTAATCTATTTCCAACATGTTTTATTAGATAAATATCTTGAAAATTGTTTAATTTCAACTCTAAAGTATTAATTATTTTAGATTCATTTTCTTTCGATAATTTTACTTTTTTATTTTCTAATAAGTAGTCATAAGAAAAGCCCCATAATCAAGGTTTATTATCTTCAGAGATTTGATCTTCATAGCTAATTATTAAATCCACAAGTTCATTGGTTTTCTTTTTTTGAGATAAAGCAATTGACACATCTAATAATCTTTTAAGAAAAAATTTTCCATCTAAAGAAGTAAGAACACCATGTTTTACTCACAATATTCATGATTCTATAAAGTTTGTCTTTATTGAAAAATCTAATTCCTTTCAAGTAATCATCTCATTTAAATCATAAATTAAATCAAGATATCTAATTTTTAAAAATAGGTTTTTTGATTTAATAGATCTATTTTTCCAATAAGTTAACACATTTTCTGTTAAATAACTTCTTCAAGGATTTTCAGTTGAGGTTCAGTCTCAATTATTAAAAATTGCATAAGGTCAAAAATAAGTTCCCCAATTAGATAATCAATTCACATTTGGGTGTAAAGAAAAAGCAAGATATTCAGATAAAACCTCATTTGAAATTTCCATATTTTTTTCCTGATGTTTTCTAATGTAATTATTTATAATTGTTTGTAATTCATAATATTTATTTCAATTATAATTTTCGATTTCTTGAATTAAATCATTCATTTTGTATAACTATAGATTATAAGGGACAATTACAGTGAATCATCATTTTTTAAATATTTCTCACAAAATTTATTATAGTCTTCGTTTAAAGAATTTTTTTCATCTGCTTTCATAGAAGAGAATTTATAGCTTTCTGTTTTTATTTCAATGCTTTCAACTTTATTTGCTGGAATGATAAGTTTTTTTCAACAAATATCTAAAAAATAATAATCCTGATTATAAAATAAATATTTTCAATACACTTCTTTATTATCTCCATATTTTATTATAGCTACTTTAAAAGAAAATGTAGCTATAATCATAAAAAGAAATAGTAATAAAAATAAAAAAATAAAATACTTTACATAGAAGCGATCAATTTTTTCTCAATATTTTTTGGAAAACTCTTTTCTTTTATCTTCAAATAAATCAAGATACTTAATCAAAAATAAAAATCCTAACAATAAAATAAAAATAGCTTTTCCAAGGATTCAAACATTAAAAAAAATAGCTATGAGTAAAAAAAATACTCATATAAATAAAATTATAAAACTTGTAATTGAAAGAAAGAATAATGATAAAATAATAATAAAAAGTACTAAAGAGAAAGTAATACTAATGTAATTTAATCAGGTAAATCAAAGAATAAGCAATAAAATTATTACTTGTGTAGTTATTCAAATTAAATATGCTAAAACTCATATTTCTTTATTTTTCTTAACAAAAGTAACAAATGTTTTTACTTTATCAAGAACAGATAGTTTTACTTTTTTCTTTCACATCAACTCTAATTTAAAATATAACGTTATTAATTTTTTATAAAATTTTTACATCAACTTTCTTATTACTAATATAATGAATACATAATTTGTAATAAGACTATAAATGCTCTCCATTATATACAAAAAATAGAGTATGTAAAGCTAAAATATTGGTTTTACTCAACATATCACTTATTTTTTCTTTCATCCTCAAAATCTCCCCTATCAACATTCCAAAATCTTCATTTTTCAATCATTTCAACAAAAGTAAAAAAGTTTTCATAAAAATAAAAACAATAAAGAAAATGTATTTTAAAAAAACAAAGAAAAAACAAGGTAGTACAGAGTCTCCACCTTGTTTTTTATTTTATCAAATTTTTTCTTTTTTCATTACTTTATTTTTTAAATTTATTGTTATGAAAACTTTTATAAACTTTTTGATTCAAATTATTGAAAAATACGAAGATGCAGTGTACTGATATCACATCAATTTGGACACTTGAAAAATTCAAATTTGAGATTACGAACTAAAATAAAGATTATTGAAAAATAATCTTTATTTTTTTATAAAAAAGTAAAAAAATCACAAAAAATAAAAAAATCATATATATAATATTAGTATTATTTCTTAACCAATTAAAAAATGACATCTCGAGAAGATTATAAAAAAATGTTCGAACACCTAGAGAATCGATGAAAAAACAAACAAGAACCGTATTTCTTTGAAAAACGTGACTTGGAAACACTATATATTCACTTAAAAAATACAATAAAATGACAAGATGAAGTTATTATGCAGTATATTAAAAACTTTCATCTGTATCTCTATAGATGAAAAAATAACGAGAATAACCTTGGCTCGTACCTTCAGATCGGTAGCAGCTGAGTATGAAAAAACGCTCTGCTAAGCGAAATAGCAAAAGTTCTTTGATTCGAAACCCACGTAATAGACTTGTCGAGCTACTTTTATATAGAAATAAGTTCATTGTTTTGATCTACTTCTTGATTTAATAATTGAGAAGATGCAATCATGCAATGAATCTACGAAAAAGCTGAAAAAAATGACTGAAAAATGATCCTGATTTTTGATGAAATAGAAAAATGAAAAGTATCAGAAAATTCAAATTTTGCGTGATTTTTCAGTTCAATAATGAACATGCTCCATAATAAGGAAATGGAATTAAAAAACATAAACAAAACTATCAATTTTCAGAATTTTATCTTTGTCTTCAATTCGAACATGTGATTCGATGATTTTAATGAAGAAAAAGTGAATACGAGAAAAATCTGATTCAATATATGAGATGATATTTCAGAAGTAAAAAAAACAGATGAAAAAAAGTTTTCTATAACTGCTGATAAAATTAAAAATATGTTCAAAAATGATTATAAAGTCAGCGTGAGCGTCTACAATAGACTCTTTCGTGGAGATAACATACTTATATTTAATCCAATATCACTTCAAGAAGCAGAAAAATTTTTTGAACAAGAATTTTTCAAAATGACCGATGAATTAAAAAATAATATGAGACTCAAAAAAGAATTTGATATTGAAAAGTACAGGCATCATATCAAAAATTATGATATCTTAAAAGGTTACAGGGGTGTAAAAGACATAGTTCATACAACAATAAAATCTGAAATTATGAACGACCACATAAAAATGAAATGGGACTTAAAAATTCAAAAAAGAAAAAAATTATTTAAATAATTAATATTAAAAACATGAAAAAATTAATAAATAGGGTCTTATATGATACCAATAAAATGAGAAAAATTATACAAGTTGAATCTTGAAAATGAAAATGGTATTCAAGTTACACAATATATCTGCATGGTAGCTGAAAAATTCTGTTATATGAAAAATTTAATAACTTCTATTTCCTCAGATCTGGAACGTTAGATATTTGAAATTACAGTATGGATTTATACATTATAAGTTTGGACGATATCTATAAATACACTGAGAATCTCAAATCTGAACTCAGAGCTGAAGTAATAAAGGAAAATATTTTATCATTAATGAAAAACAAAAATGAAGACTCTCACACAGATAACAAAAAAAAGAGGTGAAATAACCGCAGTGGAAATGCTTCTCATAGATTCGCACTTGCAGGCTTATTTGGTTTACTTTGAAATAATTGACAAAAAAGACTATAATTATCAAATGATTCCCATATCTGAAGAATCAATGTTTGCATGGCTACACGACAGGAAATACTGGTTATACCAACATCCTGAAGAGTACAAAAAATTAATGGAAAAATTAAAAAAGATTTATATTAAAAGAGATTTTTAAATCTCTTTTTTTTGTTTTAAAATAGGCATAATTGACATTTTTATATTTTAAATATAATGAAGTTACCACAAAAATTTTATGAATATATCAGCTACTCTTTTAAAAAAGAGTGGATTTTCATGCAAATTATAGCAAACTAGAGAACCTTTACAACAAATTCTCTAGTTATAATCTGCTATTGTTATTTGTAAAATTTTTGTGGTAAAAAATGAGTAAAGGTTCTCTAATTTTGTCATAAAATAATTTTATAATTACAAAATAAAGAAGAATTCTGAACTCAGAAAACTTCTTTATTTTTTTATTTTTTTAGTAATGAAATGTTATTACCACAATGAAAAAGATGGTGTTTCACAATGTTCATCTTGCTGAATTTTCTTATGTAGAGAATGTTCCGATAAGTATGAGCTTGATTGAAAAGTCATCTGTGAAAAATGTGTAAAAAAGATAGATGCTACGATTTCTCAAGAAAAGAGAAATGTAAAAAAAGACTTGTGAATTATTGCAATATTATGGGTCATCATAGTCTTGTGAATTGGTCTTGTATCGACTAAGATGATCTCAGAGGATACTTTTGCATTTTTTAATTTTGCATTATACGTAGGGATCTTTATGCTCAGACACTTAATCCCTGTACCGAGACTATTTCTTATGTGATGATTCTGGTTCTGGCTTATCATATTATGTCTGTATATCACATGGTGAATGCTGTATGTTATGGTTATCTATCCTATTAAACAATATAAAATTATTTTATCTCTTTTTAATAAATAAATTATGAAAAAAATTATTACCCTTGGAATATTAATAAGTTTATTATTCCCTCTTACTCCTACTTTTGCAAATTATACCTTGGAAAATTGTACAAAATCATTTGATGTTAATGATGAAAATTTATTTGATAAAGATAGTGATAAATATTTTACTTCTTATACTATAAATCCTTCTCCTCATCCTGAGGCAAATAAAGAATGGTTAGAGTATTATTGAAGTCAAAATAAAGAGGCATTATCTCTAGTACAAGAAATCAATAAAAAGAATAATTTTACTCAAAAATTAAACTTCTGAGAAGATCAATCAATTATTATTTCTTATAATAAAAATAATTATGCATTTGTAACAAATGAAAATTATGAGTTTCAGATTATTGAAAATTGAAAAATAGTAAAAAATATCTCACAAAAATATGATGATAATGGTGTATGAAATAATTATCCTGAACTACAATATGGTCCAAGCAAATTGTTTATTATAGAAAGTATTAGTCCATCTCAAGCGAAAACTATTATTCATATTGATAAAAAATCATTTGAATTTGAAGGGAATTATTATATTGATGTAATCATTGATGACGAAAGTTATATCTTAGCAGATCCTGATAGAATATTACCAGCAAAACTTGTAAAAAATTGAAAAATAGTAAAAGAAATTCCGAATTATTCTAAAACCATTATTTTAAACAATAGTAATGATACAAAATATGTAATACAACAAACATTATTTGATGGTGGAAGGTATGGTAATATTTTCAATTACATAACAGAATATTGAACCTTTGGTCCTTTTTGAAATATATCAACTTTAGAAATCACTGTTTCAAGTAATAATAATGATTGGTATGCAGTTGTTTGAAATGTTAATCAACTAGATGCATTTTTAAAAGAAGCTCAAGGGTTTAAAAATCAAATAGAGGCTCTTGGTAAAGATTTGTATGATAGTCAAGATTCAACTCCTGAGAAAAAACTCAGAGAGTTATTCAATAAACATGTGAATACTAAAAGCTATATTTTAAAAAATGGTGAAATTATTTCTGAGTTTGACAACGAAATAATTCCATCACTTATAGTAAAACATGATGGTACATTCATTAGATCAAGATTAAAAGCTGATTGAGTAAAAAATCTTAATTTTAATAACGATAATGATATAATAAATCTACTCAACTCATCTGAAATAATTATTGATAATAATGTTTTAAACAAAGGAAATATTGCATTAAAACTTACGAAAGATGAAACAAAAATTCTTCTGTTATCATTTGATATAAATAATGGTGAGAAAAGCAAACTTTGTGATCTAAAAAATTGAAATATAAAATGAGAATTAAAAAATGACTCTCCTCAAGCAACTTACAAACTTTCGGCAGAATACATAAAAAGTATTAAAAAATTAGCAAAAGAAATAAATGCTCTTTGAGAACCTCGTAAAACAAAAATGAAAAATAAACTTATTACCCTTCGTGAAAAATACAAACAAGATTCTCCTCAATATGCAATTTTAGTGGAATTAATTAAATTAATAAAATAATATGACAAACATTTTAACTATAAAAAACTTAAAAAAACGCATCTGAAAAAAAGAAATTCTAAAAGGTGTGAATATGAACGTTGAACAATGAGCAATCTACGGATTGCTCTGACCAAACGGAGCTGGTAAAACAACGATTCTCAAAGTACTTGCAGGTTCTCTTCATGCGGATGATGGTGAAATCATACTCTGTGGAGAAAGCTGGAGTAGAGATTCTCTCAATCATCTTGGAGTACTTATTAATCACCCAATGATGTATAAAAGTAACAATGCGTACAAAAATATGAGAATCTATCATTTTTTAGATAGAACATATGGTGAAAAAGTAGATTATGATGGGATTTTAGATCTTGTAGGATTACCGAAAGATTCATACGAAAATGCTACAAAGACATATTCTCTTGGAATGATGCAAAGACTTTCTATCGCTGTTGCTCTGACTTCAAAACCAAAAGTGCTGATTCTTGATGAGCCTCTCAATGGTATTGATATCGAATGAGTTATTGAGATGCGTGAGATATTCAAAAAGCTTCAGGCTCAATGATGTACCATAATTGTAAGTAGTCACATATTAAGTGAAATAGAAAAAACTTGTACTCATATTTGAATTTTCAACGATTGAGTGATGAAATATGAATGACTCTTAAGCGATATTAAAGAAAAAAATATTGATATCGAACAACATTATCTTAATCTTATTAACTCAAAATATGCTGAATATAATTAAATCTGACTTTTTAAAACTCAAGGCATATAAGCCATTCTTTTACTCCCTATTTTGAAGTATTGTTCTATGAACCTGATTATTTAGTTTGATATTCTTAAGCGAGAACTATTCACACATAAAAGCATATAATATGTTTTTCTCACTTGAATGAAACCTTAATATGCATATAAGTCTGTGTCTCTACTTTTTCGTAATCGGTTTTATTATTGATATGATTGTTGGTATTGATAAAGCAAATTGGATACTTCTGTATTCAAAAAATCATAGAGCAAAATACTTTCTGAGTAAAATTATTATTTCTCTATATTTTGTTTTTCTTATTCTCACTCTTTCACTTTGAATTGCTACTGTATTATTGTTTAGTAGTTATGATGGTGTGAGCTCAAGTATGATTTTCCAACTACTACAAGAAACTATATTCATGATCATTAAATTCATGATACTTATTACTCCTATTGTTGTCTTAATGGTTCTCATATCATTAATGTGAATAAAAAGTATTATCATCTGAATTGGTATTTGATTTTTTTGAATTTTAAGTTTATTATGAATACTCTCTTCTTCAAATCCAAAAATACAAAAAGTTTTTGATACTATAAATCATTCATTCATCTTTGATTATGCACATTACTCTATTCCAGAAAATCTTAAAAAAGAACATGAACATGAATTATTGTTAACACAAGAATTTAAAAAAGTAGTAGAAGAACGTGAAAATTTATTAAAAGATGAAGAATTTATCAAAAGAAAAGATATTTGAATCTTAATGAATTATTCATTAATGTATCCTGATATTTTTGAAAATCTGAAAAAACATGTAAATGGAACTTTTGAATACAAACCAAAATATAACACGGATTATTATACGTATGATACATCAGATTTTTTTTACTGAGAAGTTCTCCAAGGAAAATCGATTGAAGAACTCAATAAAATTTCTGAAAAATATAAATCGTTCTATGATCCAGAGACAAAAAGATATCCATCAATACTGATAGTATTTCATATGATGAATCTTCTGAATCCAGATCTGAATGAAGCCAAGATCAATGAACTCGAGAAACATATCAAACACTTATTTGTAAAATATTGATCATGATCTCAAGTATCTAATCCGTTAGATATTGAACTCAAAATCTATGATAAAGTACAAGATAGCAATATTACCTATAGTTACAAGGTCCCGAGTATGACTTATACGACTTATTTTGCAAACTCTCATAAAATATTTTTAGACTATTTCTCAAAAAATTATGATAGCCTGATTATTCTTATTTGAACTTTGATCGTGTGAAGTATTTACATGAGAAGAAGACAAATTTTAAGCTAATTATTCAAAAAAAAACTCTGATTTCATATCAGAGTTTTTTTTCGTCACAAATTATAGAAATATTGAATTATAGTGATGTTTTTATCAATGAAAAAGCAACAACACTATTAGGATATTTCACTTTTATCTCTCCTGGACAAATTGAAATCAAAACACAAAAATATCATTACATTAATTATGTTTTTGTGTTTTTGTAGGTTTGGCTGAAGTATAAAAATGTGGGGTTATAGTAGGGTTTTATAGTATTAAATATTAATTTTTATCTTTCGTTTTATAACTTCAAAGATAAAAGTAACAATTAGTTCCTCCTTTGCACTCTTTAAGATAAATATAATAATATCAATCTCTATTTATGTTTTTTAATGGAAAATTATAATCAAGTTTCTTTACTCATTTTATATGATAATCAGAATACATAATATCAATACTTTGAAATCAAAATTTTCAGTCTAAAACAAAACTAGTTGTATTATATAAAGCAGTTCAATTTATAAAAAAATAATTCAAGATTACTAAAAATATAACTTTAAATAAGGATCAAAAATCATCAAAAAAATAATCTAATAATTTTATAAATAAAATAGGAATAAAAAAGGATATAAAGAAAAATAAAATTAAATAATGACTAGATAATTGGTTTAATATAAAAAATATTATTAATAATATAAAAAATAACTTAATATTATCTCATAGTTTTTCATCTAAAATAAGTAATATAGAAAAAGGTCAAAACAATGGAAATAAAATAATTAATATATAACCTATAATACTCATTCATATTGATAATCATCATAATTCTTGAAAGTAATACTCTGAAATTCAATAAGAATTATCAATTTTTGTTGAATTATTTTCTTCCAAATGGATATTATAAAAGTTATTAACTTCATACTTTATATTATTTTGGTGAAAATCTAGATAATAATTTGTTGATAAGTAATCAAACACAAAAAAAGTTAAGAATAATAATATTGGGATCATAATAAAATAATAATCATTTTTAACACCATTAATCTTTTTATAATTATCTATTTTCCATAAAACCATTGTTTCAGATAATACCAATAAAAAATTTACCAATATAAAATGATTATAGTATATTTCTATAGTGAATGATTTAAATAAATGTAAAAATAAGTTTAAAAACAAGAAGAATATTAAAATATATTTCATAAGTTTATATTAAATCATAGTTAAATTGAATTTTAGTTAAAACACTTGTTGATTCATAAGGAGTTTTATTTTTTCATTTTAGATGTCAATTTTCAGAAATTAAATGAAGTCTAGATTTTGCTCTTGAACCTATCACATACATTAATCTTTTAGAAACTCTATCAGAGTAAGTATTACTTTTATCTATTATATCTCCCCAATTAGGAAGTTTTCACTCTAATAATCAAAAAGCAATAACGGTTTTATACTCCTCTCATTTCACACCATGAATTGTACTAATTTTTACTCATTCAAAATGGTGAAAAGATTTTTTTATAGAATCAATTGTAATGTCAGTATTTCATTTTTCAATGTTTTCATTCTTATATGCTTTCAATTTTTCTAGAAAAGAATTATAATTCTGTAAAAATTTAGAATATAAATTAATATCAATATCTATTTCTTTTAAGAATTCTAAAAATAGATTTTCTAAATATTCAATTGCGTCATCCGATTCAATTTTTATAGTATTTATAATTTTTAAGATATCTTTGGGATAATATGTTAAAAAAATATCTAAAAAAATTTGAAGTTCAGATATAATTTCTTTAGCAAGTTTTAACCTATATAAGAAATAGTTTGAAGTTTTAGGCATTAAATGTAACTTTGCAATTTTATACCAAATAGCAAATTCATTACTTTTTCTAAGAATTGAAGTGGAGTTTACGGAATAAAAATTGACATCAGTCATTATATTTTTTAATTTTTTTTCAACTTGTAACAAATCCTGCCAACTAGGAGCAACCACACAAATATCACTTTGTAAGTATCACAAGTCTAAACTCTGACTTATATAAGTACCAATTAATTCATAAATATTATCTTTATTAAAATCTTGATTATTATATGTGATAATAGCTTCTTCTGATTGAATATTTTGATTTAATCAATCAATATTAATATTTTCAACTTGAAAATTTCTATAATAATCTATTATTTTTTGGCTTGATCTATAATTACCTGATAAAGATAAAAATGTAAAATTTCACTTATATAATTCATCTATTTCTTGATTAGATTTAGCTAATCATCATAAACTATGATAAATTGCTTGATCTCTATCTCAAGCAATAAATATATTAGCTTTTTGTATCTGTTGATTAATTATTTTAGCAACTATATTATATTGCAAGTCAGATGTATCTTGGAATTCATCTAAGCATATAAGTGAAAATATATTTGATAAATTCAATGAAATAAAAGCATGATCATGAATAAGTTGATACGAATAAAATAATAAAGTATCATAATCTATTAATTTTAGTTCTTGTAATATAGAATAATAGTCATTTAATATTTGTAGCTTCTTAGTACTGTTTTCTATAAAACTCCCATCTAAGTTTCTTTTAGTATTTATTTGCTCATAAGGAGCTAACCTATATTTACTTTTTAATTCAGAAATTATTTTAATAGCTTTATATTCACTACATATATCATATCCATTTTTTAAAAACTCATGATAGCACATATAAGGCTTAATAATCCACTCATTACAAAATGAATGAATAGTTCATGTCCAATGTTTATTATGATTTTCCGCATTATTTAAAATTCTATTTTCTAATTCTTCAGCAGCAACATTTGTAAATGTGATTCAGGCAACCAATTTATTTAAGTCTTTATTCTTTACAATTTCTCTAATAATCCTGTAAGTTAAAACCCTAGTTTTTCAGCTTCATGGACATGCTACTAAAAGAACATTTCAATCTGTATTGACTGCCAGTTTTTGTTCATCACTAAGCATATCTATATATTATTTAAGAAATATGTAAATTGATCATCTGGAAAAGTTTCTTTAAATTTGACTATAATATCATCTTCTCTATCTGTAGCTAATATTTCTAATGATAGTTCTAACTCTTGTAATCTATATTTAATTATTTCTATAAAAATATTTTTATTTTTAATATGTTTAGAAACAAAAGCCAATGCTTCCAAAATATACTTCGGAATTGTGTTATTTATAGATAAATTATCTCATATTAAAATTGCATACCATCATTTTCATTCTTTATTAGCCAATCTAAGTGCCTCTCTTCAGGAAATTGATTTATTAGTATTTTCTAATTTAGTTTTTGAATTATTAATATCTGTTTGTCTTAAGTAAATTTTTTCTAATAAAGAAATTATTGTTTG
The DNA here is from genome assembly GCA_964470525.1 of uncultured Candidatus Peribacteria bacterium. Taxonomy (GTDB): domain Bacteria; phylum Patescibacteriota; class Gracilibacteria; order BD1-5; family UBA6164; genus CAYYDE01. The sequence goes on from CAYYDE010000001.1 coordinate 50,718, forward strand.
TTTATTTATTTCTGAATCTAAAAACCAATCTATTTCAAATGTATGATTAGCAAAAAAAGATTTAAGATAATCATTTCAAGACTCATTAGATTCCAAAATTATTTTTCTTTCTAATCCTTTTATTTCAGAATTTTTACATTGAGTCTGATAAACTAACTCATTTTTTCAATCTTCATTAGTAGCGTCATGTATAACAGTTAAGTCAACTATGCTTTTATCTTGATCAGTTATAATAGCACAATATTTTTTAATCCTATCTTCATGAAATAAATCTGAAATATTCTTAAATCAAGTACTTCATATACTAATAAGACTTATTCACAATTCATCTAACTCTATTCAAAAAGATTTTTTTAGCATTAATGGGATTAATATTTGTTCTGCATCTCATTCAACTAATATTATATTTTTTGCAAATAATAAATTTGTTCTAATCGCATCTAGATATCTTTCTATATGAATTATTTGTGTTGGGTCAAGTCAGTTATATGGCAAAAATACATCTGTTTTTATTCAATCATTTGAAAGAATGTTCATTGAACTAATTTTAGATATTGATGATATTTGTGTTGAATGTGTGGTTAAAAATATTTGAGTTTTTTTCTTATGAATATTATTAAATAAAGTCTTTTGGATATGATTGTGAATATGAGATTCTGGCTCTTCTAAAAGAAGAAAATTTGCTATATGTTTTTTATTTAGTTCATACTCTAAAAGTTTTAAAGAAATATAAATTAAGTTTGCTCATCATAAACTAATATCTTTTAAATCTCATAAATAATCACTATATGAGTCTCATACCTTTAAACTTAATGATTTGAATATTGATCCTATATTATTTGATAATTCTGAAGATATTTTAATTTGTGGTGAGTAAGTTAATCATATAGTATTTTTTAATTCATTTCTTATTCAATGAGACAATTCCATAATTTCACTATTTGTTTCGATTTTCTCATTCAGATCTCTTACTGAAGTTTCTATTAGCTTAATATCTGATTTACTAATTCAATTTTTAGCAAGATCCTGCAACATCTTTCATAAAGGGTTATTTCTATTATAACTTTTCAATTCATTTTCTGCGTCTCTTAAGGCTTTTATATAGGTACATGATATTTCACTAGAAAATTCATAAAATTTACTATCAACTGCAACTCATATAACTGCTGTTTGTTCATTAGAAGGATCTCAAAAAATATAATTATCAAAATCACCAACTATCTCTTTATATTTTTCATCACTTGATACATCAAATTCTCACTTTCATTTTTGAATTCATTCATAATCATAAATTGTTACTTGATTAATAATTTCATTAAATTTCTCTAATCTTTCTTCTAAAGTTCTTAATGAATTTAATTGAAATAATTTTTGTCTTATATTGATTTTAGGTCTAAAATAAAATATAATTGATCCTTTAGTTGAATCTCACTGTTCTAATAGATGTTTTATAAATTCCTCTCATTCAGTATTTCATAATTCTGAGAATTCTACTTTAATAATTACCCAATGTCATTTATAATTTTTTAAATTTCTTGAAAAATCAGTATCTAATAACCTATAATTTCTTGCAAGGTTGTTATCAATTACTATTCTCAAAGCCTCTAACATATTACTTTTTCAAGAGGCATTTTCTCAAATAATTGTATTCACTCAATCATTAAAAATAAAAGTTGAATTAGAGAAGTTTCTATAATTTCTTATCTGTAACTTAGAGATGTACATATCATAATATTAGAAATTAAAATAAGTTAATTTGATTACTCGCCTCACCATAATTAGAAAACTGATCTAAGTATTCCTTCATATCTAAACAGTGAACTTTTGGTTTAAAAATAGGTAAATTATTAATATCATGCTGATAGTTTGCAATTGCTACCCATTTATATGGTCATGGTTTTCAATTAATAACTTCAAACTCTCTAATATCATATCAGTGTGCATTATTTACTGGTTTAAAAATTCATATCATATTTTTAAAACTTAAAAAATAAATATAACCCCTAATATATCATTTTTACTACAAATATCAATTTTATTTTCTAAAATTAAGATTCATAATTATCAGGAGTAATAACTAAATGCATATCAAGTTCAATACAAACTCTTTTTAAAAGAAGTAATGTAGGATTAGTTTTTCCATTCTCTACTAATCAGTAATATCCTCTATCAACTCATAATTTAGCTGCTAATGACTTTTGAGTATAGTCTTTTTTCTTTCTCCTTTTTTTAATACTTGCTCACATCTCTTTTAAACATTGTGTATTTATTACATTATTAGAATAATAAAGACATCAATCAGCTCTACCATACAAAAAAATATGTTTTTTCATAAAGTTTACAGGTTAGAAAATAATAAAGTAGACTATAATCTTCTATCAAAATAAATCAAATTTAAGTACTTTTTTCGATTTTTTAAGAAATTTATTTTTTAATATAATATGTTTATAACATAAAAATTATAAACATAATTTTTATGTTATATGTCAATTGATAATAAATGCATAATAATATTTAGTAAGATCTTACGTTTACTTTAACGTAAAAATGTTCAATATATCAAAGCAAAAGAGGACTACAAAATCAGATATTTCTAACAAGAATCAAGAAATGTCTTTTAAAATGAGCTCTGAAGCAGAAAAAGACTTCGAAAAAAAATTAGAAGCCTTTTTAAACACGGAAAAAAATCCGTAATACATAATCTGATTTCTATACAATACCTCAAGGATGATATTATCCTGATGAGAAATAATCTCTCAATAGAGAAAAAATGAATACTGTAATAGTATTCATTTTTTATTTTGTCTGTATTTTTTCGATAAAAAAAATATAATAATGAGCAATTTATTCAAATAATTTTAAAAAATATGTCAAAAGATTGAAAAATATTTTTTATATACGCAAGAATCTCTAAAGTATGAGAATACGACATGTCATTAGAAGATCAAAAAAATATCCTCTTATGACTTGCTCAAGAAAATTGACATACAACCGTCGTTATTGAAGAAAAAGAGAGTTGACAAAAAAAAGATAGAGAGGAGTTTGATTTCATGATGAAAACTCTTCTTGAAGATGCAAAAAAGAAAAAAGAACATAGAAAATACTGATGAATTTATGTATTCAAACTTGATAGGTTTGCAAGAAACTCTCAAGATTTTACAAAGTGAGAAAAGTTATTAGAGCATGGTTATAGGATTATATCTGCAACAGAAACAATCGAAAATACTCCTACTTGAAAACTTCTCTTTAGGATGCTTTCAAGTTTTGCAATTTTTGAGTCTGAAAAGCTCTCTAACAGGCAAAGTTTATCAAGAATTCAAAATCTGATTCGTTGAAGAATAGAGTCATTATGATGAAGATTGATTTTCTGATACATGAAAGATAAAAATAATAAAATTATCATAAATCCTCTTCATCAAGCCATTATTATAGAAATTTTCGATTTATTTTTAGATCTCTTAGAAAACGACGAAGACTATAGTCTACTTTTAAAAGAAAAAACCTGAGATGCAACTGAGGATAGAACAAAAATAAATCAAATAAAAAAAGAAATTTACTCAAAAATATGGGAAAAATTATCAGATAAAGACAAACTTATTATTCAACAACATAAATTAAAAATAAAAGAAGAGAAAGAAGGTACTGCTGTAAACAAAGATTTTTCTGAGAATTTGAATTTCATTCGTAATATTCTCGAAAACAGTTCAAATAAAGATAATAAACTCAAATATAATTGAAAATTTACGAATGAGATTAATATAAATGATGAATTAATCATTAATTATATTAAAAATATTTCAGAATCTGAAAAAGAAGAATTTACAGTTGATGGAATCAATGAAATTGGTTGAGTAATGACTTTTAGTTTTTATTTCCCTGAATTGCAAATAATCGATGATTATAAATTCCAACTCATAAAGGAAACAAAAAAAATATATTGAAAAAATGAATTGGATGAAACATGAAATTTCTCAGATATTCTCTATTGAATCTGAAAAAACTGATGAAAAATATTACTTGAGTCATATTTACAAAAATGAACTGTACAATACAGACCGAGAAAAAGATGAAAAAATGATGAAAAATGCTTCTGAGCATCTGAAAAAAAAATTAATGAGGCTTTATTATTAGATAAAACTTTTAAAAAAATTAAATTTACACCTGAAATAATTAAATTCTTAAAGGAAAAAACTATAGAAAAAATTCAAAAAGATTTCAAAAAAAATGAAAAACCCCTTAAGGCAAAAAAAATGGTCTATGAAAGAATGTTGAATGATTATAAATATAAGCTTCTTAATACGACTCCTTCTGATGAGTTAATGGTAATATATAACAGAGAGATGACTGAATATTCTCGCTATTTACATAATACAGAAATTGAAATAAAAAATCTTGATGATGAATTTAACAAAGAAATGGAACTTTTTCTTACTATTTTCTCAGATACGCAAAACATTCTCAATAATACCCCTCAAATTGTAAATAAAAAGATTAAAGTACTTTTTGATGAAATAATTATTGATAAAAATCAAAAATGAAAAATTATAATTAAAGATGTAAAAATCTCATTATTTATTAAAGAAATCCTATGAATATAAAGGCAAAATACATATGATACGTGAGAGTTTCGAGCTTCGAACAAGCACAAAGAAATCTCTCTATCCCCTCTCAGGTCGAGCAAATACAGAAATATGCTCTTGAAAATAATATTGAACTGGTACACATCTATAAAGAAGAAAACAGTGCGTATAAAGGTAAAAGAGTAGTTTTTTCAGAAATGATTGATTTTTTAAAAAAATCAAAAGATATTACCTGACTTGTTGTCTTTAAGTGGGATAGAATAAGTAGGAACATAAATGACTTTAATATAATAGATCAGGTAGCTACAGAAAAAAAACTTGAAATTATTTCTATCTCTGAACCTCTTCTCAATAGTTATATGGGAAGATACATGATCAGAGACATCCAAAACAGAAGCGTATTATATTCTGAAGAACTATCATTCAGGATAAAGTTATGAATTAGAAAAAAACTTCAAAATTGATGAGATATTGGCTGAAATACTCCTTATTGATACAAGAGAGTAAATGGAACTTACATTAAAGATAGTGAGAGAGCTGGAATAGTTCAAAAAATCTTTGAGCTTTATTCAACCAGTATGTATTGAAATAAAAGTCTTTATAAAAAAATTAAGTCTGAACTTCCTGAGGAATACAAACACGAAATGAGTCCAAGGCTTGTTGAAATTATCCTCAATACAAAAACTTATTGTGGAAAAAGAGTAAAAACTTGGAATTTATCAAAAGAGGAATATATTTTCTGGTGAGTGGATCGACCATGAAAACATATTGAAGAATATGATCTTGATTATGTATATCCTATCATCACTGAAGAATTGTACAATAAATGTGAAGAAATTAAAAAACAAAAAGATAAAAGATGAGATTTTGTTTATAGTAGGACGGGTATTCCAAAATTATTTCAATGTAGTTGTGGGAGACTTATGCTTCGTGATGATAAAAAAATGAACCGTTACTTAAAATGTCCAAAACAAATTAATGCTGTATTTCCATTTAAGTGTGTAGAGCCTTACGTAAATTTAAATAAATTAGAACCAGAATTTGAAAAAATTCTTCTTTGAATAATTCCGAAGAAAAGCGTGCTGGAAAAAACTATTACCGAAATTGAAAAAGAATATTGAAAAAATAACAAAGAAAGAAAATTATTACTTATAGAAAATATCAAAAAAATTGACGAATTAAATAAAAAGAATGATGAATTAACACAAAGTTTTATAGAAAGCACAATCAGTAAACAAATTCTTGAGAAAAGTTCTACTCTGATCGATTCAGAAATTAATAAACTCACTTCCGAAAATAAACTTCTTCAAAACCAAGAAGAAGCAAAGAAGGTGTATTGAAAAATAATTGATTTTACAAAATACCTTATTTTTGTTTTAGATATGCTGAAAAGTAATGATAAAATACAAAAAAGTTCTCAATTCTATAACACTTTTTTTGCTATGATTGAGAACTTAAAATTGGGAAACAAAAAAGTGCTTAGCTATGAGCTAAAAGCACCTTTCAGTTTTATCAAAAATGTTGAGTTTTTGGCTTGGTGGAGCTAACGAGATTCGAACTCGTGTCTTAGAAGGCCTCACAAATATTTCTACTATTATAGTGTATTGAGATACGAGAAAAGATTATCAACACACCAATACTCTTTTCAAGAAAACGATCTGTTGATATGAGAAAGAAAAAGACCATTTCACAACCTTTCTTTCAAAACTTGATTTGGTAATCTGGTATTCATTCAAGTGACAAATACTTCGATGTTGTGGCAGGCCAATCGGCACACATCCCTGAGGATGACCACATTTTACTTTTGTTTCGTTACAACTGACTAAGCAGCGATAGCTTGACCAAAAGAAGGAACTTTAGCTGTAAAAGCTTTAAGACCAGCAGCAATTCTATTGTTTGCATTTGTTGTTGTCTTTGATTGATTGCGGAAGGCAAAGACATCTCCCGAATAGCATATAAGCGCGACATATTCTCCTAATAGAAACCAGAAATAGCCCCGTGAAGAGATTATACAAATTTTTTCAGAAATTCAAAATAGAAATTAGCCAATTCTTTCATATTTTCCAAACAAATCTTTTTTCAATATTCCTTGCAATTCCAAAAGTGAAAGATTGAGAGAAATTTCTCCATATGAAAAAGAAGTTTTTTCTATAATTTCATCAATATTAAGAGAAAGATTATATTTCAAAAGCTCAAAAATATGTGATTGAATTTCATTTTCAAAAGAAAGTGTTTCAACTTTTGGAATTTTTGGAGAAAAATGATATTCTTCTAAAATATCTTGGCTTGAAGTAATCATTTGAGCAGCAGATTTTTTGATCAAATCATGAGATCCTTCAAAGTTGGGATGAAACAAATCTCATGGAATTGCAAACACATCTTTTCCTTGATCAAGTGCAAGTTGTGCTGTGATGAGTGTTCCAGATTTTTTCCCAGCTTCTAATACCAAAACTCCCCTACTCATCCCCGCAACGACTTCATTGCGCACTGGAAAAGTATAGACTGATCCAGGAGTTCCAAGTGGAAAAATTGACACTAAAGCCCCTCAATTTTCAATTACTTTTTCAAATAATACAGCGTTTCCTGATGGATAGGAAAGATCTATTCCGGTTCCAAAAACTACAATCGTCTTTTTTGATTTTTCTACACATATTTGATGTGCGAGTGTATCACATCATCCAGCTCATCACGACACAATCGTAAAATATTCACTCAAATCTCATATAATTTTTTGTCCTGCTTTTTTCCCATACACACTCATTTTTCTACTTCCAACAACAGCAAAAAAATTATCATTTACCTCTATTTTTCATCTCACATATAAAAGAAATGGTACTTGAGAAGCCATTTTTAGAAGTGGTGGATAATTTAAGTCAAAAAAAGTAATAATTGTAATGTTTTTTTGTGTGAGAAGAGAATCAATTTTTTTTGTATCAAGTCATTGATATTTAGACAAAATTTCTGGTATTTCAGTTGAAGAACAACCAGCTTTTTTTAAATCTGATTCACTCAAATTATAAAACACATCAGCATAATTTTGTTCACGAGAAAAAAGTTGAAATAATTTTTTATGAGTTAATCCAATACTATGTAAATATACTAATTCTTTCATATACATTTTTTAAAATTATATTTATATTGTATATATTTTTATAGAAAATCAAGTATTTCTAAAAACAAAGTTGAAGTTTTGAAAAAAATAAGTACACTCCGAATAATATTTTATCTTTTGTTTTTCCCTTTTATGAAACAAGAACATACTATCACCAAAGAAAACGAAGTGTTTATCCGTGAAAATTTTTGGTTTGATATTGAACAATCTCCAAAAAAATATGCTCATATCATCATGATTGCGACCAAACCTGATATTATCAAACAAGCTCCGCTCTATCTTGAACTCAAAAAAAGAAATGAACTTGTTGTTTTAGTCCATACATGACAACATTATGATTACAATCTTTCTCAATGAGTTTTAGCCGAATTTGGAATGGAAGTTGATGTCAATCTCAATATTTTTGGACCAATTCATAAAAAATTTTCACTCATAGTTGAAAGACTTGGAAATTTTTTAGTAGAACTCAATGATACATATAAAAAAACTCCTATTCCTTATGTTCACGGAGATACTCTTACAGCTGCAACAGCAGATAAAGCTGCTTTTCTCAACAAATTTGCAGTCGTACACGTAGAAGCTGGAATTCGAACTCTCACTCCAAAAAAAGAATTTTATGAAACACTCTTTCAAAATTTTGAATCTGGAATTTTTAATTGGGATGAATATTATACATCATTACAAGAAAGAAATATCTATGAACTTGGAAGTATAGAACCATTTCCAGAACAATTTGATACAAGAAGTATTGAATGATCAACGTGATTTTTTGCAGCTCCTGTAGAGCTCTACAGAGAAACTCTTATTTCAGAATGACATGATCCTAAAAAAATCAAAGTTGTTGGAAATACTGTTGTTGATGCAATAGAAATTTCAAAAAGAAAAATTTCTAAGTCAAAAGCATTTGAATCTTATCCAAATATGAAAGGAAAAGATTTTATATTTGTAACGATTCACAGAAGAGAAAATTGTGAAAAAAAAGAAAGATTTCTCACTCTGTATTATGCCTTAAAAAAACTTATTCAAAATGGAACTCCAGTATGTTTTCTTGGACTCTATGCTTCAGAATGGGCTATTGATAATTATTGACTCAGAGCTGATATAGAAGAACTCAAACAAAATTACAAAGAAAATTTTGCATACTGACCAGCTCTTGCTCATCACTCAGAAGTGATTGATATGATTTCTCAAGCTGGTGCTGTCGTAACTGATAGTGGAAGTATGCAAGAGGAAGCAAATATTGTTGGAACTCCTTGTGTTACTCTGAGATTTGGAAGTGATAGAACTGAAACAATCCTTCATTGAGCAAATATTATTGCTCCTCCTGTAAATTCAAATTTGATTGCTGAAATTATTCAATGAGCAATTTGAAATGAAAAAATGAAAGGAAAAAACTTATATGGAAACAATGTATCACAAAAAATAGTTGATGAAGTTCTTGAAATTCTTCAAAATCAATGAAAACTCTTTTTATTTGATGATGAAAGACTTTGACTAGAAAAATATACGAATTGGAAAATATAAAAAACACTTCAAATGAAGTGTTTTTTATTTAAGAAATTCTTTTATTTTTTGTCAAATATTTCTCTTTGGCTTAAAATAAGAAAAAATTATATTTTTTTACAAGTTTTTCACACTCTCCTTCAATGCATAAAAATCTGTATACAAAAAAAGAACAATATTTATATTTTTCACCTATTTTCTGCATTTTTCCATCTCATTTTCTCAGTATTTTTTTGAAAATATATTTTTAAAAGACATATTTTTAGTTTTTCAATTATTGGCTTTACAATAATAAAGTTATAGAATATATAAAAATATAACAAAACACAATAAATGATTGTCAATAAAATATATTAGAGATTTTCGGGGATTCATGATATAATTATTTTGTAAGTTAAGAAGTTCACTTCAATAAAGAAGTTAGAAATCTTCTCAACTTGATCTTTAAAATTTTTGACTCTCCTAGAAGGGACTTGTGAATCCGACAATCATCCCATACACAAAAAATAAAATAAAAACAAAAACGGAAAAATAAGTTGTCCCTTTTGTTGGGAATATTTTTTAAATATTTCAAACAAAAGGGATAACACAAAAAAATCTTAGAAAAATTGAAAATCTCAGGATTTTCTAAAAACAAAAATAAAGAAACAAGGTGAATCGTTTCAAAAAATCACCCAAGGAGGGTTAAAAATTTCTTTTCAAATGTTCCAGATTCATTCTGTTGTAGCAGTTGAGATAAACCGAAGTTTCGGATAGACTTCAACCATTTATCACATTCCGAGTCAGACAACTCAAAACTTTGTATCGTCGACTGTTGAGAATATGATTTCTTTAAAAAATTGAGCACTACCAAGTAGCTCTTTTTTTATTGTATTTTTTATTTTTTCATTATAATACAACCTTAATTTATAAAAAATAGTCATATGTTACAAATTGATCTCTCATCAGAAAAAGAAAAACTCAAAAATTATCTCCAACATTCACAAAAGATTCTTCTCATCAATCACAAAAGAATGGATGGTGATGCGTATGGAAGTTTGAGTGCTTTTTATTATATACTACAAGCTATTTGAGGATATGAAGTTCAAGCAGTAAATGTGGAATGCACTCCTGAAACTTTTGCGTTCCTTGCAAAAGAAGAGTTATTTGACCCAACATTTGATATCACTGAATTTCAACCTGATCTCATTATTTCTTTTGATGCTGCAGCAATAGAACAACTTTGAGAAATCTATAGTCAACATATTTGAGTATTTCAATCAACTCCTTTTGTAGTTATTGATCACCATATTTCAAATCCAGGTTTTTGAAGTATCAATATTATTGATACTGATGCTTCAAGTACTTGCGAAATTACTTTTGATATTATTAAAGAATTTGATTTTACTCAATATATGAATAGTGAAATTGCTACTTTTCTCTTGACTGGACTCATTACAGATACAAATAGTTTTTTCAATACAAACTCTTCAGCAAAAGCATTACAAACTGCTGGAGAACTCATGACATATAAACCTCGTCATCAAGATATTATCCTGAATTTATTCAAGAAAAAACCATATAATCGCATCAAACTTTGGGGAAATATTTTAGAATGACTCAAAGATATAGAAAATGGGAGAATTGTTTGGAATATTGTCCCAAAATCAACATTTATTCAAACACAAACAACCGATAAAGATATTTCCTGATTGATTGATGAATTTTTAACGACTATAGAAGGGTCTCAGGTTGCTTTTTTACTTTATGAAATTGGAGAAAATACAGTCAAAGGAAGTTTTCGAGGAAAAACTGATGGAATTGATTTATCAGTTTTTTGTAGTATTTTTGGTGGATGATGACATAAAAGAGCTTCTGGATTTGTAGTTCAATGAAAGAATATTTTTGAAGTAGAGCAAGATGTTATGAGTGAACTAAAAAAATTATTATAAGAGGGTGTCCCCTCTTTTTTTAAAATCTTTTGACAAAGATAAAAAAATAAATAATATATATTTATGAGAATAATTCTCATTTTAGAATATAATCTATAATACTATGAAACAATTGCATAAAAAAGCACTTGAAGTGTATTTAGAACTCCTTCAAATTCATATCAATACAAAAACAACCGATATTGTATTTCATGAAAAAACAGCTGATTTCTATGAAAAACTTTTTGAGATTTCTCATAAAATCGGTGAAAGATATATTGACCTTGATGGACAGCTCAGAGATGACAATCTTGAATCACAAAAACAAAGAGCTTATGATATCATCAAAAACTTAAAAAATGAAATTGAAAATTATGTTAACAATAATTCTCTCTCGCTCGGGACAGATGATCTCTTATGAGGACTGGCCGATGAGCTCGAAGATCTTGAATGAACAGCAAAAGCGTTTATTAAAAAATAATTATTCTCATAAAAAACCTCCTGAATTCAGGAGGTTTTTTACCATTCTATCTTAAAGATATTTTTATTTTCAAAAGTTTGTACAGAAATTTTCCATCAAAAGATATCACAAATTTTTTTTACTAAAGAAAGTCAAATTCAAAATCCCTGTGTAGTACGAGAAAGATCTCATCTATAAAATCTATCAAATATTTTTTCTTGTTGTTCAGGTGTAATCATTATCCCAGTATTTGAAATAGAAAAATATTTTTTTTCTAACAAAATAGAAATATGTCCATCTCTCTGATTATATTTGATTGCATTGGAAAGAAGATTTGAAAAAAGAATCTCAAAATAGGATTTATTTCAATATAATATAGGATTTGCATTTTTTTCAAATGTAAAAATAATATTTTTTTCTTGAATTTGCTGTTTATATTCTTGTAATATTGATTCAATACTTTCTGTAATTACTATTTTTTCCTGGTGGGAAAAAGAAGAAATATCAGAAAGTTGAGAAAGTCCGAGAATCAATTCATCCATTCTATGGATTTCTGAAACAGAATTTTCTATCAAATCACTTTCATAACTTTTCATCTGTTGTAAAAGTTGTAAATTGCTTTGTACTACCGATAATGGAGTTTTGAGTTCATGTCCAGCATTATGAATAAAAGCATTCATTTCAGCAATATTTTCCTCCACAGGTCGTAAAACTTTTATAGTGAATATATATCATACGAAATAAAAGAAAAAACTAAACAATATATTTACCAATAAAAAATTGAAGAGTTCTTTCATATAATCTCAAAAGCCATACATGTGTGGTTTTAAAAACAACACACTGACTTTTTTTCATTCTATAACAAGATTTTCTCATCTTATAAACAAATCTCCTTGAGAGAAGATTTCTCAAGAAAAACTTACTTTTTCTATACTAAAATCTCAAATATCTTGCGTAATGTTTTCTTCTAAAATATTTCCATCTTCATCAAAAATAATAAAGTTTAAGAATCTCATTCATAACTCCATTCACCTTTCGGGTTTTTTATTGATATTTAAGTATTTCCCTCCTATAAATTCTCTTTCAAAAAATCTATTATTTCTTTGAGGAAGAGAAAGAAAATTTTGGGTTGAATGTTCAAATTCTTTCTTATCTCTATCGTAAATATTTAAGTATTTCCCAGTAAAAAATAATGATCATAAAATCAAAGAAATACAAAAAACAAGCATTGCAAAAATGAATGCTAATTTCTTTCGGGTGGTTACAAATACATCTTGATTCATAAAAGTTATAATAAAATAATACAATTATATTTCTCACAATCTATATCAAAGCCCTTTTATAGTTTCAATAAGAGTTGGTTGCGTTTTCTTTCTTACATATCCAATATAAACATCTACTGTTTTACTAAACATAATATCTCCATCAAACTCTCCCCATACTTTTTCATATAATTCTTGCCTAGAAAGAGTTTTTCATGGATTTTGAAAAAAATACTTTAAAAGCTGAAACTCTAAACTTGAAAGTTTTATTTTTTCTCCATTTCTACACAATTCTACTTTTTCAATATCAAGAACATATTCTCAAAATGAAATAATATTTGATTTATTTTTTAAGTTTCTTCTATTAAGTGCCTGAATTCTAGCGAAGAGTTCTTCTAAATCAAATGGCTTTGTCATATAATCATCAGCTCACAAATTCAGATAATCAATAATATCTGTTTTTGTAGAATATGAAGTCAGCATCAATATTTGAGTATCTTTATGCTTTTCTCTCAATGATTTTAAAATCTCATTCCCAGACATATTTGGCAAATTGATATCAAGAATAATAACATCATAAAAATGATTCATAGCTTTTTCATATCATTGTTTTCCATCTAAAACAGCTTCACAAAAAATATTTTTAAGTCATAAAAAACGAACAATATTTTGAGCTATTTGTACATTATCTTCTAAGAGTAAAACTTTCATATTTTAAGAAAAATTAGAGATATTTATATGTATTATTATATTCATTTTTGGTAAGAAACAAGTAAGAAAAAAAGACAAGAAAACTTGTCTTTTTTTTATTCTTGAGTTTGTCCAAATCATTTTTTTCTATCAATATCAAATGATGCTTTTTGATTTTTCCCTCCAAAATTTCTTTGTCATTTTTGATTTCAAAATCATTTTTTTAGATTATCAATAATGGCTTGTTCTTCTGTAGTCAATGTTTCAGAATTTTTCAATTTTGTTTGAATTGCTTCTATTTGAGATCTTTGATTTTCCATTTCTTGTTTCTTTGCTTTTTGAGAAGCTCTTTCTTGTTTTAATTCTTCTACAATTTGCTTTTCTTCAGAAGTGAGCGTTTCAAAATTTAAAAGTTTATCAATAACATTTTCTCAAGCAAGTCTTTTTTGTTCTCATTCTTCACGTTTTTCTTCAAAATATTTTACTCTTTCTTCAGAAGTAAGAGATTCAATTTTGGTTTTTTCTTCTTCTGAAAGTTGCGATTGTATTGGATTCATACCAAAATGAGCAAGTGTTTGAGAAGTAACAAAAGTAGTCACAAGTGCTGCTCATGCAGCAAGAAGTATTTTATTTTTCATAGTTATAAAATCAATAAATAAAAATTAAAATGTAATCTTTCGCGAAAATTACTTATACAATAATAAGTTTTTTGTGTAAGACAGAAGTAAGAATATTTTTTATGTGTCTCAAACCTTTTTGCGTATGCAAGGAAATATTTTACAAAAAATCATGTAAACACTTTATAAGTTTACATGATCTATTATAAAAAAATGAAGTAAGAGGAATATAAGAAAAATTACTCAAAACGTAATGCATCAATTGGTTTTAGTTTTGAAGCTTTGTATGCTGGTAAAAGTCAAAAAACGATTCAAATCATCAGAGAAAAACAAAAACTCATTACAATAGAATCAAATGAAATAACAGCAGCTATTGAAAAAATATGTAATAAAAATACTACTCAATAACTCAAAGCAATTCATAAAGTTCATCCCAAAATACTCAAAACCGAACTTTCTGTCATAAATTGTATCAATACATCTGCTTTTGTAGCACCAATTGCTTTACGTATACCTATTTCTTTCGTACGTTCTGTAACCGATACAAGCATAATATTCATCACTCAAATTCCTCACACCAATAGTGAGATTGCAGCAATTCATGATAATAACATAGTCAGTGTTTGTGTAATTGAGGAAAGATTTTCAAGCATTTCTGATTGATTAAGAATTCTATATGGTAAAGTTGAAGAAGCTGTTAATCATAAAAATTTTTGTAATTCTATATCCAAAGCAGATTCAATTATATTTATTTGAGTACTTTCTTCAGCTACCACAATAATTTCAGAATAATATTTTTGTCAAGTAACACGAACCGATGAAGTAGTAAGAGGAATAAATGCAGATGTATTCAAAGTAGAGTTTGATTCTATTATTCAAATCACTTCAAATACATTATTCCCTATTTTTAATCTTTTTCCCACAGGATTTTCTTCTCAAAAAAGTTCACTTACCACAGTTTGTCAAAGAATAATTACTTTTTCTAAATTTTCTATATTTCTTGCAGAAAAATTACTTCCATAAATAATATTTATATTTTTCCCAGTAAAATAATTTTTATCAACTCACAATAAACTTACTGAAGTACTTGTACTTCAAAAAACAGCCTGTCCATTTGAAGAAATCACTGGAAGTATTGATGAAATTCCAGAAACTCATCAAAGAGCTTGCACCATTTTTGCATTGAGTATATTTGTTGCTGTACTACGGCTTCACGCTCACCCAAATGAACGTGCTGGAGAAATAGTAAGAATATTTGTACCCATTTCTTCAACTTTTGAGACAATTTCTGCTTGACTTCCATTTCAAATCGCAGTTAAAATAATCACTGATGAAACTCAAATAATAATTCATAACATACTCAGTGATGCTCTGAGTTTGTTTGCCCAAATAGATTCAAATGAATTTTGAATATTTTCAAATAGTGAAATCATATTTTTTATTTATAAGATACTATTACTCCATCTTTTATGAGAATATGTTTTTTAGCATATTCATCAATTTCTTTTTCATGAGTAATTAAAATAATTGTTTTTCATTCATTATTCAGATCAACAAGAAGATTCATTATTTCAATTCCTGTTTGCGTATCAAGTGCTCCTGTTGGCTCATCAGCTAAAATAAATGCTGGATTCATCGCTAAAGCCCTTGCTATACTTACTCTTTGTTGTTGTCAACCAGAAAGTTCATTTGGTTTATTAAATTTTTTTTCAAGAAGTCCAACTTTTTCAAGTGCAAGAAGTGCTTGTCTTTCACGTTCTTTATAAGAAACTCCTGCATATGCTAATGGAAGCATAACTTGTTTCAGTACACTCATTCTTGGAATTAAATTATAAGATTGAAAAATAAACCCAATATTTTTTCCCCTAATTTTTGACATTTGATCCTCACTCAACGTATGAACTCACGTTTCAGAAAAAACATATTCTCAAGAAGTAGGAGTATCAAGCATTCCAATAATATTCATAAGAGTTGATTTTCCGCTTCATGAAGGTCACATAATAGATACAAAATCTCCTTGATGTATCTCAATATCAACTCATTTCAAAACCTGAAAAGTATTTCCAGCAACTTCATATGTTTTTGTAATATTTTTAAGAATCAACATATTTTTCAATTAGTATTAAAATCATCCAGGAGGAGCAAAGCTATTTCATCAAAAGTTTCTATTTCCACTATTTCTTGAAGTATTTCATCAAATATTTATAAGAGAAGTTCCATTTGATGATGTTTGAGAAGATGATGATACAAAACTTGGAAGTATCACTCTCTCTCAAGATTGAATTCAAGAAATAATTTCTGTTTTCCCATTACTTACAAGTCCAGTGAGTATCTCTATTTGAGAATTATTTTGAAGTGTAATATAACTTATATCATTCTTTGTAGTAATTGCTTGAGAATCAAGAAGTAAAACATTTTCTTTTGAAAGAGTTACGATTTCTATATCAGCTGTCATTCAAGAAAGAATTTTTTTATCAAACATATCATCATCAATAATCAGTTTAATTGTGTAAGTAACGACTCCATTTGATTGAGAAGGAGTATAATCGATAAGTGATATTTTTCCATTTATGACTTGTGTTGGATATGCATCAAATGTAATTTTTGCATTTTGCCCAACTTCTACTTTTACAATATCTACCTGATCAAGTTGAACTGGAATAACGACCAAATTTGGATTTTCTAAATAAATATATTTCGAATTATCACTTACCAAATTATCTCACACTTTTATATCAAGAGTTCTTACAATTCCAGAAAATGGTGCAATAAGCTTATAATTTTCTAACTCCTTTTGAGCATCATCTAATGACAACTCTGCTTTTTTAATATCATTTTTTGCTGAAGATATATTTGCATCAGTTGGTCATTTTATAAGTTCCTCATAGGATTTTTGAGCAATAATAATACTTTCTTCATAGTTTTTTATAGAATTTTCTTTTTGTTGAAATTCTATTGCTTGATTTTTATGTAATTGTTCAAGGTTTTTCTCAAGAATAGAAAGATCATTCTGAGCTTTATCAAGTGATGTTTGATAATTTTTTAAAGAATTATTGATTTTTTCTAAGGAAAGACTTTGACTTCATTGAAGCAGTTCAACATTACTGAGTGTTTGAAGTTTTTTATCATAATTTAAAATAGAGGTTTGACTCGATTGAATTTTACTGCGCAGAGAAGACATTTGTGATTTTTTTGAATCAATTTGTGATTGAGAAAGTGCAGTTGATTCAACTGTATTTTCTAAAACATTATATGTTGCATCAACTGCTAAAAATAAATTTTCAAACATTCATTTTTGTAAGACAAGCAAATTTTCCAAATCAGAATAATCAGGATTTTTTGCACTATTATAATCAATTATGGCAAGTCAAAGATATTTTTTTGCTTCAGTGAGATGGGATAAATTTTTAGCAGAAAGATAAATCTCATACTCATCATTTTTTGATTTATTTGCTTCTGTATAACCTAAAATATAATCAATACTTTCAATCGATTCTTGTACAGTATTGAGATCTTTTTTATAATCCAACACCAAAGATTGAAGTGTATTTTGTGTTTCAATTTCTGTAGTTGCAAGATTATTTTGTTGTTCTTTTTTTGTTTGTTCAAGATTTTGTTCTTCATCTTGAAGAGATTTTTGAATTTGTAAAATATCCTCTTTTTTAAATTCAATATTTTTTTGAGCAGAATCAAGTGCAATTTGATGATTTACTTGTAGAATTTCCAATTCTTTTTTTGCTATTTCTATTGATTTTTTTTGATTTTCTATATTTTTAAGGGCTTCTAATTTTTTTGATTCATCAACTCATTCATAGAGTTGTTGTAATTTAATTTTTGCATTTTCAACGTTAATTTTTTGTTGTTCAATTGCAATAAGTGCCTGAGAATTATCAAGTTCTGCTAAAACTTGTCAATTTTGTACACTCTCTCATTCTTTCACATTTACTTTGGTAACTTTTCCAGTTTTTGTAAATTTCATTTGTTGTTCATCAACTAATTCTGCACTTCAAACTACTTCAATGGATTCAGAAATATTTCCTATTTCTGCAATTGCATAATTTGATTGAGATGATATATTTCTCACTCACTCATTATTTATAAAAGACAAAAAAGACATATATCCACCACCTCAAACAGCAATTCAAAGCAAAATATAAAATACAGAAAAATAAGAGAATATTTTTTTCATATGATTTTTTAAGAAATAAATTATTGTGGTTGATTGACTCTATCTGGTTGTCCATTTCATCTTGAGATTCAGTTTTCTTGCATGAGAGTTCTTATATCTTTCCCATTATCAAGCTCTTTTTGAAGTTCTTCTTGCGTCATTCATAAACGTTCTGCCATCTGCTCTCATCTTTCAGTTGTCATTTCCATTTGTCATCAAAAATTTCATCCCATACCTCAAGCAGGAAAAGCTGGTTTTGTAAAATGATTATATGAGATCACTCATCACATTCCAATAACAACACCCAAAATAAATGATATAATTTTTTCTTTCATAATATTAAATAAAAAAATAAACCTCTATCTAAAGAGGTTTATACTATACTTTCATGAAGTAAGAGCAAAGTAAGAAAAATATTTTATAATTTTGATACAAAATCATAGATTCTTGCAGCATGTCAAACAGCTTCTACATCACGAAATGCAGCAATTGGAGTTCCATTTTTATCTACAATAAAAGTTGAGCGAATAATATCTGTTAATTCATCTCCATTTCCATATGTTTGAGGTGATCATAAAGCTCAAAATTCAGCAAGTAAATCAGAATTTGCATCTTGAATCAATTGAATTCTTAAACTATTTGTTTCAGCAAATTTTTTGTGAGATTCTATATCATTTTTTGAAACTCCAATAATTTGGTATCAAAGAGCTGAAAAATCCTCTAACATCGTAGAAAAATCTATTGCTTGAATCGTACAATTTGGAGTAAAATCTAAAGGATAAAAATAAACAATAGAATATTCTTTTTGCGCAAGAAGATCTCCCAAAGTATCCTCTTTAAATGACATATTCAAACTATCAAGATAATGATAATTTTTATTCAAATCCAAAGCAATATTTTCAGTTGTTGAATGTTCTAAAGCTCAGAGATCAATATTTTGTGTCAATATGTTTTCTTGTGAATTTTGAGAACATCCAGAAAGAATGATCAAAGTCACACAAAAGATAAAAAATTTTTTCATATATTTTTATTTATAAAGTATAATAAGTATGTTGTATTGTAT
The DNA here is from genome assembly GCA_964470525.1 of uncultured Candidatus Peribacteria bacterium. GTDB lineage: Bacteria > Patescibacteriota > Gracilibacteria > BD1-5 > UBA6164 > CAYYDE01. The sequence goes on from CAYYDE010000001.1 coordinate 70,083, forward strand.
AAAAAACTCATCTTTTTGCAAGAAAAATAAAAAGTATTTTGTTTCCAAAATACTTTTTATTTTTTATACTTTTTTCTTTCTTAAAAAGAAAAATAGAAATATTTTTTTGATAAGTGAAATAATCCAAAGTACAAAACGTATCAAGAAAAATCTCTTTTTTGGAGCAATAAATAAACTATAATACAAACTTGGTGTTACATACAATGTCATCACTGATGAAAATAAAAGACCAAATATAATTGTAAATCAAAGTCCTGCCCAAAATTCATCTTCCAATGCAAGTGGTAAAATACCAAAAAGCGTTGTAAGTGTTGTTAATAAAATTGGTCTCAGTCTTGATCTTCCACTTTCAGCAACAGCTTCAAGTCATGTTGCTCATTTTTCAATATTAGAATTGATCTTTACAATCAAAATAATCGAATTATTGATAACAATTCATGACAATGCAATAAATCAAATCGCAAATGACATAGAATATGGATTCCCTGTTAAAAATAATCAAATATTTACTCAAAGTAATGCTAAAACAATACTATTCAAAATAATAACTGGTTGTAAAAAGCTATTAAATTGTAACACTAAAAGTGTAAAAATAAGAAATATTGCAATAAAAAATGAACTTAACACTGATTGAATCAGCTCTGCATTTTCTGCTGCTTCTCATCAAGCAGAATAAGAAACTCCTCTTGGATATGGGTATTCTTGTGCAAATGTCATGAGTTTTGGTTGAACATCTGTTGGAAAATATCATTCTTCTAAATCAGAAGTAACACTGATAGTAATATTTCCAGCTTCTCTTTGTATTGTTGAAATCGCAGGAAGAAATTGATAATCTGCAACACTTCCTATTTTAATATTTCCTACTCGAGTTGGAATTTCCATATCCATAATATTTGATGGAGAAAGTCTTTTATTTTCAAAATCTGAAATTTTCAAAACAATATCATGACTATCATAATCTCATTTCATAGAACCTGCATTGATCCCAGAAGAAAGAAAATAAATTTCATTGAGTAAATCATTTGGAAGCAATCAAAAACTTGAAAGTTTTTCTATATTCATTTTGAAAACAAATTGTCCAGGAGTAGAAGATGAAGAATTTTTCACATTTTTTGTTCCATCTACTCATTTCAAAAATCATTCAAATTCTTCAGCAACTTTTATAAGTTCTTGGAATCATAAATTACTATCAGTAATCAACTTAATTCATACTGCTGAACCTGTTGGAGGTCCTCAAGATGCAACTTGAGATTCCACTAATAAACCATATGAAGATAAAAGACCTAATTTTTCTATAATTTCTTTTTCTACTTCAAAACTATTTCTTAAACCTCTTTCATCTCGAATATTTTTATCAAGCAATTCAATAGCAACATTAATTTTTTCATTTTGTACAGAAAGAGAAAATACTTTTAATTCTTCAATACTTTGAAGTGATTGAGTAATATGAAGTGTATGTTGTTTCATAGCAGATGTAGTAGTTCCCTCTTTTGTAGAAACAGAAACACTAATCATTGTATTATCTCATGAAGGAAACATCACAAAACCAAGTTTTGGTGCAATAAATATAAAAGAAAATACCAAAAGTAACATCGGTGTTCCTATAACCATCTTACGAAACCAATTTTTCTCAAGATTATTTTTCAATGATGCATAATATTTTTGTTCTAAAAATCCAAAGAATTTATAACGAAAACTTCATGTTCCACGAGATTTTGGTTTTTTTCATTCTCTTTCTTCTTGTAATAATTCAAGTTCTTCTGGTGTTTTGAGCTGATCTGCTTCATCTGAAGGAACATAATATTTTTTATCCTTATTCAGAAGCATAAAAATAGGAGAATTCAAAGTTAATGACAAAATCAACCCTGCAAGAAGAGTAATAAATACAGTAATTGGAATATATGCAAGAAACTTTCATAAAATTCATGGCAACAACATCATCGGAAGAAATACTACAAGTGTTGTTGTTGTTCCAGTAATAAGAGGAACACGAAATTCGTTTACTGCTAATAATACTGCACTTCTTGGACTATGCCCAGCTTTCATTTTTTCACTCGCACACTCAATAACTACAATAATAGTATCAAGAGCAATTCATAAAGTAAGGAGTAATGAAAAATTTGTCAAGAAATTCAAACTCAGTCCTGCAATATTTAAAACAATAAATGTACAAAAAAATGCAAGTGGAATCAGAAGAGTTGCAATAATAGCATCTTTAAATCAAAGAAATATAAATAATAAAGCAAATACCAAAATCAAAGTACTTATAGCATTTTTTGCAAGAGTCTTATAATCTTTAATAATAATATCAGCTAAATCACTTACATATTCCGATTGAATATTTGTAAAATCACTTTGTTTCAAACGTTCCTCGAGCAATTTTTTTGCTTGAGAAGCTCAAGAGAATATACTTACATTCCCTGTTTTACTCACTGATAATTTTACATAATTATATCCTGCTTTTTGATAAAACCCAACTTCATTAACAATATTTTTTGATTTATAATCTTTTGTAACAGTCGCTATATTTCAAAGAGTAATAGTTTTTCCCACCTCAGAAATAATAGGAACTTGCAATAGTTGATCTTCTTTTGTAAACTCTCCATCAAAACGAAAATCATATTTCATATCTCCAATTTCATAATTCCCAATTGGAGTATTTTTATTATATGATCGTATCATATTTGCAACTTGAGAAAATGTAAGTCCATAATTTTCAAGTTTTGTTTTATCTATAGCAACTAAAAGTTCGTATTCTGGATTTGGAGAAATATCTACCTTTTTAATACCAAATTGAGATTCAAGATACTTTTGCATTACCACAGCTTTATCAGATAAATCTCATTGAGAAATATCTTGTTCTTTTGCATACAAATACACATCAAACATCAAATCACTATCAGTAGAAATTTCCATTACCATAGGATCTTCAGCATCACTTGGAAGAGATACTTTATCAACTTTATCTTTTATATCAACCAAAACATTTCTTGACTCTACTCCTGTTTCCAATTCAATAGTAATTTGAGAAACTCCAAGAGAAGACGATGAAGTAATTTTTTTAATTCAAGAAATATCTTTTATTTCCTTTTCAATTTTTTCAGTGATCAAACTATCAATATCTGTTGGATTTACTCATGTATATACTGTTGTAACTCAAATAATCCCAAATTTTATATCTGGAGAAGATTCTTTTGGAATAATAGCTAAACTAAAAATCCCATACAATACCAATAAAAGAGTCAATAACATTGACATCTTATATTTTTTCACCCAAAAACCAAAAAATCATTGTTCTAAGCGTTCTTTCATACAATATTTTGAAAAATTAAATTATTATTTTAATGGTTTTAACTCATATTCATCTTGTGAAAATTGAGTAATATCAGTAAGAATCATTTCAAAATCTTCTTCTAATACATCAAGTATTTCTATATTTTCTCCAAAAATTTTCCCAACTGTTACTTCTTGTTCTGCAATCGTTCCATCAATATATCTATAGACAATTCCTTTATTATTTGGAAGAATTTTTACCGCATTCACAGGAACTAACATATATTCTATTTCAATAGGAATATGTATTTCAATAAAATCTCAAATAATTTGTACATTTTCTAATAAAGCAAGCGTCACTTTAAAAGTAAAATCTTTTGTTGAAACACTTGAAATACTCATAATTTTTCATGGTATTTTTTTTCATTGATAGATTCATTGTACTTCATCATCTACACTTAAATATTTAATTTCTTCACTCGTAAGAAACAATTCTACTTGTAAAGAAGTTTTTGATACCATAGAAAATACTTTTGTTCCAGGCGAAATTTCTTGTCATATATCAACTGTTTTTTCTGCAATTACTCCATCTATTGGAGCTGTAATAGTGAGTTTTGAATAATTTTTTGATGCTTCAGAATACGAAACCTCACTATCACGAATTGCATTTTGTAAGCTTCTGAGAGTAATATTTTTATTTTGAAGAGCATTATCATAATTATTTTTTGCTGTTTCCAATCCTATTTTTGAATTTTCAAGTTGATTTTTTGAATCTAAAACAAGCCTATCATAACTTGATTGTGTTGTTATTTCTCATGATTGTAAATTGAGACGAGCAATTTCAACTTGTTTTTCTAAAAGTTCAATACTTTTTAAACGTGATTCTTGATTTTGTTTATATGTTGAAACAAAACTATTGATAGAATTTTTCAAACTAATAAAACCAGAGTGAATTGACTGAACATTTTGTCCATATCCAGAAAATCATTGAAATAAAGCATCAATAGCTCATTGAGGAAATGTAGTACTTTCTACTGAATTTTTCAGTACATTTTTACTAATATCTACCACATTGATAAGCATTTGAAATCTATTTTCTATTTGAGATAAATGATATGAATAATCATGTTTATCTATATTTTGATAGTCTAAATTTTTAAATATTTCATAATCTGCAAGTAATGCACGAATTTGAGTTTCTGCTTGAAGTTTTTCAGTGTTATTTTTTGCTCATAAATAAATTTCATACTCATCATTGAGTCTTTTATTTTTTTCACTCACTCAAAATAATTCATCAGCAACATTGAGTAAATCAAAATACACTAAGTTCAAGCTATTATATGTTGAACGAATACTTGCCTTGAAATTTTCTAAAGTAACATCATCATTTTGAAGAGATATTTCATAATCTCATTTTGATTTTGCAAGATCTCATTCAAGTTTACTCAAATCAAGACTTGATTTTGAACTATCAATTCATAAACTTGATTGTTGTAAATCATATTTTGCTTGTTGTAAGCGAAGTTCTGTATCTTTTTTTAATGTATCATCACTTAATTTTGCTTTATCATAAGCAATTTTTGTATCAGAAATTGCTTTATCAAGAGTTAAGAGTGTGCTATCATAATTGATTTTTGATCTTTCAAGAGCATTTTTTGATCTTTCTACTTGAATTCCATAATTTGATAAATTATCTTGTAATACAACAAGAGTTTGTCATTTTTTTACATTTTGTCATTCAGTTACTCGAATAGATTGAACTCTTCCACTTGCTTGAGAACTAATAATTACTTCTGAAGATGAAGTAATTTTTCACGATTTTACAATACTTTGAGCTTGATTCAATTCAGATAAAGTTTTTGTCTGAATCAAAAATTCTTTTTTTCCATTATTTTGATGCCCTGTTTGTTCATTTTGAAGAGATCAAGTTTGAGTTTCATCAGGTAAAACAGCAGCTCCACCACAAGAAGCAAGAAAAAGAGGGACAACACATGCACTCACAATTTTTTTCATATAGTATAATAATTATTACAATAATAAAATAATATTTCACCAAAAATATTTAAAATGACTTTTTTCAAATCCTACACTTTTCCAGTTTGATTTCATAGATAATTTACCAAATCGTTCAGATAATCTGCCATTTCCTGTATATCACTATTACGAACCATGCCGATACGCTTTCCTCCTTCTAAGAAAAACACAAAACTATCTCATGTTTCAATTTTTAGTATATCTCTTATTTCCTTTGGAATGACAATTTGTCATTTTGGTCCAACATTTCATATACCACACATTTTTATATCAATTGGATCATTTTTAGTTCACATTTTCTAAAAAGTTATAAAAGTAAGAAAAGTTATACTTAAGTATATTTCATTCCTTTTATAAGTCAAACATTTTTTTATTTTTAGTTAACATTATTAACTAAAAAAGTGTATATTTTTCTTAAAAAAAGTCAAGAAAAATATTTCTTTTCTCTAAAAAGATTTCTAAGAAAAGAAAAAATAGTCAATACTTTTTTATAATATAAAACTTGAAATTTTTCATTTTTTTATTATAAATAGACATATTTTACTTTTAAAAGAAAACTGTGTTTAAACAAACGAAAATAACAACGAAAAACTCTCAAAAAAAACCACAAAAAAGAAAATCTTTTCTCAGTTATTGTATTACTTTTTTATGAGTTATTATTATTGGAACTCTTGCCGTTGGAGTAACTCATCAATTTTCTCAACTCAAAATTGATATAAATACTCTTGCAAAATTTGCTGGATTTGATGGAGAACTTACAAGTCTTTGAGAAAATGCAAATATAGCAAGCTCTCTTGATGGAAAAACAAATATTGTAGTTATAGGAAGAGGTGGTATTGAAAATGATGCTCCAGATTTAACAGATTCTATTCTAGTTGCATCTCTCAATCATGAGAAAGAATTCATTTCTCTTTTTTCTGTGCCAAGAGATTTATATGTTGAATATCCAACAGGTTGAGGATGAAAAATCAACGAAGTATATTCTCGTGGATTACGTGCTTCTGGATGAGATCAAGCAAAAGCGATGGATGCTTTAAAAGAAGTGCTTCAAAAAATTACATGAGAAGAAATTCATTATTTTGCAAATGTAGATTTTGAATGATTTAGAAAAGTGATAGATTTGGTGTGAGGAATAGAAATTGATGTTCCTGATAATATTATTGATCATTCTTATCCAGGACCAAATCATACATATCAAACATTTCGTATTCAAAAATGATTTCAAATTTTAGATGGAACCACTGCATTAAAATATGCACGTTCAAGATATTCAACGAGTGATTTTGATAGATCTTTGAGACAACAACTTATTATTAAATCACTGAAAGATAAATTTTTAGATATTGGTTTTGTATCATCTCCATCAAAAATTAAATCTGTATATAATACACTCAATGAACATGTAATTACTGATTTAGAAATTGGACAAATCATTCAACTTGCTCTTTACATAAAAGATCTTCCTCGTGAAAATATAGTAAGTTCAAACTTAAATGATAGTTGTTTTTATGGAAGTAGTGTATGTGAAAAATGAGGATTTCTTTATGCTCCTGTAAGAGCAGATTTTTGAGGTGCTGCTGTGTTATTACAAAATGGTGCATCCAAAAATAATCCTTCCAACTATAATTCTCTCTTAATGTATACAAATCTTGTATTTAATCATCCAGAAGTATTTTTGGAAAATCAGCAAATTCATATATTTAATGGAACAAAAGTTCCTTGACTTGCATGAGATATTGCAAGCAAACTCAAAAAATATGGTTTTAATATTCCTTCTCAAAATAGTATTTGAAATACTGGAGACGATATATATGAAAAATCTGTGATTTTGTATGGAAGTTGAGCATACTCCCAAACAGTAGAAGCACTGGAATCATTTATTTTTTGATGAAGCCAAGAAACAATTCTCCCAAAATATTCTAAAGATCTTGAAAATAAAATTGAAATCATTATAGGAAACGATTATAAAACTCTCAATTTTTAGTAATAAAATCTTGCTAATTCTTAATTTTTTATGTATGTGATTCAGAAAAATTCCTCTTTCAAAAACAAGAAAGAGATCTATGAAAAAAATTCGTCGTGATACATTTCAAAAATATATTAAAATCTGACTCCTTGGTTTTTTAGGATTTGGGTGTTTCATTGTACTTTTAATATATGTGTCATATATTCGTCCACTTCCTCCTATTTCAAAATTGGAAGAAGTAGATATTTCTTCTTCTTCTATTGTATATGATAGAGAGTGAAATGAACTCTATACATTTGCTGGAGATGAAAAAAGAACCTATTTTCCATATGAAAATATTTCAAAATACATGATACATGCAATTACATCTGGAGAAGATAAAACATTTTTTGAAAATGCATGAATCGATATAAAATGACTTTTTAGAGCTGTAATTTATCGTGTAATTGGAAGAAACGATAGAATTGAAGGAACTTCTACTATTTCTCAACAGCTTATCAGAAACACATTTCTTACAAATGAAAGAAGTATAGAGAGAAAAATCAAAGAAATGTATCTTTCTATTGCTATGAATAATAGTTATAGTAAAGAAAAAATTTTAGAACTCTATCTCAACAAAATCTCTTTTTGAAGTAATGCATTTTGAGTAGAACAAGCAAGTCGTACTTTTTTTGGAAAATCTATTGCTGACATAAATGTTTTAGAATGAAGTATTCTTGCAAGTATACCAAAATGACCAACGTATTATTCTCCATATAATTATTATGATAGACTTGTTGGATATCTCTATACGTACCCAAAAAATGATGTAAATACCATTGTAAAACTTATTAAACCTTCTGAATTAGAAGAAAATAAAGAAATCACTGATACGTTTTTAGAGTTCCTTTCTGGAATAACAGCAAAAAGAATCTGACAAAATGGAATCATTTTATGTAATCTCAATAAAGATTTTTTCAAAAGAAATATTTCTGTTGATAGAGATGGATGTACAACTATTGCTTATTCTCAACTCCTCACTTTTCTCAATGATATTCGTATCATTTCTGGAGAAAATAGTTTAGAATACCAAACAGGAAGAAAAGATTTTATTTTGGGAAGAATGCTTGAAGATGAACGCATAGAATTTGAACAATATCAACAAGCACTTATTGCATCAATCGGATTCGAATTTCAACAATATAGAGAAAATATTCGTGCTCCTCATTTCGTATTTTATATCAAAGAATACCTTGAAAGTAAATATTGAGTTGGGATTTTAGAAAAAGACGGACTCAAAATTTATACAACTCTTCATCCAGATCTTCAAAAAAAAGCTGAAGAATTAGTAAAAGAACAAGCTCTTTCAAATAATAGTCGTTTTGAAGCAAATAATGCTGCTCTTATCAGTATTGATAACAAAACAGGTGATATTGTTGCATATGTTTGAGGAAGTGATTATTTCAATAAAGAAATTGATGGAAATGTAAATGTCTTGAATGCAAAAAGACAACCTTGATCAAGTTTTAAACCTTTTGTATATGCTCTTGCAATGGATAAAAAAGAAATTGGACCTCAAACTCCTATTTATGATCTTCCAACAGTATTTCCATGAAATTATGAACCAAAAAACTACAATGGAAAATTCAGTGGTAAAATGACAATTACTACAGCACTCAATGCATCAAGAAATATCCCAGCTATTAAAGCATATTTTCTTGCTGGAGAGCAAAAAGAAATCATTGCCATGCTGAAAAATTTCTGAGTAGAAAGTTTAAATCCAGATTTTTATTATGGAGCTCCTTTAGCTCTTGGTTCTGGTGAAATGAAGGCTACTGAACTTGCACAAGCATACAGTGTTTTTGCAAATATGTGAAATAAAGTTGAAGTAAATCCTATTTTGAAAATTCTTGATGGAAGATGATTGGTAATAGAAGAAAAAAGACCTTCTACTCCTGAAAAAGTATTGGATGATAGAGTTGCATTTTTAGTAAACTCTATCATGTCAAACTCAGCCTCAAGAGATGCCTCTTGGAATACAAACCTTACTTTAAGAAATAGAGTTTCAGCAGCAAAAACTGGAACCTCTAACAAAGTGTTTGTCGGAAGAAATGGACAAAATGAACTCTTCCCTTGAGATCTTTGGACAGCATGATATACTCCAACGTATACTACTGTTGTATGGGCTTGAAATACCAACTGAAAAGCAATTGCAAAAAACTGAGATGGTTTAAATGGAGCTGCTCCTATTTGGAAAAATTTCATGGAATTTGCTCATACAAATATTCCAAATGCTGACTGGAAAAGACCAGCAAACCTTTCATCAGTAAAAATATCAAAAATTTCATGACTTCTTGCTCCAGAATGATTTGATCAAAGTTTCGTAATTGATGGACTTTTCAAAAATCCTCCAAAACAATATGATAATTCTTTTAAAGAAATAGAAGTAGATATGTATTGTAATGGAAAAGTAACTCCTCAAACTCCTCAAGCTGCTATTAGAAAATGATTTTATATAGCACTCAATTCGATTGATACAAACAATGCAGTACGGCAAGAAAGTGTAAATAAATGGGTAGCAGAATGATGAGCAGCTCAAGAATTTTGAAATATTCCAAATATCATTACCAACTATAAAGATGTTCCTTGTGAAAGAACACAAAATATGATAAATAGTTCAAATATTCAAATTTCTTCAAATATTCCTGAATGAGCACAACTGATTACTGGATACAATCATATTGAAATTTCTTATAGAAGTACAAATCCATTAGTGGCTATTCAAATTCTTATCGGGGAAAATATGGTTGCAAATATTCCAATTGCAGTAGAAAAATCATGAACATATAAAGGAACTTTTGAAATTCCTGCTGGATATGACCAAGATCATGTACTGACAATTCGTTGAGTTGATGCAATTTATTATTCTCAATCAGAACAAAAAAATATTGTGATATGAGGAAAAGATAAAACTCCTCCAGAAATCATTCTTACCAATCCAACAAATAACAAAATTGCTATTTACGAAGATCAATTTTTCAATCTGAGATGAGTAGTACAAGATACTTCAAGTATAAAAAGTACAAATATCTACATTGATAATAATCCTTATGTGATTGGTCTACAATGAAGAGAATTTATACAAGAAATAAATAGATCTATCCCGATACCAGTTGGAAGCTATACTCTCAAAATTGAATCTGTTGATTTTTACTTTAATACTGGAATCAAAGAAATTTCTCTTGAAGTATTAGCAAGATAATAAATTTTTTGGAAAATAACAGATAATATTCTTTCGTAATTGAAGGAATATTATTTTTTGTGGTTAATTTTTCATTTTCCCCTTGACAAACATTCCAAATAATATATATTTTATACATTAGTATATCACAAGAAAACTATGCTCAACAACATCCACCAACTCACAAAACAATATACAAAAATAGCGACTTTATGAGTAGGAATGTTGTTATGAGGATGTTGAGGATGAAGTGGTTGAGAAAAATCTCAAAATGCATGATGAGAGAGTTCTCATATGGGAAGATCTCAATCCAATATTTCAGAAAATAAAAGTTCAACAAGTGCATTTTCATCAAGCAAATCTTCAAATTCATTGTCAAGTTCATCAAAAAGTTCCTCATTTTCCAATGTCTCAAGTGGAAATTCTTCATCAGGATCTTCAAATATTTCCATAATCTCAGGAAGTATTTTTCATGCAACACCTCTTCCATATTGCAAAAACAAAATCTTGAATCACATTCTTAGACATAATAAAAGATTCATTTAGGGGATTCTAAAAAAATAAATGAAAATTTTTGAAGTTTTTCGGGATTACATCAATCTTTTAAAAGCATATTTTGAGGAAACATATACGTTTAATTATTTCTCTTATTAAGAAAAAAATATGAGAAACAATTGAAAAGGATGAAAAAATAATATTTGCATGAAATTAAAAAATCCCTCTTTCCCTATCTTCACACACATTTTCCAAACAAAACACAAAAAAACTTGACTTCTCTTTTTTTTGTGATTAAATAAGGGTGTTTATTTTATAATGACACAATTATGAAAACAACATCTCATCAGTGATTTTCTTTTATAGAAATCGTTATTGCTGTTGGTCTGATTATTATTCTGGCATCGATTGGAGTGACATATTCAGAATGAATGAAAGATAAAACACATAATTCAAGGATTATTTCAGAGATCCAAACTTTGGAAAATAGTTTTCAAGCTTTTGTGGATGACACAAAAACACCAATTCTTCCCTCTTGAAATAAACAATTTTTCAAAGAAGATACTGGATATGCTCACTCTATTGATGATGCATATGGAGTGAGTGGTTTCGTAACTGATACAACTATTCCAAAACAATATATAAACTTTCTCCCTCGTGATCCACGTACACAACAATTTTATGCACTTGGAACTCATTTAGAAAGTTGAGCATTTGAAGTAGCTGGAGTTGTCAGAAACTATGAAACTTTTCAATCTCGTGTTTCAGGAAATTATGTAGGAAATGTTGGTCCTATCAATTTAATCAAAGAATATAATGGTCCTAATTTTGTCCGAAATACTTCTTACCAATATTTCCCATACAATCCACAAGAAAGCCTTCTCACTGCAAAAATAGGGAGTTTTTCTTGAGTGGTAAATATAAATCACAAATCATATGATGATCAAACTTTAACACAACTTGAACTATTTGAATGAGATAGTATTCAGGTTGGGATAGGTTCATATGCTGAACTTTTTATGAGTGATGGAAGTGTAGCACTCTTGTGAGATACTATGAGTCCAACAACTCTCCAATTGAAAGAAATGAGGTTTACTGAAAAATCAAATCTTCTCACAAATATCGTAGTATTTTTAGATATGTGAAATATATGGATACGTGCAGCTTCTCTATGACAAGATTCTGTGTTTGAAATGCATACCAATCACGGTGTAGCCGCGATTCGTGGTACGATTTTTGGAATGAGAAGTGAAGCATCAGACAGTAGCGTAACCGTAGTTGAATGAGTAGTAGAAGTAAAAAATACTCAAACTGGAAATACTCCTTCTCCATCACAAACAATTACCGTTAAAAAATGAGAAGCATGGCAAGCTATAAAAATTTCATGATGAACAGAAGATGGATGATATACTCTTACAAAATCTCCTGAATATATTCAAAAGAAAATTCAAGAACAAGCTGGATCTATCAATGAAAATATAAAGCTTGAAATTCTTTCGTTTGATACTCTTGGAAAAAAACTCACTCTTGCCCTCTCTCCTACTCTGCGTATGGCAACAAAAGTGGTCGTAACAGGTGCTGACAATACTCCACAAGAAACCTCTCTTGATTATGAACATCAACTGAAAAATCAAGAAAGTATTACGTTTGATAAAGATGTATTATGAGAGGAACAACATACCATCTCCCTCAAACTCTGTGATACACATCATTGTACACAAGCTCTTACACTTCATATGGGAAATGAAATAATGTATAATGTTTGAGAAGAAGTCTGTGATGGTATAAAAGTTGGAACCAACTGTGAAAAAAATACTCTGCAAGGAGATTGGGAATTGGTTGCTTATGGAGTACCGAAGAATGGTGAATATATATTTTATGGAAAGGATTGACAAGAAAAGAATGATTTAAAAAATGAGGATGAAAGTTATAGTTTTGGAAGCATTATAGAAAGTGAAGATTATGCTTTTGAGTTTAATATCTGAGAATTTCCAAATAATTCACAATCATATTTATTACAAACAAAATCTTTAGTTTTAGATATAAACTATGATCAAGATACTCAAAATATCCAGTTAAGAGATAGTATTGGTATATTCTGATCCACACCTATCTATAAGAAATTGAAGTCACAAGAACTCTATGTAATTCATGAATGATGAGAAAATAAACTAAAGTCTAGTACTCTTCAGAATACTAATAATAAATCAACAACATGATTTATAGATAATGTAAAATTTGATCTAAATAATGCTTGGGATATACAATACATCAAAATTTATGAAAAAAAATAAAATTAAAAAGAAGAAGGAATTCCTTCTTCTTTTTAATTTGATATATTTGTAATTGTTAAAGTTCATACATTACTATATCTTCCATTAGAGTCTTTTACTCTATATGTCAAAATAGCAGTTCATTGATATCATGGAGATGTTCAGATACCAACATTTGTCAAATCTGTAGTAGTATGATTTCCAAAATAAAATCCTGCTGGATAAGTTACAAACTCTATTTCAAGATCTTTCTCATCCTCACTATCATTGATATATGGAGTAAAATCTACAAAAACTGATCCTCATGCACTAGCATTCACACTAAAATCACTTGCTGTTGGAGCTGCATTGAGAAATGAAACCACACGATCTTTATCAAATGGGTTTCCTCCAGCATCCGTTCCTTTTATATTTATTCGAGTAGAACTTGAATTTGGAGTAGTGAGATCAAATTGAGGATTTCCTTGTGCATTGATAGTTATATTATTTACCAATCCTCCATTATTTGCAGTAATACTCGTAATAGTACCTCCTGTAAGATTTTCTCCACAATCAAAAGAAAGTCATGTATAGAGTGAAGCTTGTTCAGAAGGAATAGCACTTACTGATGCCCATGTACAAGACGTTGGTGCTATGGTATCTATATTATTCACCACAACATTTACACTTCATGTATTATTCGCTTCATCTGAAAAACTTACTGTTTCACTTG
>CAYYDE010000001.1:84155-92888 GCA_964470525.1 uncultured Candidatus Peribacteria bacterium
TCTTGTCCATCATGCTGGTGTATTTGTTGCGTCTTCATTTAAGTTGATCGTTACTGTTACATCTCCATTTGTCAGTGCTGTTGTTGAATAACTTGGTGTTGCTGTTGGTCATCCAGTATCGATATTATTTACCACTACATTTACACTTCATGTATTATTCGCTTCATCTGAAAAACTTACTGTTTCACTTGCGTTTGAACTATATGTTTTTGTAAATGTTCTTGCGTCAACTCTTGTCCATCATGCTGGTGTATTTGTTGCGTCTTCATTTAAGTTGATCGTTACTAAAACACTTCCGTTTGTAGGGGCTGTTGTTGAATATCATACACTTCCCGTTGGTACGACTTTATCAATATTATTTACCACTACATTCACACTTCATGTATTATTCGCTTCATCTGAAAAACTTACTGTTTCATTTTCATTTGAAAAGTATACTTTTGTAAATGTGGTATTGTTTACTTTTATCCATCCTGCAATCATTCCTGGAATGTCTTTACTCATCGTGAGTGTTACTGTTACATTTCCATTTGTTGGTGTGGTGATTGAGTAACTTGGTGTTGCTGTTGGAATACTTGAATCAAGCTCAAGAGCCTCAATAGCTGTTTGTAAATCAGTAGTGAGTTTCTTTACTTTATTTTGATCTATTTCTGGATTATTACTTCCATCAATAGCTGCTTGAAGTGCTGTTTGAAATGCTGTCCATCCTGAAATATAATGTGATTCTTGAAAAGTACTTGCATGTGCAATGAGCTGATTCAGTTCTGTTTTATCAACAGGTGGTACTTCAATATCTTCTTCTCATACATTCACTTGTGCAACTACTGTAATTGGAGCTGAATGTCCATCCGTTATAAGGAGTGTTACCGTTCCTGATCATGAAGTTGTTCAAACAAATACGAGTTCTCCATCATCATTTATAGAAACCTCTCAAACATCTGAAGTCACTTGAGTGATAGTTAATTGATCTCCATCAACATCTGTTGCAAAAACACTTACTGGTAGAATTATTTGAGCTCAAAAATCTACATTTCAAAAATTATATCCAGTTGGTTCTGGTACATCATTAACACTTTCTATTTCAAAAGTGAGATATGCATGATATTTTTTACCATCTACTTCATATGAAATTTTTGTAGTATCTGTTCCATGTTGATTGGCAAATGGTGTATAAGAAAAAAATATTTTATTAAAATCAATTCATCCAATATCAGCACCTGATACATCAAGATCATCCACCACAAATATTCCTTTTGTTGGAGGTGTTACAATCGTAACATTTTGAATTTCACGACCATTTTGTTCAATAAGATTTGCAACTATTCTTCCATCTTCTTTCAAAGAAAAAGTTGTTTGTTCTAAAATAGGTGCATTACGAGGATTAGTGATTTCTTTTGCTGGAGTTTGCCATCCATCTGGTGTTTGTTCAAAATATACTATCGTATCTCAAGGAAACAAAATAACTTCTGAATCTGCTATAGCATAAAATCAATTTTCACTACTTTTTTGTACAACTCCAAAAGTATGTGCAGTTTTTTTGCTCAATAATTCACTTAAATCAAAGTCAATCACTACATCATCATAAACATAATACGCAACTTCTCATGCTGCATAGGCAGGTTGAAAAGAAACTTTTACCAGTTCTTGTTCATAGGTAATTTGAGTTGAAACAAGGTTTACTGATTCAAAAAGACCTTTTGTAGGGTTGGTTAAATCACTTCCATATGTTAAATTTATTCCATAATTCAAAAATCATACTGGAATTTCATAATCAGATGGAAGAGATTCTTTGAGATCTTTACGATCTAAAACACCATCATTATTTATATCTGGAAATGAAATATATGAAAGAAATGAAGAAATAGCTTTTTCATCAAGTCCATTTCTTACAATATAGTCAATAAATTCATTGGTAGAATTTGTTTTGATGTCTGTTTTTGAAGCTGGAAAAGCATATATTTCAGCTCCATTTGAAATAATTTTATATGAAAGATTTCCTGTTGGAAGAGCATTAAATTTTGATTGAGTGAAATCTTTTTTATCAAGATAAATTACTGTTCCATCAGATCCGGTAATTTCAAGCGCATCAACAGGGATATTTTTCCCTGCAATTTGAGCTGGAAGTGTAATAGGAGTTTCTGGTGGAATATCTATTACTGGTGGTTTTTTTGGTCATGAGCCTGATGAACCTCATCCACATCCAACTAATGTAGTCAACACAAGTCCAGCAAAAAAAGATTTACTATTTACAATTTTTCCAAGCTTTTGCGTAGAAACATTGACTCATCAATTTGAGCTTTCAACATTACTTTTTCACATAAAAATAAAAATTTAAAAAATAAACATTATTGATTATACTATAAAAATACATAAAAGTCAAGTTTATTCATCTCTTTTTTTCATATTAAGATGTCTTGTAGGATAACAGATTTTCTCATTTTTTCAAGTAGAAATATTTTTTTATGTGAAAAAATATTTCTTTTTTAAAATCAGTATTGAATTTTCAAAAAAAATTTATACTATAGGAACAGTTCAAAATTGATCTGACAAAAATATTATCTTTTAGCACATTTTTATGCAAAATTCTTTCCAACAAGCTGGTTTTTCACTCACTGCAAAACAACAACAATCTTTTAGCACATTTTTAAAAATATTTATTCAAACGAACGCGCAAATAAACCTTTCTGCTATTCGTGATGAAGCAGGAATTATAGAAAAACATTTTCTTGATAGTATTATGTTATTAAAATATTGTAGTATTGAGGGAAATATTTTAGATTTATGAACTGGTTGAGGTTTTCCAGGAATTCCTCTCAGAATCATGACTGACAATGATCAAACAAATTTTACTTTGGTAGATTCTATTGGAAAAAAAGTAAAAGTAGTAAATGAATTTATTTCAGAATTAGACTTAAAAAATATAAAGGCT
Organism: uncultured Candidatus Peribacteria bacterium; assembly: GCA_964470525.1. GTDB lineage: Bacteria > Patescibacteriota > Gracilibacteria > BD1-5 > UBA6164 > CAYYDE01. The sequence continues at coordinate 87,085 of CAYYDE010000001.1, forward strand.
ATTCAAGCTAGAGCTGAAGAGCTTGGTCAAGATCCAAATCATAGAGAAAAATATAATTTTATCGTTTCTCGCGCGACAGCATATCTTCCAACTCTTTTAGAATACACACTTCCTTTGCTTTCTATATGAGGAATTTTTGCAAGTTATAAACTGGATAATGATGAAGAAATTTCACAAGCCAAAAAAGCACTTCACATATTATGAGGAGAAATCATTAAAATAGAATCTTATGAACTTGCTGGACAAAAAAGAGTATTTTTATTTATTCAAAAAATTGCTCCAACTCCAAAAAAATATCCAAGAATTATTTGAGAACCTTTGAAAAATCCTATACAATAAAATTGTCTCAAATTAAGTTTGACTTTCAAAGTTTTTTTCATACAATTATCTTAATGAGAATATTTCTCATTTTAATTATTTTTTAATAAAAATATATGGAAGAATTATATTACAATGAAATGGCAAAAATAGATAATCCAGCTCCTTTATTTGATCTCCCTGCTTATGATCCTGTTAAAGATGATGAAACAAGAATAAATTTAGAAGATCTCAAAGGAAAATGGACAGTATTATTTTATTATCCAGCTGATTTTACTTTCGTTTGTCCAACAGAACTCAAAGACATGGCTGAAGCAAAATCAAAATTTGATGAACTTGGAGTAACCGTTCTTGCTGCTTCAACTGATACTGTTTTTTCTCATAGAGCTTGGGTAAAACACGAAGGTCTTATGAAAAATTTCCCATATCTTATGCTTGCTGATCACAACCTTTCAACAGCTGATATGTATAATATTTTAGATGATGAATCAGGAATTGCTGGAAGAGGAACTTTTATTATTGATCCAGACTTAGTTATTAGAGGAATTGAAGTTACTTCTGGACCTCTTGGAAGAAATAGTGATGAACTCATTAGAAAAATTGAAGCTCTTCAATTCATGAGAAATAATCCAGGAACTGCGTGTCCTGCAAAATGGGCAATTGGAGCAAAAACTCTTAAACCATCAATTAAAATTGCTGGAGAAGTAGAAGCTCAATTACAATAATTTTAAAAAATCTATGTGCAAACATAGATTTTTTAGTAAATAAAAAACTGAAAAATTATTTTTTCAGTTTTTGTTTTAAATCATCCAACGAAGAATGAAATGTTTCTTGAAGTTCATCAATTTTTTCAGGAGCTTTTGCTTTCATTTTTTTGATTTCTGCAAGAGCTTCTTTATAAACTTCATCTATTTTTTGTTTTCATTCGTCAGCAAATTCTTCTCATTTTGCTTTATATTCATCAAAAAGTTTCGTTGCTTTTTTTTGATATGGTTCTACATATGCAAGAAATTCTTCTTCTTTTTCCTTTAAAAAAGCTTGTTTTTCAGGAGAAAGCACTTTTTGTAAAACATCATCAAAGAAATTTCTATGCACTTCTAAAAAATTATTCAAAAATGCTTTACAACTACTTCCATTTGTTTTTACTTCCTTTGCCACCTCAGCAGAAATTTGAGAAGGTGTCTTTTTATTATACACAAGAGTTGCTACAACTCATGCAGCATATGCTGCAACTAAAAATAACATTTTCTTTTTCATATGCAAAAATATTAAGAAATATTATATAAAATACGAAAAACACACTTACACACCCTTTTATTTGGTATATATAATTATAATTTGTTTATAAGAAAAAGCAAAAGTTTTTATCAATATTATTTGACTATTCAGCAAGAATCATACAATAGGAGCTATATGTTATTTATAATTATTCTCTGAAAATATGATACGTTTGATCAAACTTTTTATCTGGATTGTTCTGATTTTTGGAGCAATAATTTATTTCAAATATTCTCATTTTGTATCTGCACCACTTGAAAAAAGTTTGAGTGTTACGATTGAAGAGTGAGATAGTTTTTATAAAGTATTTGAAAAAATTTATCCAGAAAAAAATATATATGTAAAAATATTTTTTAGAAATAACCCAGAAAAAATTAACTTTAAACTTCCAACAGGAACCTACACATTTTATCGTGATGATACGATAGAAAAAATATTAGAAAAATTAGAAAAATGAACTGTTTTAGCACAAATTTCTCTCACCAATCTCCCATGATGGAATATTTTTGATATTGATCAATATCTCTCACAAAAATCTCTCATAGAAGCATGAGATTTTATAAAAGAAGCAAGAAATATTGAAAAATATAAAGATAAATATCTATTTTTAGAACAAGCACTTTCACTTGAGGGTTTTTTGTATCCAGATACACATTTTGTACTGAAAGATAATTTTTCACTCGAATCATATATGCATTTGCTATTGAAAAATTTTGAAAGAAAAATCTATACTCCCCTGCTTTCTGAATATTCTTGAAAAGAAATTATTGATACTATAAACATGGCATCGATAATAGAGAGAGAAGAAAGAAATGTTTCAGAAAAATCAACAGTTGCCGGAATTTTACTCAAAAGACTCAAAGAACGTTGGTATATTGGAGCAGATATAACAGTGTGTTATCCGTATGAATTGACTGAAAAAGAATGTACTCCTGCATTTATCAACTCAAAAGTGAGTATTGATAAGAACGATTATAACACTCGTACCAAGCTTTGACTTCCAAAAACTCCTATAAATAATCCTCAAATCACTTCTATACAAGCTGTGATTTCTCCAAAAGAAACTCCATATTATTATTATCTCCACAACATTCAAACTGGAAAAATCTATTATGCTCGTACGAATGATGAACATAATAGGAATAAAGCTCTGTATCTAAAATAAAAAAATCTCATATGAGATTTTTTTATTTTACAATATCCTTTGTCTTCCCTCTTCCTTTATATTCAATCAGTATTGGAGTTCATCCAAATCAGAAATTATCTCTGATACGATTTTCTAAATATCTTTTATATGAGAAATGAAAATGTTCTGGATTGTTTACTGTTATTACAAATTTTGGAGGATTCACATCTACTTGAGAACCATAATAAATTTTTGGTTTATGTGCAACTCTATTCCCTGTTGGGGCATGTTTATACGTTACTTGTTCTAAGAATGTATTAAAAATACCTGTTTTTACTCTTTTAAATCTTTCTTCACGAATAGAAATAGCAGTTGAGAGAATATCTTCTACTCTTTTTTTATCAAGTGCCGAAGTAAAAATAACAGTTACCCATGGAAGAAAATCAAATTTTTCTTTCAAATATGTGAGATATTTTCCCATGATTTTATCTTTATCAACTGTCTTTTTTTCTAGAACAGCATCCCATTTATTGATCACAACAATAAGTCATTTTTTCTCTTCAAGTACGCTTGAAATAATTGAAAGATCTTGTTGATGAATCCCATCAACTCCATCAATAATCACAGCGACAACATCACTTCTCGTAATGGCACGAGTCGTTCTCATAACAGACCAATTTTCAATATTTCTCGTTCCAATTTTTGAAAGTCTTCTGATCCCAGCAGTGTCAATCAATACAAAATCTTTTCCATCAAAATGAAATTTTGTATCAATACTATCACGAGTCGTTCCGGCCATATCTTTTACCATCACTCTATTTTTTCCAACAATTGCATTGATAAGAGAAGATTTTCCTACATTTGGTCTTCCAACTAATGACATTTTAATGAAACTATCATCTAATTCTTCTACTTTATAATCCATTTTTCTTGCACGAAGATTTTTTGCGAGTGCTGATCTGAGTTCAGCAAATCAATTATTATGAACCACAGAAACAGGAAAAAATTCTTCAAACATTCCAGAAATTGGAAGAGAATATGATTCTAAAACCATATTTTCATTATCAGCTTTATTTGCTACCACAAAAACAGGAGGAAGATTTTTTCCTCTGAGCATTTTAAGAATTGCTTCATCAAGTTGAGTAAATTTATCATATTCTACCAACCATAGTAACACATCACTTTCTTCAATGGCAACTTTTGTTCTTTCAATAATATCTTCTGCAATTTCATCATTTTTTGATGAAAAATCTAAACCTCAACTATCAGCTAATATATATGTAAGATCATGATTTTCATCAGTATATTCATATTCAGAAACATCTCTTGTTGTTCCTGCTTCATCAGCAACGATAGCTATTTTATGACCAACAAACATATTGAAAAAGCTTGATTTTCAAACATTTGGTCTTCCAATAATAGTAACTTTTGCAAGCATTCGTAATTTTTTTAACAGATAAAATGAAAAATAAAAGTGTGATTTTTATGAAATTCCTAACAATTATATGAAAATTTGCAAAAAAGCAATTTTTAGTTACTGATATTTTTCAAATAGAATTTATTGAAATATTTTATTATGGAAAAACATATTTAAATCCACCAAAAAAAGCCCCCACAGGGGCTTTTTTATTTTTTTCACTCAATTTTTATTTTTTTCTAAAAGTCTATTTCTACAAATTAAAAATTATTATTGTACTTCCACTCCTTCTTTTACTGGTTCTTCTTGAGCTGGTTGTTCTGCTCTTGAACGAAATTTTTGGAAGAAGTTAAATTTGTTGAGTGTTCCGTCTTCTCTTAAAACTCATTGTTGTTTGAGAAGTTGTTGAAATCATACGCTCGTGTTTGCTTTGTCAGTTCCTCGAATGAGTTTTTCAAAATCTTTTCAGAGTGCATGATCTTTGACATCTTTTCAGTACATCAAAATATTAAAAAATTTTGTAAACTCACGATATCATTTGTTTCCTATATAATCAAATCATGCTTCAAAATCGAGAGGCTGACTAAATCCATAATATGTTGCATCAAACGCATTTACTTGCCCGAGCATCCAATCAATATCTGATTTTGGAATATGGGTAAATCCGATATTATCAAGAAAATTTGCTGTATTTTGAGCTCTTTGTTTATTTCTTTCAAGAATCACTGTTTGCTCGAGAAGAATATTTTCTAATTTTTTCAAATATTCTTGCATATATACTATTTCTGTTTGAAGAGAAAGTTGTTGTTGTTCTAAATCATTTACCATTCTTTGTGTTTCTTTTTGTTGTCCTTCAAGTTCTTGCAGTTGAGAACGAAGCTCTATTTCTTCTTCGATGGGAATATTTTCACGAGAAATTTTTTCCTTCAAAAGTTGAATCTGTTGATTTATGTTTTGAAGATTTTCTTGTTCTCATGATAAAATTTTTTCTACATCCTTCAATTCAGATTGTTTTTGTTGGAAAGAATCTTGGATTTTGTTTTTTTCCATCAGTGATTCATAATACCTATCATCACTTCCTTTGAGTTCCATATTTCAAACGGTTGTCATTACATAAAGTGCTGGTGGAATTTCTCATAAATTCAATTTTTGATTTTGATAAATCAGATTTCCTTGTGTATCTTTCTTTACTTCTCCAGAAAGATTTTTCGCTCCTGGAAACAAATCTGCAGAAGATGAAGTTTTGAGAACGACTTCTGTATTTTTTGTACGATTTTCGATTCTTGAACGAATATTTTGTAAAACAACGCTCTCAATTCAAGAACTTTCAAACATTTCATAAAATACTTGGAATGTTTCTCAATTCACTCATTTTGTATCTAATTCAGCTGCAACTGAGAGGATATCTTCTATGGCTTGATGATTTTTATCTTGAGTAATTTTTGTTAATGCTTCAAGAAGTATTTCTGCTCTTTGTTTTTCATCTCAAGAATTATAAAGTTCTTTTTTTTCTTGGATATTTCAATGTTCAAAAATTTTATCTACTAAAGGTTTTGATTTTTCTTCTCATAAGACAGTTACTCTATCAACTGCATTTTTAATACTTTGAGTGACTACTTCTTGTTGATTGTTGACTACTTCTTGTTGATTGTTGACTACTTCTTG
>CAYYDE010000001.1:92988-252922 GCA_964470525.1 uncultured Candidatus Peribacteria bacterium
TGACTACTTCTTGTTGATTGTTGACTACTTCTTGTTGATTGTTGACTACTTCTTGGAGTTGTTTTTGTATAATAGTAAAATGATTATGAAGAATATTATCAACTTTTGGATGTGTTTGAATCGTATGAAGGATCTTTTGAAGTTTTGAAATATCAATATCATGAAGAGAAACTTGCAAAGCAAGTTCTTCTGGAGGTATATCAAGAGAATAATTTTCTATTCATAAAATGTTTCAAATATTTTCGTTCTGAAGAAAAGTATTTACATATTGTTTTGCTTGATTATCAAGTGATTCTATAGAATACTTCATAAAATCATTTTGTATATCCATAAAATCACTCTCAAAATCTACAAAATCTTGTAATATTTGTGAATCTTGATAAAACTTTGCCCTTTCTAATAAATGAAGAAGTTTTTGTTCTTCTCACGAAAACAAAGAAATTTTTTCAAGTAATTCTTCTTGTTGGTCAACAAATTCAGTTCCTTGAAGGATTTCTTGAAGTTGAGACTCAATAATACTTGGAACTCACACTTCTGGTGATTCTTGTTTTATAACTTGTTCCAGTGATGATTTTCTTTCAGATTCTTGATGATTTCAAGAGAAAGAATTATTGAATTCTCACATAAAAAAATAGTATAAAGATAAACTCTATACTATTGTAGCAGATTTTTTTTTAAATTGCAAAAAACTAATCAAGTTTTCTCACAGTTGCTGCTAACTTTTCTGCTGCTTCCCTTATATTTGCGTCAATCCTTGCTTGACTTGCGTCAATCCTTGCTTGACTTGCGTCAATCCTTGCTTGACTTGCGTCAATCCTTGCTTGATATTGTGCGATAAGTTGTTGTTGTTTTTCTTGATCTGCTTTTTTTATTGCTTCTTCCAACTCATGTGCTTGATGTGAGATTTCTTGAATATCGTAAAAATATGAAGCTATTCATGTCTCTTTAGCAATAGATAAATCTTTTACATGTACTGCCCCTTCACTCTCTCATTTCAATACACCAATATTTTTTGGCAATGAAGCATACATAAAAATGATGTCTGCTAACACTCTCATTTCTACTTTTGCTGTAAGAGTTCATCAAGTCTCTTGTAGGTATTGTTGTTGTTCTTGATTTAAGCGTTGAAATGCTCTATGAGCTGGGGTATTTCCAGTTGTTACAGAAGAGAAAAAACTTGACTGCTCTTGTGAAGAAAGTTGAGAATATGCTTGTACAAAATTTTGTGCATTTTGATATCCTATTTTTGCTATTTCTGAGGTTAAAAACCATTCTTTTTCCAGTCATGCAACAGTTAAACTATCTATTCTTTCGTTAAATATTCTTGGGAATGTCTTTTTTGCTTGTACTACAAACTCTTTTTGTGCTTCCTCTACATATTTTTGAAACGCTGGAGTAAGATCCAGTCATGTATAATATGCTATTTCTGCCATATGTTTCATTTCTGTTGGAAGAAACAAAGTATAACTTAATTCTTTTCCATCAATTCATTTCATGTATAATCTCACATGTTGTGAAACATCTCCTCAAAGTCCACGAATTACATTATGAATATCTGCAAGAAGATTGAGTTTTTTCACTCCATCGTACGCATTATCTTGAAGCGTTTTATGAATAGATAAAACAGAAGTCAATGTTGTTGCAACTCCAGAAGCAGTGAATTGGTCTTTTGGAATAGATTGTACTACAATATTGAGAAGCTCTGCTTCATCATCATTTGGAGTCATTTCTGATAAACGAGTTTTCCAGTTTTCTTGTGTCAAAGACGCTATCCCAGCTATTTGTAAAATATGCGTAATTTTTTGTGTGATATTTTGAGAAGTAAATGGAGTATCGAGTCAAAGTTCTTTCAGAGAAAGTACTTTTTCATCAACCGTTGCAAATTTTTCAAATTGATGTGCAGAAAGCACTTGCGCAATATCTTGAGCATTTACTTCTATACCAAGTCTTTTGAGTTCATGAAAAAAATATGCTGATTTTTCGCTTTGAGCAATATTTTCCGGAACTACAGGAAGATGTGATGGTGAAGCATCTTGATTTTGAGCCAAAGCTTGATTTGCACCAAGAAGCACTCCTGCCGACAAAAGAGTCGCTCTTGCAAGAGATGCAACTTGAGCACATGTCTCAGCGACAATTCATTTCTCTTGAATGATTTTATTTTCTTCAGGAGAAAGATTTTGACACTCGGTTTGATTGACTGAAGTGTCATTTGTTGGGTTGAGTGTTTGCATAATCGTGAAAATTAAAAAGTATTTTCTCTTATATTATACTATTTTGTAAAAATTTGCAAGATTTTGAAGGGATTTTTTTTGGAAACTTCACATAAAATATTTCTCCCCAAAATCTTAGCTTATGCAAAAGTTCTAAAACGTAAATCTTCAAGAAAAATATTTCTCAGAACATTATAAAAACCAAGGAAGCATTTTTATCAAAAAAAGAGTTCTTTGGTTTTTGAAATATTGTGGTATTTTTGTGAACAAGATTTTGAAAAATAGGAAGAAAAGGAGATTATTTTTTAATTGCAATAAGTTCAGCTGTAAGATGTTTCCTCTCTCTATCACTTTCAAGAGTAAATTCATATCATTCTTCATAATGTTTTACATCCCATCAGATATATATATCCAATAATTCTTCTCTTTTAAATGCTCCATATTTCAATTGTAAACTTCATTCATCCAAGAAAGTCTTCAATACATGCACTCATCATATAGGTGTACAAGATAAAATTTTTGCAAGAATAGCTTTATAGTCATGTCATAAAAAATGAAGTACATAAATCATCAATATTGTCTTTTCATTTCAAAAATCATATGTTCTCACATCCTGATTATATAAAGTTACTTGTCATCAATCAATAATCTGATTTACTTTATTTTTAAAATCTTGAACTGCTATATTATTTATATCAATACCAACAACATCATATCATTTTTTAATTAAATCAATAGTATTTCTTCATTGTCAACATCATAAATCAAGGATCGGTGAAACTAAACAATTTAATTCTATTGCTTTTCTAACAACTGAAACATTTTGACTTCAAAATAATTCATTATTATTACTATATAACTTATTATAATCCATTTTTCTTTGCAATTAATCTATATGTTTTCCAATAGATTGATTTTCATTCAATATCTTTCATCAAAGTTTCTATTTCTACACAATCCATAAACAAAATACTCCACTCATCATAGAGTTCTCTTACTTCATCATAACTTAGAAATCCTCGTTTATTATTTTCATTTTCAATAAAATCCTGAATAATATGAAATCATCACCTGCAAGTTGATTTTTGTAATTTTTTTATATACTGATGTTGTTCTTTTCATAAAAAACTTAATGTAAAAGTAGAAATAATATGAAAATAGTCATAATTTCAAAAAATATTTCATATATTGTCCACATAGAAAATTTGTTTATCAAGTCATAAATTTTGATTTAAACTATTGATAGCTACTTCGCTGGTATCTATACCAATAATATCATATCATTTTTGAAATAAATAAAGACTATTTCTTCATTGTCAACATCATAAATCAATAATCTTTCATGTAATATTATACATAGAAAATGCCTTCTCCACAATTTCTAAGGGATGTTCTCAAAATATATGGGATCTTTTTTTATATTTTTTATCAAATTTTTTCATACACCAACTCTTAAAAAAAGAGGCAGAAATCTGCCTCAAAATATTTTGTTGTGGATTCAATTACCTGTACCAGAGCATGAACAACCTTTACCACCACAAATCATTGCATCTTTTGGCCAGAAAGACTCTGGGGGTTCACCAAAATACTCTTTGTATAAACCCAATGTCTTTTGACTGTAAGAATCGGACAAAGATAGCACATCATCATGACTCTTTGTTGGTTCATGATGTAAATATGCCCCTTTACGCTCATACACCATTTCAGCCATAGCAACATAATCCTTTGTAAAGAGAATATGTGCATGCCAGAAAGGATCCACCTTATCAGATATCACCAAATGACTCAGATTGCTTGCATGCTCAGAACAAAGAGATATAAATTTAATATACTCTTCTTTCATTGCCTGTACAACCAGCTCTGCATATCCCTCCCTTGTTACCAAATGGTTAACAACTTGTGAAAAATCCCAGTTTTGGAGCTTTTCATGGGTTGAAAGAACTTTGTTAAAAGTTGTTTGACTCACTAATACATTCATAACTCACTCCACAGAAGAGATTGAAAACACAGCTTACTACAATTTTGTCAAGAGACATACTTATTGTACATATTATCTACAAAGAGTCAATTTTTTTTGAAATATTGTGGTATTTTTGTGAACAAGATTTTGGAGTTTCCTCAAAGCATGAATTTAATCTAAAACAAACCCTATTTCTTTACAAAAATGATTCATTTCTGATTTTACTTCATCATCAAGATTATTATAAATATCTTTAAATCTATTCCATAGATATGTATTTGTAGTTGGTGACTCTAAGCATGAGAGAATAGCTTTTGAAATATAAATTCAAGGAAACAAGTTTCTACACACTACATCATATAATTTAATATTTTGCTCTAATGTATCAGCAAACATTTTCATATCAATCATTTTACTCATAAGGTGATAGTTAGTTTTAAATTACATTACAATATTTTTTGTCATAATAAGCACATCAAAATATTTTCAATCTTTTGTCTTTATATAATTATGATAGATTCAAACTTCTTTAAATCATAGAGATTTATATAAATTTATAGGAATAGTACTATTTTTATTTACAAGAAGATTTAAATTTATTCTATCATATTTATAATTTACTATTATATCATCTATAGTTTTGGTTAAAAGTTGTTTTCATAAACCTTTTCATCTAAAATCACTATCAATATATACTGGTCAGAGAGAAAAGTTATGATTTCATTGAAAATTATTTTTCCAATCTTGGTTATATGCCATATATCAAATAAAACTATTTCATTCTTCTAATACAAAATAATTATTTAAATAATTATATTTTTTATATCACTCTATAGTATAATCTTGTTCTTCTTCAAGATAGGTCATTAAATTATAGTTTCATAAATCCTCTTTTAATGATTTTTCTCTTATGCACATATATTTTTCTATATCTGCATCATTTTGAGGATCAATTTTTCTAAAGTTTATCATAATTTATAAATTAAAAATTAATCAAAGAAATGTAAGAAATCTGGAATATTGTATTTGTATTTATGTTTTTGCCATCTTTTAAATATAGGATTTTTCAATCTTTGTTTTTCTCAAGGAACTTGATTAAAATTTCAAAACCATATTGGTATGAGACTTTCACTTAATATTCTTACTACATAAATTCATAAGTTTTGAGAATATTTTGTGGTTAAATCAGATAAATAAAAGCTTCATCCAATTCCTCTTTCTAGGTCTGACAACAATCATCATATAGATATCTTTTTACTATACTTCTTATTTAAATCATTAAAATCTATAACTTCATTTTTAGAAAATAAGAAATATAAATATTTTAAGTTTCAGTTTTGACAATAGAAATATATATGATCTGCAACTGATTTTATATCAGAATAATCTTTAATTTCTTTAATTTCTCTTACAAAATAAAAACAAGTTGTAGAGATTTCATCTAAAGCTTTTCATATAACTTCTTCTAAATTAAATCAAGAACTTGCTCATACACTTATTTTATCATTTTCATACTTTCTGATAATTAAAATATGTGGATTATTTTTATCATAACTTATATCAAATATAAATAATTCACAATTTCATTTTTGCTCTATATAATTAACATAGTCTTGAGTTTTTAATGGTAGAGTATTTTTATCTATAATAGGAGGTGTTAATTTTAATAACCAAGTCAAAGCAATGCTATCTCTTTCCAATAACTCAAATAAACCTCACATTATTGCTTCTTCATAATTTCTCCCAGCAGAAACTCCATTTGAACTTGAATAATAAAATGTTTCCTCTCATTTTATTATAGGATAATATAATATATTATATGGAATTTTTATTTTTTTTTGTTCTCTTATAATATTCTGAGAACTTCATATGATTCTGTATATTTCTCAGTAAGGCAAATATTTGTATTTGGTATTTATTTTAAATCATAAAACTTTCTCACTTAAATTTAAATTAAGATTTTTTAATCTCTCTTTTCATATATTATCACTTTCAAAAAATCAGCTATTAAATCTTTCAATTCATTCAGCAAATCATTTGACTTGAGCTATTTTTTTACTCTTTCTATGAAATCAAGAAGAATACATTAATGCATCTGAAACAAATAATCTGTCTGGCATATTTATATTATAAATAGCTCAATATCAATATCAAAAATGAATATCTAAGTGATTAGGTAAAAATTTAAAAATACTAGAAATAGGACATAAGTATCATGTGTCTATTTTAATGGTCATCTTTTTAGATAAATTATACAAATCTGTAGTAATAATATTTTTATCAATATTAAATCTTTCAAAAAAGTTAACTAAATTTATATTTTTGCTTCATTTTTTATTAATTTGAATCAAGCAATCATCTTCAAATTTTATATTATTAGTAAGAAGTTTCAATATTAAATCTTTATTATTTATAACTAAGTTTTTATTAATATATATTTCATTCTTATTGTTAACATTATTATATAGTATATCGTATAAATCATTTGGTAAAGAATTACTAAAATAATTATAAATATACTCAAATTTATTAAAAGAAAATAAAAAAATGTCTTTATTATATAAAAATCAAATTTTTTTATTTATCTTTAATGCTTCTATTTTAGTTTTTCAAAGTAAATAAAAAAGAATAATATCATAAAAAATAATATATTCTTTATTTTCAAAAGTAGAATCTTCTAAAAAATAAGTAGATCATTTTTCTTTATAATTATTTCAAATAATTGTTTTTAGGTTTTTAGAATTAAAAAATAAATTAAATTTATCTTTTAACCTATCCAATCCAATATTTATATGAATAATATTATTTGATATTAAAGTAGTATTTTCTTTATCTATTAAAATATACTTAATATTATTTTTTAACTTAGTTTTTAACATGTTTTATATTTTTCAAAATAAAATAGCATTTATAAACAAATTTGTTGATCAATCTAATCATAAAATATCTATTATATTATTTTCATATACTCATCATAATTCACAGGTTCAGTATCATTTTTCAAGTCCAGCAAGTACAAAATTTTGTGATATATGTCATCATTCTAATAAAGTTAATTGATGAGCCTTAGCTCAATATTTTTTTGCTATAAATTCTAAGTTAGAGAATATACAAATAAATCAAATCGCATTTTTTATATCAAAATTTTCTTGAGAAATTATAGTTTTATCTATAAAATCATCTTTAGAAATATTTTCTTGTAATAAAATAAAATCATATCAATCATATTTTAGTACAGATATACTATTTTCATTAAATCTAAAAAAATAAATATTTAATGAATAAAATGCTCCTCAAGAAGGAGAAGTTTTATGTATAAAAGTAAATCATTCATAGTTTATTTGCCTTATATTTCAATACATACAATCAAATAAATATTTTATTTCTTTTTCATCAAAATTATTCTTTACATATTTTCTATAAGATTTTCTTTTATTTAATAAGTCAAAAATAATTCAACTTTGTTGAGTTAATAAATTTTTATTTCATAATTTATGTTGATTATTACATAATATATTTGCTTCATCAGGAGTAATAGAATAAGATAAAATATTTGGGTTATAAGTGAGTTTTGCCCAATTATTTATTTCACTAATGTTATTATCTATTGAAATTATTGCATTTATTTTAAGAAAAAAGCTAAATAATTTTTCAGAAATATCAAGTTCAGTAAAAGATGTGAAATCATTTTTACTAAACTCTAATCCTAAATAAGTATTTATAAAATTGATAATAGTTTTTATTTCGTTACTATTTAACGTTAAATTATATTCTTTAGTTCACAATAAAATAACTATTTTATTATTAGTTACTTTATATTGAAAAAATACAGAAAATTTATACATAAATTATAATTTTACACATTAAATTTATAAATAAAGAGAGAATATCCTCTCTTTATTTAACTAGAAAGACTATTATTCTCAAATATTAGTTTGACTACAGTCATTTCCAGATTTACATAACATTCAGTTTTGTAAAAGATTTACTCTATCTTTTACATCAACTGTCAATCCTTCAAAAAGATCTTCATCTTTTTGAATAGAAGCATTAACTTCTAAATTATCCAACCTTTTCATAACATAAAAAAGTTAAAAGATAAATTACGTGAGTTTTTATGAGTTTTCTTTCTCAATTACAACTATACTATTTTGTAAAAATTTGCAAGATTTTGAAGGGATTTTTTTTGGAAACACATTATTTCTTTCTATAAAAAAATTATCAATAATATTCCTCCTATCAATATACATCACAATATATAGAAATATATTTCATATTTTGGTTGATGTTTGGGAATTTTCATATACATTTCCAGAAGTTCTTTTCCTCAAACAGAAGCTATTTCACATTGTGAATAAAATGTTTTTTTCATAGTATTTCCTCACAATTTTATCGATTTTTTGAGATAGATTTGTGCATTTCTTTTATCTGCGAGATGTGCATATAAAAATGCTACATGTAAATATTTTATATAATTTTCTGGATCTCATTTTACAGCTTTTTGATAATACAAAAGAGCATTTTCAAAATCCTGTAATTTTTTGTAAACCGTTCCAAGCATCGTGCATATTTGAGAATTATCTTCATCATATGAAAGAGCTATTTTATACAATCGAATGGCAAGATGATATTTTCCATACATTTGATAAATATGACTTGCCGTATGATAAAAAGTAAAAGACAAAGGATTTTTCTTTTTTTGTAAAGAAAAAGTTCAAATTCCCATTGGTCCATCGATTTTTCTCAAATACGCGCACAATCATGGAAAATCATCATTTTGAATAAAACTATCCAACATTTGCATATCGTTCATTTTTTTATATTTAAAAAATAATGAGCACGAAATACTATTATAAAATTTTGGCAAACAAAAAAGGGTAACTTAAGTCCTCATATGTTCGCCAAAACATTACAATTTTGCTTCATTATAAAATCAACAAAATGGGTGAGCAACTTAAGTTACCCATCTCTAATTTTTATATTCAATTACTTTCGTAATTTTATGTAATATTTTGGCTTATTGAGTATATGACCTTTTGTAAATTTTGCGACTTTTGCTGATATAATGAAGAAACAAAATTGTATTCTGAAATATTTTCATATAATATCAACATATAAAATATAACAACTAAAAAATGTACCAGAAAAAAAGTTTCTGAGAAACAAAAGTCATTGGATTTTTGAAAAAAAATAAAGATTTTTGATTTATTATTCCACAAAAAAGAGAAAAAGATCAAAGGGATTTCTTTGTGTCTGCAAAAAATATGTGAAATGCTGGAGACAATGCAAAAGTTGAAGCTCTGATTTTAAGCGACAAAACTGGAAAAAGACCAGAAGCAAAAATTATCAGAGTATTAGAAGAAAGAAAAAAAATCCCAGTCAAAGAATATATTGAATGAGTATTTTTTAATACCAATGAAAAATTTGGATTTATCGATGTAGAATGACAAAAAAAATGATTTTTTGTGTATGGAAAAAACAAAAACAGAGCTCAAGACTGAGATAGAGTGAAAGCTGAGCTGAAAAATTATAACGGAAATAAAGAATGAATTGTGATAGAAATTCTCAAAGATAAAAATGAAATTGCTGTATGAAAATACCAAGATAATGGAAATTTTTGATTTGTAATGATCAAAACAGATGGAGTCAAAGAAGATGTTTTTATTCCATGATCAAGAAAAAACTGAGCAATGAGTTGAGATATTGTAGAAATAAATATTCTTAAAAGAGGTGGAAAAAATCCTGAATGAGCTGTGAGAAAAATCATCGAAGAATGAGATGATGATGAGGATGACGAAGAGGAAGATTATAATCTTGATGAGATAGAAATTAGTAATGATGAAAAGTATTAAAAAAGAGTGAAAAACTCTTTTTTTTTGACTTTTTTGTTACTTTTTTATTTTTTATCGTATAGACATATAGAAGCTTGTCTTCTGAATTATTTTTTAATTTTCTTCTTATGAAAAAATTATACATTACTTCTCTTTGAATTATTTGAACATTGTCATTAAAAGTACTGCCTACAGCAGGATTTGCAGACCCATCTAAATGAGAGATTATAGGTGGAAATATTGAAGCGAGACCTCTTGATCAAGCGATTCAACATTACACAAATAATCTGTTATCATTTCTTTATTTAATTGCTGTTTTATATGCAATTTGGTGAGGTTTTTTGATACTTACTGCCTGAGGAGATGATGAAAAAGTATCAAAATGAAAAACTATTTTAATTCAATGAGCCCTTTGATTAACTGTAATCTGGCTATCATGAACCATTGTAAAATGGGTGCTATCAATTTTTGCATCATAATTTTACAAACTTTTAATTTTTAATAAAAATATTATGAAAAAATATTTAACAATTACAGGAATTGGGATCACACTATTCGTTTTGGTATTTTTTACTTGGCAATATTTTGCCACAAAAAATATGTCGAGTAATGGAAATTACCTCGGAAGTTATTATAAGGGAAATTATGTCTGGGGTGGAGCCATGAATTTGGCTTGGAATAATTTGAATGAAAATATATTAAAGGAAAAACTACAGCTGAATACTATGGATAAGATTGCCTTAGAAATGGTATCAAAATTAAATGATGCTCCTTTTTCTAAAGATGATTTAGATGAAGAGAGTTATTATATTAAAAGTGGCTTTGTACAAAGTACTGTTGACGAAATCAATCGTGAATCAAAAAAGAAATTTCCATCAAAGAGTTTTAGTGATCTGCAAATAAATGCACAGCATCCAAAAGATATTATTTCTTATGCTTATTTTTTAAAGGAAGTGGAATATGAAACGAAATTTAAGGAAGATACCGTTTTATTTAACGGAGAAAATGTAAAAGGTTTTATTGCGAGTAACAGACCCCAAAGAGAAAATGTAAAAATCTTAAAATACGAAAGTGATGATAAATTTATTATCAAATTACAACTTAAAGACAAAAACGACGAACTCATTTTAGCCAAAGGTTTTGATATGAAAAATCCCCAAGATATTGTAAACGAAGTAAACAAAAATAATCATAAAAATCTTCGAACTATTGGAAGCGATGATCGCTTTAGAGCTCCTAAATTACACTTAGATCATAGTCGTAGTTATGTTGAATTACTAAAAATACCTTTAGCAAATAAAGACTTTAAAGATTATATGATAAAAGAAATGTTTGAGAAGATTAAATTTGATATGGATGAAAAAGGAGCAAAGGTGGAGAATGAAGCAGTCATACAGGCATCCATACCTATATCTATTAGATCAAATGAACAGCCTAAAATTAAAAACTTTATTTTAGATAAACCGTACTGGGTGATAATGAAAAGAGCTGATTCTCAAAATCCATATTTTATTTTAGGAGTGAACAATGTGGAACTAATGGAAACAAAATAAGGTATTTTGAAAAATGAAAAACTATTTTAATTCTTCGAGATATTTGATGAAGTGTAATCTGGCTATCATGAACCATTGTAAAATGGGTACTATCAATTTTTGCATCATAATTTTATAAAAATATTTCCAAAAAATATTTTATATATTATAATGATCTCATATATTATAATACTCAAAAATTATGTTATCAAAAAAAGATTTTGAAAAATATTATCTAGAGCTCAATGATGCAATTTATAATTATGTATATTACAAAACATGAAATAATTCAGAAATAGCTTATGATCTCACTTCTGAAATTTTTTTGAAAGCTCTAAAAAATCTTAAAAACTATCAAAGGGGGAAATCAAGTTTTAAAACACGGATTTATAAGATTGCTTTTCATAGTATTATTGATTTCTATCGTTCTCAAAGAAATGATATTTCCCTTGAAGATCAAGAAAATTTTCTGAGTTATTATGATGATATTTCAGAAAAAATGGACCAAGAACAAATCCTAAAAAAAGTCTATACTGAAATGAATTCGCTTCCTCATAAAACAAAAACAATACTCAGACTGAGAATTTTTGAAAACCTTTCTTTTCAGGAAATTGCAGAAATCACTCACTCTACTCCTGCTGCTTGTAAAATGCAACTTAAAAGAGGAATTATGCAATTATGAAACAATTTTAGTATTCTCATCTTTTTCTTATTTTTATAACTTTTTTTTATGAAAAATACTTCTTGACATTTTGATGAGGAATGATTTGAAAAAAAATATAAACATTTTTCTGATATTATAAAAAAATTTCCTATAACCCCAAAAGTAATGACAAGAGAACAAAAATATTCTCTTTTACAAGAACTTTCAGAAACTTATACGAAGTTGTATAGCTTTCATTTTGATGCTTTTATTGTATGATTCCTCAAACATGCCTTAATTGTTGGAATATTGTGTTTAATAAATACGAGTATCTATCTGATCATTTTTTGAAATTCAAATCCATTTTATCATTCAAAGCATGCTCCATCATCATCTTTTGGAACAGATTTTTCAGCTTGAGGACGACCTGATAGTACTTTTTGAACACAAACAAGTACAATTTCAGGTAATCTTGAATCCAGCTGAAACATAGAAATGAATTTTTATCTATTATGAATAATGATTCTTTTGAGCTACTGAATATATTATTGGATTTCAAACAAAAAAAACGTGAAATAATTTCACGTTTTTTATTATTCTTCAATTTTCACTTGAATATGAAGTTCATCGAGTTGTTCTTGATCGATAATTGCAGGAGCATTCATCATAAGATCTTGTGCTTTTCCAGCTTTTGGGAAAGCATATACTTCTCTAATATTTGGTTCATCTTTTAAGATCATCATAAATCTATCCATACCAATTGCAAATCATCCATGTGGAGGTACTCAGTATTGGAATGCCTCATACATTGCTCCAAATTTATCCATAACTTCTTGTTTTGTTCTTCATACGAGTTCAAAAGCTTTTACTAATGCTTCAACATCATGATTTCTTATAGAACCTGATAAAATTTCGTATCCATTACAAGAAAGATCATATTGAACTGATTCAACTTCAAGTAAATTTTCTTTATCAAATGCTGAAAGTCCTCCTTTTGGCATAGAAAATGGATTGTGTCCAAAATCAAGTTTTCCAGTGATTTCATTCATTTCAAAAAATGGAAAGTCTTTAATCCAAGAAAAAGCGAGTACATCTTTTGGAATAAATTCTCATGCAGTAATTTCGTTAATCAATTGTGCAAGGTGGATTCTGAATTTCCCCATATATGATAATACGGTGTCTTTTGCTCCAGCTCCGAAAAATACTGCATCCCCTACTTCTAAAGAAGTTCTTGAAACAATCTCAGCTAAATCTGCTTCTGAGAAAAATTTATTCAAAGGTCCTTTGAGTCCTTCATCAGTCATTTGGAAATATCCAAGACCTTGTGCTCCGTGTTGTCTTACAAAGTTTTCAAAATTTTTCATTTGAGTTTTTGAAAAATACGTATCTCCTTGTTTTACGACTAATGCTTTAATTCTATTGCTTTTTGTATCAGATGCGATTGAAGAGAAGATTTCGTTTGTAGAACGAGCAAAAATATCAGCTACATCTACAAGTTTCATACCATATCTGAGATCTGGTTTATCTGAACCGTAGGTTTCCATTGCTTCTTCATACGACATTTGGTAGAACTTATTATCCATAACTTTTTTGTTAGATAAAGCTCAAACTACATCAGTAATATAACTTTCTACAACATTAAAAATATCAGATTGTTCCACAAACGACATTTCACAATCGATTTGATAAAATTCACAAGCATGTCTGTCTGCTCTTGGATCTTCATCTCTAAAACATGGAGCAATTTGGAAATATTTATCAATTCCCCCAACCATTAAGAGTTGTTTATATTGTTGTGGAGCTTGAGGAAGTGCGTAAAATTTTCCTGGATGAAGTCTTGAAGGAATCAAAAAATCTCTTGCTCATTCTGGACTCGATACCGTAAAAATTGGAGTTTGAACATCAAGAAAATCGTTTTTTGTAAACCAATTTCTTGTGTACGTTGTCAAAGAAGATCTAAATTGAAGATTTTCTAATGCTTTTTTTCTTCTCAGATCAATATATCTGTGTTTGTATCTTATTTCCTCGTTTGCAAGCTCTCCATGTCCATCAAGTTCAAATGGAGGAGTTTTTGATTTTGATAATATTTTTGTTTGTTTTACAATAATTTCTATTTCTCCTGTTTGCATATTCGGATTTGCTTGTCCTTCTGGTCTTGAACGTACTGTTCCAGTAATTTGAATAACATATTCACTTCTAAAACCATCAGCAATTTCCCAAGATGTTTTTGAATCTTGTGGATCAAATACAACTTGAGTGAGTCCATATCTATCTCTGAGATCAATAAAAATAATCCCTCCATGATCTCTTCTGTTTGATACCCATCCAGAAAGAGAAATTTCTTGTCAAATATGACTTTTTGTAAGTTCATTACAAGTGTGTGTTCTCAACATAATATAACTATTAAAAAATAATTTTTTTGTAAAGTTTTTTCTATTCTCCACTGCTTTCTGCAAAAGGAACATAAAAATAAAAAAACACGAAAAATATTTTGCAATATAATTTCGTGCTTTCGGTTCAAATATTTTTTGAAAGGTGCCACCTAAAGCGTATTCTTTATTTCATTTTTATAACGAAGTAAATTCTCCGCAGGGTTCTAATAAGAAAAATCTGTTCTTCCCTGAGCTTGTAGTTGTTTGCTACTCAAACGCTTTTCGTGAGAAATTATATAGTTTTTTTTAAAAATGTAAAGTTTTTTTCAATTATTTATTCAAATTTTTAATCATATCTATTTTTTTCTTTACGTTTTCTACTAATTCTTGCTTTGATCGAGTAGAATTTTCTTCATCATTTACATCCAAATCTCATTTCTCAGAAAGCAATACTGCAATTGGTCGAGTTGCTGGAAATTTTGAAAGTGCAATATTTAAAATTACCATAAGTGGAACTGATAAAAGCATTCACGCAACTCACCATAAAGTTCCCCAAAATGCCAAAGAAATAAGAATTACCAAAGGACTGAGATTGAGTTTATTTCCCATAATTTTTGGTTCAATAATATTTCATGTCAATATCTGCACTCACACTAAACATGTCAATAAAAACGCAAATGGATACAAACTATCATATTGAATCAACGAAAGTGTTACAGGAAAAAACACAGCAATTGTACTTCAAATGTTTGGTATAAAATTGAGTAAAAATGCAAGCATTGCAAGAAATAATGCAAAATCCAAACCAACAATCAACATAATGATATAACTTCCCAGTCAAGCGAGTAAACTTACCATAGTTTTAATCACAAAATATGATTTTATATCTACTTTTATTTGATTGAGAGTTTCAATAGTGAGATTTCTTTTTTTTGTATCAGGAAACATTTTTTGGAGTTTTTCACCAAAATATCTATACTCCAATAAAATAAAAAATACATAAAAAAATATCAACCCAGCCTTTGAAAAAATAGCTGTAATACTCGTAACTACTGAAGTAAAAAGACTGGTTAAATTGATTTTTTGAAACAAAGTATACGCGTCCCAAGTATGCGGAATTCTAAAATATTCGAGTGCACTCATATACAATCCTGAAACTCTTTTTTCATACACAGGAAGAAGTGAAACAAATTCTTGAATATTTGAGTTCATCATTTTTCAAATCACCCAAAACACAAAAATATATGTGGCAATTGATAGAATCATACAAAAAAATCCAGGAAGTTTCCAGTTTTTATAGCCTATTTTTTTATAAAAATCCGATAATCCAATGATAGCAAGTGAAAATAATACTGCTACCACAAATGGAATTACCAAACTTGCTCCTGTACTTAAGAGATAAAAAAGTACCACAAAAAACAAAAGCATAAAAAAAATATTGATAAATGAATTTTCTTTTTGCATACAATTATTTTAAAAATTATTTATTATATGGAATCTGATACGCTGAACCTCTTGAAAACATTTGTGTTCCATCAGGAGAAACAATTGCTGGAAACAAAACATCACATTTTCTAATATTTGCAAAAAAATCTACTTCATAATCACACGGACAAGATTTACATGCAACATTTCCAAAAATCGAACTTCCTGAAAGTGGAACAATACATGTATTTTGAGCCACTTTTGCAGGCTGACAAATTCCAGATGCAGCACATTCATATCAAGCAGCACAAGTATTTTCAGCATTTGGAACACATTTTTGACTCAAAATCGGACATCATGAGTTTTCTGGAACCCCAGGAATCAAAGGACAAAGATCTCGTATATCAGGAATTCCATCTCCATCAGTATCACGATTTGGATCTCCATCCTGCTGAGAAGTTCATGATTCTACTCGTATGGTTACTTTTGCAGTTGCCGTATTTCCATTTGCATCAGTAACAATCAAAGTGACATCATAACTTCCCGGATCTGTAAATATATGAGTAGGATCTTTTCCAGAAGCAGTTGATCCATCTCCAAAGTTCCAATTATATGTACAATTCACCTCACATCCAGTTACAATTCATTCAAAATTTACGTTTAATGGTCATGTTCCTGAAATAGGATCTGCAAAAATTTGTACTCACAAATCTGTTGTATTTCCATCTGTATAAGATAAATATGTTTCACTCGTCGCTTGTCATCAACAATTATCACGTACCATAGTCACTACTTTCCATTGTCAAACACTTGAAAATGACACATCATCCAAATACGCTCCAGTTCGAGAAAAAGTTTCATGAGTAGTAAGATTTGAAAATACCCATAATATTTCTTGTATCCCTGTTGGACAACTCGTAACAAAATCATTTTTATAATCATATGTTTTTTGTCAAGGTTGCACATCTTGCGTACGACAATTGCTATTATTTTCTTGACATATTTGAGGAAAAACAAGTAATTGTGTTGCAATATTTTGCTCAACAACCGGAACAGGTTGCAAAGTACAAGAATTTGTTTTATGAATAATATATGCCATTCTTAGAAATTCTTCTTTTGTGATAAATCTTTGTGGTTGCAAAGTATCATCCTCATTTTTTGTGAGTAAAAAATATTTTTTTTCATTTCCAGCACTATCATAATCAACGATTTCATATTCAAGCGCTTTTTGTATGTATCCATAAAATGTGTACACTTCCCCATTTGCAGTACGTACTCAAACATCTTTTGCTAAATTTTCGGATAATGTTCCTGCTTGAATTTGAGATAAAATTTGTCTATTTTGTTCTTGTGTGACTATATTTGCATTTCTCAAAAGTACCGCAAGAGCTTCTTCAAGAGTAATTTGATTATTCGTACAAAATGGTTTTTCTCACTCACGACTCGTGGCATCTTGACACACATGTCATGGATTATATCATGCAACAAAATTTTGTGCAGAAGCATCAGCAATACAATAAAAATATTGATTAGTTTTTGGAACATCAAAAAAAGGATTTGCATTTTCATATTGTTGAAACAACGATGCAGGAGTATTTGGTACAATACATTCTTTACACATCGTATGCATAGAAATTCACACAAATTCATCACGACTTAAAAATTCTTTTGGTCAAAATTTTCCTTGTACATTTGGTAAAACAACTCATTTATCATACAAATATTGAAGTTCTTGATAATACGGATAATCTTTTGAAATATCCTGAAAAACATCTTCAATATTTTGAGCAAAAGAAGTTCAAAAATATAAAAATGTAAGAAAGAAAAAACAAATTTGAAATATTTTTTTATACATCCTATAAAAATTAGTTTTAATCAAAAGCATACATAACAATTCCCGCAGCAACAGAAACATTCAAAGAATTTTTTTGTCATTTCATCGGAATTACAATATGTTCATCACAAAAATCAAGTACTTCTTGACTCACTCAAGCAACTTCATTTCACACCACCAAACAAATTTTTTCATATGATGTGTGAAATAATTCTCTATAATCTTTGGCTTGTGGAGTGAGTTCTACAGCAAAAATTTTGTATTCATCTTTTTTCAATTCTACTAAAAGTTCTCAAATATCCTCATAATATTCCCAATCAATAAAGTTTTGTGCTCAAAGTGCTGTTTTTGAAATATCATTTCTGGGAGGAGTTGGAGTATGTCAACATAAAAATATTTTAGAAAATCCACTTCCATCAGCATTTCTAAAAATAGCCCCAACATTTTGCATCGAACGAATAGAATCAAGTATGATTATTTTTTGCATTTCTTTCTCTTAAAAATATTTTTCTCTATTGTAAAACTTTTTTCAAATATTTCAATAGTTTTTTGCTTATTTTTCTTAAAAAATCACCAAAAATCTGTCAAAAAATAGAAAATTTTACTTTTTTAAAAAATCACTATAATAAGTATAGAATATTTTTTAAAATTAATGTATGTCAGAATTAGAAAAACAATTTTGTCCGATTCATAATTTATTTGAATTTATCGGAAAAAAATGGGTATTATTTATTATCAAATCCATTTCTGAATGATGTATGTGTTTTTCAGATATTGAAAAAAAACTTGAATGAATCAATCCTCGTATCCTCTCAAGTCGTCTCAAAGAACTAGAAGAATTTGGTTTTGTTTCAAGTCATATCAAAGAAAATACAAAAAATAAAACTATTTATTGTCTCACAGAAAAATGAATGAGTTTTGCTCAAAATATTGATAATTTAATGAAGTGGACGAAAAAATGGATGTAATTACAAAATAAAAAATGAAGTTTTTAACTTCATTTTTTATTTCACAAACTCTGCATAGTGAATCTTGAGTTTTTCTCAACGAAACATGCTTTCAAATTCAGTGATTTTTTTGGTAGAAAAAATTTCACTTTCTGCTTCATAATCATATGAAACAAACTTTTGTTTCCATAAACCAAGTTCTGAAATAATTTCTAAAACATCATCAAAATATGCTTTATGATCTGTTTTAAAGAAAAATTCTCATCAGATTTTTGTGATTTTATACAAATTTTGTAAAAATTCTTTTTGAAGTAGTTTATGTTTTTTTTGTCTGTCTTTATTATGCCAAGGATCTGGAAAAAATACATACGTTCTTGCTATTTCATTTCCTGAAAAAATTGTATCAATATGTTGTCCAAAATCTTTGAGAATAACAAAATTTTTTACTCATAATTGCTTGGTTTTTTCTGCTGTTTTAAAAAGTCGTTTGTATTTTATTTCCATTCAAATAAAATTTTTATCCTGGTGTTCAAAAGATTCTTGTGAAAAAAAATTTCAGAGTCCAGTTCAAATTTCTAAATATATTTCTTGTTGATTTTGAAAATATTGATGCCATTTCCCAGCATATTGATATGCTATTTTCGGATCTGAAATAATATTTTCATGTGAGAGTACGAGTGGAATATAGAGATTTTCACGATTCATGTGTGGAAAAATATTATTTTTGTAAAGCTTTGATTCTTTTAAGAACCGTTGGATGGCTATAATGCACAAATTCATACCAAGCATGTGGAGTGAGATTGGTAAGATTATTTTTTGCCAATTTCGTCAAAGCACCAACTAAAACATCTCATGAAAAATATTCTCTCGCGTAGTTATCCGCTTCATATTCATTTTTACGAGAAAGAATATTTCATAAAATTCATAAGACAAAACTTACTGGTGTAAACAAGATCCCAAACGCAATTGCTCCAATATGAAAACTTGTATTTTCAGCTCAAAGTGCATTTGCTACTGCAAGGTTTTCAATTAAAAGTGAGAATAAAAACAAAATAATTCATGTTTGAATCACTGAAAATACCAACATTTGGAGGGTATGTTTACGTTTATAATGTCCAATTTCATGTGCTAAAACTGAAACTATTTCATCCGTTGTCATATCTTGTATCAAAGTATCAAAAAGCACAATAGTTTTTTTCGGACCAAATCCAGAAAAATATGCATTTGCTTTACTTGACCTTTTACTTCCATCAATGACAAAAATATTATTCAACTCAAATCACACTTTTTTTCAAAAATTTCAAATCGCATTTTTTAGTTCTCCATCTTCTAATGGGGTCAATTTATTAAAAATAGGAACAATAAGTGAAGTATAAAACATCATGAGAAACAGACTCACTCCTGAAAGTAAAATCCAAGCGAGCCACCAAAAATTTTCACCAAATTTTGTATACAAAAACACAACAAAAGACACAATAATTCCTCAAATAATCGCAGTTAAAAGAAGTGATTTTATAGTATCAAGAAAAAATATTTTTTTCGTCATTTTATTAAAACCAAATTTTTCCTCAATCACAAAAGTTTGATAATACGAAAATGGCAATCAAAGAATCATTTGTAAAACAACAAGAATCCCAAAAAAACTGAGTGTAATGAAAATGTCATTATAAAAAATACCTCTCACCACATCATCTAAAAATCCAAATCCACCAAAAAGTAACACAAGAATCATCACTCAAAAACTCACAAAACCAGAAATTTTTCAAAATTGATATTTTACTTTTTCGTATTCTTGTGATTTTTGATATTTTTCTTCATCATAAATATCCTTTGCTTCTGGTGGAAGTTTTGTGTTCCACTGAGTCGTATTGAGGTATGAGATAAAATTATCTATTGCAAAAAATACAACAATAATTATGAGGAGAATGTATAACATATTTGTATTGTATTAAAAAATAATTTTTGTATCCAATTTATGAAGTTCCTAAGGATCTTACACTTTTTGAAGTCTTGTTCCACTTCTATCATCAATAATTTTGTATCAAAGATTTAAAAGTTCATCCCTCAGAGCATCAGCTGTTGCAAAATCTTTTTGCTTTTTTGCTTCATTTCTTTGTGCTAATTTTTGAGAAATTTCATCTGAAATTTCTATCTCTAAAAGAGCAAAATCAAACATTCCAAGAACACTATCAAATGTTTTACACAAATCAAAAAGTGCTTGAGCTTCTCATAAAGAAAGAGTTCAAGAATCAACCTGCACGTTTAAAAACGTAATATATGCATTAAAAACAGCAAAAGCTTCTGGCATATTAAAATCGTTTTCTAAACATTGTACATACTCTCAAATAAAATCTTGTAATTCTTCTCTCAAATCTCTTCTAAATTTTTCATTTCAGAGAGTTCAAGACGCAATAATTGCAGAAAGTTTTGAAAGAGATTCATCAAATTTTTCAATATTTTTAAAATTTTGTTCCAGTTTTTCAAAAGAAAAATCAACACTTTCTCTATATTTTGCATTCATAAAAGACAAACGAATCGCTCTATACAATACACTTTTTGAAATATGAGAAAATTTTTCTTCTAAATCTTTGAGAGTATAGAAATTATTGGCAGATTTTGCCATTTTTTTTCCATCAACCGTAATATGTCCAGAATGAATCCAATATTTTGCAAAAGTTTTTCCAGTATAGGCTTCACTTTGCGCAATTTCATTTTGATGATGAGGAAAAATATTGTCTACTCATCCCATATGAATATCAATTTGCGCTCAAAAATATTTCAAATTACAAGCAGAACATTCAATATGCCACCCAGGTCTTCATTTTAATACTATTTTTTCTTCTCAGACAAGAAATTCTCCTTCCCAATAATTTTGTCCATCATCTTCTTTGTACGCTTTCCATAAAGCAAAATCTGCTGCATTTTCTTTATCATATTCATCATTATTGATACGAACTGATTCTTTCATTCCAGAAAAATCAAGATGTGCAAGATTTCCATATTTTTTAAACTTTTTTATTTCATAATAAATACTTCCATCTTCTCACACATATGCGTATCATTTTTTCAATAATCCGTTAATCATCAAAACCATTTCATCAATAAGAGTCGAAATTGGCACAACATTATCAGCATGAGCTACATTCAATTTAGATAAATCTTGTAAAAAAATATCAGAATATTTTTTGGTAAAATCAAGCAATTTTTCTCCAGAAATTTGGCTATTTTTTATAGTTTTGTCATCAATATCAGTGATATTCATAGTCGTTTTGATTTTATAACCAAGAAATTTCAAAGTTTTGATGATATAATCTTCAACAATATACGTTTTAAGATTTCAAATATGTGCCGTATTATATGGTGTTGGTCCACAAAAATACACTTTTACTTCTTCTTGTCTGAGTGGTTTAAATCTTTCTTTTTCTCTGGTGAGAGTGTTATAAATTTGCATATTTTTTTGATTTTAATAAGTATTATTTTTTTCTTTGATTGATTTTATCAAACATCATTTTTGAAACTTTTGCTGGATCATTATAGTTTTCAATTTTTGAATCTATTACTACATTTGGTCAGCTTTTACATTGTCACAAACAAGCACACACTTCAGTTTCAATATTTTGAAGTTGAAATTTATCTTTATCAGATTCAATTCTTTTTAAAATGTATTCACTAAATTTTCATTTACAGCTTCTTCCTGTACACACTTGGATTTTCATAGTTTTATTTTTTAAGATTTTTAAAAGAGTTTTCCCTTTGATTATATGAAAAAGTAGAAAAATTACAAAAAAAATTTGCATATTATTTTTTTTACATATAATAACTTGGCTTTCAAGCAACTTTAAGACTTGTTTTGCTCAAATAAACATTCCTTATTGTACATATTTGCCGGGTTAGCTCAGTGGTAGAGCAGCGGACTGAAAATCCGTGTGTCGCAAGTTCAATCCTCGCACTCGGCACCATCTAAAAATAAAGAGTTTAAGTTTTTGACTTAAGCTTTTTTTGTATTTAAAGTAATCAACACGATCAAAAAAAATAAACTCGTAAGAGTTTATTTTTTAATCCCAATCATGATTTTCTCCAGATCAAATAAAGCTTGAAATACTTGTTACATCTTCATAATATTTTTCTTTATATGCGTAATTTGATTCAACATTTTTTATTTCAAAACCAGTAAATTCAATTCCATTTTCACCTTCTTGATAGGAAATATATGCATTTATATCTAAACTTTGGTCTGAAAATTCTACATGAATTATTTTCTCATCAATAAAATAAATACGTCAAAAATTCCAATCACTTCTCAATCCATGATCATTGTAATAATTTCTTTTAAATTCATTTTTATGTTTCAATGAAGAAATAGTATCAAAATCTTGAATAACTTTCTTTTTAATATGCTGTTTTTTAGCATATTCTAAATGTTCTTGTTTGACATTACATACAAATTTTTCTTCTTCTTGAGAATAATAAATTTCTTCATACGCACAATTTGATGGTAAATAATTTTGATATTCTCAATAAATACTTGCAACATGAGCATTTTGAAAATAATAATTATATCCATTTATCGTATATTTTTTATTTACTGGAAGAGAAATAACGAATTCGTTTCTAAAAAAAGTATAAGGGATTTTTTTCTTAAAAAGTTTTCCTGTTTCTACTTGAAGAGACAGAGTATTTCAATTTTTTTCTAAAAGAAATGATTGAATACTTTGTTGAATTGTGTCAATCAATTCATCATTTCCAAGCACTTCTTGAATCACTTTTATTGAAATATTTGAATCAAAAGATGGCTGAACTTTTATAGAACTCGTATTTGATGAAATTCAAAAAATATCATCAAAAAATGGAAGTTTTTCAATATCAATTACAATGTTTTCTTCTGTAATATCTGAAATATTTTGTTCTACCACTGAAGTTATTTTTCATTTCCCAACATATTTATCAGCAATAAAAAATCCAGTAGAAATTCATAAAAATAGTGCTATTAAAAACGAACATCCAGCAAATGCATATATTCCTCCATGAAGCGTTTTTTTATTTATTCCATACCAAAAACTTCCAACCATAAAAACAGCAGATGAAATACTTCCAAAAATAATTCCCCAAATAAAATACGATGGAAATAATGCAAAAAATTCCATATTTGCAACACTAAATCCTGAAAAATAAAATGCTCCTACAACAATCAATACCAAGAGTACAAAAGCAAAACATGCACTTAAGATTCCAAAAAATCAAAAACGAATAATCGGAAAAATATTTTCACGAATAAATTGTATGATAGATCCAAGCATTTTAAAACTTTTTACAAAAATAAATTTTATCAAAAATACAATACTTTTATGAGTATTATACACAAAATCTTTTACCAAATGATAGAGTTGTTTTTGAAAATATCAAAACAAAGATGTTGTACTATAATCAAGTCATTTTACTGGAAAAATCATTCACAATAAAAAATAAACCCAAATACTCAAACCAAAAACAAATACAAATATCAAAAATAAAATTCTCACAAGCCACACCGGAACACCAAATTTTTGAGCTAAAAGCTGAGAGATTCAAAGAAAAATAGCTCAGTCATTTTCTCTTTCCCAATTTTTCTCAATCAATTTATGATAGAAAATATCTTCTGATTGTGATTTTTTATTTCAAGCAGATGTTTTTTTGGTATCAACAAAATCAGAAAATATTACTTCTGGTTCTCCAACTTCCTTTAAAATTCTTGTAATTTTGAGTTGATCAAAATCTTTTTCCAAAGCTAATTTTTCAAAAACCATTTCTTCAATATCGTTATAGAGTTCTATATCAATGCCATTTTCATCTGTAAATGATTTTATTTTTTCTAAATATTGAAGTACTAATTTTTTTTCTTTTTCTCAAATATTGAGTTTATAGGTTTTAAATTTATCCATATATGTGTAGTAAATTGTAAATTATTTATTTAATATTTTTTTAATTGCATTTTTTATATCAAGCCAATTTTTTTCCATTATGATGAGTAAATCATTTCATTCTGGAGTTAAAGTATAATACTTTCTTGGATGTCCAGAATCTGATTCTACCCAATAATAATTGATCAAATTTTCTGTTTTTAAGCGAGAAAGAAGTGGATAAATAGTTCATTCTGCAACTATCAGATCTCAAGATTTTAGTTTTTGAATAATCTCTCCTCAATAAATATCTCATTGTGAAATAATACCAAGAATAATGTATTCTAAAATCCCCTTCCTCATTTGTGTTGAGATTTTTTC
The DNA here is from genome assembly GCA_964470525.1 of uncultured Candidatus Peribacteria bacterium. Lineage (GTDB taxonomy): Bacteria > Patescibacteriota > Gracilibacteria > BD1-5 > UBA6164 > CAYYDE01. Next base: position 118,000 of record CAYYDE010000001.1, read on the forward strand.
CATAAAATTAAATTACTATGTAATACAAGGTAATATTATTTTTAAATTTCCTTTTGTCAAATATTTTTTTTAAAACAAAAAAAGACACCTAAAGTGTCTTATCTGATTTTTTCTTATACAAAAGATATGAATATATTCATGGAATGAAAATAGTAGATATTAAAACTCATACAAAAAGTATCACTGGATTCCACATAAAAAATGTATTGAGGAGAAAAATTCCTCATCAAACGACAAAAATTTTTCCAGAAAGTCTATGTGTTTTATTCCAATTCTCTTCATCATTCAAAGTCCAAGGAAGCTTTATTCAAACAAAATAATTTTGCCTAATTTTCCCCATAAAATTTCCTAAAATCACAAATAAAAATCCCAATCATATCATCATAAACGTTAAAATACTTTTTTCTGGATGTAAACTCATATATAAAATGACCACGTACATATAAGCGAAAAACAATAAAATTCCTATTTGCAAGATTTCCCAAGCCGTTCAAAATTTTTTATAATTTTCTTTTTTTGGATCAATTCGTGATAAAACAGGAAATAATAGAGCTAAAAATGCAGATAAAATAGGAAATAATAAAATAAGTATCAATTTATGTCCCATCTGATCTGGCAAACCATCAATTCCCCAATGAATTGGAACTTGTTCAGGAAGAATATTATAAAAATACATTCAAATCCCACTCATTCATACAATAATGAGAATTTTATAAAAATCTAAGTGTTTCATATTTTTTTAAGATAAAAAATAAAATTATTCTTTTTTAATAAAATCAAACAACTCTTTTACAAACTCTTCAAATACACTCACATTTAATGAATAAAATACAAATTGTCATTTTTTTTCATCTATGACCAATTCTGCTCTTTTCAGAATATCTAAATGATGTGAAAGAGATGCTTGCGTAATTTCAAAATATTGCAAGATCTGATTCACTGACATATCCTTTTGTTTGAGCAATTCAAGAATCTTCCTCCTATTTGGATCTCCAAGAGCTTTGTAAATAGAATCCATATTATATAGATATATAGATAAACATCTATATGTTAAAAATATTTCTAAAAAAGTCAAAATATTTTTTTATTTTTCATTTTTTGATATAATGAAAAAAGAATTTTATTTTCTAAAATAGAAGATATGCAAAGATGTACTTGGCTTAATCTCAAAAATTCTCTTTATGTAGAATATCACGACAACGAATGGTGAGAAGCCGTATATGATGAAAATAAACTTTTTGAAATGCTTATACTTGAATGAGCACAAGCAGGACTTTCTTGGGAAACTGTTCTCAATAAACGAGAAAATTATAGACAAGCTTTTGATAATTTTGATCCAGAAAAAGTTTCAAAATATGACGAGAAAAAATCTCAAGAACTGCTACAAAATGCTTGAATTATTCGAAACAGACTCAAAATTTCTTCTACTATAAAAAATGCAACAGTATTTCTTGAAATCCAAAAAGAGTTTTGAAGTTTTTCAAAATATATTTGGTGATTTGTAGACAATACTCCCATCATCAACACATTTGAAACTTTGAAAGAGTACCCGAATAAAACTGAGATTTCAGATAAAATTTCAAAAGATCTCAAAAAAAGATGAATGAATTTTGTAGGAACTACGATTATCTATAGTTTTATGCAAGCTATTTGAATGAGCAATGATCATCAAAAATGATGTTTTAAATGTAAAAGATAAAAAAGACAAGAAAATCTTGTCTTTTTTATCTTTTTGGAATTCAATAATAATTGAATAAATATTGTGCAATTTTTGAAAATGTAACTGCAGCCGTTGCAGAACCTCAATCTCATGCAATTCTTGGTCTATCTACTTTTACCACCATTACAAATCTTGGATCTTCAGCTGGAGCATATCATCCAAATGAACCAATCTTTGTACCAATTCCATTTATATCTTCATATCTTCATCTATATGCAATTTGTGATGTTCAAGTTTTTCCAGCAACTCTATATCATGGAACTCATCCGTTTTTCGCAAATCATTTTTCTACTCCACTTACCAGCATATCAGTCACTATTTTCGCTGTTGTTTCTTTAATAACTCTATGTTTTTCTTCTTTTTTAAACACATCTTTTCTCCCATCAGCAAACTCAATTTCTTTCACTATTTGAGGTTTTACATAGACTCCTCCATTTGCCAAAACACTATATGCAGCTGCCATTTGTAGCATAGTTGTACTGATTCATTGACCAAATGACGTTGTAAATAATTGTGCTTGTGACCATCTTTCAAAACTATCAAGTCTTCCACTCACTTCTCCATCAAGATTGATTTCTGTCTTTTTTCAAAAACCAAAACTATCTAAATATTTATGAAACAAAGAAGTCCCAATTCTTTGAGCAATACGGATCATTCCAACGTTACAAGAAAAATCAAGCGCATGTTGAAAATTATGATATCATGTACAAACACTTGATGCATTACGGATCGTAAAACGATCAATTTTTACAGATCATTCATCTCTATAATAATCAAATGGAGTTATTTCTCATGTATCAATTCATATAGCTGCTGTAACAGCTTTCATTACAGATCCTGGCTCATAGAGATCTTGAATAATTTCATTTCTATATACACCTGCTCCTTGTCTATTTGCAAATAAATATTTTTCTAATGACCGATCATCGAGTTCTTCTCTTTCTATTTCTCTTAAAAAGATTCTTTTTCCATCATAAATATATTCCTTTCCTTCCCTATTGTCAACTGCCAATACACGTGCTCATAAAAGATTTACACTTGGAAGTGGATATTTTTCTGGAGTTACTTTAATGAGTTCATATGCGTCTCCTGGAGAATTTAAATCTACTCTTGGATGCGAAGCCATTGCAATAATTGCTCCTGTTTTTGGATTCATTACAACCACAGAAACTCTATTTGCTTGATAGGTAAAAATATCTACATCAATAATATCTTCTATTGCTTTTTGGACATTTCTATCAATTGTCAAAGTAATATTTGCTCCTTTGAGATTTGCACTATCTGTTTCAAAAGCAAGAGCATCTATAGTTCTTCACATAGTATCTTTTTTGGCAAGATTTTGAGCTTGTTTTCCTTTCAAAATATTATTAAAATATCCTTCTATTCCATAATTTCATTCTCATTCACTATTTACAAAACCAATTACCTGAGAAGCAAGAGATTTTTCAGGATAATATCTATGTGGATTTGGAGTCAAAATAATAAATCATCCCATCATATCAGCTCTGGTCAAATATCCACGAGAAAGAGCTTGTCTTTCTTCATCGATTTTTTGTTTTATATATTCAGAAGTAGAAATAGCAAGTTTATTCAAAATAGGAGAATATCTTAATTCTCTTTGACGAATAAAATGTTTTGTTTGTTCAAAATCTCAAGCTGTAACACTTACTAATTTTTCGGCTACAAAATCTCTATCAGAAATTTCTTCAGGATTTACATACAAAAATGTTCCATTCACATACACTCATGCTAAATTCATTTTATCAATATCAAACGCTTGTTCTGCCGTTAAATTGTCTCTTAAAAGCACACTGGTAACTTTGTCTCTATAAATTCTATTATTCACTCTTCCACGTATTTTTTCTTTGAGATAATTTTCATTCATACGAAAATCTGTAATCTCTAAAATTCATAAAAATTTTGTTAAAGATTTTCTACAATCTAAACTTCCCTTTAAATAACAAAGTTCCATGTAAACAACATCAGTGAGAAAATCTTCTAATTTTTGTTTATTTCCCTCTATTTTTGGATCAATAGCTAAATCATTTAAATCCACTCAAACAGCAAGAACATTTCCTTTCTCATTTGAAGAAAAAATAGTTCCTCTACTGGTTTGTATTTTACTTTGAGAGGTTTGTTGTTTATCTGCAAGTGCTTTATAATATTGATGATGAAAAACTGTAAAGGTAAATAATTCTTTTACAATCATCAAAAAAACGAACCCAAAAAAGAAAGCTACGTAATATTCTCTTGGATATTTTGCACATTTTTTTGCAAGTTTTTCACACCATATTTGTATACGATTCATACTTATTACTCGTTATAAAATAGAAGAAATTTGTGATTTTATAGTGTTTGGTATCATATTTTCATCAAAATGAAATGAAAATATTTTTTCTCTGAGTCTTTCATAATCTTGAGATGTCATATGAAGATCCACATGTTCAACAAACATTTGTAATATATCAGGCATTTCTCAATCCCATTTTTCATGTGCCATTTTCATTGCAAGAATTACCTCTTCATTTGTTCCAACACACTCAAACGGTTTTACTCCAGAAATTCACAAAAGTTCTTGAAATAATTGTGTTTGATTTTGATCATTATATAATTCCTTTCAAAAAATTTCAAGAGTTTCTTGTTTTGATAAAAAAGGACGTAAAATAGCATAAACAAAAGCACATTTTGGACAATTCAAACACCAATATCACGTATGTTTTTTATTATAATTCTCTTTAAAAATTTTAAAATTAGTATTACAACTTGAAAATTTCATAAAATATTTTTTTCCATATTTTGAAAAAAGTTCAGCAATTTTGAGTTCATAAAATGGACGAAGCAAAGAAAAATATTTTACTTCAGAAGAAATATATTTTTCTACATATTCTCAAAAATCTTTCTCAAATTCAAAACTTTTTGAATATTGATGATTTACCTGAATGTCTTTCCAAACAACATTTCAAAAATTTGCAGAACGTTCATTTGATAAAACAATATATTTATATCCATAGAGATATGCTGCTACTTCAAGCACAAAAGCAATCATTCATGTAATTGCAACATGTCAATTATAATATCCTCCATCTCTCAAATGAGAATAATTCTGAAAAAATCTTTTTAAAAAAAGTCTTTTATTTCCAGAAATTTCTTGCGTGTTTTTATATAAAATATTATCATCAACTCAAAAAGTTACCAAATCACATTTTGCTTGCATCTGTTTCAATAATTCCAATGAAACTATAGAATCTTTTCCTCATCAAATCGGTACTAAATATGTTTCATTTACAAAAAAATCTTTTTTAGGATATACTTTTTCTTGTGTACTTTCAAAGTCTAAAATATTTGTTGGATCAAAATTATTTCTATAAAAAAATTCTCCAAGCCCATTTATATAAAATTTTTTCCAAAATGTTTTTTGAAACTCATCCAAAAATCATGTTTGAACTTGTAATTTTTTTGTTGGAAAAAATTTGTAATAACTCATTCCCAAAGCAAGATGTAAATGAAATAAAAGTCAATGAAGTATTCAAATATCAAAATCTTTTCTCATTTCAAAGTCACTACTTGCAAAAGAAATTTGTTCTTCAAAAAATTCTTCGTGATCAAACGAATAGTAAAAAGACGCTTGAAGGTTTTTCTCATCAAACTCAAATCGCTCAAAATAAAATACCTCAAATGCTTTCACTCAAATTTTTTAAAAACTAATGTATTTTTATCATATTGAAAAATGTTTTTTTTTCAAATAAAGATTTGAAAAAAAAACAAATAGTACTAAAATAGATTTTAAATATTTTTTATATGTATTTTTATGCAAAAATCAAACCTTGGAACCTCTATTGTAGAAGCTATTGTACTTACACTCATTATTAGTTTATGACTTTTTGGAATGTATAATATTTTTGATAGTTCTCAAAAACTCTCAAATACAACACAAAACCGTATTCAAGCAATTGCAATTGCAAGAGAATGAATAGAAGTTCTGATAAATATTCGTGATACAAACTGGAAAAACTATTCAGCAAATAATTCAAATTGTTGGAATACTCTTAATTATAATGTTGCTTGTGTACTTGGAGCAAATAACAATCATATCATATCTACTGGAAGTTATATTCTCTACCAAGATGAACATTCAAGATGGAGTATGAGTGGAGGAACAACCGGAACTTTTACAGATGAAACATACAGAAATACATTTTGAATGCAACTTGATGCAAATTGACTCTATACACAAAGCTGAGGAACAACTCTTTCTGGAACTATTTTTACAAGAGAAATACAAATTTCCTATCCAAATGACGCATGAAATCCTCCTCAAAAGATGACTGTAAAATCAATAGTACAATGGAGCGATAGTGCAAAAACATGACTTCAAAAAATAGAAATTGATACTATTTTAACAAATTGGAAAAAATAAAAAATCAAGAAATTCTTGATTTTTTATTGTATTATGCAGCTTTATTTCCATAAATATCTTCTTGATTTGCTGCTTGAAAATTTTTTAAAATATCATTCACACGCATTGGTGTGATTTGAGTAGTTTCTTCTACCTTTTTTTGAGGTTTATCTGACATAAATCTATCAAATGATTTTTGAATATACGCTTCATAGCTGTCTGAATCCACATAATCATAAATTCAAATTTTTCATTTTCTATCCTTATCTTCTGGTTGAAATAAATCTCATATCATATCAATTCCAACTCTTTTGAGTGTTGATGCAATGATAGATTTTTTAAAAATAGGAGAATCCAAAGTTGCACTGGCTCCTTCACGGATTGCTGGTTCAAGTGCTTTATGATGAGCTTTATAAAGTTCAAATCTTTCCCCAGGAGTAATATCTTCTTCTTTCATATTTTTAATATTTTCAATTTGAGCAATTTCCGCATCAAATAATTGTTGTCCAGTTGGTTTATTAAATCTTCCTGATGAATTTACTCAAAAATATCATGGGTAATGTCCTCTTGCAATATCTGGATTGATAGGATTTGCTTCATCTGCATATTTTCCAATAGAAATATCTTCATCCTTTAAAGCATATTCATCATCCGTCATAACTCAAGTATAAAAATCATAATATGCTCAAAATACTTCATTTCATGGTTTATTTTTTTCCAAATGTAAATATCAAGAACTGGTATTCAAATCTTTCACTATCTCATCTCCATATGTCATCCAAAAATCATATACTTTTTCCACCACTGTCTTTTTTTGTCATGGTAATTGTGGTGAAAGTGCTGTTTGATATTTTGATGCTAAGCCTTGCCCTACATATGCAGGTTTTGTAGCAAGTAAATGAGAAACAGTATCTTGAAAAACTGTCAACGCAGATGGCTTTGAATTAAATATCATCATAGAATACGGACTTCCCCATGCTTCATTTATTACTTTTCATAAAAGATCTTCTGTAAAAGACTTTGAAAGTCCCGTTACACTAAGTACAAAAGGAAGAGCATTCATTTCTTTTGCAGTTCCTCCTTTTGACCAAACTTTCTTGAGTCATCAAATTCCATTTGCATATCATCATGCAACAAACTCTCCAAGTACATACTCCATTCTTCATTTTAATGTAATTTTATCTCAGGCTTTATTTTCTCAGTCTTGAATTTCTTCTGCTAACCCTGATTTCAATGCTGAACCATAGTCTTTATCAAATTTATGTCTTCTTTTTGGCTTATATACATCATCTTCTGGTTTTCTACTTGTTTGTTTTGCTAACAATGCTTCTACCAATCTTTCCTCTGTAAATGGTACTGGAGATGGTTTTCATCATTCTTTTGCTGCTACTTCTGCATCAAGACACTCTTGTTTCACTTTCATAAAAAGTGTATCTCATACTTTTCATCAAAGAGCTTGATACCAAGAATAATTTCCTCTTCTGTGCTCCATTTTATTGTAGAGATTTCCATATTTTGACACCATAGTCATTACTGAGGCTTCAAGCTCTGGATCTCATGGACGAGAGGATTGAAGATATTTCCATATAGTATCAACCATTTGAGCTGAGTTCATAGCTTTGAGTTTTGACATAATTTCTTCCATCGTCTTTTTTTGCTCTCATTCCACCATATTTTCTAAATCTTTTCTCACTCATTCAGGAAGAAATTTTCCCATTGCAAGAGCAAACTGCGCGGATTTAAGTTTATTTCATTGTTCCAAATAATGCTCAATCGCAGAAGTAACTTGTTTTCCAGCAGCAAGCATTTCTTTTATACTCATAGTAGAAAACCAAGACTTAAAAAATCATCTTTTGGTTTTCAACTCCTTTGCTTTCTTTACTTCTCAATCCTCTACTTCTTTTGGTTCTTTTTGAAGTGCAAATTTTTTATCTTTCAAATAATGATAAAAAGTAGTATAATCCATCCATCCATACCTTTTTTTTGTAAAAGTATCTGGTTTTTTCGTAACTTTTCCCTTTTTATCTTTTTCTTCTTGACTCTCTTTATATTCTCATTCTTCAATATATATTTGAGTATCTTTTATACTTTTTATATAAATACTTGGTTGATTCTCTCATTCAGAAATCAGATATTGCATTCACTTATATTCATCATTATCTTTTTGAGATTTTGGAATAAATTTATTATCTTTGAGCTCAATATCTTTAAAAAGACCTTTGAAAGAATCATCTTTTTTGAGCTGATCTAAGAATTTTGATGAAGTATCAAGTTTTTGAAATCTTTTTGGTTTTATATCTTCAAATGCATTATAAAATTGATCAAAGGTAAGTTTTTGTCCATTTGAAAGGGTAATAATTTGATCTTTTACTCATTGAACAAACAAAATATCTTCTTTCGTAGCTCTCCTTTCAGATTCTTCTGGAGAAGATTCTGTTAAAGGAGTATAATAAAATGCCATATCTTCCACTTTAATTCATTTTCCTTTTGGATCAATTTCATCGAGAAGCAATTCTAAAGCTTCTACAGACTCAATATTTTCTCTTTCTGGAATTTCAGCTACCACATTTTTTTGCTTGAATTCTTCTTGTGAGAAAAATTCTATGTTTGTGTCTTTTGTATTACTGAGATGTTCCAAAAGTTCCAAAAAGGAAGAAAAAAACATTTTTTCCTTTTTTCATTTATCTTTTTCTTTTTTCACTCCAGATCATTGTGTGATGTTTATGATATCAAATTCTGAAGAATTATTTGGAAAAGAAGCAACGCAGTAATATTGTTTTTTTCCATTTATGGTTATCACAAAACTATCTAATTTTTCAGGATTTTCTTTTACTCATTCAAAAAAACGAATAATTTCTGGCTTTATAATTTTATTCTTTGTTATTGCATTAAAAAAATCTGTTTTATCTTGAATTTCTTGAGAACTTTCAAAATACACTTTTGTATCATTCCACTCTTTTACAATTTTTTGAAGAAATTGATGATTCTCTATCAATTTCGATCCATTTTTTGATGAGAAAAGATCTCTTGTTGAAATAAAAATTTCATCTTTTTCAAAAGAAGGAAGCATACTTTCTATATCTTTTTCTGAAAGTTCATATGTTTCTAATAACTCTTTTATTCTTTTATCAGTATCTTTTTTTGAAAGAAGTCATAATTTTTCTGCATCTTGGAGAGAAATAGTTGGAAGAAAAAAAGCAAAAAGTCTGTGAATATATTTTTTATCAAGTCATGAAATAAGATTTTGCAAATCTCACACTTGAATAAAATCATGTTTTATCAAGCTATGAAGAGAGCTCATTTTTTCGTTATCATTTTTGAAAGCCTTTACATCAAGTCTTCAAAAAATATTTTTTAATAATATATCGTCATCTTGATCTTTTTGAGTTGTTGAAATTTTAAGCTGTTTCAAAAGCTTCTTTCTTCCAAGTTGAGAAGAAAGATAGTATTTCAAATCTGACTTTTTTTTATCCAAAAAAAAGTCTTTTATTTTACTTTCATATTCAGGAGATAAAACATATTCTTTTCCAATACTTTGAATCAAATTTTGAAACATATCTTTTATACCAACTGATGACTCTATCACCATGCGTTGAAGCATGATTTTATAATTTATAGACAAAATTTCTTGCTTATGCTCTGGATGATAATTTTGCAAAAAATCTTCAAAATCTTCTTGTAATCATGGAAGTTGAAAATCTTCAAAAGCAAAAAGATTCTGAGTTAATTTTTTTTCAATAAATGCCTCAATAATTGGTTTTGGAGAAAAATTTTTCGTATTTGAGGTATTTTTTGCTTCTTTGCTTTCTTTTGATGAAGTGGTATTTGATTTTTCTTTTTCTACCATAATTCCTTTATTTAAAAAATATTTTGTCCATTATAACATAATTCATGGAAAAAAGCAAAAAATATTTGTTTTGATTTTCTGACTTTTTTCAATATAATCTTTTGGTAATTTTTTAATATCTTTAGCGAAAAAATATGTTCATTTTAAGTATTATTTTTGGAATTATTGTTTCTATTCTCGTTTTTTGAATTATTATTCTCATTCATGAATATGGACATTTTAAAACAGCTCGCATATTTTGAGTAAAAGTAGAAGAGTTCTGACTTGGAATTCCTCCAAAAGCTCGTAAACTTTTTACCGATAAACACGGGACTGAATATACACTCAATTGGCTTCCAATTTGAGGTTTTGTGCGTTTAAAATGAGAAAATATTCATTCTTTTTCACTCTATGATGAAAAAAAACAACTTCTTTCAAATGAAACCTTACAAAAAGCACTTGAAACAAATCTTCCTATTTATGACAAAAATAGAAAACTTCTTTCTCAAGAACTCAGAGAAAAAATTTTGAGTGAACTCAAACAAAATCAAGCAACAGATTCTCTTGTATCAAAGCCATATTATCAACAAGCAATTATTGTACTTGCTGGAATAGTGATGAATTTTATTTTAGCAGCAGTGATTTTTTCATTTTTGTTTTTTATTTGAGTGAGTCCTGTTGGAATCAATAATAAAATTGAAACTTCTCTTCCTCTCAAACTCATTCCAAACGAACAACAAGCAATAGAAAGATGAATTTTAACCAAAAATTGATGAATTATTTTATATCCTCTAGAATGAAGTATCGCTGAAAAGTCTGGTATAAAAAGTGGAGACATACTTCATAGTATCATCACATGTACACAAAATGTACAAAACTTTGTTGAATGTGAATGAAATGAACAACCTCAAGGATATGAAATTTCTTCTCCAGAAGATGCAATGAAAGTTATCAGTGAAAATGCAGGAAAAGAAGTTGCACTCTATATCAATCAAATATTTCTTGATGAAGAAACAACAAATCCATCCGGAGGACAATATATAAAAGTACATATTTCAGATGAAGGAAAAATTTGATCATATCTTGCTGAAAATATTTCTGTGAATAGAGATTTTAAATATAAATATGGATTTTTTGGAAGTATAAAGGCTGGAGTACAAGAAACGTATGGACAAATTTTCCTAACTTTTCAAGGAATTAAAATGCTGTGACAAAAAATCTTTGCACCAGAAACACCACAAGAGCGACAAGAAGCTATTGAACAAGTTGCTGGTCCAATTGGAATGGTAGATTTTATGACTCGTTCTCTTGGAAATGGATTCATTTTTATCTTGATTCTCTGAGCAATTATTTCTGTAAATTTGTGAGTTTTTAACTTGCTTCCAATACCAGCACTCGACGGAGGAAGATTTTTATTTATTGCAATAAACGGAACCATCAAAACATTATTTTGAAAAAAAGCTATTAACGAAAAACTGGAGTGAAGTATACATGTATTGTTTTTTCTTTTTTTAATTGCATTAAGTATCATTATAGCATATAATGATGTCACAAAAATTATAGACAGATAAAATTTACTTTCTATCAAACATATATGAATGAAAAACTCATTTCTCAAATAAAAAAATATGTTAATTCTCTTTTATGACCTTTAGAGAATCATTATTATCATCATTATGAACATGCTCTTGAAGTTATGAATCGTTCTCTTGAACTCTGACAAAAAGAAAATCTTCCAGATGAAGATTTAGAATTACTGGCAATTGCTGGATTATTTCATGATGTTGGTTTTATCATTCAATATGATAATAATGAATATATTGGTGCAAAAATCGCTAAAAATTATCTCAAATGAGTTTTGTATCCAGAAGAAAAAATTCAAAAAGTAGAAGACCTCATTATTGCAACTATTTATACCAGACCTCCAAATAATTTAATGGAAAAAATTATTCGTGATGCTGATACTGATAATTTGGGAAGAGATGATTTTTTTGAAAAATGACAACGACTCAAAAAAGAAATAGAAATTATGAAAAAAATAAAAATCCTTGATCCTGATTGGCACCATTATTCTCTGAATTTTTTACGTGAACATAATTTTCTCACTCCTACTGAAATAGAAGAAAGACAAGAAAAAAAAGAAGAAAATATACGTATTCTTTCTCAAAAAATTCAATCTCAAAACACTTCTCAATAAATAATATTTTTTAAGCTCCACAAGATTTTTTATGTTTCAATTTACTCTTCATAATAAAAATGGAAAAGCAAGAGCCTGAACTTTTTCTACTCCTCACGGAAGTTTCCAAACACCTGTTTTTATGCCTGTATGAACCAAATCAACCGTCAAATGAATCCATAGAGAAGAACTTGATGAAATGGGTGCTGAAATTATTCTCAACAATACCTATCATCTCTATTTACGTCCTGGAGACAAAATAGTAAAACATTTTTGAGGAATTCATTCATTTATGAACTATGATAAACCTATGCTTACTGATAGCTGAGGATTTCAAGTATTTTCTTTATGATGAGGAATGAGAAAATGAAAAGAAAGTCTTGTTAAAATCACTGAAGATGGTGTCCATTTTCGTAGTTTTTTGGATGGATCAAAACATTTCTTCAATGCTGAAAATGTCATGGATATTCAATCAAATCTATGAGCAGATATTATCATGGCATTTGATGAATGTGCTCCAGGAACTTCTGATTGGAAATATGCAAAAGCTGCAATGGATCGCACTCATCGTTGGGCTATAAGAAGTCTGAATCAAGTCAATAAAAATAATGAAAAAAGAAAACTTGAATGACTTCCAGAACAAGCACTTTTCCCTATTGTTCAATGAGTAACATATGAAGATCTTAGAATTGAATCAGCTCGTTTTATTTCAAGTTTGGATACTCATGGGATTGCGATTGGATGACTTTCTGTTTGAGAAGCAAAACCAGATATGTATCGTATGCTTGATATTTTAGAAAAAGAACTTCCAGAAAATAAGCCAAGATATCTCATGGGAATCGGAACTCCAGAAGATCTCATTGAAGCAATTTATAGAGGAATTGATATGTTTGATTGTGTTTTACCAACACGTATTGGAAGACATGGTTCTGCTTTTTCCCACACATGATATATTAAAATTACCAATGAAAAGTATAAACTTTCAAAAGAACCTCTCGATCCAAAATGTGATTGTAAAGTGTGTCGTAATTATACTTCTTGATACCTTCGTCATCTTCTTCAAGAGGATGAAATGCTTGGAATGCAACTCTTAAGTTACCACAATCTTTATTTTCTTGTGAATCTTGCTAAAAAAGCAAGAACAGCAATTTTGGAAAATAGATATGAAGAATTTCGAAATGATTTTTGGAAACATTATGATATGAAATTGAAAAAATAAAAATCTCAAATGAGATTTTTATTTTTTTATTTTAAACAATACCATCCATCCATGAGGAACATATTGAGTGAAAATACTTGAAAGTTCTTCTGATGATTCTGGATCATTCGTACTCAAATAGTTTTGAAGTCCTAAAAGATGAACATATTGATTTTGAGTAACTTTTTGATTTTGCATTAAATCTAAAATCGTATTATAACATCACATCAATTTTTGATATCTATTCAATACTAAATTCCCATTATTATCATAACTTTCATAATTTACTCCTGCCATATTTAAATATGTTTGAAAATCTTCTGGAGTCTTTTGTGAAAATTGATATGTTTCTAATGCTGTTTGTAAACACAAACTATCTGTTGAAACCAATTCTATTTTTTCTGACGTAAACGTAGTTAATAAGGCTTCATATCTTTTGGTAAGAGCACGTCTTGGATCTTTATCAATAGTTGCGGCATTGAGATCAACTAAGAAATAATGTACTCAGAGTTTTTCCATTTTTTCAATACTAGCATCAATATTTGATGCATCATAAAAATATGTATCAAACTCAAAAATCAAACTATCTTCAAACATTCTTTTATAATTATCTGCAATGAAATATCTTAAAAATGTTCCAATTCTATAGATATGTGCAGTATTTTTATATGAATTTTTTGGATATAATACATTTTTATATAATTCTTTTCTGAGAATTTTTGCCTCATCAATAATCGCATTTGTCTGAATATTCCCTACTTCATAAGGTGTTTGACTTAATTGAACAAATAATTGATGGAGTTCTGAAAGTGATGAAATAGAATTATTTTCTATAATTTGAATCAAAGTTGTATTATTACTTTTTTCAAGAATCTCATGAAATAAATCTGGTTGTTTTTCTGGAGCAATATTTAACTCTAACAACACATCAAAATATTTCATCTGAGCATCAAAAATCGATGAATATGTATCAGTTGTTCCAGCTTTAAAATTATAATATCATGCGGTTTTAAGATTGGTCATCCCATGAGGAAATGTTGATTGAAATGTGTAAGAAATCACTAAAAATATTACAACTCCTGTTCATAATGCTCAAAATATTTTTTGTTTTCATTCAGCTGTTTTTTCATAAAAAGTAATCCCATGAATTCACAAAGCAATAATAAGCAATAAACTATAATACATCGCTATTCCATACCATACAATTCCATATGCAGAAATACTCCATAAAAATATGTAAAAAACACTAAAAACAGCATTTATTTTAAATAATACAGAAAATTTTTCTCTATTTAATGCATATAAAAGATACAAAAACGGAAGCAAAAAAAACAATACAAGTATGATATATCATCATGGCAATTCCATTTTTGAAAATATTTCTGTAACGTATCAAGGAAATCATAAAAGAAAATTTGGTAATCCATATCAAAACATTCTGAGAAAAATATCTATTTGTGCTGAAAAGAAAAATATCAAAGGAAACAAACTCATTACAAAAACTCATCCAGTTAATACTCTATACTTATAACTCAAAAATAACAAAACAACTGGAATAAACGCTAAATACCAATAAGTAATATCTGTAAATTCTCATCTCTGGTTGGATTGCATCGTGAGATTATAAGGAAGTTTCATATAATTATTGATTCCTGTTTCATATCAAAAATATCTTCATAAATCTTCATTTGTTGTTGTTCCATCTTCTGTAATACGTGTATTTTGATGTTGTGTATCAAGATATTCTTTTTCTGCAGATGTTAAAATTTCTGAATAATCAGGAAGAGTTGAAACAGGTGATCCAGAAAGAAGAGCTGAAATACTGAAATTTTTTGATTCAGAAATATTTTTTATCACCCATGGACTTACTCAGATTCATGTTCAAAATAAAAATATTGAAACTAAAACACCAGTTTGTTGAAGAGATTTTAAAGAATATTTTTGCCAACTATATAGAAATAAAATTCATGAAAGCAATAATGTGGAAAAGAAAATACTATTTATAAGTCAAATATCATCTTTTGGAGCAACGACATTCATCAACTCCCAGAGTCAAGCTTTTGTAAAAATACCAATATAGAGACTCACATATCACAAAAATCAAGCAACTCAAAGTTTTGCATAAAATAAAACTCATAAAATCCCTGAAATCAATAAAAGTGATGTAAATTTTAGAGTAAATGCAAATCCAGCAAGGAGTCCTATCATTCAAATCAACAATATATATTTTTTTTGAGAAAATAGATCTTCAATCCCAATATGTTGATATTTTGAGAAATATTGCAAGAAAGAAGTTTTTGGAACATTTTCTACCATGATTTCTAAAGAAGCTCCCTGAGTATTTGTTTCTTGAATAATGTCTCACACTGATGTTTTATACACTTCCCTATATCATAAATATTTCAAAAATAAATACAATACCATATAAATAACTATTCCAGATACAAAAAATAATCCTGGATCTATTTTCATATCTTTTGCTTGTTGAAAAATAATCATTGGCATACTCATAAACATCATTCCTGCTAAAAGTGGAATATGTAGAAGTGTCTGATTTTTTGATTTTAACAAATCAGTAAAAGAAAGTACAATCACTATTCCTGCTAAAATTCATCCTAAATTATTGAGAAAAAATGCTTGCGTTGGAGATTGAAACATATATCAAATTCCAGTAAACACTTGCCAAGCATACATTCCTCAAAGATTGAGTAATTCTCATGATTGAGCCATAAGCTGTGGAAAATTCATATACACTCATAAATCATCCCAACCAATTGGCATTGGACGAGTTGCATTGATGAGATTGATAGAAACCAAAAATGTAATTATAATAAAGAAAAATTCAGCACTCAGCAAACGAGAATTGATGAATTCAAACCATCATTTCCCAGTTTGATGATTTGGGATTTCTATTTTGTAAGTTACAAAATTTATACATATTTCTTGAATTTGTTTCCCAGCAAAACTTCCAAAAATTCAAATCAAAAGAAACACCATCCAAAAATTATATAATCATACCATTCAAAAAAGTGTCAAACTCGTCACAAATACAAAAAATCCTATTCAAAGAGCACTCAAGAACTGAAAAATAGAAGTTTCTTCTTCCCATCATTTTATAAAAGATAAAATCTTTTTTCCAAGTCAAATACTTACAATCGTCAATACAAAGGGAAGAAATAAATATCCAACTATTTTAAAAAATAATGATTTTCATAATCCTGCTGAAAGATCATTCAAAACAAAAAATAAAATACTTAACAGTAAAAGTTGCAATAAAAAAAATGCAAATAATATCAAAGGAGTAAATGTGATTTTTTCCTTATGAAAAATACTTTGATATGTTTTGTAACACACATACAAAACTCACATCACTCAAATATATCCAACATACGACCCGTCAAAAGTTTCTCTATGAAATGAAAAACCATAATAATAGGTCAACATTACCAATAATCCAAACATCAACAAATACAAAATTTTCAATAAGTATGCCATAATCCTATATTTAAAACATAAATTGTAGTTTATTGTATGAGTTTTTTGTATTTGTAAAGAAAAAACGCTTGAAAAAATCACAAAAAAATCTATACTTCAATTAAATTTTACATTTTATAGAAAAGAAATGATAGATCAACATGATAGTTTGTGAGAAAAATTTTTAAGAAAATGATTTTGGTTATATTTATTTTCGTTTCTAGCAGCACCTCTCTGATACATAATAAAAATTATTATTTCTTGAGATCTTCGTGTTGAAGAAATTTGAATTATTTATGGAGTGATGAGTTTAATGATACTTTTAAGCTCTTTTAATGATTTTTGAATGACTGAAAGTTTGAATAAATTCATCCCTGAATATGTAACTCACAAAAAATATGACAGAGTAAAAACCATTCTATCATACGCTTTTGCGGTACAAATGACAACTGGAATTTTGATATTTTTTATATTTTTTCTTGGAGCTGAGTTTTTATCACTCCATTATTTTAAGGATGCTGCAAGTTTAGAAGTCATACAAATTTTTGCTGTATTTTTCTTGTGAATCAACATATTTCAAATTATGAACACGCTTTTTCAAGCGACACAAGACACATTCAATCAAAAAATTACAGAATTTTTACGTATGTTTTTTGTAGTTATAGCAACTGTTATGATTTTTTTCCTTGATATGTGAAATATTATTCATTATAGTTTTGCGTGGATTGTAGGACTCTTTTTTGGTATTTGAATCAGTTTTGTTATTTTTTGGAAGAAATATTATCTTCCATATTTGAAAAATGTTGAGATTCTCTATGATAAAAAATTATTTTTGAGTATTTTAAAATACGCATTTCTTGTATTTCTTTGATCGCAAGTTACTGTAATTTTAAGTCAGATTGACATGCAAATGATCATTTATATGCTCGGAAATAGAGATGCTTGATTTTATACAAACTATCTTTCAATTATAGGAATTCCTTTTATTCTGATAGGACCTATTTTTGGGATGATGTTCCCTATTTTTTCAGAAATGTATGCAAAAAAAGAATTCGATAAAATCCAACTTGTTAAATCAATATTTTCAAAAACATTTTTATCTTTTTCTATAGTATTCTCCGTATTATTTTTTGTATTTTGACCACAAATTGCATTTATTTTATTTGGAGAAAAATTTATTTTTTCAGGAGAAATTTTGCAATGGAGTATATTATTTTTGAGTTTTTTATTTATATTTCAAATAAATCTATGTATTTTTGCTGCAACGGGAAAAATCATCACTCGTTTTTATATCATGCTCTTTGGACTTGGGTTTAATATTCTCACAAATATTATTTTTATTTCTCTCTATTGAGTCGTATGAGCTGCTTTAGCAACAGGAATTGGTTGGTTGGTTCTCTGGGGAATTTCAGAATATTTTGTGAAAGAATACAATGGTTCTTATGATATTGTATATCTCTTAAAAAATAGTATTATTTTTGGAGGAATTTGAGCTCTATTATGGATGTTTGTGCTTCCAAGTTTTGCATGACTTTCAAGAGGAATAGCATTTTGGTATTTTTGCGGAATTTCTTTGATGTATTTTCTGATATATGTTTTGATAAATAAAAAAGATTTTTTGTATTTTTGGAGTGAAGTGAGAAAGTTGAGGAATAAAAAAACAGTAAAATAAATTTTACTGTTTTTTTATTTTCAATTTTTATGAAGATTTTCTAAAAATAAAGTGACCAATTTTGAACTCGGATTTTGTGATTTCATAGTAGATAACTCTTCTAAAACCTTTTCTACATGAATTCATGTAGAAGATAAGCTCTCTTTCATAAGTTTTGCAAGGAAACTACAAAACTCTGGAGTAAATTCACTATGAAACTGACATCCCCAAGCATTTTCTCAAACTTTAATAATTTGATTTGGAGTATGTTCATTATATCATAAAACTTGTGCTTCTCCAGGATGAGAAACATATTGTTGATGTGACCATAAAGATTGAAATACTTCTCACATCTTTGAAAAAATTATATCTGCTTTCCCATGTGTATTTAGAAATACTGTTCCCTGTCATATCTTTCTTTGAGCAGCATATTCAACATTTCCTCAAAATGCTTTTGCTAAAATTTGATGACCAAAACAAAATCATAATACATGCTTCCCTTGCTCTATTTCTTTATGAATAAATTGTTGAAATTCCTTCATCCACAGTGTTTCTTGAGTAACCATACTTGGGGATCATCATAAAATGTACCCATCATATTTTCATTTTTCTGGAAGTCACTCAATTACATTAATTACTTCAAATTTTGTATTTTCACGTAAATATTCTACTTCTATAGTTTGTCTCCAAATATCAATTTCATTTTTTAAAGCACTTTCTTCTTCTTGTGGAGTAAATATTCATTTTCCTATAGATTGTGCAAAAAGTCATGGTGAAACAGAAGATAATATTCATATTTTTGCTTTTGATGTCATTATCACATTATTATTATTATTATTATTATTATTATGTAAATTCTAATATATTTATTTTTCCCCAAGATTCATAACCAGCACATCCAATAGGAAATTTTCAGCGTATATCACCAACTTGCATACATTCTTCTTTTAAAAATTGAGAAAGATTTCAAGGAGGTACATCTTGATTATAATATTTCCATTTTTTGTTAAAATCACCATACAGAAGCAAAGATGTTACACAAGGATATGTTGCAGCCGTAAAACGAGCATTTACCTCTGTTGCATAGATTTTATTATCTTTAGAAAGAATAAAATCTATTCATCAAAATCAAGTATATCATAATGTTACTATATATTCAAGTATTTTCTGAGCTTGTTGTAATAATTCATCTCAAATTTTCGTTCCTGTATATACACTTGGGAAAGTATTTCACATATATATTTTTCAATCCTGTAAAATTTGATCTGTAATACCAAATATAATTTGTGTTTTATTTTTCTCATCAATAAAAAATTGTACACTTGGTGATGCAATAGTTTCAATATATTTTTCAATAATTAACTGTTTTTGTTGATACTGTGATACAATTTCATCTATAGAATTTTTATGGTTGTCCCAAAAACCATATCCAGAAACTCAAAATGGATCTTTAAACAAATATCTCTCTTTTTGAAAAAAATATTTTTGAATGACATCAAGATCATTTGTAAAACATCCATTTAAAGTAGGAAGATTGACTCATTGTAAATATTTTTTGAGAAGTAATTTATTATTTGCTTGTAGAAAAATATCTCTTGAAATATTTAAAGGAATATTTAAATTTTCACTTATTTTTTGCATATCATCATTTATGAAAAAAGGAAGTATTTTCTTCATTCACAAACTCTGTATTTTTGATAAAATATTTTGATTATTTAATAATAAATAACCTAAAGTATTCTCCTTTTTATTTTGAATAGTAATCACTTGCACTCATTGAGCAAGTCAAAAAGTTTGATAATATTTTTGAATTTCCTGAAAAAAAGGAGTTGAAAATACAATAGATGTATCTTGTAATATTGGTAAAATTCTTTGATCATAACAACCAACAAACTCAATATGAGGGAGAACCTCAGGAATAATAGAAGCTCGTGTATCATTTATAATTAAAGTCTTCTTATCAAAAAGAAAATATAATCATTCCAAAAGCATTTTTTTACAAATAATAGGGTCTGATTGAAATGTAATAGTTTTGTTCATAATCTTATTTTTTTATTATAATTGAAAATATTTTTTCCTCATTTGTTCAAAGGATATAAGGATCATCTATTAAAGCTCATTCATCTCAAAAAGTTGGTTCAATACACAAAAAATCTTTTCAAGGTTCTGACCGAAGCCAAAGTTTTTTATAGTTTTCATCATAATCAAACTCTAAAATATTTTCTCACAAATGTGCAAGAAATGTTCAAGGATTTTTTGTGTAAATTGTTTCTCAAGCAGATTTTTTGTATTCTTCTATCATTTTTTCATTTTTCTGGAGAAAAAAATTATCTTTTTGAACATTTGGTATGAAAAAATATGGATGAAGTCACGGAGCTATTGGCATTTTTTCAGTTCCAGTATTTTGTATTTTAAGAGAAATTTTTACAGATTTTTGAATAATTTCAGCTGTAATTTTCAAAAGAAAATCATAAGGAAATAGTTTTTTTGTTTCTGGATTTGAAAGTAGAATCATTTCAATAAAATTTTCTCAGACTCTATATTGAAAAGGAAAATTACGAGCAAAACCGTGTTGTTTCAGAGAATATTTTGAATTTTCTAAAAGTGGTCATGCATTTGGAAACATAATAGGAATTCATCCTCGAACATTTTTTGAAAGATCATAAAAAGTTTCTTCATTCAAAAATAGTATGGGTGTTTTTCAAAAAAATATTTGTGTAATGAGTCATCATCTTTCTGGAGAAAATTCAAGAGTGATGTTGTTGTGAGTGAGGGAAAGTATTTGTGGGGGCATAAACATATTTTCAATAAAGTATTTGGAAATATTATATGATTTTAGAGAAAATGTAAAATAAAGTTGAAAAAATGGGATTTTTTTGTATTCTCTAGGAAATATTTAGTTATCAACTAAACACCATGAAACAATTATTACATACTTTTTTTACTTTTTGTATCAAACCATTTTATTGAAGTGGAATTGGAAGACTTTTTCCATTTAATTATATTTATAAAATATGGATATATATTTGAGATTCTATTAACTTTTCTAACAGCAATACTAGTGTTATCAAAACAACGAAATACTGATTTCAAATGATTCTTGAAAAAGGTAAAACTATTGATGAAAGTATTATAAATTTATGAGTATGGGAGTCCCATATTAGTGAACTTATAAAAAAATCTCTCAAAGAGTGAGAAACTTTTTTAGATCTTGGTGCAAATATTGGTTATATGTCACTCTTAGCATCTATAATAGTTGGAGAAAATTGAAAAGTACTCTCTTTTGAACCTAGTAAAACAAATTTTCAAAAATTAAATCAAAATATCTCTCTCAATAAAATATTAAATATTACTCCTTATAATTATGGTGTTTGAAATAAAAATAGTATAGAAACTCTCTTTTATAAAACAAATAATCCTGGAGGTTCAAGCATAGTAAATGTAGGGCAAAATAAAAATACTATTCAAGAAGAAATTGAAATCATTAAACTTGATGATTTTATAAAAGATGAGCAAATTAATTTTATAAAAATGGATATTGAGTGATTTGAATATTTTGCTATAGAATGAATGCTATGAATTCTTAAAAATGACAAAGACATTAAAATGATTTTTGAGTATAGCCCATATTATTATAAAGGTATTTATGGGAAAGATTATGAGAAAAAATCTATAGAATTATTAGACACTCTCATAGAAGTATGATTTGAATTATATGAAATAAATTATAAATGAAATCTTGTTATTATAAATAATCACATTGGGTTTTTTCATAAAATAAACTGATCTTGAGCTGGACAAGTAGACATATTTTGTAAAAAATAATCTTTATTTATTTTTTATTATATATGGTATAATAAGAGAAAAGAAGCTTATTTTAAATTTAAATGTATTATGTCTAAAAAAGAGAAATTCTAATATAGATATACATTGACTTATAATCACCTTAATTCCTTTTTGATCAGTAAGTCATCATGGTAAATATTCCGAAAAAGTACTATCAAAATTATAAGCAGAAAAATTATTTTCTTCTCACAACTCTATGAAGAATAACCATTCTTGTCCCTGCTTAATGATTTTTGAAAATCTTAT
This sequence comes from uncultured Candidatus Peribacteria bacterium, assembly GCA_964470525.1. GTDB lineage: Bacteria > Patescibacteriota > Gracilibacteria > BD1-5 > UBA6164 > CAYYDE01. The sequence continues at coordinate 140,533 of CAYYDE010000001.1, forward strand.
TTCTCATATGATATCTTTTTTTATAAAATGAGTTGCATCTCATTTTATTTTTTTTCATATAAAATAATCATAAAAATAATTATACTCTTTATTATATTTTTGCACCTGTGTAATTCATTTTTTATTTGAAATAAACCAATATATATTAGACTTTTTTTCTATAATTTCTTTTGCTTTTTGTAAACATTTTACATCAAAATAATCATCATCATCTAAAAAAACCACAAAATCAGTGTCATCTGAAAGAGTATTTAATCATACATTTCTAGAAAAATTCACTCCACTATTTTTATTATTTTTTATATATTTAATTCTAGAATCAGAAAAATCCTTTTTAATATTTTCAAATGTCATATTATCTGTCGAATCATCAATAATTATAAGTTCAAAATTCTGATATGTTTGATTCAAAACAGAATTTATACATCTTTTCAATAGTTTATATCTATTATGTGTTGGTGTTATTATTCAAAATTTCATATAAAAAATTATGTATCTAAGATTCATTTTACTTTTTTCTTGCTATAATATATTTCATATTTTTAAATACATTATATTCTAATAATTCTACATGTATAGAATTATATTTTTGAGCAATTGAGTTATGTATTTTTCTCATTTTATTGTATTTTATTATCTTTCATAATATTTTTTAAAATCTAAAGTACTTTTTTTATTAAATCATACCATTGATGAACAATAGTATCTTTATCAAAATTTCTTATATTTTCAAATCATTTCATTAAATACTCTTTATAATAATCTTCATTATTTATCAATTTTTCTAATTTATCAATAAACTCTTTATTATCTTCAGAAATAAATTCATTATCATAGAGTCAATAATAGCTTTCATAATTATTTAATAAAATTGGTTTTCAAATTGATAATACTTCTAAAAGAATAATTCAAAAAGTTTCATAAAAAGTGGAATATAAAAAAATATCACATTTTTGTATCTCATTTTTTACTCAATTTTTGTCTAATTTTCAAATCCATTTAATATGTAAATTACTACTTAATTGATTTAAATCAAAATCATCTTTCATTTTTTCATAATATTTTCAAAATCAAGCTATTCTATAATTTATTTTTTTTTGAGGATTAAATAATTTTAATTTTTCATACAAATCAAGAATTCCTCTTGCTTTATCATAAATATCAGCTCTAAAGATAGTTAATAAATTAATTTCTTCTTTATCTTTAATTGAATCAATTTTTTTATAATTTTTATTAAATCAAGAAAAATTGTATATAATTGCTTGAATAGGATGTTTAGATCAGACATATTGCTGTAAAAAAGATGATGGAAATAAAAGTATATCTGAAAAAAATACATTATATGGATAAAACCAACATAATAAAGCTCAAATATTTTTAAATCATCTGTCATTTCTGTATAATCAATGTATTTCTAAAATATACTTAGACTTAAAAGGTTTCCAAAAAAAAGGGACAGATGAAATAATTACATCATATTTACTTTTTATAAAATGAAGTTTAATCCACTCCATTGCTGATGAAACCAAAAAATATTCATATTCAGGATATTTTGCATTTAATAATTTTACTAGATCAGAATATAATGTTTTTGGTCATCATTCTCATACTGGAGATATAAATGCTATTTTCTTTTTCATCCTACAAACTATTATACAGATTAAAATATTTTCCTACACTTTTGTTCCCATCAAACTTTTTTTTCACAGATTGACTAGATTTTCAAGATAATTTTTTATAATTTAAAACAGCTTTTTCAATTCATTTTTCAATAGATTCAATATTTCATTTTTCCACAATAATTAAATCATCAAATTGAGAAATTTCCTTTGTGCCTCATACATCACTTGCAACAACTACACATCAAGATAACAATCATTCTAAAACAGTAGTAGGAAGTCATTCTTGATAGCTTGGATTTACAAGTATATCACACCTTCATAAAAATTCCCTTACTTTTTCTCTCGAAAACATTCATAAAAATTGTATATTTTTATTTTTTCAAGCTAAAATCTCTAATCCCCTTTTCTCTTCTCAATCCCCAACAATTTCTAAAATAATATTTCAATATTTTTTTTCTAAATTTTGAAATGCTTCTATAAATAAATCCACTCATTTTAATTTTACCAACCTTCAAACAAATCAAATTTTAATAATATTTCAATTATCAACTTTCTCTCAAGAAATAAAATCAATTCCATTATAAATAACATCTATTTCTTTTTTAATAAATTCTTTTAAAATAAAACTTTGCACTCATTGGCTTATTGCAACAATTTTATCTGCTTTCTTAAATATCCACTTTCCAATAATCCTATCATAAAAATATGCTATTTTACTCTTAAAATTACTTGATAATTTTACATAATCACTTCCATGCTCTATATGAACCCATTTTTGTTTTGTGATTTTTGAAAAAATACCTCACAAAAAACTTGAGAAAAAAAATCTCGTATGAGTCTGAATAATTCAACTTCTCAATTCAGGTAAAAATAAAATTTCCCAAAATATATTATTCCAAATTTTTGGAACTGGAAAATTTGGAATAATATCAAAACTTGGCAATAAATAAACCTTATATCAATTCTTATAATATCAAATTATTTTTCCTCAAGTATTCTTTATCAGTAAATTTTCTTCAATTTGAGAAAGATCTTGGCCTACATCAAATATAACATTTATAACTTCTCAAAAATTATTTTTAACATAAAAATATGACAACTCTTCTGCAACCATTTCAAGTCATCATTTATGAGGTGGAAAATATGGTAAAAACTGAATAATATTTACTTTTTTCATCAAACATTCCTTACAAATCTAAAACTTCTCTCCAAACTCTCTTCCAAAGAAATTTGAGTTTTCCATCAAAATTCTCTATACGCTTTTTCAGGATTACAAAAGACTTTTGCAAGATCTCCATCCCTACGAGGAAATATTTTATATAGAATCTCCTTTCAAACTACTTTTTGAGTAGCTTGAATCATTTCTAGAACAGACACTCATGTTCAAGTTCATAAATTATAACTCTTAAAAAAACCTTTTTCTTGAGAAAAATTTCATTTTTCATACGCTCTCACATGTCCATCCACCAAATCACTCACATCGATATAATCTCTCACTCAAGTCCCATCTTTTGTTTCATAATCATCTCCAAACACTTTCACATATTCATATTCTCCTGTCACAACCCTCATAATATAAGGCAACAAATTATTCGGAATTCAAACAGGATTTTCTCATAAATATCAAGAAATATGAGCTCAAATAGGATTAAAATATCTCAGATTTATCACCTGAAATCCAGAAAATTTTGAAAGATCTTTTAAAATATTTTCAAGTAAAAATTTGGTTGTTCCATATGGATTTGTTGTATTTCAAACTCTATTTATTTCCCTAATTCAAGACTTTTCCCCATCTATAAAATCAGAATCATATACTGTTGCACTACTTGAAAAAATAATTTTCTTCACTCAAAATTCATTCATAATTTCAAAAAGTTTCAAACTTCAAACAATATTATTATCAAAGTATTCAAAAGGTTTTTGAGTACTTTCTCATACTGCTTTAAGTCAAGCAAAATGAATCACACCATCAAAATTATATTTTGAAAAAATTTCCTTTAAAAAATCCCTATCACGTAAATCTCACTCAAAAAAATCAGGAATATATCAAATTATTTTTTCTATTCCTTGAAGTACTCAAACAGAAGAATTTACTAAATTATCAACAATAACTGTTTTATAACCTGCTTGTTCAAAAGCCACAACTGCGTGACTTCAAATATATCAAGTTCAACCTGTTATTAAAATTGTTTTTTTCATAATACTTATTTAAAAAATTTATTCCAAATCATAGTAAATGCTATAGAAAGTGCATTTGTAGAAGTTTGTCATTTTCCTTTTGAATACTCAGAATATTCTATTGTAACAGGAACCTCTTTAAATTTCATATTATTATTTGAAATAATATCAATAATTTCAGAGGCATGTCACATTCCATCAATAGTGATTTTAATAATATAAAGACTATTTTTTCTTAAAATTCTAAATCCATTATGAGTATCTGAAAGCTTAATATTACTAATAAAAAACGTAAACAAAATCCCTAATTTCAAAACAAGCTTTCTAGAAAATGAAATATTTTTTGCATCTCACTGAAAACGAGATCATAAATACACATCAATATCATCTTGAAAAGCTTCTTCAAACTTCATAATATCTTCAAGTTTATGCTGTCCATCACTATCAAAAGTGATCACAAATTCAACATCACAAAATTTTCTAACATATTCAAATCAAGTTTCTAAGGCTGCTCATTGTCCTCTATTTTTAAAATGTTCTAAATATATTATATCATTTCCAAATCTTATGAGTTCTTCAGCAGTATTATCTTGAGAACCATCATTGATCACTATAATATTTTTATATTTTTCTAAAATTTGTTTAATATTTTTATAAATAACTTTTCATTCATTATAAGCTGGAATAATAAAAACATATTTTCCTTTTAATATTTTTTTTCATGAATGATACAGAGCTAACTCTCTCACCAATTTTGTAAAATCTGCTCTATTTTCTTCTATTTTATTAAGTAAAAGCAGAGAAAAATAAATCAAAAAAATGATTGCACAATAGACTAATAAATCAGCTCATCTTTGTAAACCAAACAATCGTCCAAGTGCATTAAGAATTTCTGGGAAAAAGGTAAAAACAAACAACCCCATACCTATTGATAAAAACACAATAAAATGCAATGCATTGAATTTTTGTCTTTTTGCAATATCAAAAGAAATAAGAAAAATAATCAATCAAGAAATAATGAAAAAAATCTCAAGGAGTGTCATGAAAAAAAGATAATTTTTAAACTAATTTTATTATACAAAATAGAACCATTTGTCAAAGAAAAAAATTAAGTCATTTTTTGACTTCAAAAAACAAATTCTTCAATATCTTCACGAATTTGTGAAACAAGTTCTAAATCTGTAATATCTGCAACTTTAAATTCAGGAACTCAACTTTGTTTTACTCCATATACCTCCCCAGGTCATCTTAACTCCAAATCAATTTCTGAAAGTTCAAATCCATTATTTGTTTTTTCCATTGCTCTCAATCTCTCAGTTGCAGATCAAGAGGTGGGAAAAAGGTAACAATATGATTGATGTTTTCATCTTCAGACTCTCCCACGAAATTGATGAAGCTGTGAAAGTCAAAATCTTTCTGCTCACTCAATACACATAATCGTTGCATTTGGAATATTTACTCAAACTTCTACTACAGATGTACTTGAAAGTATCTGAATTTCATTTCGCGCAAATTGTTGCATAATAGCATCTTTTTCACGAGCTTTCATTTTTCCATGAAGGAGTCAAACTTGAAATGGAGAAAAAATATCAACCAATGATTCATATGTTTGAATTGCATTTGCAAGATCCATTTTTTCAGATTCTTCAACCAAAGGACTAATCCAAAAAACCTGTCTTCAAGATACTAATTGTGTTTGCACAAAAAGTTCAACTTCTTGCCTTTGTTCAGGAGAATGAATAACTTTTGTATGAATTGATTTTCTCTCTTTTGGATATTCTGAAATAATAGAGAGATCCTGATCTCAATAGAGTGTTAAAGCTAAAGTTCTTGGAATCGGTGTTGCAGTCATATTCAGATTATGCGGAATATTTGCTCCAGACATATATTTTTCCAAGATTTCCCTTTGTTTTACTCAAAATCTATGTTGTTCATCAATAATTACATACACAAGATTTTTAAAATGAACATCATCTTGTATCAAAGCATGAGTCCCTATTATTACATCAATATTTCCAGTTTTTAGTTTTTGTTTTATAGCTTCTTTATTTTTTGCTGTTGTACTTCATACAAGAAGTTCTGAACTCAACCCATAACGAAAAAACATATCAAACAATCATTCAAAATGTTGGCGTGCCAAAATCTCTGTTGGAGCCATAATAGCGACTTGTCCAGAAATTGCATTTTTCTTCAATTCCAAGAGAGTATGAATCACAGAAATCGCTGCTATAATAGTTTTTCCCGTCCCAACATCTCATTCTAAAAGTCGTTGCATAGAATGATTTTTTTCCATATCTTTGAGAATTTGGAAAAGTGATATTTTTTGACCATTGGTGAGTTCAAATGGGAGTGTTGTAAGTAACTCTTTCACGAATTCAGTATTTAATGGTATAGCAAAACTTTTTCCAGTAGAATCATGAAATATTTGATGTTTTTTAGAAAGAGTTCCATAGTGAATTTGATATAATTCCTCATAAGCAAGTCTCTGTTTTGCTCCTTGTATTTCTGTATTTGTAAGAGGAAAGTGGATATATTGAAGAGCTTGTGACTTTGAAATAAAATGATATTTTTGAAGAATTTTTTCTGGCAGTGTTTCAGAAAAATACTGACAATACGGTTGTAAAAATTTCATTTTTGAAGCAAACCAACTTCATGGAATATAGTTGATATCACTATAAACTGGAACTATTTCTCCTCATAATTTTGAGAGATCAGTTTCTACTTCAGGTGATACAAAAGAAAGTTTTCCATAATCATATTTCACTTTTCCTATTAAAATAAGCTTTTTCCCTACATATTTTTTTAATGTATCTCAAACAAATTTCCTATTAAACCAAACTGCTTCACTTAAAAATCCATTTTTATCTTCTATAACTGCTTTTGTAAGAATTTTTCCTCATGATGTTCTACTATTCTCTACTGAAACTAATTGTACCAAGAGAGTATTTTTTTCCTTAATATTCACATATGAAAATGTATCAAATACTTTTGTCCTATCTTCATAATCTTTTGGATACAATCAAAGCATATCTCCAACTGTGAGAATTCAGGCTTTTTGCAATGATTTTATATATGTATCTGTTGTGTGTAAAAGATGTTTTGTAAGAGGCGTTTGAAGCATACAAAAAACTTAATAATATTGATATAATTATACACATTTTATCAATATATCAATTTTAAATTTGAATTTTTTTATAAAATCATACAATATTCTCAATATTTTTTATACATTTTATATGATATTTATTATTCCTACTGATACATGTTTTGGTATTTGATGTTCTATTGATGATATCAAAAGCTACCATAAAATTTATCAGATAAAAAAAAGAGAGCTTTCAAAACCTCTTGCAATTATGGTAAAAGATTTTGATTGGTTAGAGCAAAATACTATTCTTTCAGAAGAACAAATCCATTTTTTACAATCATATCCAAGATGATTTACTATTCTCACCCAATCTCCTCGATTAAAAATGATTTTTGAACTGGAACAACCAGATTTTGAATACAAAAATAAAGAATTCTATGAAAAATTTGCATTTCGAGTAGCACATAATGATTTCCAAAAAAAACTTATTGAAGACGTCTGACCTATTTTTCTTACAAGTGCAAACTTTTCATGAGAAAAAGAAATTTATAATACCAAAGAAGCTCAAGAACAATTTAAATTTTTTTCAAAAGAAATTACCTATATTCCAGAAAATCACACTCTTACCATTGAACCTCCTTCTGATATATTTGAATTTATTGAAGATTCATTAGAATTAAGATATATCAGGAAATCATAAAAACAACTCTTTTTCAAGAGTTGTTTTTTAATCTATTTTACGACTTACACGTACACTTTTTTTCAATTGATCTTTCGTAGAATCACTCACTTCATTCATATCTTGTAAAGTTTGTCTTGAACGAGTAATTAAACGATCAGCATCACGAAAAAGCTCCATCAAAAGATAAAAACTACTAATTCAAATAATCAACCCTGCAAATCCCATAAGATGTTCGGAAATAATCAATATTAAAAATGTCAAACTCACAGGAATTCTTACAAAAGAAGATACAATTTTTGGATTCAAATAATATGCTTCAACAGCATGTATAAAAGTAATAAGAAAAATAATTTCCACAACAATTGTCCATCATCCATATGTTGAAAATCCTATTACCAAAATTGGAAAACTTGAAATAAATGTTCCTAATACAGGAATAAATCCACACAAAAATACAATAATAGCTAATGTGTAAATAAATGGGAATGAAGCTCAATGAATAGATCAAATAATCAACAATCCAAGTGTAGTCAATATAGCATTAGTGAGTGCTATCACACTTTGAGCCTTAAACACAAGACCAAAAGTTCTTGTAATTTTTTCAAAAATTATTTTGTATTCATCATAAAAAAAACGAAAATTTGAATTTTTAATTCCTGTAAGATATTCACTCAACTTATCTCTATCAACAATAAAAATATAACTTAATATCAAAGAAATAAGAATTTTTACAAACACTACTCCAGCAGTTTTTAATCTTTCAAAAACTTCTAAAATAAGGTCTAAATCTTGTTTTGTAATAATATCATTGATAGTTCCTCAAATCTGTGTATTCAAATTTCTAATTTCTTCTAATTTACTTGTAATTAAAGCAATTTGATCAGAAAAAGCTGGAATATATTTCGCAAAATCTCTCAAGTCTTTCGTAATTTGAGGAATTAAATCAATCATTGCATAAAAAAGAATTCCTATAAATGCAAGATATAAAAATACAATAATAATATTTAATCCAATCAGTTTTTTAAAAACTTCTTGAGATCTTTTGTTACGAATAACTTTTGGAATAAAATCATCTATTTTTTCCTTCAAAAAATTTCAAAATGTTAAAAACAAATATGAAAAAATAAATGTTAAGAAAAAAATAAATAAAAAATTATGAAATAAAAAAGCAAATACAATCAATCAAACATATGCAATCAATTTCTGCACAAATATTTTATTAAAAATAAGTTTGAGAAGTTTTTTAAAGTTCATAAAAGAAAATTTTAGTAAAATAACAAGAATCACTATATTTATTTTTTAGAAAAAATAAATACTTTTTACCTTTTTTCCACAAAAGAAAAATTCAGTCTCCTTCTCTCCATTTCAATAGTATCAATTTTTATCTCTATTTGTTCTCACACTTGAAGTGAAAATTTATTTTGAAATACCACTTTCAAATGAGCCTCATCAAAATTAAAACTTGAAAATTTTTGACCTTTCATCACATCTTCAAAACTCACAAATCCTTCTGCAGTATTCTCTAATTCTACAAAAAATCAAGCTGAAATCATTCCAGAAATTGTTCCATTAAATTGTTGTCCAATTTTATCTTGATAATACTTACAAATCATCAAGTCACGAATTGTATATTCAAGTTTTTCAGATTTTCTTTCTGTCTCTGAAGTATGTTTTGCTACTTTTGGTAAATGATAATCATAAAAATTTCTTTGTGCTGGAAGCATCTTATTATGAATTTGATCTTTAATAATTCTGTGAATTTGTAAATCTGGATAACGACGAATCGGAGAAGTAAAATGACTATAAAACTCAAGTCACAAACCAAAATGTCATTCATTTTTTTCACTATAAATAGCTTTTTCCAAACTTCTTAAAATCAGTTTAGAAAGCAGTTTTTCTTTGGGAGAATTTTTTATTTCTTCAAGTACTTGAGAAATTACTTTTGGAGTGATTTTTTTATACGGCAAGACTATTCCAAAAATTGCAAGTGTTGAGCGAAGTTTTTCTATATCATCATCTGCTGGAGTTGGATGAATACGGTATAAAAATGGAAGTTTTGAAAATAATTCTCACACACTTTCATTTGCTAAAACCATACATTCTTCAATAATTTTCATAGAATTATATCTTTCATATTTCACTATTTCAACAGGAAATCTTTTTTCATCCAAAATAATTTTTGTTTCAGGAAAATCAAAATCTAAAATTCAAGTTTTTTGTTTACGTTTTGATACAAGCTCTCTGAGTTCTTCAAGATCTTTCACAGCTGAAAAAAGTTCTGAAGAAATAATTCAATCAAACATTAATTCGTTTCAAATAGACTTTTTCCCATCAACTATTTCTTGTACTTCTTTATAAGTCAAGCGAGCATCTGAAATAATAACTGATTCATAAACTTTTTTCCCAATCACATTTCATTCACTATCTAGAAACATCTCACAACTCAAAGTAAGTTTTTTGGTATTTGGATTCAGACTACACAAATCATTGGAAAGTTTTTCTGGTAACATCGGAATAACTCTATCAACCAAATATGTTGAATTCCCTCTTTTGAGCGCTTCTTTATCAAGTTCACTTCACTCTTTTACATATTCTGCCACATCAGCAATTGAGACAATGAGACGATACAAAGCTTTTTCACAATTTGGTGGAATATTTTTAGATTTTTTTGTAAGTTTTTCTATACTAATGGCATCATCTAAATCTTTTGCGTCTTCTCCATCAATCGTAAACGTCAAAGTTTGAGTCAAGTCAACCCTCTCCTTTGGTTCTTCAAAAGTAAGCTTTGAGGCTTCTTCCAATACTCAAAAAGGAAATTTGATGCGAGCTCATCCTTCAAGAGCTAAAGCCATAATATCCACTCATTGAGATGTTTCATCTCAGAGTATTTCAAAAATACTTCATTCAGGATTTTTTCATTCCCAACGAGTAATTTTTATAGCAACTTTATCTCAATTTTTTACTTGATTTTTATATTTTCAAAGTTTTTTACTACTGATAAAAACATCTTTTTTAAAAGCTGGATTATCCAAGATTACAAAAGCAAAATCTTTCACAAATTCTATTTTTCCCACCAAAATTCTATCTGCTCTTTTTATGATATTAGTAACAACTGCTTCTTTTCTACGATTAAATACTTTCACATATGCTTCTACTTCATCTCCATCAAGTGCTCCATTGAGATTTTTTGGATACACAAAATATCATTTTTCTTTTCATTCTACATCAATAAAACCAAAATCATTTTGGCTTGATTGAGAATATTTTCAAACTATTTTTTCAAGATTTGAAATATCCTCTTCACTTTTTGAATAATTTTTAATTCTTGGATTTTTTGCTTTTGTAGAATTTTCAAATTTTCTTGGATGTTTAGAAAAATTTTTTCATCCTTTTTTTTCTCAAAAATGTGATGGTTTTCTTGTTTTCAAAATATTCTTATTAGTGATAATTTTTTTCTATTGTATGATTTTTTGAAGAAATAGCAATAAAAAACACAGTCTAAGACTGTGTTTTCAAAATCATCTGGTGCCTCGAGCGAGAATCGAACTCGCACTCCGATGAAGGAATGGGATTTTGAGTCCCACGTGTCTACCAATTCCACCATCGAGGCAAAACGCTTATTGATTATAAAGAAAAGTGAAAAAAATCAAATTTATTTTTCACTTTTCTTTTCAGAATGTGTTATGAAAATATCTTGAATAAGGTATGTATTATCTTTTTTCAAAAATGAAATTTCTACATAATATCAAAGATATTCTTTTTCATCCTGAATCATTATTCAAAAACAATCCCCATAACGTTCATCAAGAAGAGATGAAAAATAATTTTTCAACATACTTCATAAACTGAGTTTTCACTCCATATCTAATTGCATACGAAATTTCATCACCCCATATTTTTCAATATTTGGTTGAAATAATTGCACAATACTTTGTTGCATTGTATAAAATTTATACATTTGTCTTTCTTTTTCTCAAGAAGAGAGATTTGAATATTTTTTTTCAATAACAGCTAATATTCCTCATTGACTTTGAATGAGAAAATTTTCCATCTCAGACAACATATTTTCCTGAAAAGAAGTTCATGCTTGCACTGGAGATATTCAATTTCATAAAATAATAGCAATACTCAATCAACATGCTTGAAGTGTTTTTGCAATTTTATCTTTTCAAGTTGATATATGCATTTTTTCTGATGATGTTATTTTGTCCATATATTATAAATTATCAAACAAATTTTCTATTTCTTGTGAGAGATTTTTTTTCTCTGTAAGTTCATCAATATTTTTTTGTTTTTGTTTTACATATTGAAGCAGATTTTGAGAAGATTTTTGTTGTTTTTTGTCATATTCTAAAATCACTCTCATAAATGCATCTCTATTTTCATCCTTCATTCAAATGAGTTTTTGATAGATTTGTTGTTTTTGTATATCTGACATTTCAAACCATTCAGACAATCTTTCAATTATAACAATAGATATTTCTGTTTTTTTCATATTCTTTAAATACTATTAAGTTTTTCTCTATACTGATGTATCGCATCTACAGCATTTCAAACCAAAGTTGTCTTCTCTTTCACTGGAGTAAAAGCATCAACATTTTCTTCTGTTCTTGGAAGTGACCCATTTTGCAAAGCAACACGTATTCCAGTTGCTTCTTTCAGTCATCAAATAAAGTTTTTTACATCCAATGTAGACTCTACATTTTGTAGAAATTCTAAAAGATTTGCATTTGACTCTTCTTGAAACTCAGAAATTTTTGTATGAAGATTTTGTTGTAAAACTTGTATTTCTCTATCAAAATCTTGCTCTGTAACTTTTTTTGCATCTTTGTAAGTTTCTGTTTTATCAATATCAGATCAAGCAATCAATATTTCTTTATCTACATTTCTTATAAATACATGCAATTTTTCCTCAATTTGATCTACAACAGCTCTTACTTCATTATATACTTGAATACTGTTATTTCAATTTTGGAGTTGTGAAAACAATTTTTCTCTGTTGAGATATAATTCATCTTCTTGATTTGCTCTTTCATAAATAGAAAATGATTCATTTTGATGTCCCATATATTTTTAAATTATATAATACATCTCTATTAAATCATACTTTTCAAAAAAAATCAAATTTCATATATTTTCTGTTTGATTTTTGATTTTTGTGTTTATAATATCCATAATATTTGCTAAAAAAATAATATGTACGTTTGTAACAGTTGTGGAAATGAAAGTATAAAATGGGCTGGTCAATGCAGTTTTTGTAAAGAATGGAATACTTTAACTGAATTTAAAGAGTCTAAAATAAAAAAATGAAGTATAAATGGAATAAAACAACCACTTTCTCAACTTGGAGATACAACTGAATCACAAATCACAAAACATCCTACAACTTCTTGAGAACTCAATCAACTTTTATGATGATGAATTACTCAATGAAGTGTAATATTATTATCATGAGAGCCTGGAATTGGAAAATCAACTCTTTCTTTGCAACTTGCAAACTGGTATAATGGAAATATTATTTATGTTTCATGAGAAGAAACCCAGCATCAAATTTCAGACAGAGCAAAAAGACTCCAAATTTGAGGAAAAAATATATCTCTTTTATCAGAATCAAATTTAGAAAATATTTTACAAACACTTTCTTGAGAAAATCCAGATCTTGTGATTTTAGATTCTATTTCTGTCATGAGTTCAGAAAATATCAATACTGGAGCAGGAAGTTTATCTCAAGTGAAAGAAATTGCTGAAAAAATAGTTCAATATGCCAAACAAAATAATGTTACTGTAATTATTATTGGACATATTACAAAAGACTGAAATCTTGCTGGACCAAAAACCCTTGAACATTTGGTAGATACTGTATTATTCTTTGAAGGAGAAAGATATGAAGATATCAGACTTTTGCGCAGTTTAAAAAATAGATTTGGTTCGACATGAGAAATTGCGTTATTTAAAATGACCGAAACAGGATTACAAGATTTAAAAGATCCTTGACTTGAATTTATTTCTAAAGAAAACGATGATAAAACAATTGGATCATCACTCAGTATTACTATTGAATGAAATCGTCCTATTGTTGTAGAAATTGAAAGTCTTACCACCTATACAAAATTTGGATATCCAAAAAGAAGTGCAAGAGGAATTGCAACTCAAAAACTTGATCTCATTTTGGCTGTTTTATCAAAATATGGAAAAATAAGCCTTGAAAGTTATGATGTGTATGCAAATGTTGTAAGAGGAATAAAAGTAGCAGAACCTGGTATTGATTTGAGTATTTGAGCAAGTATCATTTCTTCAAAAATGAATAAAGCAATTCCAAGAAATACTATTTTTCTATGAGAAATTTCGCTTACTTGAAGAATTAAAACATGTTTTCAAATAGAAAAACGTATCAAAGAAGCTATCAAACTTTGATTTAAAACACTCTATATTCCTGATATTGATGTTCCAGAATCTCTTTGAGTTCTTTGTATAAAAATCAAAGATATTGGAGAGCTCGTGAATAAAATATAAATTTTGAATTTGAGTAGAAAAATATCAAATAATAAAGGATATATAAGAAATTTTGAATATATGTTGATGAAACTTCGTGCAACCGAAAAAATTTGGCATGAAAATCCAGGAAATCATAATCAATTTCATTTTTTCTTTTGATTACAGCAAAAAAAATCAATAGAAGTTTTTGTGAATAATTTAGAATTAATAATATAAAAAATCGTACTTTTTAGTACGATTTTTTATATTATTTTCCAATTCATTCATAAATAAATCCCATTTCAAGTATTTCTTTTTTATTCCAAATATTTCTTCCATCAATTACAATTTTTTGTTTCAAAAGATTTGAGATTTTCTTAAAATTTGGCATACGAAACTCATCCCATTCAGTAAGTATCAAAAGCGCATTTGCATCTTTGAGAGCTTCATAATTATTTTCAGCAAAAATAATTTTTTGATTTCCATTATATAATTTTTTGACGTGTTCAAGGGCAACAGGATCAAAGACATTTATTTTTTCTACTCCAAGAGTAAGAAGATTATCTATTACTTCAAGACTTGGAGCTTCACGAATATCATCAGTTTTTGGTTTAAAAGAAAGTCCCCAAAGAGCTACACTTTTTCCCGTCAAATCAGGAAGATATTTTTGAAGCTTTTCAACTACTTTTGTTTTTTGTTTTTGATTTACATTTTGCGTTGCTTGAATAATTTGAAAATTATATTCATATTCTTTTCCTGTTTCAATAAGTGCTTGTACATCTTTTGGAAAACAAGATCATCCGTATCAAATTCCCGCATGAAGAAATCTTGGTCAAATTCTTTTATCCAGTCAAATTCAAGTACTAATATCAGAAATATTTGCTCCCACGATTTCAGAAAAATTTGCAATTTCATTGATAAAACTAATTTTTGTTGCTAAAAATGCATTTGCTGCATATTTAATAATTTCACTTGACTTAATATCAGTAAAAAATAATGGTGATTGTAAACGCACAAATGGTTTATACACTCGTTCCATCATTTCTTTTGCTCTTGGAGAAGAAACCCCACAAACAATTCTGTCAGGAGTCATAAAATCTTTAATAGCAACTCATTCTTTTAAAAATTCAGGATTTGAAACAACATCAAATTCAATATTTTTTCATCTTTTTTGAAGCGTTTCTTGGATTAAATCAGAACACATTTCCCCTGTTCCAACAGGAACTGTTGATTTATTCACAAAAACTTTATATTCATCCATATATTCTCAAAATGTTTGAGCAACACTTTTTACAAAACGTAGATCTGCTTTATGATTTTCATCTGGAGGAGTTCCAACAGCACTAAAAATAATTTCTCAAAAAGAAACTCCAAAAACTTTATCAGTTGTAAATTGTAATCTTCCTTCTTTAAAATTTCTTTTTACAAGCTCCTCAAGTCCTGGTTCATAAATAGGAATCACTCATTGTTTGAGATTTTCAATTTTTTTGTCATCTACATCAACACATACAACTTCATGTCCTACTTCCGCTAAACAAGTTCCCGTTACAAGTCCCACATATCCTGTTCCAAACACTGTGATTTTCATTGATTTATTTTAGAAAATATTACTGCTGTATTATACACAAAAACATCAAAATGCAAACTTTGTTTCATTTGATTTTTTTCATTTTTTAGATACCATAAAGCAACTCAATCGTACCATATAAATATAAAAAATATGAAAGAAAAAATTATTGCTGGAAGTTTGGTGCTCTTTTCACTCTGAGCAGGAATTATTTGAAGTGCCATTTATATCAATATGCTTCATCCATGATTTCAAAACTTTTCTCTCAAAACAGAAAAAAAAGAAATTATTCGTGAAGAAAAATTTACCACTATAACAGATTTAGAGAGTGAAATCACTCAACTGGTAAAAGAAGTTGGGCCAAGTGTAGTTAATATTATTATCAAAAAAGATTTAGCACTCTATAGAAGAGATCCTTGGTGATTTTTTCAAGAACAAATTGGAAGTGTTGAAAGACAAGTAGGATGAGGAAGTTGATTTTTCGTTACAAAAGATGGAATCATCATGACAAATAAACATGTTGTAGCAGATAGTGATGCAAATTATACTGTTATTACCAATGATGGAACAGAATACGAAGCAAAAGTAGTTGCTCTTGATCCTCTCACTGATCTTGCTATTATAAAAATAGAAAATACTGCTGGTGAAATATTTCAAACCATTGAAAGTATTACTGATGAAGACACCATACAAATTGGTCAATTTGCTATTGCAATCTGAAATGCTCTGTGAGAATTTCAAAATTCAGTTGCTTTTTGAGTAATCAGTGGGAAAAATAGAGCCATTGAAGCGTGAGATGCCAATAGTAGAACAGTTGAAAGACTTACATGACTTCTTCAAACAGATGCAGCTATCAATCCTTGAAACAGTGGATGACCACTTATCAACATTGATGGAAAACTTATGTGAGTCAATACAGCTATTGCCTGAAATGGACAATGACTTGGTTTTTCTATTCCAATGAGCCAAAAAAGAATTACATATATTCTTGAATCTATTGAAAAATACTGAGAAATCAAAAGACCTTTTATCGGTATCAGTTATATTCCTATCAATCCATCTCTAGCACTTGAACTCTGACTTAGATCTGAATATGGTGCTTATGTTCCAGAACAAGAATGAAGTATTCAACCATGAAGTTCTGCTCAAAGAGCTGGTATAGAACATGGAGATATTATTCTCTCTATTGATGGAAATAAAGTAGATCTGTGAAATCCTCTGCAAAGTCTCATACAAAATAAAATTCCTTGAGATACGATAGAAGTCAATATCATAAAAAAAGATGGAAGCCAAAAAAATATTTCTCTCACCCTTGGAGAAAACTAAAAAAGACAACGAATGTTGTCTTTTTTGTTGTGAGCGTTCTTTTTTTATTATGGGAAATAATTTTGAAACTCAAGATATTTCTTGTTTTTTCTCAAAATCTTTTGAGATTTTTTTAATTTTGCTTACAATTCATTCTATTATTCTTTTACTCTAATATTATGTGTGGAATATTTGCTTATTTATGAGAAAACAATGCTCAAAAATTTTTAATTGATGGACTGAAAAATCTTGAATATAGATGATATGATAGTGCTGGAATTTGTCTATTTGATAAAAATGGACAAAAAATCACTCAAAAAGCTCTGTGAAAAGTATCAAATCTTGCTTGACAATTACATCAAGAAAATACAAATGAAGAATGATATCATGCTGGAATTGCTCATACTCGCTGGGCAACACACGGATGAGTAACTCTTGAAAATTGTCACCCACACAATTCTCAAAATAACAGATTTCATCTCGTACATAATGGAATTATTGAAAATTATCTCCAACTGAAAAAAAATCTTATTGAACAATGATATTCTTTTTATTGAGATACTGATTCTGAAGTAGTTGCAAAACTTTTAGAAGAACATTTTGAAAAAAATTTAGAAACAACTGTTAAAAAAATCATTCCCCTGCTCACATGAGCTTATGCTCTTGCAATTATGGATAGTCAAAATCCAAACGAAATTATTGCCATAAAACTTGGAAGTCCTTTAGTCGTAGGGATAAAATGAAACTCATATTTTTTATCAAGTGATGCAAATGCTCTTGCAAATGTGACTGATCGTTATATTCCAATTGATGACAAAGAAATGGTTATTTTAAGACCAGAATGATATACAATTCTTGCTTCATGACAAGAAATTCAAAAAGAAAGCATTGTTTCTCAAAAAAATAATATTGAAGAACAAATGTGAGATTTTGAACATTTTATGCTCAAAGAAATTTTTGAAATCCCTCATATCATTGAAAATGTTTTATGAGGAAGAATCAATTTTGAAAAAAAAGAAATTAAAAGTAATTCTCTAGAAAATATTGATATTCACTCTATCAAAAAAATTGAAATTATTGCAAGTGGAACAAGTTTTAATGCTGGTTTAACAGGTGCATATTTATTTGAAGAACTCTCAGATATTCCAACACAAGTACATATTAGTACCGAATTTAAATATAAAAAACAATTTATTGATGATTCAACTCTCTATATTTTTATTTCTCAATCTGGGGAAACAGCCGATAGTTTAGAATGTCTCAAAATGGTAAAAAATAAGTGAGGAAAAACATTTTGAATTGTAAATGTAGTTGGAAGTAGTATTGCAAGAATGTGTGACTATGGATTATACACTCATTCTGGTGTAGAAATTGGAGTTGCTGCAACAAAAAGTTTCATTGGTCAGCTTCTCACAATTATTATTATTTCTCTCTATTTTTGACATAAAAAAGATCTTGATTACACAAAATACACTCATATTTTGTCAAACTTATCAAATTTAAAAGATGATATTCAAGCAATATTATTGAAATCTCGTCAAATTGAAACCCTTGCAAAAAAATATTCTCAATATACAAATATGTTTTTCTTAGGAAGAAATCTTTTCTATCCAATCGCAATGGAATGAAGTTTAAAGTGTAAAGAAATTACGTATCATCATACAGAAAGTTATTCAGCGTGAGAACTCAAACACGGACCACTGAGCTTAATTGATGAAAACTTTCCAACACTTCTTCTCAATCCTCAAAGTGATTTATATGAGAAAAATATTTCTACTCTGAAAGAAATTACCGCAAGAAACGGAAAAATTATATGAGTTATTTCAAGTAATGATCCTCATAAAGAATTATATAATGATACTATAGAAATTGGAAATACAAACGTATACAACTCTCTCTTTACATCAACTGTTGCACTTCAACTTTTTGCATACTATATGGCTCTCAATCTTGGGAGAGAAATAGACAAACCAAGAAATCTTGCAAAAAGTGTAACAGTAGAATAAAAAAACGAAAGAAAATTTTCTTTCGTTTTTTTAAAATAAGTAAATCACAAATGCAGTAAAAATTCACAAAAGGCTTCCAGCAAATGCTTCACTTGGTTTATGTCAAAGTTGTTCTTTAAACTTTTCTCCTACAAGCTTATTGATCGCTGTTGCATGAAGTCAAGCTTCATAACGGACATTGATAGCATCATAAATAATAATCACTGTAAACCCTAAACATACCGCAAATAAATCGTGTCATACTCATAACTTTAAACCAACTGCTGTTGTAAGAGAAGTAACAACTGCTGAATGTACTGAAGGCATTCAACCACTTGATAAGGCACGTCTCATATTAAATGTTCCTATTTTGAGCTTTGATGAAAATCCTTTAATGATAACAGCAAGAATAAATGCTATTGAAGGGATAAAAATCAAATTCTGATAGAAAAAATTATGTTCCATACAAAAAATTTATACGATAAATACTAACGAATTTCCACAATTTTATATTCAAATCCTCATGCTTGAGATTTTACTTTAATAGTTTCTCATTTCTTTTTTCCAATCAAAGCTTTTCCAATAAGAGATTCATTTGAAATTTTTGGTTCTGCTGCTAAAATATCAGCTTCTGTTGTCCCAACAATTTTATATGTTTGAGCCTCATCTTTTCCTACTTCAGTAATAACTACTACTGCTCAGATTTTTACTTTATTCTCATCTTTATGAGATTCATCGATTAACTCAACATATTTTAATTGTTCCTCAAGATCCAAAATTCTTTTTTCTACTTGTGCTTGTTCACTTCTTGCATCCTCATATTCAGAGTTTTCTGAAAGATCTCAGAAACTAATCGCTTCTTTTAATTTTTCAGCAATTTCAACTCTTTTCACGGTTTTTAGTTCTTCTAACTCATTTTGTAATTTTAAAAGTCACTCTTGAGTAAGATAAATTTTTTGTTCTGACATAAAGATAATTTAAAAATTAAAATGTTTCTAAAAATGGTTTTATTTCATTATAATAATTCTTTTGAATTTTCAAACCAAATACTTTTTTTTCAAATTCAATAACTAAGCGTACAAAATCATCAGGTGCATCAAGATTTATAAAAAATGATCTCCTTCAAAAACTATTAGTCTGATTTAATGAAATAGGTAGATCATACGCTACAACATCAAAAAAATTATATAATTCTTCATACGAAGCCTCTACAAAAAAATATATTTCAAAACTTTGTGTTGCATATCTCAAATATGATCCAAAGAATTCGCTTGTAATTCAAAAAATTTGAAAGAAATCATCATATTCCTGAGGAGAAAATGAAAAGTTTTCAAATGATCCTAACACTTTTTGAATATATTGAGAATGCTCTGTATTTGTTGTTTGTTGTATTGGTGTAAGTTCATCTATTGTTTGTATATCATCACTTTGAGAGGTTCCTGAAAATTGTTGAGCTTTCAAAGACTGTATTTGCTGTTCTAAATCAAATATTTTTTGTTCATACTCTTGAATATTACAAGTAAGAACATTATATTCATCATCAATATATGATGAAGGAATACGTTCAGTTCAAGAATATTTAATACTTTGAAACATAAAACGAACATTTGGTGAGATAAAATAAATTCATACCAAAAGACATATAAGCAAACAGAGAATTGCAATGAAATATACTGTTTTTTTCATAAAAAATTATTTTACTTTTATTTGAGAAAAATCCAACTCTAAAGGAGTATCTCTTCCCAATATATTTATATTCAATTTTACAAATCCTTTTTTATCATTTACTTCAGAAATAACTCATTCATTTCCTTCAAATGGTCATTTCATAACCATTGCAAAATCTCATACTTTGTATTTTGTTGTAAATGTTTCTGCATTTTTTTCCAACATTCCTTTCAATTGAGCAAGCTCTTCTCAAGAAACTGGAACTGGTACATTCCCAGCTCATAAAAATCCTGTTACATTTGGAGTGTTTCTCACAATATACCAACTTTCATTTGTTACTACCATTTGAACAAGAATATATCATGGAAAAATATTTTTTTGTTTTTTCACTCTTTCTCATGAAGCTCTTACAGAAACAACGTCATGAGTTGGAACAAAAACATCTAAAATGTAATCTTCAAGTCAAAAACTTTCTCTTCTTTGAAAGAGAGAACTTCTTACATTTTCTTCTGTTCCAGAAATAACTTGAATTACATACCATTCTGATTTTAATGCCATATTTGCTTATTGATTATCTATTTAAAAATTGTCCTGCTTGTTCTTTGAGAAAAAACAATATTTCTGTAAAAATACTATTAAAAATAGTTAAATACGCTCCAAACAAAATGAGTGTAACAAGAACAATGTAAAAATATTGAATGGTTTCCTTTTTCGTTGGCCAAACTACATGTCTTATTTCTCTTATTGAGTCCTTAAAAAATTGCAACATAAAAAATTGTTAGGGGAATAAAAAAATGCTACCTTATCTATAAGTAACATTTGTCAAGATTATTATATAAAAAAGTTGAATTTAGTCAAAAAATAAATATAAATAAGGGGAATATTTTGTTACTTTATGGATTTTATGGATTTTTTCGAGATTTTTTGAATCACAATTGTGATTATAATTATTGTGTTTCTCTATTTTTTGTATATTTTTTGAAAAAAACTTGATACTTTAGAACAAAGTATTATCCATTCCTTTCAAAAAAGAACACATTTAATTCCATCTCTCTATGATATTTCAAAAGATTATATTTGAAAACATACAGAAGTTTTTGATGAAATATTACAACTCAGAAAACAAGAAATATATTGAGAAAATGATTTTATAGAAGAAATTGTACTTCAATCAAAAATCCACCATGAACTCAACTTTATTTTTACTGTTGTCAATAAACATCCTCAAGTTCAGAAAAATGGAAAATATCTTTTACTCAAAGATTTATTCATAGAAAATAGTGCTGAAATTTGAGAAAAAATGATTCTATATAAAAAAATGGTAGGAAAATATAACTTTTTCTTACGCTTCAAAAATATTACAATAATTGGTATAGTACTCAATTTTAAAAGAAAAAAAGAAATATAAAAACTCGTTTCCAACGAGTTTTTATATTTCTTTTTAATTATGCTCTTTTTCTTAAAAGTACAATTGCAAGTCCAAGTAAAAGTGCAAGAAGAATCATCATTACTTCTTTTGGTCCTGTTTGAGGAAGTTCTTCTGCTTCTGCAGCAACTACTTCAACTTCTACCTCACCAAGTATATCTCCTCATACTTCACTTCAAGTTGATACATCAGTAACTTCAACATCAGCTGCATTAAAAATTTCAGTAAGAAGATCTGGTACAAAACTTGGAGCAACAAATGTTACCATACCATCAGCTCCACTTTGAATTGTATTTCCATTTACATCTGAAATAGAAATTACTACAAGATCATATTCTTTCTCTGCTACTAAAGGTATTGCTAAATTCAAAACCACAGTATTATTATTCTCAACTCTTGATGATACAACAGCTACTTCTCCTGTTTTATCTTCTTTTTGAGCAAGAAAGAATTCTCTTACTGATGCTTCAGAATTTTCTACATCTCAACTAAATACTACTCTTACTTCTGATTCTGAAATCACTTCTACTCTTTGAACTGAAAAACTTGAATTTGAAGAAACTGTTTCAGAAACGACAACAGAAAGTTCTTCAGAAATCGCTGCTTCATCAAAATTAGAATCCATAGCAACAACTGCAATATATACAGTTTGTCCAGCTTGAAGACCAGAAATAGTTGCTTGTGTTTCTTCTACAAGATCAGATAATTCATTTTCATACATTCCATCTGCTGATGATTGTGAACCATACACTACAAGATATCCTGTTGATCATGGTATTTTATCCCAAGAAATAGTCACTGATTGAGCATCTTGTGATACTACTTGTAAAGGGTTTGAAAAAGCAAATTCTGATGCTGAGACTGCATTATATGCAAATACTCCTACAAACATCACCAAAAATGCAAAGATTTTTTTTATTGTATTATACATAAAGAAAAAACTTAATAAATAAAAATAAACTTGTAAATTCCAGTAATTATTTAAAATATTACCAAGTTACAGGTTATATATTAACTTTTTTTATTTTTTTACAAGTTTTTTTATGAAAAAAAGTAAAAATGGTGTTACTCTGATAGAACTTTTAGTTGTCATAGCAATTATTGCAATACTTGTTATAGGAATGAGTAATATCAACTTCAATAGAGCCACTGATAAGGAATATCTCAATGCATTCAATAATCGCGTTTCTTCCATCATTGAAAAAAACAGAAACAATGCTTTGATTTGAAAATCTATGAGTTCTGCTTTGATAGTACCAGAAACATATTCTATACGCATCACTACAAGTGGAAGTGGAACTTTATGAGTTTCTTATATATCTGAATGAAATGTTCATAACATAATGGAAGATACTCTGAGACTCAACCCATTTGAATCCATATCAAATTTAACATGTTTTCTTCCAAATAGTACAAATACTGGAAGTTCTGCAAATGTTGATATTCTTATTGCAAAAAATACTCTTTCCCTTTCTGGATGTACCATATGAAGTTTTCCAAGCATATCATGAAGTATTTTAGAAATTGAAACATCATATAAAAATCTCTCAAAAAAAATTATTCTCAATACACTTACTGGAAAAATTGAAAAAAAATAAATTATTTTTTTAAAATAGCATAAAAAAGTCCTATAAGAAGTGTAGATAATAGAAATCCTCCTATCAAAAATTCTCATAAAATTGAAAGATTTAATATTTCTAATCAGAAAAATCAGAAAAAATATATTCCAATTCACACCATTCCAATCAAGAATATTTTCTTCCAATCAAATACAAACCCTACTATTTTTCTAGAAAGTATCAAAAGTATAATAAAAAGTAAAAATTGTGTTGCAAGAGTCACATATCATGCTCCAACAAAACTATACAACGGAATAAATATAAAATTTCCTATGATATTTAACAACATAATCACAATATTGACACGAAGTAATAAGGTGTCTTTTTTTGCTGCAATCAAAATATATTGATATAAACTTGATAAAAAATAAAACACTACCACTCCAAGAACAATTCAAAATATATCTCCAGAAGCATATCATTCGGCATTACTGATATATTCAGAAGTAGCCAAAAGTAACAAAATATGATCTTGAAATATACTTCCCATCACAAAGAAAAATATTCCTCAAGCACCAAGAATTAAAAAACTTTTTTCTATCAATTTTTTTGCTGGTTCTTTGAGATCATCATGAAAATATTCACTCAAAAGAGGAAGTAAAGAATTCATATAAAATACTCATAAAACCATAATTACTTCTACTATTTTCATTGGAAGTGAATACATCGCAATAGAATAATTTGCAATTTGTGTTGGTTCTAATACAGAAAGTAAAATCACATCAACCTTAAAATATACCACACTCAAAAATAAAGCCATTCCATATGGTAAACTCTCAATTGCCATTTTTTTCATATACTTCCAATCCCACAAAAACCCAACTTTTACAATCCTTGATGCATACCACCAATTCAATAAAAAATTTAATCCTGCTGCAAATGTTCCAGAAACCAAAATCCAAAGAAATGGTATTTCATACGAGACAATACTTATTGAAGGAAAAAGAAAAAATAACAAAAGAACTATAAAAAACACGTGAATCAGTCGAGTCAATACCGTTGAAATCATAGAAAATTCAATTTTCATGAATGCCTGCATCAAAGACATCACACTTGAATTTAACAAATTAAATACCGTAAAAATTCCAACAATTCCAATTCCCATCAGTGTTGCTGGAGTAGAATATCATGGTAATAAAAAAGCAACTCATAATGCCAAAATACAAACAAGAATTCATAAAATAAGTCTTAAACTCATTACATTTCCTATAATAAATGCTGCTTTATGTTGATTTTTAGAAATTTCTCGAATCGTTAACGTATAGAGTCAAAGATCTGCTAAAAATGCAAAAATTCACAAATAATTATAAATTTTATTATATTCTCAATACCATTCTGGAGGAAAGTATTTTGTTAAAGCTCCTATCATAAAAAGTGAAATCAGAGCTGTACATCATTTTCCAGCAATTTGTGAAAGAGTATTTGATGCTATTTTTTTGAACAAATGTTATTATTATCAATTAAAATATATTGAATTTTCTTATATATCTATATAATAAAAAAAAATTAAAAAAGTAAAATGATTTTATCTTTATCACAAAAATTATGAAAAAAATAATTATTCTTGTTTTGACTGCAACATGTGTTTTGAGTGGAATATTTTTTTATAAAGCACAATATCAAAAAGATGATGATCTTGACTACACCCAACTTGGACTTGAACTTCATACTCTTGAAGATGATCAAACGCAAGAAAATTTCACTCCAGAAGATCATATAAATATGCTCAGAAATCGTTTTTCTCTCAGATGAATTATTATGAAATGAGATAATTATTTTGAAAATAATCAACTCATTTTAGCCCTCAATGAATATCTTAAAGCATATAGAGAAAATCCTCAAGATGATCAAATTATTACGAAAATTGCTGATGTATATTTTGAAACAAAAAATTTTAAAAAAGCTGAGGAATTTTATGCATTTATTCAAAGAAGAAATGAACTCCAAACAGAAAAACTCATTCTTTCTCTCTTCTATCAAATAAATTTTGAAGACTATGAAGAAATCAAAGAAAATGTGCAAAAAATTAAAAATCTTCGCCTTCCTGTTGAACAACAATTTTACTATATGAATAGTCTCAATTGTAGTGTAAATCTTCATGAATGTAAAAAATATTTTCATAGTTTTTTTAATAAACATCCCAACATATCCTTTTGAAAACTCAATAATATCAAAGAAGCCTTTATAACTTTTGATAATTTTCAAACAGAACATTTATATTATAAGGATGCTTTGATGATTGGTGCGTTTTTTCGAGATAAAATGTATTCTCTGAGTAATCTTTTATGAACAAAAATTTTACAAGAAAAATCAGATTATCAAGCTCTTCTTCTTATGACGGGAAAATGATATTACGAACTATGACAATTATCAAATGCTCAATCATCACTTCTGCAATACTATCAACTTAATCCTCAAGATATAACGATTGCCTATCTTTTATGAAATATTTATTTTCGTCAAAGAGATTATACATCAAGTAATTTATATTATAATGTTGCTTTGAGAAATAATTTTGAACCAAAAATAGATCTTCAAAGAAAATTAATTTATAATTATTATCTTTTGGGAGATACTCGTTCTATGTTAAATATTTTTTCATATCTTTTAGATGAACCAAATGCAAATATTGAAGATTTTTCTCTCTGAATTTACCATGCTATTTTAACAAAAAGAGTTTCAAATGCTTCTGTTTGGTCAAAAAGAGGAATTGAAAAATTTTCTGGACAAAATGGAACCGAAATCTTTTACTGATATCTTTGATGGATAGAAAGAGAAAGTGGAAATTTACAAAATGCAGAAAATTTTATAAAACAATGACTTGCTCTCAATCCAAGAAATCCTTTACTCACTCTCAATTATGGATATACAGAAAAAGCAAAAGGAAATTATCCTCTTGCTATTATATATTTTAAAAGAACCATTACATTCAATGGAGAATGAGAATTTTGAGAATTAGCCAATAAAGAAATTGCTTCATTAGAAAGTAAAATTCCATAAAATTAAAAATTGTAAAGAGAAAAGAAATTGTCTTTTCTCTTTTTTTCATTATATAATAATATCTTAATATCTAAATAATAAAATATGTCTCTAAATACTCCTTCTTTTTGAGAACATGAAAAAATCAATTCTCGCGAAAACATCAATTCCCTTCTCCAAAAAAAAGAACAACAATTCATTCAAAAGTATAAAATTTCAAAAGAAAAATTAGATTCACTCATTATTTTTAGTACAAAAAATACTACTATAGAACTGAAAGAACAACTTTCTCTCCTTGTAAAAGCTGAGTCACTTGAAACAAATGATCTCATCACTATACACCAAAATTTTCAAGAAATTTTAAATATTAGAGAACAAGTACAAAATGAAATTGCTTCTCTCAACAAAGAGATTCTCAGAGAAACTATTGACCAAACTATTACAAAAGAAAATTCTCTGACATGAAAGTTTTTTTCTCCTACATTCTTAACACGTATCAACAATCCTGAAAATATTTTGGATGAAATACAAGCTATTCTCTTTACAACATGAGAAAGTCTTGCATGGTGTGGAAAACTTACAAAAGACGTGATAGTCTGACTTATACAATCTCCATCTCATATTTTACAAATCATAAAATGAAAAGCAAAACACGATGGTGTAGAAATTTAAAAAAATCCTCTTGAAAGAGGATTTTTTTATGAGTTTTGTAATAACTTGTATAAAAGTACAATAAATTCTTCTCTATTGAGTGCTTGAGTTGGATAAAAATGATTCTCTTGTAATTCAATGAGATTATTATCAAGTGCATATGCAACATATTTATATACCCAATCTGTTTGATTTATATCAGCAATTTCATAAATTGTTTCATAATTATCAAGATTGATTCATGAAAGGAGAAGAATTGTTTTTAATGCTTCTGCTTTTGTAATTTCACGAAATGGATAAAATTTACTATTTTCAGCAGAAAAGATTCAAAGTTCTAATCAAACATTTACATATGTATTTTCCCAAGATTGAGTTTGAATATCATCAAATTTTGACGATTGCCCTTCAATTGGCGTTTTATCAAATGAAAGAAACATGATTTTAAAAGCTTCTATACGAGTCAATTGATTATACGGACGAAATGTAGAATCATGAAATCATTGAATAATATTTTTATCATGAAAATATTTTAATTGTGGTAAAAATTCATAATCTTCTGCAATATCATAAAATCAAGTTACAGGAAGTGGTTTTTCTATATCTCATATTTTATCTTCTGTATCCAAAACATCTGATTGGAGAGAATTTTCTCTATCCATTTGAGTGTTTTCTGGAAGAGTTAATTGCTGAATTGCAATACTATCAACCAAATTTAATTGACTTTCTGTTGTAAGTAAAAGGACTTCATTTCGAATAATTTGTTCTTGTAAAATCTCTGTTTGAGAAAGAGTTGTTTCTTCTGTTTCTGGTTCAGATACAATTTCTTCTTCCAAATCTATTATAGAAGATCATTGAGAATGTTCTTCTATAATCGGTTCAACAGATTCTTCAACAAGCATATTACTTTCTATCAAATCCAAAAGATTATTCCCAAGAAATGTGACATCTGTTCATGGTTTTACTTGTGTAATTGGATTTTGAGACATATAATTATGTACAAATCTCAAAGGATGAATAGTATGTAAAAGTGCTTCTTGTTTTCATAATCATGTCGTAACTCATCCAAAAAAACTCACTCATGCTTCCCTCATTTGTGCTGAAGTGAATGGCCAAAATGGATGAAATGGAGCTGTTTCAACATCAATTTGAAAATGTAAATGAGGAGTTGTTGCTGTTCCGGTATCTCAAACATTTCCAATAACATCTCATTTTGCTACTTTTACTCATTCTGAAACTCAAATACTATCTAAGTGTGCATAGAGTACATAAATATCTTTCTTCTCTCCGTTTTCAAGAGTTAAATTATTATGACGAACTAATATATATTTTCAAAATCCACTCGCCTGATTTCACACTCAAACAACAACACCATTTGCAATATTTTTTACTGGAGTTCCACGAGGAGCAATAATATCTATTCCTGGATGACTTCCTGCATATTCTCTATAATCAAGTTCATAGGTTCATAAATATGGAACTGTATAAATAATTCTTTGTGTTAATACTTGTTTGTATTCATCACTCATGGGAGAAAATTGTTCTGGATCTTTTATAAAAATATTTGGATCATATTTTGGAATTTTGATAAATTTTGTAATATCAATATCAACAAATTTTCATTTTCTTTCTTCATAACTTGTTAAAAATGGATCTGGTACAAACTCAATAGGATATAGCGTTCCATCAAATGGATCTTGTTGAATATTTTGGTACTGTAAAACAGAACCATATAAAAATGATGATTGAATCGATAACAAATAAAAAAGTCCTAATAAAAAAGCTATTGAGAGAGAAGTAACATAATATTTTTCTCAAAAATTCCAAACTTGTGACATAATTTTTGTTTTTATTTTGTAATATAACTAAGAATATCATATTTTTTATAAAAATACAAAAAAAGCATCATTTTTTGATACTTTTTTATTTTTTCTGTGTTATATCTTGTAAATATGAGAAAAATTCATCTTTCACTTCATTATTTTTTAAAGCATAATGAACTGTTGCTTTCAAAAAACCTATTTTACTTCCAGTATCAAATCTTTCTCATTCTACTCTCAATCAATAAATATCTTTTTCTTGTCTCATAAGTTCAAATGCATCTGCTAATCGTAATTCCCCATCCTTTCAAACAGGGGCTTTTTCTAAATACTCAAAAATATCTCATGACAAAACATATTTTCAAATTGCTGCATTACGAGATGGAGTTTGTGAAGGATCTGGTTTTTCAAGCATTTTTGAAACACTAAAACTCTTTCAAAAACTTTGTTTTTCCTCTAAAATACCATAATTTTTTACTGCATTTTCTTCAACTCACATCGTTGCAATCACACAACTTTGTTTTTCATCAAAAGTTTCTACAAGTTGTTGTGCAGCTGAAACAGGATTATCAATAATATCATCTCAAAATAATACCAAAAATGGTTCATCTCCTATTAAGTTTTTTGTTCTCAGTATAGCATCTCCATCTCATTTTGGATATGGTTGTCTCACATACACAATATTTGCCATTTGATTCAGTCATTTTACGATTTTAAGATAATCAAATTTTCAAGATTTATCCAATCTTTCTTCAAGTTCTGGATTTGAATCAAAATGATCTTCAATTGCACGTTTACTTCTTCCTGTCACAATAATAATATCACTACATCCTGCACTAATTGCTTCTTCAACCAAAATTTGCATTACTGGTTTATCTAAAATAGGAAACATTTCTTTAGGCAAAGCTTTCGTTGCTGGAAGAAATCTCGTCCCAAATCCAGCTGCTGGAATCACACATTTTGTAATTTTTCTCATAAAAGTAAAAAAAAGTATAAACTTTCTTATTTATACCTTTTTTTTATTTTTTTTCAAACTTAATTACAAACATATTCATTTAAACGAAAAGGACACACAATATTTCTTCCTCATTTTTCAATTTTTTCACAAAATCTTCCTGTAATTTCTTCTCATCAAGCTGAAGTTTTTTGTGTATGATATTGAAATGTTTCTATAATAAAATTTTCACTTTTATCATTTTTTAAATGATATTGATACTTCACACAATATTTTCATTCATCTACTTTTTTGAGTTCAATAATTTCATGTCAAGATGTCGTTTTTTCCCAAAAATTCGCAAATCCAGAAACACTTTTTGAAAATGCATTACATGATTTTTTTTGTAAAAGAGAACAACTTTCATGATACAATCAAGCATTTCAGAGAGTAAAATATGCCTCTATCAAATCTGTATCATCAAGTTTTTGAGTAAAATCTGTTCTGGGATTTATAGAAGAAGAAATATTTCACATAAATTTCCCCCCTCATGCATCAATATAATTTTGTAAATGATTTTGAGAAATCATTGTCTCTTGTTGTTCTGGAGTTGGGTGTGTTTGAGCATCCAAAGATATATATTTTTCTTCCAACACTTGTATTTCCTGTTTTGGAAGAAATTCTTTTGGAACAAAAAATTGGTTTTCAGGAGTATCAAAAAAATGAAAAATCTTTGACACATACAATAGAGTCCCAAAAAATACTATCAAAATTCCCACTAAAAACATTACTTCTCCTGTAAAAAATTTATTCTTTTTGCTTCTGATATCTGTGACTTTTTGTGTCGCAATTTTTGAATTTAAATACAATTGCTCCAAATATTTTTTTAATTCTTGTACTTCTGACTTTCTCCCATCACAAAATTTCAACAAAATATAACATCATCCTCGAGTGATGAGATAATCTCTTGAAGGTCTTCATCCTGTGGTCTTTTTTTCCTCTGGGAAAAAATTCTCATTCTTTTTTTCATCAGCCAACGAATCCATTGCTCTTTGAATTGCTCATTCAAATCTCTCCCATTTATTGTATCAAAAAGCTTTCATCATGATTCTTGCACGAAAAAGTTTTTCTCAGTGATTTTCTTCCAAAGCTGATTCAAAAATTGAAATAATATCCATATAAAAAAGGTTATAAATATTTCTCTATTTATAACCTTTTTATCATTTTTTTCAAATTCTATGATATTGCAATATCTATTATTTTAGCTGTAATACTACTTTTTCCCATCCAAGTATTTTCACTTATATCAAAAACAATATCAAAATTTTTATGTTTTTTGAGTTCTTCATAGTATTCGCCCCAGAAAAATCCAACTATTTTTATCCCATATTTATTTTTGAGAGTAATATGCTCTTTTGTACTTCCCATCCACTCAATCGTATCAATTTCAAAATTATGAAACACAAAAGTTGGTTTTGGATTTCACATTCCAAATGGACGAAAATCAAGTGTTGTGCGATATAATTGAAGTCAAAATTCTTCAAATGATATGACTTTATCAACCAAAATAGTCTTTTGAAATCATGAAAAATCTATTTGATTCAACTCTTGTGTGAGAAGTGTTTTAAAGTTTTCAAAATTTTCTTTTGCAATACTAAACCCAGCTGCTTGTTTATGTCAACCGAAATGAAGAAAATGACTTTTATATTTCTCTAAAATTTCAATAATAGAAAAATATTCTGGACTTCTACAACTGGCAACGAGTTTTTCTCATTCATCTTTGAGAACAATCGATGGTTTATGAAATTGTTCTGTCAATCTTCCTGCAACAATTCCAATAATTCAATGTTCAATTTTATCACTATCGTAAAAAATAATATTGTTTTTCCCATCTACTTTTTCCAAAGCATCTTGTGTAAAAAGTTTGGTAAGTTCTTTTCTTTTATTATTGATATCCTCAATTTCTTGTAAAATTTCATCTATTTTTTCCCCATTATTCAAGAGAAGATTTACAGCTTTATATGGAGTATCAAGCCTTCATGCTGCATTGAGTCTTGGTCCAATTAAAAAACCAAACACATCAGCATCAAGATCTTCATGAATTTTTTCTTCAATCAATTTACGAATCCCTATTGAACGACTCTTTTTGAGTTGTTTTAAACCTGATGTTACGATAATTCTATTTTCTCAAATCAAAGGCATACAATCTGCAACTGTTCCAATTGCTGCAATATCAATGCTTTCTTCTAAATATTTCTTATAATTTTCTTCATCAAAATATTCTCTTGCTAAAGCCATCATGAGCTTAAATGCTACTCATGCTCCAGCGAGATGTTTAAATGGATATTCACAATCTTTTCTTTTTGGATTGATAATTGCAACAGCTTCTTCTGGAATAATTTCAGGAACTGCATGGTGATCTGTCACAATTACATCAATTCACAAAGTTTTTGCGTGTTTTATAACATCAATATCACGAGTTCCACAATCAACAGTAATCACAAGACTTACTCCAATTTGAGCTAATTCATCCATAAAATATGATTTCATCCCATATCAATCATTGATACGGTGAGGCAAACGATAACTGATTTGCATCCCAATTTTTTTGAAAAAATGCATCAAAATAGACGTACTTGTCACCCCATCCACATCATAATCTCAAAAAATAATTACTCTTTCATTATTTTTATGAGCAATTTTTATGCGCTCAACGGCTTCTTTCATCCCAGAAAGTAAATACGGATCATGAAGATCTTGAAGTGTTTTTTGAAGATCATTTTCCTCAAATCTTTTACTGAGAATTTCTGTGATAGTTTGATATTGAGATTCTGTGTCGTATTGTATTTTATTTCCTCGTATACTGATTTTTTCTTGCATATATTGGTCTAAAAAATTATTTTTCTGTTGAAATTCATTATAAAAAAGAGAGAGATTTTTGCAAGAGGAAATATTTTTTGCTGTATTTATGGTTCGGGATGTAGGATTCGTCGCAAGTCGGACATCCGAAAGATAAACTATTGAAATCTATTATTATTTTGCTCTTATTCATCGCAAAAAATAATGTTTTCAATGTTTCCTTTTCTCCTTTCGAATCCCTGAAGTTTTTTTATTATTTGAGATATCGTGATTTTAAAAATTTTTTTTTATATTTATGGTTCGGGATGTAGGATTCGAACCTACGATATCGGATTCAGAGTCCGATGCCTTACCACTTGGCGAATCCCGAGAAAAATTTGATATTATTTTATAGAAAAATAAAAAAAAGTAAAAATCTTTATTGAAAATTTTAGAAAAGAGTGAATTTTAGAAAAAGAAAAAACCAGCTGAAGCTGGTTTTTAAACGTAGTACTATTCCACCCATCCGATATCTTTGAGAATGAAATAATCACTTTCTCCAGTGTATTTCGGAAGATGTTCTCCAGAGGCTATATTTGACCAATTTTTTTTATCAGCCCACCGTCTGATTCCTGTTGCATTTTTATCATAATACAATTCTCTATCAAAAAAATGAAACTTTAGATGGGTTATATGTACCAAATCGTGCCATAACCTTTTCCCCTTTTTATCTAAAAAAATCATTGGCAGAGATATTATATCATACTTTTATAATTTTTACAAAAAAAATTGCTTTTTTATAAAAAATAGTTACTATACTGCCCGTACTTCCGATAAGTATGAATATTTTGCTCGGGTGGTGGAATGGTAGACACGTACGCTTGAGGTGCGTATGCCGAAAGGTGTGTGGGTTCAAGTCCCATCTCGAGCACCATTTGAAGATTTAAAAAACTCTTTTCAGATTTTGAAAAGAGTTTTTTTATTGCAAAAAACACAAAGTTTCATATACTAAAAAATGCTAAAATATTACATCTGAAAAATTACGTAAGTAGTTTAATTTAACGTTAGGAAAGGGTAACTTAGGTTACTCACCCTTTTTGTTGATGTTAAATTAAACAAAATGTAATGTTTTAGCGAACACAAGAGGACTTAAGTTACCCTTTTTTGTTTGCTAAAATTTTGAGATATAATAATATTTTAGAGTATTTATATTTTAATTATTCGATTATGAGAAATAAACAATTTACTTTATGAGTAATACTTTCATTAAGTCTAATTATAGTCTGGTTAATTTGAACAATAATAAATTTTACTTTGTTAATTTACGATGTAATTCCCGAATATAAAAGTCAAATCAATATAATATTTACTTTTTGTTATTTATTATCAATAGTTTTTTTAACTCCCTATGGAGTATATTTAATTATTAAAAGCAAAAAATCAAATTCTAAAGAAAATACTCAAGAAAGACTAGATGATAATCAAAATAACAAAATTACTAATCTTGAAAATTTATTATGATATTGAAGAATCAATAAAAAATTTCATTGAAATTTTATGATAAAATAAATAAAAATCCCTCCATGCAAACAACCATCTTCACAGGCTCAATACTCAACTCTCCCTCAAACACCTACCTTATCTCCATTTGAGAAGATAGGGTTTTAAAATGAGCTGTAGCAAAATTGGTTTTAGAAACTTTTTTGACAAGAAATACGAGAAATCTAACTTCTTGCATTAAAAGAATATTTTGCTAAGCATCAAAATTCTTGTGTACAAAAAATATTTTTAGTCAATTATGACAGAAAAATATTTGTATAATTTTTATCAAAAAAAGTTCAAGAATAAATCTTGAACTTTTTTTATGTTCCCTTCTCCTTCAAGAGAGGGGTTAGGGGTGAGGTATTCACGTTTCTAAATCCCTCCCCCTTCGGGTACTCCCTTTTAAAAAAGGGAGATAATTTTTATGAATTATTTACAATATATCTACCAAAACCTGTCCCCCTTTTTTTAAAAGGGGGTGGTCGAAGACCGGGGGATTTCTTTATCTCCCCAAATACTTCACTAACTCTTCAATTTTCACATTTTCTTGTGTTCTCTCTGACATATTTTTTACGATTACTTCTCATTTTATTTCCTCATCTCATCCAGCAAAAATTGCAAATGAAATATTTTTACTTTCAGCATACGTAAACTGCTTTGGAAGTTTTTCATCATTAAAATACACATCCGTTTTATATCAAGATTTTCTTAAAATATTTGCAACTTTTTGCATATATTCCATATTGCTTCATGGAGCATTGAGTATAATTACTTCACTCAGTGGAAGAATTTTTTCAATATTTTCAGATTCGAGTAATGCCAAAAGCCTTGAGAGTCCGATAGATCCACCAACTCACAAATAATTCACTGGTCAAGATTTTCCGTTATTTGCCAATTTTTTGATACTGTCAACGAGATTGTCATATCTTCCTCCACTACATACACTTCAAAAATCCATTTTTCCTTCAATAAATGTTTCAAAAACGGTTCCTGTGTAATAATCCAATCATCTCGTGATATATGGATCAAATGCAACATTTACTCCGTTATTTTTAAGAGAAAAATATACTTGCTTGATTTCTTGTACTCCTGGTCAAAAAAATGCATCATTTTCATCAAGATGTTCTAGAGAAGTTGAGAGAATATTTTTTATTTCTTGAGAATTATTTCAGGAAATTTCAATTAAGATTTCTTCAAATTTCTCTGCTGGAAGTTTATAATAATCATCAAGAAGTTTGAAAAATTTTAATGTTTTTTCATTATCAAATCCAAATTTTTCACAAATTCATGCAATAAATTTTTTATTATTCATATGAACTTTGGCTTTTTTTTCAAATCATAAAAATGTAAAAATTTCTGCAATAGAAAAATAGAGTGCTGAGATAATTTCACTATCATATTCTAGTGGAACTTTTGGACCAATCACATCAATATCACATTGAGTAAATTCTTTGAATCTTCCCTTTTGTTGTCTTTCTCCTCTCCAAACTTTTTGAATTTGATAGCGTTTAAATGGAAACTTTAACTCACTTTCTCTATCAACCACATAACGTGCAAAAGGCACCGTTAAATCAAAATGGAGAGAAAAATTTTTTAAATCTTCTCATCCTTGTTTAAGTCCATAGAGTCAAAAAATTTGATTTCCCACTTCATCTCATCATTTTGAAGTTAAAACGGAAGTCAATTCAACCGCTGGAGTTTCAATATTTGCAAATCCGTATATTTCATAATTTTTACGAATAATTTCTTTCATTCTATTTTCAATAACTTGTTGCGTTGGAGAAAACTCTTGAAATCATCCTGGAAGTAATTTTGCCATAATACATAATAATTAAGATATTTTATTCATAATATAAAACTATCCTTTAAAATCAAGTATTTTTAAATATTTATTGCTTTTTTTTATTTTTTTTATACAATGTGTGAGCAAAATTTTAGCACTTATAGCTCAGTTGGAAGAGTACCAGGCCGCGGACCTGGGGGTCGTGGGTTCGAGCCCTGCTGAGTGCACCATTTTTGATAACAAGTAAAAGCACTGCCAAGATTATACTCTTGGTAGTGCTTTTTTGTGTCTTTTTCTTGCAATTTTTATGCATATATGATACACTTTTGTTCAATACTTTTAAATTTTTTCACCATGCCAGAAAGTTTTTAAAGATATAATGAATATATTGAAGAAATAGATGTAAAATGAGATGGAATTCCCGATTGATATAATGAAAATCTTATAAAAGACAAAGCAAGAGCATATGTAGAAAAAAACATCCAAGAATGAATCACACATGAAGCATATGAAATATTATTGCAAAACATAAAAACCCTCCTTGAAAGACAAGATGCAGAAAAAATAAATATAAGAGAAGTATTAGAACAACAAGTATGTAAAGAAACCAGAGAATCATTAAATAAAGAAGCACTGATTGTCGAAGCAAAAACAGTAGTATACGAAAAATGTTGAATAGAAGAAAAAGAGGAAAGAAATTCCAAACCAAAACAATTTCTGAAATGAATAGTAGATCTTCTCATCATAGACAATGATGATTTAGCCATAGAAATCTATGAAACCAATGGAAAAGTTATCATAGAAGCACTGAAACAATTGATGAGTTGGGAATGAATAAAACAAATGGCAAAAGCGATAGGAGAAAGTATTATGAACTTATTCACCTGAAATGCCTATGAAAAATGAAAAGCAGTTTGAGAATTAGGATTAGTGTGAACTGGAATCTGAGTAACAGCAGTTCTTTGAAAGAAAGCAATAAAAGTTTGAATGAAAGAAATAGCTAAACGTAGAAACAAGAAAGAACACAGTGTTTGAGATCCTGAGATGAAAGAAGTGATTCTTGATACAAGAAGCAAGATTGATGAAATTATACCAAAACAAGAGCTGGATGTTGAAAAAATATTAGCAGAAAATCTTGCAAAATTGTGAGATATTGATAGAATGAAAGCTGGAGCAAATCATAATGAAATAAGAACAATTATGGAAAAATGAAGTTGAAAAAAAGAAAGATTGTCAGGTTGATGAACATCTTTGTTAGATAAACCAGAATTTCGTTTTTTAAATAATCCTGAATATAAAGAATTATTGGACTTATATTGATGAAATATAGATATTGAAAAGTTGTTATGAGAGTGACAAAATGCTATCATTTTACAACACCCTCACAAATGAAATAGAGTTTTGAAAATTGCTAAAGAATGAGCAAGAGATGATATCATTCAAGAATTTGATAACCATCAAAAATTTTATGAAACATTGGAGCAATGAAGAATTGATTTTCCCTGACAATTAGGTGAGAATGTAAAAATTCCTGTTGTGAGAAAAGGAAATTGAAAGAATCCCATATATTTTGAAATGGAAAGAATCCATTGACAAAGTTTTAAGAGTTTATTTTACAGAGAAAAATACGCATCTCAATTAGAAAAAATATATTCTCAAGAAGAATTGAGAAAGATAAGCGATGCAAAATTAGAAAGAGTGGTTGAAGAGTTATGATGAGATATAATTCCAAGAATTATTGTGGCATGAGATGGATGATTTTCTAAAGCATTATTCAATGAATCTCAAGCATTTATGTGGAACAAAATCAGAGATCCTCTCAAAAAACAAGAATATGAATTATGAAATACTTTAAGTTTTTTAGATTGGAAATGACTCAAACATACTGATATGCATAGTTGAAACTTTATGGTTTCAAGAGACTGAAAAACTACATACATAATAGATTTTTGAAATACAAATTTAGACCCTAATAAATAAATATGAGTAATAATATTTTAAATAGTCAAAATAGAAATTGCATTATCAACTGATTTACAACTATCAATGATATTTGAAATTTAAGTGAAACCTTTTTAAATGACATAGCAAGGTCTTTTCATTGAATTTGATATTATAAAGATATACTCACACAATGAATAATTTTTTGATGAAAAAACTTTTATAATTATTGAGATGATATTTTTATGTTTGAATATGCTTCTTTGGAACAGTTACAACACGACTCTGCAAATTGGAAAAAAAGATGTAAAAAGAAAAATTCTCTTACCTCTGAAACTATTGATGAAAAACAAATTTTAGAATCATCTTGATATTTTGAGTTCAATTGAAAGTTTTATTTATTATGATTATTATATCAAGATATAAATGATGATGATAATGATGAAAGGAAGTGAGTTTATAAATGAGTCATTATAAATTCAGATACATATTTTAAAGTAGAAGATGAAGCAAAAAAAATTGCTTGAGAAATAGGAGATGTTTTATAATTATGAAACAAAAAATGTAATTATTCAAAGATAAAACTACTATTGAGACAAAAAAATCAATGTCTTATATTATAATAAAAACCATTTTATAAAATGGTTTTTATTTTTTCCCCTTTTTTCTCCAAAATATTCCTATTCACAAAACACTCACAAATATTCCAATAACAAAAAAAAGAATATTTTTTGAACTTTTCTCGTTTTCTATTCTATTATCTACTCACTCATCATCATAAGAAATAATTTTATCTTGAAATGCATATAAATCTTCAGAAGCATTTTCAAAAATATTCGTTCGAGAACACAAAGAAACCCTTTGATTTTCTGGTTCTCAATATGTGTAAACAATGTATTTTGTCCCTATTTCAAAATTATATCCACAAGACGCACTACTTGATTCTGTATGAATCGTCTGATATCTATTATATTCTCACTTTACCACATCTGAAACTTGAAATTTTACTTCTTTTTCACGCATATCAGAAAATAGTTTTCATTTTTTTTCATTCACTCATTGAACTGTTCCCATAAAAACTCCCGTTGCTTTTTCCAGTGAAATTTCTGGAGATTCTGGAGAAATACATGAACAAGCGAAAGTTTGCGCTCAAAACATACCAAAAGATAAAGAAACAAGCAAAGACTTTACTATAATTTTTTTCATTTTTTTTATACATTAAAAAATACATCTCTCTCAATAGAACTTTTTATAGAAAAAAACGTGACATTTCATAAATAACTTCTACTTTTCCCTTTTTGAAAATTCGCGTATTAAATCAATTCATCAAATTTTTTGTACTTTTTGTACATAATTATGAGGAAAATATTGTGATTCTATTCATGAAATGAAAAATACATTTTTCCCAGCAAATCCTGTAAGATGCAAATTTCAAGAAAAACTCAATCCAGTTGAAGTATTTTCAAACAGCATTCCTGTTGAGTTTTCATTTTCAAAATATATAATTGTTCCAGTAGATGAGTGAAGAGTAAATGAAGTATTTTGTGGAAATTCTGCTTGAAATGTTTCATTTTTTCCTAAAGTATGAGAAAAATTTTCTGAAAAAAGAAATTTTTCTTCAATTTGTCCCAAATCTCTTCACTCAATATCCTTTGTCACAGCTGATTGAATAGACATATTGATAGAAAAAAATGCACTCAATACAAAAAACATTAAAAACAAAGTCCAAATCAAAATAGATCATCTTTTATTTGTCTTCATATAT
The DNA here is from genome assembly GCA_964470525.1 of uncultured Candidatus Peribacteria bacterium. Lineage (GTDB taxonomy): Bacteria > Patescibacteriota > Gracilibacteria > BD1-5 > UBA6164 > CAYYDE01. The sequence goes on from CAYYDE010000001.1 coordinate 180,397, forward strand.
TTGCAATAAATAAAGAAATACGATATAATATTTGTAATATAGTTTGTTAATTTTTCTCAAAAATGCAAGAAAATAAATCAAATCAAGAAGATTTAAAAGAAAAAGTCCTTTCTCAAGAACAAAAAAAGACCTATAAATCCGAAAAATTTGCACAACTCGAGCAAATCGTAAAATCATATCTTGCCAAACAAGATACAGATAATACGCTCAAAAATATTACCCTTTGAGCCATGAAACTCTGAAGTTCAGATATTCACTATGATAATTATGAACATTTTACTATTTTGCGTTTTAGAATTGATGGAATTTTAGTAGATATTTTTCAGCTTGAAAAAAAGGAATATAAACTCCTTTTAGAAAGAATTAAACATGCTGGAAATATGAAACTCAATATCACCAATATTCCTCAAGATGGAAAATACACTCTTGATATGGAAGATTCTAAAGTTGATGTGAGAATTTCTTCTCTTCCAACTCCATATTGAGAAAATCTTGTGTGTAGAATTTTGGACTCAAAAAAAGCAATTATTGATTTTGAAGAACTTGGTTTTTTCTGGACTTCAAAAAGAATGCTCGAAAAAGCAATTACTAAAAAAAATGGAATGATTCTTGTAACTTGACCAACTGGTTCAGGGAAAACAACGACTCTTTACACCGTTCTTTCAAAACTCAATACCAGAGAAAAAAAAGTTATCACTCTTGAAGATCCTATCGAATATCAACTTCCATGAATTATTCAATCCGAAGTGAATGAAAAAAATGGATATACGTATCAAATGTGACTCAAAGCACTTCTCAGACAAGATCCAGATATTATCATGCTTGGAGAGATCAGAGATGCTGATACGCTCAATATTGCTACACAAGCAAGTCTCACTGGGCATCTTGTACTTTCAACACTCCATACAAAAAGCGCTTCTGATACACTTGATCGTATTATAAACATGTGACTCAAACCATATATTCTTGCATCAAGTCTTGATACGATTATTGCACAACGACTCGTGAGAAAAATTTGTCCTCATTGTAAACAAGAAGGAGAAAAAACCATGGAAGAATCAAAACTCATTAAAGAAATGATGAAAGAAATTGGTATGAAATCGGTAAAAACTGAAAATATTAAACTTTATTCTTGACTTTGATGTGATCATTGTAATAATAGTTGATACAAAGGAAGAATTGGAATTTATGAAATAATTTCATTAAATGAAACACTTCGTAATATGATTCGTGAATGATCAACCACACAAGAAATCATTGATGAAGCAAGAAATATGGATATGATCACCATGAAAGAAGACGGTATTTTAAAAGCCATGAAATGATACACTACCCTTCAAGAAGTGATCCGTGTTGTATAATAGAATAATTATGAAAAAAATATTTTTATTGATTTTTGTTTGATATATATGCTGAAACATTTCGTATGTTTCAGCTGAAAACTGTGAACAAAAATCACTTTTTGAAAAATGGGAATGTCAAGTCAATACTGTTTGTGAAACCTACAAGGTAAATACCGTTTCTTTTAATCCAGAAGCATATCAATCTGCTGAAATATACCAAGAAAGAGGATGATTGAATATACACACTTTTCTCATCAGTAATAGTCCTCTCAAACCTATTCAAAAAGCAGTTTGAGTGTACAAAGATAATATGAATAATATCTATAATTGTGCAATGATTCAGACACAAATAAATACGCTCAATACGACAAAAGATAAACTTCTCAAATATGATTCATCTGGAGAAATAAAAAGTAGAACTGAACCAAAAATTACACAACTTTTACAGAGACTCAATCTTCAATCACAACAATTCAAATGTACCAGTATTGATAAAAATATGATCAGAAAAGAAAATATTCTCAAAGAAGTAACCTATGAGACTTGTAAATATGATTTTTATCTTGAATATCTCAAAGAGCATTATAGTGATGTAAAAAATGTTTTATGAATTGGTGATAATATAGATGAAAACAAACCTTTTCTCATTCCACAAGTTGTAGATACTCAAGCAAATATTCTCAATAATATTGAACAAGAAAGAATACATGCTTACAAGACTTTCCCTGTTTCATTTCAAGCCTACTGAGAATATGAAAATAATTTTATTCTTCATTTTCTATTAGAAATTATTCGTAATGATTTCATCATTTTTCGAGAAAAACTCCATCAAGCGCTTACTCCAATGAATCAACTTGTCTATAAAATAAGTAATGTAATGAAAAAATAAAAAAATCGAGAAAATCTCGATTTTTTTTAATCTACATAAATATATCATCTAATTGCTGGATCACTTTTTGGTACTTTTCTTACCGTTACTTCATTAAGTTTACGATAATTCATATCTGATACAATAATATGATCTGATTGAACATCAATAACGATACCAACGTGTCCATATACTGGATTATATCATCTTCATTGAAATACAACAATTGATCCTAATGTTGCATCTTTTCCTGTAGCAGTTCATTTTGCTTGAGCATTTCTTAACCATTGATTTGCATTTCCTCACCAATTTACATTTTTATATTGAGCAACATACCAAGTACAATTTCCCCAATAAAATGTCCATTGTGGTTGTCTTTTCACCAATTGATATACTCATTGAGTATTTACAAATTCTGATTGAGCTGCTGCTGCAAAACTATATCAACCTTGAGTATTTGTATTTGAAGATGAAGCAGAAGCAGTTCTTGGAGAAGAAGTATTTGTTTGAGAAGTTGGTGTTTGTGCAACAACTTGTTTTGGAGGTTCTACTTTTTTCACAGCTCCTGGTATCATAATACTATCTCATTTTCTGAGAAGTGCTCCTCTGATTAAATTATTTTGTTCAAGGATTTCATCTTCTGGAACTCAGTATTTTCTTGCAATTCCTCAAAGTGTATCTCAAGAAACAATAGTATGTACGAGTCATGATACTGGTGGAACTTTAATTTTTTCTCCAGGTTTGAGCGTTTTATTACTTGCAAAATTATTTGCCCATAAAATAGTATTTACAGAAACTCCATATCTTGCGGCAATAGTAGAAAATGAATCTCCTGATTGCACTTCATATGTAATAATTTCATTATATCCTGTCATATCTCTTTTATTTTCTAAAAGCATATTCACAGATAAAAATGAGTCCTGAGAAATAAATACTTTTCTCCCAATACCATCCTCTCCTTCTAAATACGAATCAATAATTGTACTTTCATCAATATAATAATCATAATATGAATATTCATAAAAATACGATGAAAAAAGTGGATATACTGGAAATAAAAACACAACAAAAAATAGAACAATATGATAGTTAAATTTATGGTATAAAGATCTAAAAGGATGAATCTGTGAAATGTTATTTTTAATAACTCTTGAATGTCTTTCGATTCTCGCTTTTAAATTAACATTGGAGACCATGAAAATAGTTTAAAATATAAAGAGATTTTTCATAATTTTACATAATATTCATTATTATTATGAAAAACCTTGGAATAAAAAAAGGCAGTATAATAATACCCCTCCTTTTTTTATTTATTATGCAATATTAAGTACTTCAACTTTTGTAAGATGAGGTCTGAAACCAGTATTTCTTGCATATCTTTTTTTAGATTTCATTTTAAATACTCTTACTTTTTCTCATTTAAATTGATCTACTACTTTTAATTCAATTTTTGATCCAGCAACAGTTGGAGTTCCTACTTGAAGAGCATTCCCATCTTCATCAGAAACAAGAAGTGCTTCTACTGAAAAACTGTCATTAATTTCTTTTGCTAATTTTTTTACATCAATTACATCACCTTTTCTTACAATAAATTGATTTCCTCCTAATTCTATAACTGCTAACATAACAATAATAATATTAAAAAATTAAAAATTAAGTATTACTCATGTAAAACTTAAAAAATAAAAACCCAAATTTTTCTTATTTTTTAATTTTTATTCACGTCTTATTATACTTAATTCTTGTTGTTGTCAAATTTGTTTCTGTGATTTTACTCACTTTCATAATCTTAAAAATGGCTGGGGTAGTAGGATTCGAACCTACGGAATGGCGGAGTCAAAGTCCGCTGCCTTACCACTTGGCTATACCCCAATAATTTGAAAGCTTCCATATTATATAGATAGTAAAAAAAAGTCAAAATCTTTTTTGATTTTTTTTAGAAAATTCGTATATTATCCGCGTCTTTATATTATATGGTAATTTTTTTATATGTTGTGAATCGTACAATTTTTACAAAAAAGACCAAGTGATAAAGCAATTCGTTTGACAAGAATTGTTTTTGGTCTGATTTTAATCTCTTCTTTATATTATAATCTTATTTTTCTTTGAAAAAATGTAGATGTAACTTTTTTTGATTTTAGTTTCTTTGGATTTGTATTAACTCAAGGTTTTACACTTTGAGAAACTGGAGCTCTCATTTTTAAATATATTCTTGTATCGCTTGGGCTTATTCCTCTCATCAAATGAGTGACTGATATATGTCTTATCAAACAAAAATATATCAGAATTTTTCAAATAATTTTTGCAATTGTATTATTTTATATTGCTGGAATTATTGAAGAAAGTCCAACTCTTGATATTGATGTGCTTATTTGATTGATGTGAATTCTTCCATTACTTGCTGGAATCACTGGAAAAGCAACTACAAAAAAATGTCTTAACTATTGAGAAAAAATCACAAAAATTAGAGTATAAAAAAAGAACTTTTTCAAGTTCTTTTTTAATTGAGTCATTCTTTTACTAATTTTGGATTATTTGCATATTTGAGTCATTCTTCTTCAGAAATATATCACATATTGATCAAATCAATAATATCTTTTTCTAATATTTGCATTCATTCCCTACTTCCCATTTGCATTACTGAAGGAATTTGATGTAAATCATTTTCACGAATCAAATTTGAAATCGCAGGAGTACGAACCAAAATTTCTTTTACCATTTTTACTCCAGTTCCATCACTTGCTTTTAGAAGTCTTTGCGAAAAAACTCATATCAACGAATCTGCAAGTTGAAGACGAATTTGATTTTGTTGTCATGATTCAAAACTATCAATTACACGAGAAATCGTTTGATATGCTGAACGAGTATGCAGTGTTGAAAATACTAAATGTCCTGTTTCAGCGAGTGTAAGAGCCATTTCAATTTCTTCTGTAGTTCTCATTTCTCAAAATAATATTACCTGTGGATTTTGTCTCATTGCTCAAGCAAGTGCTGTTTTATAATCTGGAACATCTTTTCCAATTTCTTTCTGTTCAACAATTGAATTTTTATGAGGATGAAGATATTCTACTGGATCTTCAATAGTAATAATATGTTTATTAGAATTTTCATTGATATGATGAATCATAGAAGCAAGTGTTGTTGATTTTCATGAACCTGTTGGACCAGTTACCAAAATCAATCATTGTCAAACTTTGGTAATTTCCTTATAAATAGGAGGAAGATTTAAATCATCAATAGAAGGAATTTTATTTCATAATAAACGAATCACAACCATATAATATCCCATTTGAAATGAAATATTCACCCTAAATCTACGTCCAGAAAAAGTAAATGCAAAGTCTAAATTTTTTTCAAGAAGTAATTTATTACGTTGAGATTCTGTCATAATTGATTCTGCAAAGCTCTGAGTTCCTTGCGCATCAAGAGATGGTACTCACTCATTTATTTTTACAATATCCCCTCAAATTTTTATAGATGGGTATGTTCCAACGGTAATATACATATCACTTCCCTCATTATCAATCATCACTTGTAATAATTGATCTCTTAAAATATATTGTTCTTGAATGCTTCATTTCATATTTTTGAAATGTAAAAATATAAATACTAAAATGTGGAAAAATTATACCATAATTTCTCATTTTTTGCAAAATTTTCACAAAAAATCTCACAATTTATTCTTGTGAGATTTTATTTTTACAATTTCTCCAAATTAAACACATCTACAACCTTTCCATTTATCAACACATCATCGCTGTGAGAAAGTACGATTGGTTTATGATAAGAATCTTTTGATTTCGGTAAAAGATAGAGATTTTTTCATTCTTTTTTTGGTACTTTTATAGTTGCTGCATTATCAACAATAAAAAGGAATGCATCTTTTGTATTGATATTTTTCTCTTTTTTAGAAATCAAAACATAACTTCCATTTTCTACATATTTTCCATTTACAACAAAATCATTCATAGATGTTCCTTCTACTTTCACAATAAAATATTCTGCAGAATTTCCAGAAATAATTGTTTTTGAAATAGGAAGTGATCCATAATCTTCTTGTTCCGCAATACTCAAAGGTTTTCAAGCATTTGCAACTCATAAAATAGGAATTAAAAGCATAGTTTGAAATCCAACTCCATTTCCCAAACGAATACTTCTAAAACCAGAACTTCTTGTAATAAATCATTTTTTTTCTAAAGCTTCTAAATATTGAACGACTCATCTTTTTGATTTTTGTTCAGTTAAATTTTGTAATTCTTCAATCGTTGGAGATTTTCCATATCTTCCAATAAAATCAGTAATAATATCAAGAACTTTTTGTTGTTTATCTGTAAGCATAGCATGTATAAATTATCCAAATAAAATAATCATATGCAAAAATTATTATATATTTTTTCCTTATAATGTCAAAAAATATATATATTTTGTTATATTTTTTATATAATTTTAATATGTTTTTTCTTATCAGGATGAGAAAGAAAACACTTTATAAAATAAAGCTTTTTACTTGAAAATGAAAAAAATCTCAGAATAATTCTGAGATTTTTTATTGTTTATGGAGGTGCCTACCGGGTTCGAACCGGTGTGAAGGGTGTTGCAGACCCGTGTATAACCACTTTACTAAGGCACCTAAAAATATTTTATAGCTTGGTTATTATATAAAATATTTTTAAATATCAAACTTTTCTTGTGAAAACATTATTTACAAGAAAAAGTTTTTGCAAATTCAATATATGGATCCATATTTTTTGTATCTTGAGCAACAGCAATAGTTACCAAATGAGCTTGTGTTGATTTACATACTTTTCCAAATTGTACAAATTTTAGTGTAGGAGTTTGGAGATTGTATTTTGCTTCAAACACGTAAACAGTAGTACTATCTGTATCTGAAAAATCAATATTTTTACTATCAAGACGAACATATTCTAACGCTTCTCTCGAAGTTCCAACATTATTGAGAATTGAATAATCATTTGATGAAACAAGTTTTTGAGTATCTTGAGACAAGATCAAAATATTATTTAAAAATCAATATTTAATATCACCTGAAGTTGCAGCAAAAGAAAGTTCTCAAGATTTTGGATTATATTCAGAAGTATTTTCAAGAACTACCCAATTTTCTGGAATAGAAATGCTATACTGAGCTGTATCAACTTTTTGTAATCCTGCTGCTTTCTCTTCAGATCATCCACAAGAATATAAAAATAAACTTACCAAAAAAACAATACCTATACGTTTCATAGTTACATATTATTAGAAACTAAAACTTCCTTTTCCTACCAGAAAAGGTATATATAAAACCATTCACAACAACACTATTCCTCATAAAACAAGTTTTCTTTTCTTTTCATCAAGAGGAATATATTTTTCACAAAATAAAAAAATATACATTCCAAGCGATCACAAAAATGCTGCATACGAAATAGGAAGAAGTAAAAATGCTATCTTCCCTCCAAACGCCATTCCTACAAACAAATAATTCAAAAAAAACAAAACACTCATTCAAATAAAAAATATTTGAGAACTCTCATATCTTTGTTGAGAAATCTGTGAGTTATTGCGTACATCTGAAATAATTTTTTTATAATCCATATTGATTTTTTTAAAATTATAGTATACTAGACAAAGAGTAATTACCACATAATATAATTAAAAATGTCTATAACACAAGAGCAAGTAAAAAATATTGCAAAAAAACTTGCAAAACTCAAATCAAAAAATGAGGAAAAACTCATGCAAAATATGAATTCTATCCTTAATTATATTGATTTACTTGAAGAAGTTGATACAACTGGTGTCATTCCAACTGTTTCTGTTATTCAAACGAATAATTCTCTCAGAAAAGATCTTCAATCACAAAAAATTTCACCAACACAACTTTTACATACTTCGAGACAAAAAATTATTGCAAACCAAATAGCTTTGTCTGATATTATGAAATAATATGCTTCAACAACTAAAAATAATTTGATTCAAATGAATTCAAAAAAAAGAAATTTTCTTTGAAAATGAAATCAATTGCATTATTTGAGAAAATGGAATTTGAAAAACCAATATTTTAGAAAGTATTGGGTTTTTGTTTTGAAGCAATCTTTTTCACCAAAATATTCAGGATTGCGTAAATACTCAAGAAAATATTTTTTTTATAGAATGAATATTTCGTTTTCAAAATATTACTCAAACTTTGAGTATCAGCTATGATAAAACGACAAAAAAGAAAAATATTCTCCTGAATGGAAAAAAAGCTACCAAACAACATATACGTCAACAAACTCCTGTAATCATTGCGTTTATGCCTCTTATGATGAATTTATTTTATTTATGACCAAAATATAGAAGAGATTTCTTGGATAATATGGTGCAAAAAAACTTTCCTGATTTTTTTGAAACACTCCAGCAATATGAAAAAATAGTAAAACATAGAAATAAAATTCTCAAAAATATTTCAGAACAACTTTCCAATCGTGATGAAATTACATTTTGGAATGAAGAACTCATAAAATATGCAAAAATTATTTATGAAAAAAGATTACATTGTATCAACTTTATCAATGAATTTCTTCCAAAATATATTGAGATTTTTTCTATGAAAGTTCAAACTATTTCTTTGAAATATATTACAAAAACTCATCTTTGAAATATAGAAAATTCCATGAGAACGTACTTAGAAAAAAATCTTGAACGTGATATTATTTTAGCAAAAACTCATATTTGACCTCATCTTGATGATTTTGATATTCTTTTAGATACTATCTGAATAGATACATATGCTTCTCGTTGAGAGACAAAAAGTATTATCATTGCACTCAAGCTCTTAGAACTCGATTATATAGAACATTTTTCTCAACAAGAAGCCATTTTCTTAATTGATGATTTAATGAGTGAATTAGATCAAAAACATAAAAACATTATTCTTCAATACCTCAAAGGTCATCAAGTTATTCTCACAAATATTCACGATATTCCTGATATACTTGGATTAAAAATATTTATTTAATACTATAAAAAAATATTTTGTAAAGATAATTTTATTGTAAATATTTTAATTTCATGTTACAATAAAGCAGTACTTTTAAATGTATAATACAAATACCAATGTTAAAAAATAAAATTCTTTCATTCATCGCAATCAACATCTGACTTTGATTTGGTGTATTACATGCAAATATTGATAGTTTTGAAATCGATATTTCTCCAAAACAAGCAAAAGTTGGAGATGCTGTTGATCTAACAATAAAAGCACTTGATAGTAGCGGAAATGTGTTTAAAGAATATACTTGAGATATTCTTATATTCTCTGACTCTGATGTAAATGCTGAATTTCCATGAGTTCTTTCTGATAATACTTACAAATTCAAAACCAGTGATCAAGGAACAGTAAAATTTGAAAATGCTGTACGATTTACAAAAAGTGGAAAACAATATATCAATGTATTTGATGCAGTAATTGATGATGTGTTTGGAATTGGAGAAATAACTATCTGAACAACTGACGTAGCTCAAGCAGAAAATACAGAAATTACTATTGCAACACCAAGTAATGGAACAACTCTTTGAAGCTCAACAGTAAGACTCAGTGGAAAAACTCAAAGAAACCATGCTGTAAGTGTAAGCCTCAATCTTGATAAAACATTTGAAGCAATTAGTAATGCAGAATGAATGTTTGATGTAGAAATAACAGGACTTGAAGCTGGAGAAAATATTCTTATTGCAACAGTACTTGATGCTTCTGGAAAAGTAATTGGAACAAGTTCAGAAATAAAAGTAAATTTTGATGCAATGGTTCCTTCAATCCGTGCAATTAAAACAAATCCTGAAAATACCATTGAATCTGAAGCAGTTTTCACTATTGAAATAACTTCAAATCCATGACTCAGAACAGTACAAGTTATTCTTGATGATTTTGCACAAACTCTTCAAGAATGAGCAAGTGGAATTTATACAGGACAACTCACTGCCCCAAAAACAGAATGAAATTATAAAATTGATGTAAAGCTTACAACTGAAATTGGAACAACAACGGAAATAAAAGCAGCCAAAGAAATACTTATTACACCAATAAGTCAAAATGCTGCAAATCCTGAAAATCCAGAACAATCTTGTGAAGATATAGCAAAAGATTTGGAAGTAAAAAATGCAAAAGTAACAAAAATGAAATCAAAATCAGTTATTACTTGGGATGCAACTCCAAAAGCTGGAAGTTATAATGTTTACAAAAAAAATAGAACTACTCAAGCTCTTGAACTTGTGGAAAATGTAAATCAACCAAGAATTGAAATCAATATAGTTGGTGATATAGTAGAATATGATGATTTTGTAATTAAAGCTGTTCTTGATGATGGTCAATGTAATATAGAAAGTCCAAATAGTGCTGAAATGACAAAAGTTCAAACAGGACCAAAAGAAATGATTCTCCTTCTGATTGCTGTATGAATTGCTGCGTTCTTATTGAGAAGAAAAAATGTAAATGCATAAAAAATATAAAAAACTGCCTTCGGCAGTTTTTTATATTTTTCTTAACGATTCCCCTATAAATAAACCTCAATTTTTTTTAATAATATCTAGAAATACTTGAGAGAGTTTCAAAGAAATAGGCTTTGATAATTCTTTCAAACGATTCAATGACATAATATATTTCAGTTCTCAAAGCTCATAAAATACTTCAACACGAAAATATGATGCATATTTTTTCACAGCTTTATTGAGTAAAGTCACATCTACTCATTCTTCCCTATCCATCAAAGCAGCTTCAAATAAAGCAAGTTCTAATCATGCTATACGAAACAACACTCCATAAATCTCTGTTGAAATAGAGTGTTTCTTGAGACGAGCGAAAAGATTTATTTTTTTCTGACTGAGTGTTGTTTGAGAAGTTTTAAAAATAATAGTATAATTTCCTATCATAACTTTTTTATTCACACTTCTATTGATAACTACTATTTTCTCTGGGATTTCATAATTTTTCATATGAAATTCTAGAGATTTTTTTCATGCAATAAAATATTCACTTCCAACATTTTGAGTAATAAATTTTTTAAGAAAATGATAATAATATTTTTCCAATAAATCCAATTCATTGAGTTCTCTGTCTTCCACAAGAGGCACAATATACACTCCATTTCGAATGGCAATCAAATGTTTCTCACTTGTTAAACGATAAATAATTTTATTTACCTGAGTTTGATACTCAGATTTTTTTTCTGGATCTATCATTTCATATATTTCTTCTTTAAAAATAACTTTTCATCATTTTTTTAACAGTTTACTTACAATTTTGTCAAAACTTAACATATCACTTTTTTCTCTTTAAATAGATAAAATCACTCTATAATATTTTTATACTTTTTACTATAAAAATATATTACTTTTTACTATAAAATATAAATTATTTTATCCATTTTATTCAGAATTATTTATTTTGCAAATTTTTATTTCCTCTTCTAAAAGAGAAAAATCCCTTATGAAAAAATAGAAAAAGTTTTTAACATTTTAAAAAGTCAAAATAAAAAACGCGTTTCACGCGTTTTTTATTTTGACTCAGAAATTCTAAATTCATAATTATCAGGAATATATGTATCTTTTAATGCTGTCAAACAACGTACCATATTATTTTGCCAATTCAATGGTGAAGATGCATAAATTGCTCATGTTTTATTTCCATAACGAGAAAGTTTACTCATTTGTTTATATTCTCATAAAAATCTATTATTTAATGTTCTTCACATCCAATATACTCATTGTCTTGCATTTTCAAAATCCCAAGTTGCTCACGAATCTGTATTTCCAATATTTCAGACATTATATGGAGTTTTTAAATTTCTTCCAAGACCTGTTTCAGAAAGTCCAATACACATCAAAAAGCTTGGATCAATCTTTGCTGCAATTGATTCTTCTACCCACATATCCCAATTACGGAATTCTGGAATAGCATACGTATTGAGTAAATATCTTTGTCTTTCTTTTTCAGTATCTCATTCTAAGGTAAAAATTTTTACAGTATCTGCTAAAACTCCATCATAGGTTTTATCATATTTTTGAGAATAATCTTGCATATATTTATACACATATTTTTGTGCTTTTGGAATATTTTCCTCTTCTAAAAATGTTAAATCAAGATAATCAAGAGGATCAACATATTCTTTATCTTTAAATATTTCAAAGTGAAGATGTGGCCCAGTAGTCATGAGTCCAGCTCCATACGTCCCAAGCTCTCATCCAGAACGAGCAAATACTTCACCTGCTTTGATAAATTGATATGGTTGTACCAAAATTTCACTCACATGCCCATACACACTCACAAATCCACCAGCATGTTTTAAAACAACATATGCATATCATTCATCTATCGGAGCCCTCATAAAAGTAACATATCCATCAGCTGGCGCTATAATATCAGTTCATTGTGGAGTTCTAATATCAATTGCATCATGTGTTGTTCCAACTACTTTTTCATATTCTGTATCTCTAAAATGTGCACTTATTCCTCTTTCTGGGTTAATAGGCCAGAGAAATGGATTTGCTACTCATGCTGCAAATGTTTGTAATTTCATTTCAACATCTAATATTTTATTTAAAGTCAAACAATTCATCTCTATTTGTTGTGATTCTAAAACATACCAATCTTTTGGAGTTCCATATGTATCAAGATTTATGTATTCACAATTATATGTATCAAGAAGTGATTGCTTTTGTCCTCTGAGAACCATTTTATTTTGAAGAATTTTAATCTTTAATTCTCTATCAAGTCTTGTTTTATTCTCAATATATTCTTGAAATTCAGCTTGTTTCCCTTTGGTAAACTCTAATAGTTTTTCTCTGAGTTCTTTTTTTTCAAGAATAGATTTTCTTTTTATCAATTCTTCTTTTTTTGCAAGAGATGTTTTTGTGATAGCATTTTGTAATTCAATTCTTTTAAAGAAAAGTTCTTTCACTAATGCTTTATGTTTTTCAACTAATGCATGTCAGGTAATTTCCAAAATAGAACTATAATGAATATCTGATAAAATTTCTGAGAGATCTTTTGAGTTTAAAAGAATAGTTTTGAGTGTATCGATATCATTATTATTTGAATTGATATCTATTTTTTTAAAAATATGTGCAAGATAATCAACTAAAATAGTTCTGTTTGTATCTATTTCAGCTTGAAGTGCTGTAATTTCTCCCCTTAATTCTTCAACTTCTTTATTCAATTGAAGAATTTGTGCTGTAAGAATATTCATTTGAGTGGTATTTTCTTCAATTTGTTCATCAAGAGCTTCAAGAGTTGCCTCCAAATTATATACTCTTCTATCTGTAACAGATTTTTCTTGAACTAAAGAAATTTTTAATTCTTCATTTTTTTGTTGAATTTGATATAAATTTTGAATTTTTTGATCTGTTTCAAAGAAATTTATATTTTCTTCCTTCAAAAAAACATTATTCGTATTATAAATATTTTGAAATTGTTCTTTTTTAAATTGTTCCATAATTTTTGCTCGAGTTCCTCTATCATATACCATATCATCAGCATACACAAAAAGTGGTTGAGTAAAAAATAACATCAATATTCAAAATGTAAGTATTTTTTGCATTTGAGTTTTGTTTTTATACGAAAATAAAATATCCTATATATTGTAACATAAAAAAGAAGAAAAATCAAAAAGATATATTGACTTTTCTTCTTTTTAAAGAGTAAAATATATTTTTTACAAATTCTGAAAAATCATTTCTAGAAATATCAGAATAATACAATACAAAAATACTGTAGAAATATGCAATATATCCATATTATGAAAGATAACAACTCACACGAAAAATGCTGTAATAAAAAAACCCTGTCTCATACTTGAAAAAATATGCTGCATAAAAATTTCTCAACGATAATATATTTTTTTGAAAAAATACAATACAATTGAAAAAAATGATGTTCAAAATAGTACAAATGTAATAGAAAGTGTCATAATTGAAACCAAAATATCTCTATATGGATCCAAAAATAAAACCGTTAATATACCAGTAATCAAACTTACAAAAAATATAAATAACAACGTTAAAAGCAAAATCTTCTTTTTCATACTATCAATGAATATAATAAAATATTTCTTAATCAAGTTTTCCTCTAATTCTAATTTTTTCAATAAAAGTTGTTTTATTCTCTTCTATTTCAACATACACTCCATTCACTACATATCTTGCATCCAGTGATTGCTCAATTTTTCCTTTGTTAATACCAGAAAAAAACCTTTGTTTTACACTCAATAAATCAGCTCATATCACACTATGTAAGCTTCCACTCATTCCAACATCATTCATCACTCCAGTTCCCCCATCCAAAATCAACTCATCATTTGATTGAATATGCGTGTGCGTTCCATAAGCAAAACTTATTTTTCCATCGAATCATAAAGCCATTCCATAGATTTCTGAAGTATATTCTTTATGAAAATCCACTATAATTCAGTCAAATGTTTGTGTGTCATATTTTTTGAGAATTTCTTGAAGTTTTAAAAATGGGTTATACACTTGATCTCTCATAGAAGTAGAAGAAAGCAGATGAATCAAGAGCATTTTTTTTCCATTTTTTTCACAAATTTTTTCTCATACTCATGGAATAAAAAACTCTGGAGCTTCATAATAATTTGCTGCTCTAAGTAATTTTGAATCAGGTTTTTGGAGATAGTTTTTCACTCTTTCCAAATTATCAAAAATATGATCTCATGCAGTCATAACATCAACTCAAGCATTTTCTAACTCAAAAATATGTTTTTCTATTGGTCATCTTCCACTTGAAATATTATCTACATTTACAATCACAAAATCAGGTTGATATTTGTTTTGTAAATGAGGAAGTTCGCGCAAAAATGCATTTCTTCCTATTCTTCAATAGATATCTCAAAAAATTAAAATTTTCATGTTTTTTCTTTATTTTTAAACTCTATACTTGTTCCTCTATTTGAATTGAATCTTCATCATTATTTTTTAATAATAATCTTTTATACAAAGATACAAAAATCATTTCATATGCACTTCCGATAATAAAAAATGAAAGAATTGTCCAAATAAATGTCACAATATCTTGATTGATATATCATACAATAATTCCATCAATAATACTATATGGAATCATAATTACAATAAAAAATACAATAGTAATTCATACAAATCTCCAAAATTTTCCAGAAGTCAGTTTACATGATTCTTTTATATAAAACCATCCTGATTGTAATTCTGGATAATTTTTTGTATCAACTAATGGAAGATATCAATATCCAAAACGAAACGATATATATATAAATGCAATCAGAGCCAATAAAAAAGAAATTCCTGAAGAAAAAAGAAATGGAATTGGCAAAGTTCCTCCTGAAAGAAGTTCTAATATGAGTTGTTCTCCTCAAAAAACAATTCACAAAACAACTACTGAAATCAAAAAAAGAACAAATGGAATCAATAAAATAAGTCCAAGCCATCCAAGATATGCTAAATATTTTCAAAAAATTCTAAAATGAAAATAAATATTTCCTAAAAATGGAATTTTTTCCCCATCAATATATCCAAGATATAATTTTGAAAGTGTGAGTAAATATTGCATAAATCCAGCAAATAAAAGCAAAAATGCAAGAACTGTTAAAATCGCAATTCCTATAAAATATCATGTGTGTAATGACATACTTTCAACCCATAAAAGATTTGATACGTCTGCTTGTAAAAATAATTCTCTCCATTCAATAGGACTCAAATATCACACAAGAAGTGCAAGTCAAAATACTGGAAGACTTAAAAGAAGTGCAAACAAAAATGCAGCAATATGAATCAATATTTTTGATACATTCCAATGAATGAAATTTTTATACAAAAGCAAAAAATCTCCAAATACGTTTTTTAGCATAATCAAAAAATTAAAAAATAATTCTTTTGAAATATACGTTTTTTTCTAAGAAAATCAAATTTCTTATTTGCAATTCTTAAAAAACAATTACAATATTCTTCAAATAATTTACTTTTTTCTATATACGGATGAAAAAGCATGAAATCATTTTTGGGCTTGTAAAAATCCCTTTTGACTTCTTCATTATCTTTGGAAGTTTCTTTTTAGCAAGAAATCTCAGAGAAATAAATGACTTTGTTCCAGGAGTAACGCTTCCCATACAAATTATTGAAAATGAATTTTTATTCCCTTTTGCACTTTTTTGAGCTTGTCTTTATATAACCATTTTTTTTATTCATTGACTATATAGTTTATCCATTACTCATTCAAAAGTAAAAGAAACTCTTGATATCATTCTCTATAGTATTTACTTCTTTTTATTCTTTTCAGTATTTGTATTTTTTGGAAAGGAAATTTTATACCAAAAAGAAATCCCAAGACTTGTCATACTTTTTGCAACTATTATCGGAATCATATGAGTGATTATTAGTAGAATCTTTCTCAATAAAATACAAAATATTTTCCTGAATAAATGAATCATTGAAAAAAGAAATCTTTTACTTATAACTCATAGGAATCAAGAAGAAATTCAAGATATTCTCCTTGATATCAAACAAGCTCGTATTTACAATATTGTCTGATATCTCAACAAAAAACCTATTTCCTCAGATTTTTCCTACATCAAAAATATGAAAGATCTTCCTCAACTCAAATTAGATGAAATTTTATATATTGACAGTGATTATAATACTGATGAGTTATATCAAATTTGGGAATACTCAAAAATTTTTGGAATCAAATATCGTTATATCACCAACAATTTTGATGTTACAAAAACAAATACCACACTTTCCCTTATAAATAAAATTCCAGTAATTGAGATAAAAAACACAGCATTATGAGCAGAATCAAGAGTAATAAAAAGAGTTCTTGATCTTGGAGGAGCAGTGTTTGGATTGATTCTATTCCTTCCATTATTCATTTTAATTGGAATTCTCATAAAAATAGAAGATCCTTCTGGACCGATAATTTACAAAAATCGTCGAGTTTGACAAAAATGAAAAGAATTTAATTTATACAAATTTCGTTATTTAAAATGGAAATATTGTATTAAAGAAAGTTACTGAATTGATTCAAATCATGATGAAGCCTTGAAATATGAAGAACAACTTATTCAAGAAAAATCAACCAGAAATGGTCCTCTCTATAAAATTAAAAATGATCCAAGAAAAACTCGTATTTGAGAATTTATTGAAAAATATTCTATTGATGAACTTCCACAACTTTTCAATGTTTTAGTAGGAAATATGAGTTTGGTATGACCTCGTCCTCATCAACCAAGAGAAGTAAACAAATACGAAACGTGGCATAAAAGAGTATTAACCATAAAACCTTGAATTACCTGACTTTCTCAAGTCAACGGAAGAGAAAACAATACTTTTGAAAACGAAGTACATCTTGATATATTTTATATTGAAAACCGGAGTTTTTTATTAGATCTCAAAATCGTATGAAAAACTTTTACCACTATTCTCTCTCGCAAATAATTTTTAACTTACATTTTTTATGAAAATCTTTCTTCTTTTCTTTTCTTTCTTTGCTCTTTTTACTCAAACGTATGCAATTCAAATTTGAGAAAATACAACTCTTTCAAATGAAAATACAATTCGTTACGACCTTGATATAGCACAAGAAGTTTGAAAAGAAATTTCTGAAGCTTTAAGTATAAATACGGAATATAACGTTGATTTACGTCCTTTAGAAGAAAAACTCAAAATTCTTTCTCCAGAATCTCGTTTTGAAGCAACTTGGGATATTTTATGAGCGTCAAGCCAAACTGGATTCCAATTTCAAAGAATGTTCAAAGAAAAATGAGTAAAATATATTTCTCTCAATATTTACAAAACTACTGATTTTGAAAATGAATGAACATTATCAGAAACGATAAGTGAAAATATTTATTCAAAAGATTTTAAAATACTTGTGTATGAAAAAAGTATTCTTCTTATCTTTTCAGATCAAATACATAAAGCAGAAATCGATAATTATACGTCTTTTTCTGAAAATGAATGAACCTATATTTATAAAGTGTGACCTCTTTCAAAAACAGATATTGAACTCAATTCAATTATAAATTCGATTGAAAATTATTCCAGAACAACCTGACTCCAATCAGATTATGTAACAATTTGGTGAGATAGAGATTTTATTTTTGATATTTTATCAAAACTGAATAGAGAAGTTCAATCAAATAAAGATATTTTGAAAAATTCTCTTCATATTGTAGGAATATCTCCGTATAACATTGAAATATTACAAAATTATTTATGAAATTTTCTTGCAAAAAAAGATTGGATTGCAAGTTTACTTCTTATGAGTGAAGAATGAAAATATTTAGTTTTAAAACAAAATCAAATAATAGATTTCAAAACAGAATTAGAAAAAAATCAACATCAATTTGTAGATGTTGCTCTTACAAATGAGTGAATTAGTCAACTTTTATTTATATCAAATTTTGTAAACAATTTATCAAATTTATGATATACTACAGAAAATATTTATATATTTTTAATTCTTCCTGCTATTTTAGCTGGAATCAGTTTTTTTAAACATTTTGTTGGTTTTTCACCTATAGGAGTCATTATTCCATTGTTTTTAACGGTTTTATTTTTCAAACTTGGATATCTTGCAACTTTGGTGCTTATCAGTTTGTATGTTGGTCTGAATTTGTTAATTTCATTTGTAACAGAAAAATATAATCTCTTATATACACCAAAAGTAGGGTTTGTACTCACCCTCAATATTATTGTATTTATAATGATTTTTAATCTTTTCTCAATTTTCAATATTATTCCGTTAGATTTGTGAGATATTATTTATTTCATAACATTCATCATTATCTCGGAAAAAATTATAAATATTATTCTCTCAAAAGATATTTTAGAATACACAACTCCTTTTATCTCAACTTTGGTAATTGCAAGTTTATGTTTTGTAATTTTAAATATTGATGGAATTAAACTTCTGACTCTTGCATATCCAGAACTTATTTTATGATTGATTCCTCTCAATTTTTTATTATGAAGATTTACAGGTTTAAGAATCACAGAATATTTTCGTTTCAAAGAAATCATAAAAAGTGTTGAAGAAGAATAAAAAGCCAAGATTGGCTTTTTATTTTCTATAATCTCGTATTTCTATAGATCTTTCATCTTCATCTTGTGTTTTTGAAAGAAAAATTTCAATTGTTGGAGTATAATATTTTTGTAAAATATCTGGCCATTCTATAAGAGAAATATTATTTGAATTATCAAGTATTTCTTCTCATCAAATAGCAAAAAATTCATCATATTCTTTTAAACGATACAAATCAAAATGATATATATTTTCTCAATATTTATTATAATATGTATACGTTGGAGAATGCACTTCCTCATTTTTTCATAATATTTTTTGTATTATATGTTGACTCAGAGTCGTTTTCCCAGCTGCAAGATCTCCATGAAGAAACACAATATCTCCTGCTTGAAGAGAAATTTCAAATGTTGATAATTGATTTTTTTTATATATTTGAATCATAATTTTAAAAAAAGTAAGTAAAAATAGGGCAAAAAATTTGATTTTATCAAAAAAATATACTATAATACTCTTGTATTTATTAGTTATTAACATTTATTGTATGGAAACTTTGATAGAAGTAAACAAAAAAGAGCAAAATGGAATTGTGATTTTTGAATTTCATGGAGAATTAGATGAAACAAATGCAGATAAAACTTTTACTGGAATCAATAGTGAAATTGGAAATTTTGAAGGAACAAAAATTATTTTAAATTTAACTGGTCTCAAATATCTCAATTCAAAATCTATCTGATACATTGCTGATATTTTTTCTAATATAGAAGAAGGTGAAGGACAAATGTATATTTCAAACTGTGACGATTGAGTAAAAGATGTATTGGAACTTGTAGGAATTACTACTATAGTACCAACTGTTGATACTGAAGAAGAAGCAATTTCTGCTCTCAGTTAGGACGACTTATTTTCCGTTTTTAAAAAAGAAACTTATTCAAGTTTCTTTTTTTATACGTAAGTTTGTAATTTTCCTGCAAATGCAGGAAATCCGAATTCTTCAGCACGTTTTTCACAATTTTCTCTCATTTCAAAACATTTTTCAGGAGTAAGTTCTCAAACTGCTTGCACAATTTCTTCTACTTTACAATCTTTTGAAATTAAAATCCCTGTTGTATTATGAAGAATAGTTTCTTTCAATCATCATTCATCAACTCAAATCACTGGTTTCCCTGCTGCCATACTTTCAACTGGACTCATTCAAAAATCCTCATCTACTGGCACATAAATCGTTGCAATTGCATTTCAAACATATTCATAAAATCCAACATTTCATGGCAAAGTTACAAAAGAAATATTTTCATATCCTTGTGCTAAATCAAATATTTTTTGCCTTTGAGGATCATTTTCTCCGTAAATAATTACGAGGTTTTTATCGAGTATTTTTTGAAATGCTTGTACTACTCTATCAACTCTTTTTGCATCAGCAAGACGTGCAAAGCTCAGATAATAATCTTTTTGTCATTGAAATGAAAATAAACTTTGATCAACTGGTGGATAGAGAATTTCACTTTTTACTCATAAAAATTTTTGAATTCTCTGTTGTGTGTTTTTGGAATTTGTCAGTACCAAATCCATTTTTGAAAGATCTTTTTCATACATTTTTTTAAATAGAGAACATGCTATTTTAAAAAATGGACGCAAAAGAAACGGAACTTTTTTTACATATAATTCATGTAAATCATATAAATAACGTGGTGGTGTATGGCAATAATAAATCTTTTTTTGATGTTGTGAACAATTTCTTACTGCACTAATACTATCTCCAGAAAATATCACGGTATCATATTCTTTCAAAAATCCAGTTTTAAAAAGAAATGCAAACTTCAATTTTAAATGACGGAATCATTTTTTAAAAATCTCATTTGTGAGAGAAATCATTTTTCCTTCAAATCATTCTTTTCTTAAATCAAAACTTCCTGCACTAAAAAACCCGGATGCTATATCAGCATTTAGTGCTTTTCCCATCATCATGATGAGTCTTTCTCCTCATCATTTATATAAAAATGTATCATGAAGAATAATTATTTTTTTATTCATATTTTTCTATTGAAAATAAAAATTAAAACCATTATATAATAATATTTCGAAATTCAAGTAATTCAATAAATAACTCATTGACTTCTCTGCATTTTTCATACAATACACAGAAGTATTATCATTTCACAAAGAAATTATGTTCAAAAAAGAATTTTGAGAAATTATTCCATGACTTATGATTGATGGAAAACCAGCTCCATATCAAGTATTGAATGAAAGAGCTGGACGAGCAACTGCTGGAATTATGTTTGCTGTAGGATTTTTTACACTTCTTACAACCATTTACACAAAAAATTATGAATTTATGCAAATAATTGTTATTTGATTTTTTATAGATTTTTTTATAAAAGTTGTTTGGTGACCAAAATTTTCACCGATTTCTTTTCTTGGAAAAATGCTGGTAAAAAACCAAAAACCAGAATACGTTGGAGCTATTCAAAAAAGATTTGCATGGGGAATGTGACTGATTATGAGTTGAATAGTGTGAATTCTTACGGTATGATTTTGAATGTATGGTCCTTGAATTGCTATTTTTTGTAGTATTTTTTTATGATTCATTTGGTTAGAAACAAGTGTTTGATATTGTGTTTGATGCAGTATTTATAAGTTGCTTCTCAAAAAATGATTTTTAAAAACTCCTGAATATCAGCCTGTGTGTGCTGATGGAAGTTGTAATTAAAGGAAAAGGGCTTCCAATGGAAGCCCTTTAGTATGGTATAATCCTTTCGCTCGCCGCTACTTGGACAAAAAAATTATATGAATATTTTTTATTTTGTCAAAGCTTGTCTCAGAAATAAAATTATCCCCTATTTCATCCCTTCTTTCAACTCACTCAAAATATTGAGTGCTTGCATAGGAGTTAAATTATTCACATCAATATTTTTCAAAAGATTCTCAACTTCTGAGTCTTTCTCTTTGTACACAATTTTTTCTTGAATTTCAGGTGAAATTCCTAAACTTATTTGTTGAAATGTATGAGTGTTTTCAAAATTTTTGAGAAATAAGTTTGCTTCATCAATCACGTTTTTTGGAAGTCACGCAAGTTTTGCTACTTCAATTCAGTAACTTTTTTTAATAGATCCGGGAATAATTTTTCTTAAAAATACGATATTATCATCATTTTCAGACACAGCAACAGAAAAATTTTTCACTCAAGGAAGTTTTTTTGATTCATCAACCAGTTCATGATAGTGTGTTGCAAAAAGTGTTTTTGCTTTAATAGTATCATGATTTTGTTTTAAAATTGCCCAAGCAAGACTCATTCCATCATACGTTGAGGTTCCTCTTCCCACTTCATCAATAATCACAAAACTTTTTGAAGTAGAATTGTTCAAAATATTTGCAACTTCTTGCATTTCAACCATAAAAGTAGAATTTCACACAAACAAATTATCACTTGCTCACACACGAGAAAAAATTTTGTCAGTGATAGGAATTTTTGCAGACTTTGCCGGAACATAACTTCAAATATGTGCCAAAAGCAAAATCAAAGCATTTTGTCTTAAATATGTTGATTTCCCTCACATATTCGGTCATGTGATAATGTTTACAAAATTATCTTTTGTAAAAAATAATTCGTTATGAATAAAATTTTTCTCAATTTTTTCTACAACTGGATGTCTTCCTCAAACAATTTCTAAATCATATCACTCATGCATTTTTGGCTTCACATAATTATTTTCATACGCAATTTGCGCGAAATTCGTCATTATATCAATTTCAGCAATTTGTTGAGAAGACTTTTTTAAAATATCAAAACTTTGAGAAATTTCTCAAGAAATTTGTTGAAACAATTCATATTCTCTTTGATACAATAGACTTTCTGCATTCGTAATTTTCCCCTCAAACTCTTGTAATTCTTTTGTAGTAAACCTCAAAGCATTCACAAGTGTCGTTTTATGTACAAAAAAATCCGGTACTTTTGATTTCTGAGATAATGGAATTTCTATAGAATACCCTGATACATTTGTATATTTAATTTTCAGAGTAGAAATTGAGGTTTGAGCAATCAGATTTTGAGTATATGAATTTAACCATTCATGTGAATGTTCTACCAAATTTCTATATTCATCGACCTGCGCATCATATCACGATTTGATAATATTTCCTCCAGTTATGTGTTGATTTGGTTCTTCCTGAATAGTATTTTCAATCAAATCAATGATTTTTTGTAAATCTTGCATATTTATTTTTGAAAAATAAAATTTTATCATATAATGCAAATATAATACTTTTTAGTTTTTTTTCAATTCGAAAATGATAAAAATACAACTCGAAGATACTATTATCGATGTCGTAAATAAAATAAATGACAACCATGAAGCACAAATTATTCTTGAATTTCCCTTTGGTCATCAAATTCTTCACAATTATCTTTCTTTAAAGATTTTAAAAAATAAAGCTGGAAATAAAAGAATTACCATTGTTACGAGTGATCTTTCCTCAAAAAAAATCTGAGAAGGAATTGGAATTCATTATTCTATTATAAAAGATAGTGAGTTTTTAAGTGAAAAAAATACAAAACAAGAAATTCTCAAACATAATTTTACTTTTTTTGAGTATTTTCTTTTTGAATGTAAAAAATATTTCCGTAGATTTATCAATTTTATTTGAGAAAAACTCTGAGTTCAGAGTTTAAAATATTATTCTCCTTATGATACTGTAAAAAATTCTTGAGTGTTTTTTTTGCTTCTTGGAGTTATGGTATCACTTTGAATGTTAATATTTATTTTTTATTTTGCTGTAAATAAAACATATATAGAAATAAATCCTGCTATTGAAATTCGTACAAAAGCAATGAATATTATTTATGAAGAAAATATTGAAGAAAGTGCATTAAATAGAGATTTTCGCATTCCGATAATAAAAATTCAAGAAAATATTTCCTTAGAATATACCCATAAAACAACTGGTATTGATAATGAAAATACAGGAAGAGCAAAAGCAACAGTAACATTTATAAATGAACTCAGAGAAGAACAAGTTTTTCGTCCAAAAACCAGACTGTTAAATGAAGATGGAATTGTATTTGAAACCCAAGATTGGATTCGTATCCCATGATATAGTAGAAATACTGAATGAGAAATTGTATTTGGAACAACAAATGCTATTGTAGAAGCTCGTTTATATGATGAAAAATGAGCATTTATTGGAAGTAGATGAAATATAAAATCAGGACTTTTTACCCTTCCTTGACTTCAATTTTCTCGTGATAAAATTTATGCAAAATTAGAATGAGAGGCAACTGGATGAGATGATAATATTGCGTATATAGTAGGAGAAAAAGATATTGAAAATGCAAAAAAAATCTTTGAAGAAAGACTCAAAAAAGAAGTTTTTAACAAATTAAAAGCAAAAATTGATGCCGATAATACGATGAATAATGTTGCATATGATATTCTTCCTATTTCAAATATTATCTCATATCCTGTCATTGACATAAATCCTGTTTGAGATATTCAAGCCTGACAAAAAATTGAGCAATTTACTCTCAAATGAAATATTCAAGTTCAAACTTACACATATAATACTACTTCTGTCATTTCTTTACTCAGAAATGTAGTAAATCAATCCTTACTTATTGGAACCGATCGTTTAATGGGAATTGATGAAAAATCACTTCGTATGACAACCGTGTTAGAACGTGCAAACAATCCTCTTCGTATCAAAGCCACAACAGAAGTAGATACAAGAATTAGTTTTGATTTCAATGATAATTCAAATTTTTATAATCAAAGATTAAAGGCTATGGTACTTGGTCTTCCAAATACTGAAGCAGAAAATATTCTTCTCAATGATCCTAAAGTGAATACAGTCAAAATTAGTAACACTCCATTTTTTATCAAACAAGTTTCATCAAATGTTGATAATATTATTTTAAGAATTAAACAATAAAAAATACTTCCTTTAGAAGTATTTTTTATTTCATTTTTTGATCTGTTTCTAAACATCTATTACACTTTTGTTCTTGTAATAATTCGTCAAAAAGTGCATAAAACCAATCTCTTACTTGTTCATTTTCCCTATAAAAACCATCATTTGAGTTTTCAAGTTTATAGAGTAAATCAAAATATGGTTCCTTTTTGAGCAGAGTATTATAATCTTTTTGAGTAAATAATAATCCTCCAATAAAAACTGATGATATTTGAGAGAAATCAATTTTTTTCGTAATATATTTCAAAAAATCAGTATATATTTCTTGATAATTCTCTATTTCCAAAAGTGGGATAAAACGAATTCACACTTTCCATCCAGCATGAAGAAGTGTGTTAATTGCAGCAATTCTCAAATCAAGTGAAGGAGTTTTTCGTTCATATTTTGCAATAACCTCTTGTGGATTGAGAGAAAATGCGATTTCAACATTTGTATTTGGAGAGAGCGAAAGCAGAGGTTTTACATTGATGCTTTTTGTCCTTATTTCCATAAAAACATTTTGCTTGCCATCAAAAAATGGAATAAAATTTTCACTAAATTTTGTAAGATAATCCGTTGCAAGATTATCAGAATAATCAGAACTATAAAACCAAATTGGATCATTTGATGTCATTCTAATTTCAGAAATTTTTTCATCAATTTGTTTTTTTATTTCATCATAATTCACAAAAAAAACTTGAAGATCATTTTTAAAAGCTCCTTTTAAATAACAATACGAACAATCATACACACAATTGAGAGAATTCTTGAAAAAGTATCCGTGTCAAATATGTCCATATCATCTTGGAGCTTCTAAAATAGCATTATTCACCTCTCCAATAACCAAAGATTTTTGAGTATTTGCAACAATATTTTTATCAAAAATATTTTTATAATGATCAATTTCAAGAATTTTTGCAGAAGGAAATTGTGAAAGAATATGAGAAGTAATCGGATTATTCTTTTGAGATTTTTGTAAGTAGAGAAACATTTTTTACTATTTTTTATAAAGTATTTTGATTGCTTTTTTCAATAGTTTGATTATAATGAAAAAAATATTTTTTAAAAATAAAAAATGAAATTTGCTATTGATTCAAAAATTCTCTCATCATTTCCAACTACAGATATAAAAATATTTTTTTATAATTCTTGATGTGAAGGCACAAAAATAGATCTTACTTCTGATTTTGAAACAAAAGACTTAGAAAAAATTGAAATTTCAGGAAAAAATATTTATTTCTCTCCTGAAGACGGGAAAAATCTTGATGGAGGAAAAGTGATTCCAAAAACATCAAATGTAGAAGGACATGGAGGAAAAGCAAAATACCTTTTTATTTCTCCAAAAATTCAATCAAGATGTGGATGTGCTACAAGTTTTTCTTTCCAAAGAAAACTCATTGATACAGAAAAAATAAACAGACTCAAAGGTGTATTTACAAAATAAAAAGACTCTGAGAGTCTTTTTATTTGACTTTTTTTAGAAATATTTATAATGAACTCCCATTTTTAGACACCAAAGGAGGTTGTTATCAAAAGGGTTATTATAAGTAGTATCATGTTTGTTTCTCAAATGAGTATGGCAAATATAGATACTCCCGTTGGAAGCTTTGGTACACACAAACATATTCTTTCTCAACTCCTCATAGAAGGGCGATCCTCTTTTATATGGAAATATGAGCAATCAGCTCGTATTGAGGTAGGTTTAATTGAAACACAGTTGGACCATGTGAATGTGAGTTTCCCTGAATATGCAATTGTAATGAGAATTCGTGAGAAATCCCAAAGTATTGCATATAAAGACTGGAAATTGCAATTTGAACATAATACCAATCAAATTGCGATATCGTATTCAAAGCCGATATAATTTTAAAACCACTGCGTTCGCAGTGGTTTTTTTATGCTTAATCAATAATGAAATCTTCTTTTTGTGATTCTTTATATTTAAATTCTACTTTTGCAAGATTTGTATCAAGATGATTTTGAATTTTTGTAATAATTTCATCTCTTTTTTCTGGATGCAATTTCATTTGAAGTCTCATATTTTTATAATCCATAGAATCAAAAGATGCATTTTTTATGAGTAAATCTTGACGTGCTGTGAGATAGCATTCTTCACTACAAAAACCAAAATGTTTTTTATATGCTTGTGGTGTTGTAATAATTCTTGCATTACAAGTACTCGAACGACAATTTTCACAATGATCTGTTAATTCCTCTGTATATAAACATTTTCCTATGGTTTCATGAGTATGTTCATCTCCTACTTGACAACTCACTCTGTCATCAAATACATAGAGATTTCCCTTCCAATTTCCATCATTGTAAGTGTTAATATATTTTACAACTCAACCATCAAGTTGGTAGGTATTTTTCAATCCTGCTTTTTGCAACATCACGGTTGACTTTTCACAACGAATTCCTCAAGTACAATATGAAATAACTTTTTTATCTCCAAATTGCTGTTTATAATTTTCAATTTCTTCTTCTAATTCCTTAAATGTCAAAGTATTTGCAGGAATTGCATTTTTAAAATGTCCAAGTTGGTATTCATGATTATTTCTCATATCAAGAACAATATAATCATCAATATTTCCAGTATCAAGAAGTTCTTTAAATTCTTCAATTGACATACGATTCCCTGCTTGTTCGATTTCTTCTTTTGAATATTTTTTCCCAAGAGAAACAATTTCTTCTCTGTGTTTTACTGACATTCTTGGAAATTTATGTCCATCAACTGGAGTTGATTTTACATCAAGATCTGGTGGATTATTAAAAAGTGGATGTGCATCTAAATAGAGTTTATAGGCTTTAATTTGTCCTTCGTTTCCTGTAACAGTTGAGGAAATTCCTTCTGTTCCAATATACACTCTTCCTTTCATTCCGATATCTTGACAAAAAATCAAGTGATCATGAACTTCTTGTTCTGGGTTCTCAACGTCCACAAATTTATAAAACGTGAGAAGGGTAAATTTTTCTTTTCTCATACATAATAATTAATAAATAACTTGCCGTGTTATTGTTGCAAACTTTAGAGCATTGATTTTTTTGTGAAAAATTTTTCTATAAAGTGTAGATATTATATGGAATTTTTTGGAAATGCAAGAGTATTAAAACCCACTTTGCAATTCAAGCATCTTTGCATATTGTCATTTTTTTGCTACAAGTTCATCATGTTTTCCCTCTTCAATTATTTTTCCACTTTCTAAAACGATAATTCTATCTGCATGTTTTACTGTTTGAAGTCTGTGAGCAATCACAATTACCGTTCTTCCTTCAAATAAGTTTCTCATAGCTTTCGTGATTTGTTCTTCAGAAAAACTATCAAGTGCTGAAGTTGGTTCATCAAGAATAATAATCTTTGGATTTTTCAACATAATTTTTGCAATCGCAAGTCTTTGCTTTTGTCATCCTGAAAGCTTCACTCATCTTTCTCAGATTTGTGTTTTTAAACCGTTTGGGAGATCATAAATAAATTCACAATTTGCATTTTTTATAACTTGTTTTATTTCTTCATTACTGACTTTTTTTTCTACTGCGTAAAGAAGATTTTCTTCAATACTCCCATCAAAAACACTTGGCTCTTGCGTGAGATATCAAATATTTTTATAATAACTTTTTAATGAAACTTCTGTTAAATTTTGAGAATCAACAAATATTTGTCATTCATTTTGTCTTATATATCAAGCAATAAGTTTCACTAAAGTTGATTTTCAACTTCAACTATTTCCAACAAAAGCCGTTACTTTTCATCATTCTATATTGAGTTTAATTTTATGAAAAATATGCTTTCATGGATAATATGAAAAAGTAAGATTATTTATTTCTATATCTCATTTTTTATAAATAAATTCTTTTCCAGTATCATATCAATCAATTTTTTTTGCATCATCAAAAAAATCCCATATTTTTTCAATATCTATTAAATTATTCGTAAAAACCAAATAAATGTCTGCAAGTCAAACTAATGATTTTTCTAAAACATACGAAAATGCTACTAAAGCAACAAAATCTCACATACTCACCACTCATTTACTATATCAATAAACAAACAAAAGTATGATAAAAACCCTTGAAATATAAATTACTAAAACAGCAAATAAATCAATAAACAAATAATTACGTGATAATTTTTTATTCATTTGCATGTTTACTTCTAATAAATCAGATATTTTTTTTGTTTCATTAGATATTTTGTGATTCTGTAATATTTCAAATTTGGAAATAATAATATTTACAATATTTTTTGATATTTCAATATTAGATTCTCTTCTATTTAATCTATATCCTTTATTTGTTTTTTGAACCAATATTGTAATTATAAAAATTATTACAATTAAAAAAGCTACAACAAATCAATAGTATACATTAATGGTGAATACTATAGAAAGTGACAGAATTACATTTAAAAATCAAGAAAAAAAGTCTCTAAAAAATATGTGTAATTGTTCTACCCAAACTCAAACTGATTTCTCAATTATAGAAATAATCTTTCAAGTTCACTGTACTTCAGTTTTATTATTATCAAGCTCAACAAACTCACGTAAATATTTTGAATAAAAATAATCTCTCATTTTTGGATAAAATATTCAAGAAAAATTTCTAAAAAAAATGACTACAAGTATTTTAAAAAGTATAAATAATAAGAAAATATAGAAATAAAAATTTAATCCTCTTTCAATCTCATCAACTATTATTTTAAATACATACAATAATCCGTTGTTTACAAGCGCATCAACTCAAAAATAGAATACAGCAAAGTATAGTAAACTTTTATTATCTTTTAATGGGGATAGAAATTTCTTTAACACCTCTCACAAACTACGATTTTTCATATTTTATTTTCCTTTACAATTTTTAAAATTACTTTTGAGTATATTAATTTCTCTCAAAAAGTAAAAAAAGACTTTTACAAGTCTTTTTTTACTCTAATCAGTAATTTTGAATTGTACATAATTCTTCAATTTCATCCTAAAATCATCCATATCAATATCAGGATCAACTGGTTTCTTCCTATCAAGTTCTTTATGAGCCAGCACTACATTTCAAAGTTGTACTCCTGACATATCAGGAGCTCTTGTATACTGAGTTTGAGTTAAATTTAAACCATATTCTTCTCATAAATATGCCGTTAGTTTTTCAAGTGAAGCAAGCATTTCTGGAGAATAATATCCATCACTCATAAGAGAAATCCCAATACTTCCATAATTATGCGTTGTTGTATGTGCTCACAAAACATATTTTCCACCAGCTCTTCCTTCATAAATATTCCCTGCTCCATCTATAAGATAATGGTATCCAATATCTGACCAACGAAATGTTTTCCCATGATAGATTTGTAATGACTTCATATAGTTAATTCCTTCCTCTTTATTTGGAACAAATTTTGCAGCTGTATGATGCAAAATAATACGATCAACCGGATAATATTTATGAGGAATTCTTCCATCTTCGTATGTTATTTCACGTTTCCAAACTTGATCTATTATATTAAAATTTGCAAGATAATTTATTTCCAATTGTGGAATTATTCTTTCTCATCCAGAATAACAACTCCCATCTTCACATCCTTCCATGAACACTTCTCGTTTTGCAATATTTTCATCAGCTCCCCACTCTTCACGAGAAATAATTTCTCCTCACATAAGAAGTCTTTGTCCATACGTTTTTTCATAGAGTTTTTTATCAATATATGAAAGTTTCAAAGCATTTTGTACAATTTTCTTCTCGTTATTATCCAACACAAACTCTGTAATAAGTTGAAAAGCAAGATTTTTAAAATCTTCTGGTTTTGCAATATATGCCTCAAGATACTTACGTTTTGAAGTATTTGAACGTTTCAAAAACAATAATTCTTGTTTTAATTTTTTAAGAAATGAAATTGCTTCATCTTTTTTTAATGTTTCAATAGAATTTATATCTGTATCATAATAAATAATTTTTTGATTTTTTAGATTTCCTGAATATTCTCAAATCGTTTTTGAAGCTCCATGATAACAAAAAATACTTGAAATATTCACTTCTCAATATTTTTGTTCCACAAAAAATATTTGTTTTTCTCTGCAATTTTCCTGAGCAGCAAGAACAAACACAACAGAACTCAAAAATAAAATAATGATCCCAAAATATTTTCTCATAATTTTTCTTTAAAAAACATCTAAAATATACTGAAAAAAGAGGTTTTGTAAAAAAGATTTTGAATATTTAATATTCAAAATTCTCAAAGAACGAAATAATTCGTTCACAAATAAAAAAACTTATTATTTCTAATAAGTTTTTCTTGTTTATAATGGCACCCCCACAAGGAATCGAACCTTGCCCGCAGGATTTGGAATCCTGAATTCTAACCGATAAACTATGGAGGTAGAACCTCATCTGTAAAACAGATAAGGATACAATTAAATTGAAAATCTATAAAACCCTGAAAGAGTATTTTCTCCAATAAAATCTTTTACTTTAATATCAGGATTGATAACAAAAGCTTGTTCTAAAAGTGATACTTCTGAAGCAAATTTTGCCATTTTTCCATCAATAATATTGAGTAAAACATTGTCTGGTTTACCAGCCATTTTTGGATCATTTTTCATCATTTCAAGTTGAATTGATTTTTCTTTTTCAATCACTTCGGCAGAAATATCTCAAGCAGCAAGAAATTCTGGATTTGCAGCAGTAATATGCATTGCAACTTGTTTTAATTTTTCTGTATCTACTTCTGTTTTTGCTACAACTACTGCAGAAAGTTTATTATTTGAGTGAACATATGCTCCAACAGAAGTACCTTCAATTACTTGAAAATCTCTTACTTGAAGATTTTCTCCCATTTCTAAAGAATAATCTTTATCAATCATTGCTTTTGCATCTTCAGCTGTTTTTCCAGCTTTTAATAATGCAACAACATCATTTAACATATCTTGAAATCTTCCAGAATTTGCAAGAAAGTCAGTTTCACAAGAAACAGAAACAATATATGCTTTAGTTCCCTCAATTACTACTTTAATTCCTCATTCTGAAGCTTCTCTATCAGCTTTTGATGCAGCTTTTGCAAGACCTTTTTTTCTTAACTCTTCAATAGCAAGTTCAATATCTCCATTTGTAGCAGCCAAAGCTTTTTTACATTCCATCATTCCGATCCCAGTTCTTTCTCTGAGCTCTTTTACGAGTGCAGCTGTAATTTCCATAATTATAAAATTAAATTATAAAATTATTTTTTTTGAAACATCATATCAATAATCTGAAGAAGAAATTTGATTTCTACATATTCCCCATTATACGCTTTTATCGCAAGATATACGACCAGAACAAAATAACAAAGACTCAATAGAGAAGCCAAAACTCCCCAAATTATTCACAAAAGAATGAATCCTATGACATAGAGTCAAAATAAAGTCACTCCTTGATATAAAAATTTCAATAATTTTGGAGTTCTTTCTATTTCTAAAAAGAACAATCCAATATTTACAAGAGGAATCATACTCAACACAAATAAAAATTTATCTCTGTTTGTAACTTCTTCTTGTTTATTTTCAAAATCTGTCATAAACAAGTTTTAGAAAATATAATGAAGAAAGATGTTTTGAAACATCTTTCTTGATATTTTATTATTCAGCAGTTGGTGCTTGTGTGTCAACAACTTCTTCTTTTTTTGCTCTTGGTTTTTTCGTTGCAGGAGCTTTTTTCTCACCACTTACTTTTTCTTGTTCAACTTTTTTCACTGTTGCTTTTTGAGCAGTTTTTACTCCAGAAAAAGCAGATTTTAATTCTCCAGCAATATAATCAAATGATTTTGGAGAATTTGTATTTGCAGGAATAAGATTTGATACAAGATCAATATTTCCGTTTGTATTAAAAATAGCAAATGATGTGATTCCTAAAATTTCAGCTTCTCTCAAAGCTTGTGTTTCATAAATTCAGTCTGAAGCAAAAATTACATCTGGAATTCTTTTCATATCTTTCAACCCAGCATATGCTTTATCAAGTTTTTCAAGTTCTAAAAGTTTTGATGCTTTTTCTTTTTTTGTTAAAACATCAAATCCTCCATTTTGAGAATCAGCCAAAAGTTGAAGATATGTTGCCATTCTTTTTCTAATGGTTTTAAAGTTTGTCAAAAGTCCTGGAACCCATTTTTCTACTACGTAGAAGTGTCCAGTTTCTTCTGCTAATTTTTTAAATGCATCTCTTGATTGAATTTTTGTTGCAACAAAGAGTACTTTTTTTCCAGAAGCTGAAAGTTCTTTTAATTGAGCTTGAACTTCTTCAATTTTCTCAGCAGTTTTCACAAGATTGATTACGTGAATCCCATTTACTGAACCATAAATATATGGTCTCATTTTTGCATTCCAAAAATTTGTTTTATTCCCAATGTGTAATAAATTATCAAACATTGCATTTAATGTTGTTTTTTCCATTTTGTAAAAATTAATTATAAATCAAGACTCTTGTCTTTATCCCAATATTTTTGTTCCCAAATAAGGATTCCCAAAAATATCTTTCTTTAAAAAATTATTTTGTTTCTTCTTTTGCTTCAACTACAGCTTCTGGAGTTGTTTCAACAGCTTCTTTTGCTGGAGCTTCTTGTAAAGCTTTTAGAGAAAGACCAATTCTTTTTTCATTTGATTCGAAGTTAATAATTTTTGCTTCAACTTCTTCACCAACTTTAATAAAATCTCTAATATCTTTCACCACTCCGTGTGAAATTTCAGATAAATGGATAAGTCCTTGAATCCCTCCATCAAGTTCAATAAATGCACCAAATTGAGAAATTCTTGAAATAGGAGCTTTCACCACATCACCAACTTTATATTTTCTTGCAAGTACATCCCAAGGATTTTCTTGAAGTCTTTTAATAGAAAGTGAAATTTTATCATTATCAAGTCCAATAACTTTTACTTTGATTTTTTCTCCAACTTTTGCAAATTTTCCTGGATTATTTACATGTCCCCAATCAATTTCAGAAACGTGAACGAGACCTTCTAATCCATCAAAAGTAATGAAAAGTCCGTAAGTTAAAATACCTGAAACAGTTCCTTCAACTACATCTCCAACTTTAAGAGTACCTAAAGCTTTTTCTCTATTTTCAGAAATAGCAGCTTTTTCAGAGAAAATGATTTTTTTACCAGCTTCATCAACATTGATAACTCTTACTTTGAATTCTTTTCCAACAAGTCCTTCTAAATGTTCAAGAATTTTTGCAGGATCAGCTCCTTCTACTCTTGGATAATGAAGTGGAGTTAATTGTGAAACAGGAATAAACCCTTTTAATCCATCAATATCAACAAGAAGTCAACCTTTATTTGCTTCTGTTGGTCTTACTGTAATAATTTCTTCAGAATTGAAATATTTTGAAAGATTTGTCAAAGATTTAATTTGATTTGCTCTTTTCAATGAAAGAATAAGTAACCCTCTTTCAACAGAATCTCCTAAAACCATAACTTCAACAGCATCTCCTGATTGAACAGTATTTAAATCAACAGTATTTCCAATTTCTTTTGAAATTACCAAACCAGAAAATTGATTATTTACATTTACGAGAATATTTTTTTTCTCGATTTTTACAACAGTTCCAGCAACAACTTCCCCTTCTCTTGGGTATTTAATTTCTGGAGATTGTGCAAATAACTCTTCAAATAGAGCTAAATTTTTATCAGCCATAATAGCGTAAAATTAAAAAATAAAATAGTGAAATCCTTACGTCAGAATTTCGAACTTAAAAATTAAGTAGTAAAAATTTAAAATGATGAAATTTTCACTATATAATCCTCAAAAAATGGGGTGCTCGAAGGGGCTCGAACCCTCGACCTCCAGAGTCACAATCTGGCGTTCTGACCAACTGAACTACGAGCACCATAATTCAAAAAACTGCTCTTTTTTTCTAAAAAGCAGTAAGAGTATATGAGAAATACCTTGAAAGTCAAAAAATATTTTACTTTTTTTCAAATAATTTTATACCAACTCTCAACAAAAACAAAATAGCAACAAAATGACTTATAAAATTGTAATGTATTGAGTTACAATTAGTTCATCTTATTCATCACATCCCAAAATCATGACATTGCTATATAAAAAAAGTAAAATACACATACTGTAACAACAATAAGTAATGTCATTTTCATCTTTTCAAAATCCATGCTATTTTTTTAATAAATTAACAAACGCTTCACTTGGCAAGCTTACTTTTCCGAATTGTTTCATCTTTTTCTTTCATTCTTTTTGTTTTTCAAGAAGTTTTCTTTTTCTGGTGATATCTCAACCATACAGTTTCGCTGTCACATCTTTTCTCAGAGCTGAAATATTTTCTCTCGCTACCACTCTTCCTCAAACTGCTGCTTGCAGAGCAATCGCAAATTGTGCTTTTGGAACCACTTCTTTGAGTTTGAGAACGATTTTTCCTCCAAGATATGGAGCTTGAGATCTATGACAGATAAGACTCAAAGCTTCTACTTTTTCTCACGCAATAAGGACTTCAAGTTTTACTAAATCATCTTCTTTATATTTCAAAAATTCATAATTCATTGATGCATATCCACTCGAAAGACTTTTGAGTTCATCATAAAAATCAGAAATCAGTTCATTCATCGGAAGTTCATAAGTTAACATTGAACGAGATTGATCGATGTATTGTTGATTGAGTAAAACTCCTCTTCTTTCTTGAGAGAGTTGCATCAAAGGACCAATATATTCTACTGGAGTAATAATTTCACATTTTGCAATCGGTTCTTGAATGAATTCATAATGTTCTCTTGCTGGAAGATCTTCTGGATTTGAAATATTGATATAAGTATATTTTTTTCCATCTTCTTCAACTAATACTGGAGAATGACGAGAAAATTCTGAAGTTTTATCTCATTGTTTTTTGATTTTATAAGTGACTTGAGGAGCCGTGATAATCACATCCATTCCAGACTCACGAAAGAGTCTTTCTTTTACAATATCAAGGTGCAAAAGTCCCAAAAATCCACATCTATATCCATGTCCAAGAGCTGTTGAAACTTCTGGTTCTACTCTGAGAGCCGAATCATTCAACATCAATTTTTCAAATGCATCTTTAAATAACGGATATTCTGCCGTATCCATCGGGAAAACTCACGCATAAATAAACGGAGTTACTTCTTTAAATCCTTCAATTGCTTGTGCGTCTTCTGGTTTATCTTTTGGTCCTGAAACATTGGCAGGTTTCCAAACAGTATCCCCAACTTGTGCGTCACGAATAGATTTGAGTCAAGTTACAATATACCCAACTGAACCATTTGAAATTTTTGCATCACTCACATATTTTGGAGCAAAATATCCAACATCGAGCGCTTCAATTTTTTTATTGGTATTGAGAAAATGCAGAGTATCTCATTTTTTGATTTCTCCAGCAAATACTTTTACGTAGCTGACCACTCCTCTATAACTATCATATTGAGAATCAAAAACAAGTGCTTTGAGTTCTTCGTTTTCTACTCAAAGTCCAGAAGCAGTTTCAAAAACTGTTGGAGTACTCACTCTTTCAATTACAGCATCTAAAATTGCTTCTACATTCATTCCTGTTTTTGCTGAAATTGGAATAATTTCTTCTTGAGAACATCCAAGCAAATTCATAATTTCCGCACTTACTTTTTCCACATCTGCTGCTGGAAGATCGATTTTGTTAATAACAGGAATAATATCAAGATTATTTTCAATTGCCATGTATACGTTTGAAAGTGTTTGTGCTTCAATTCCTTGTGTCGCGTCAACGACTAAAAGCGCTCCTTCAACAGAAGCCAAAGATCTTGAAACTTCGTATTGGAAGTCTACGTGCCCTGGAGTATCAATAATATTAAACTCGTATCATTTCCATTTCATTCTCACTGGAGTAAGTTTAATAGTGATTCCTCTTTCTTGTTCGAGCTCCATCGTATCAAGCATTTGCCCGTTTTTCATATCTCTTTTATCGAGCGTTCCAGTGATTTCCAGCATTCTATCAGCAAGAGTGGATTTTCCGTGGTCAATATGGGCAATAATACAAAAATTTCTAATATTTGATAAATTCATATCGTTATTCTTATTTAGTTTTAAATTCTGGCATATTATATAAAATTTTGCAAAAAAGCAAAAAGGAAAGAAAAATGGTTTTTAAAAATTAAAAGCCAATTTAAATTGGCTTTTATTAACGAACACAACGAAAGTTACCAGATGTAAGAATTGTAGAATATCCATTATTTAATCTTATAGTATAATAATTATAAGGAGGATAATTTATGTAATATGGGGTTCTGGTCAAAAGATCATTTCATGATGCTCCACTTATCCCTACAAAATATGTCAATTCTTCAGCAGTTGGCAATCTCCACTCTCCTGCTGGAGCAAGATTTCTACAACCATTTATAGCAGCAACAATTCCTCCACCTACTTGCTCTGGTGAAATTTCAGTTGGAACTCCCCCTGATGGTTGATTTGCTTGAGCTGTTTGAAGTGCAATTACCTGATTTTTTAAATCATTCCAAAGGTCTGCTGTGAGATATGTTTCTGAAGTAACATCATTTTCCCAGTTTGATGCTGCATAAACAAAAATTCAAACCGTAAAACTAAAACAAAGTCATGCAACAATCGATTTTGTTGCAGTTATTCAAATTTCTTTCAAGATTTTTTTCATATTCACTAATATTAAGAAATATTTTTTATCTTTCCTGAGACATGATACTAAAAATTTATTTTTTTGCAATATTTCTTAAACTTTTCACTTCTTCCCTTTTCCTTTCCAAAAATTTTGATGGTAATTCCTCTTTCTTGTTCGAGTTCCATCGTATCGAGCATTTGCCCATTTTTCATATCTCTTTTATCAAGCGTTCCAGTGATTTCAAGAAATCTATCAGCAAGGGTTGATTTTCCGTGATCAATATGCGCAATAATACAAAAATTTCTAATATTTGATAAATTCATATCGTTATTCTTATTTAGTTTTAAATTCTGGCATATTATATAAAAAATTACAAAAAAGCAAAAAGGAAAGAAAAACATCATTTTTCTTTCCTTTTATTTACTCTTCTTTCAAAATTTTTTCTAAAAATCTTCCATCAAGATCTTTTGTAGTTTGATTTTGTGATTTCTTTAAAATGATTTGTAATAGTTTTGTGTATTCTTTTTTAATTTTCTCATCTGTTTTTGTAGTTTCATACAAATCTTCTCTGCTTGCAACTATGTTAATTGAATCAAATAATTCAATATCATCCAGAAAAATTTCTTGTAAAAATATGATTTCATCAAATGAAATAGATCAAATATTTCCCTGAACATTTCAGTTCAAATCTTTTTCCATACTTGCAGCATCAAAATTTTGCACTAAAAGATTTTCTCACATCATTACTCTTTCAAATGTAAGAGAAGATTTTTGTATTTCCTCAGAAATAGTTTGTGCATATTTTTGCACAATATCACTATCTATATAAAATTTTTTCACCAAAAAATAAAGTTGAATTTTATTTTTAAGATTCAATTCTGGATTATAAGGATAATTTCTTATAAAATCATATCATTTTTTTGGATTTTCTTGTACTATTTCAAAAAGATTTTTAGCAAAATTATCACTGTTTTGTATTTCTAAATATTTTCAAATTTTTTCGTTGATATTACAAATATTTTTATGAATATCTTGAGAGTTTGTAAAGTTTTCCTCAATACATTTGTATGAAGTACAAGAGGTTATGAATAATAAAAAGAGAGAAAATAGTATTGTTTTTTTCATGGTATTTTTTTAAGCAAGATAATTTACACAAGTAAAATTCTTAACAACCCAGTTTTTTTGTGAACATTACAATATTTATATTTTCTATTTGTCAAATTATTTGTACTCTTTTTTCCCCACTCCCCTCTTTCCAAGCAAAAATTTTGTATTTTCAAAAGTTTTTATATAATGAGAAAAATATTTATCGTTTTAAAAACAATCAATGGCAAGATTTGGAATCAGAGAAGTTGACGCAAAACGCTTATACTTCGAATCAATCGGAAAAAATTATTCAGGAATTCAAGTAAAAAATTTGAGTGATATTTCTGTTTTAGCATCAAACAAAAAATATGTCGTAAAACCTGATATGCTCTTTGGAAAAAGAGGGAAATATGGTCTTGTTTGAGTCAATGTTGAAAAAAATGAAGTGCAATCTTGGTTGCAAGAAAAGCTCAATTCTCCTTTCAATCTCAAATGAGTTGAAGGAACATTAGAAGTATGTCTCGTGGAAGAATTTGTACCACACAAAGAAGAATATTATGTCAGTTTTGAAGCAACACGCGACGGAGATTTGGTGTATTTTTCAACGCAATGATGAATTGATATCGAAGAAAATTGGGAAAAAGTAAAAAATATATTGATTGATCCAGATCAAAATTTGGAAGAAAAACATTTTTCTTTTTTTGAAATTACGGATGAAAAAATCAAAGAAACACTTTCTTCCCTTTGGAAATATTTCAGAGAATATGGATTTGTGTATTTGGAAATCAATCCATTTTGTTTTCACTCTGGGACTGGAGAACTCGTGCTTTTGGATATGGTGGCAAAAATCGATGATCAAGAATTTTTTCGTCAAAAACATCATTGGAACGATTTAGAAATTCCAAATTATTATGGATTTAGTGAAAATGCTCGTGAAGCGTATATTAGAGAATTAGACCAACAAACGGGAGCAAGTTTGAAATTTAAAGTCCTCAATGAACAGGCTCGTATTTGGACACTTTTGGCTGGATGATGAGGAAGTTTGGTGATGACGGATTCTCTTGGTGCGCTTGGTTATGCGGATGAAATTGGGAATTATTGAGAACTTTCGGGAAATCCAAACCGAGAATTTACTCGTGAATATGTTTCAACTCTTCTCTCACAAATGCTGGAAAATAAGATTCCAAATAAATATCTCATCATTGCTGGAGCAATTGCCAATTTTACGGATATAAAAACAACTTTTACAGGAATTATTGATGCATTTGTTATTCATAAAGAAGAAATTTTGAAACAAAATGTGCAAATTCTCGTGAGGAGATGAGGAATTAACGAAAAAACTGGTCTTGAATATTTTAGAACATCTTGTGAAGAATTATGAATGAACTGTAAAATCGCTGATTCAAGCGTTTATATGACTGATATTTTAAAAGAAATTACATTATAATTATGTTCCAAAAAACCTCAAAAGCTGCCATTTATGGAATGCAAATCCAAGCAGCACAACATATGCTCGATTTTGATTATTTGTCAGACAGAAGTCCAAGTGTGGCTTGTTTTATAGATCCTGCTCGCTTAAGTGGAAGCAGTAAACTTTTTTTTGGGAAAAAAGAAATTCTCATACCAAATTATAAAAATTTTGAGGAAATTCCTCTTGATCAAAATATTGATACACTCGTAAATTTTGCCAGTTTTCGTAGTGCTGGAGATTCAACTCTTGCTGCAATGCGTTCAGGAATTTTTAAAAATATTATTATCATTGCAGAATGAATTCCTGAATCTCAAACTCGTGAAATTATCACTCTCAATAAAACTCTCAAACTCAATATTATTGGACCAGCAACGGTTTGAGCAATGAGTGCGGGAATTTTTCGTGCTGGAAATACAGGATGAAGTTTAGAAAATATTATTGACTCAAAACTGTATCAAACTGGAAGTGTTGCATTTGTCTCAAAATCTTGAGGAATGAGTAACGAACTCAGACGCGTGATTGCTGATAGAACCAACGGAACCAACATTTCTATCGCTTTGTGATGAGATCGTTACAACATAATGCAATTTCGTGATGCAATGGAAATTTTTGAAAAAGATCCAAATACAAAAATGATGGTAATGCTTGGCGAAGTATGATGAGTAGATGAACTTGAAGTTGCTGAAATGATTCAAACAAAAAAAATTACCAAACCAGTCGTTGCTTGGTGTATCGGGACGATTGGAGAACTCATTACCAAAGAAGTACAATTTGGGCACGCGTGAGCGAAATCAAATGCTGAGAAAGAAACTGCCTCATACAAAAACGGAGCGCTGAAAAATGCTGGAGCTTTTGTTCCAGAAAGTTTTATGGATTTTGGAGATCTTATAAAAAATGTGTACGACTCTCTCCAACTTCCAGAAAGACAAAATATTTCTGAAGAAATTATACAAGAAAAATTCTCTCACATTCAAAATAGAATTCCAACAACTTTCACTTCAACGATTGTTGATGAGAGATGAGAAGAGCTTTTGTATAACAAAAAACCTATTTCCCACTACTCACAAAACGGAAGTTTTGCGAATGTTATCGGAAATCTTTGGCTCAAAAGAGATTTACCCGTATATGGTTTAGAACTCATAAACACAGCTCTTATTTTGCTTGCTGATCACGGACCAGCTGTTTCTGGAGCAACAAACGCTATTATCACAGCTCGTGCTGGAAATGATGTAAAATCTTCACTGATTGCTGGACTCACAACCATTTGACCAAGATTTGGAGGAGCAATTGATGGAGCAGCAAAATATTTCTTTGAATCTGTGAAACTTGAAACTTCTCCACTTGATTTTGTAGAACATATGAAAAAATCAGGAATTCCCATTCCCTGAATTGGACACAAAGTAAAATCAAAATTTAATCCTGATAAAAGGTGTGAAATCTTGCTGGAACTTTCAAAAAATATTCCTACAAATTCTCATCTAAAATTTGCTCTTGAAGTGGAAAAACTCACCCTTGAAAAAAGATATAATTTGATTTTGAATGTTGATGGAATGATTGCTGCGTGTTTTCTTGATATGTTTGAATCTATTGGCATGAGCAAAGAAGAAATTGGAGAACTTATTGAAATCGGTATCTTTAATGCATTTTTCATTCTCGCTCGCACCACTGGATTTATTGGACATATTCTTGATCAAAAAAGACTCAAAGAATGACTCTATAGAACGAGTTGGGAAGATATTTTGTATGAATAAATGAAGAAAAAATATTCTTTTGACAAAATAAGAAAAAAAGTTATTGTATAAAAAATACATGATAACTTTTTTTTATGAAAAAATACGATGTTCTTGTGTATACACCCAATCAAACTATTTGACTCACAGCAAAAATTCTATGAGAAGAATTTACGAAGTCATATGAAGAATGAGATATTCAAGCATGTTGTGCATATGTATCATTTCAATTGCATAATATTTTTCCAAGTGATGAAGTAGGAAAACATATTCATGGACTTTATACAAATGAGCTTGAAAATGGAGATTATGATGCTCTCAATAAAATTATCTCTGTTATTGCACACCAAAATTCAGAAGTAAAAGAAATTTTAGATACAAATTCTTCTTTTGAGTTTTTTCTCAATTCTCAAAAATATCTTATGTAAAATCATTTTTTTATATATAAAAAACCCTACAGAAACACTGTAGGGTTTTATTTTATTTTTCCCTCTCACTTCTTCAAATTAAAAAAAGAAGCAACCATTTCCGTCATAATTGACGGAAGTTCCTGAAAAAATAGAAAAAAAGCATACCCCATTGGAAGAATTGCTCCCAAGGAAGCCAATACAATAAAACTTATGATGGCTATTTGCATCACATTCTCCTTTTTATTCTTTGGAGAATTCCAAAGTTTTCTCATTATAGCTTATTTTTCTATAAGTCAAGGAAATTATACAAATTTTCCTTGTTGAAATAATAACACATCATCAAGATACATTTCTTGAACAACTGGAAAAACATCAATATGATATTTTTGTAGAATATCTTTGTGAAGTTTTTTTCTATAAATATTGTGTTTTTTTCATAAAGACAGATGAAATCACATCATACGTTCAAAAGCACTCACATCACTGAGAGTTTTTTGAGGAGAGATCTCATTATTGAGTCAAAAACCAAGTTCTCTCACCATAACTTCTCCTTCATCCTGTCTAATTTTTTCAAGCAAATCTATAAATTCCTGTGGAGCATTTGGGTCATCACAAGTTACAATACTCTTTTCAATTTTCACTAAAAATGGATCACAAAAACGTACTTGAAAATCCATTCATGGAAATGCAAAAAGATATAATTCTCCATTTACATTTTCAAATATTTTACTCTCTGTGAAATTTTCTCCAATAGGATAGGTTGCATAACGCTCTTCTAATGAGAAACTTCAAGTATTTTGCATCATTTCTTCAAATCATCCTGAGATAGAAAGTTGAGTTCCATTTTGTGAAACAACACGAAATGTTTGTGCTGCCTCCATTTTTTGCTTCAAAACATTAGAAATATTTTGAAATTCTGGAGTTTTATATGAAATAGAACGTAAATAATTTTCTACTTCATGTTCTTTCATATATCAAAGATGATTGTGTTCAATTCCTGCTGCACCTCTTTGTTGTAAAGACATACGAATACGAAATTTTTCCAAACGAAAATTTGTTGTTTGTACTAAAATATTCGTGTCATATTCTCAAAGTTCAAGTATTTTTGCTTTGAGTTCTTCTTTTTTTTCTTCTTCAAATAAAATAATTTCAGCATTTGGAAGATTTTTTAAATGTGCAATATATCCATCTGAAATCAATTTTGAAAGTGGAGAATCAACATCATAAATAAATAAAATCTTTTTATCACGAATTTTTTCATGAGAGATTTGTAAATTTTTTTCTAAAATATCTCGAGTTGCATCAAATGCAAGTTGTTCTAAAAGTTCCATAATTTTTCTTAAAAAATATTTGCAGCATTATATAAATTTTTTACAAA
Source organism: uncultured Candidatus Peribacteria bacterium (assembly GCA_964470525.1). Lineage (GTDB taxonomy): Bacteria > Patescibacteriota > Gracilibacteria > BD1-5 > UBA6164 > CAYYDE01. The sequence goes on from CAYYDE010000001.1 coordinate 224,244, forward strand.
AAAGAAAGACCAGTTTTCAACAAACTGATCTTTAATAGGTCCAACGTACTCCAATACCATAAGTCCGTTCTGTTTTACCATCTCGTCCTTTGGATTTCATTTGTTGAATCATAATTTTCACACCAGAACCATCCTCTTCTTGATCACGATAAAAAGTAAGACCCTTATCTTTTGAAATCTGTTTCATCCAAGATTGTTCTCCTGGACGATAGTTTTCATACTCAAAGTAATATTTCTTTTCATGTATCGTAGAAATACGAAAATTTGTACTCGGAGGCTCATAGTATTTCCTCTCCAATTCTGAAGCAATAACATATGCCGCAAAATGAAGATACTTGATTTTTTGGTTACTATCAAAGAAAATAAATCCATTTTCAGGATGTTTTTGTTCCCATGATATAACAAATAAATCCTCAGCAAAAACACACTGAGGAAAAATCATAAGAATGAAAAAAAGAATTTTCTTCATCACATATCCTCCTCATGGTTATGCAGATATATAATAGACAAATTCTTATTATTGTAAACAAATTTTGAACAAAAATTATTGACTTTTATGGAAAATATTTTTCTCATTACTTTTTTTCACACACCTTACATCTCATTCCATTACATGTTGCTGGTCTTCATCATGCAGTTATGATGTTTATTTCTTCCCATCATGCTGGACATGAAGTCATGGTCAATTGTGTTCATGGTAAAAATGCATTATTATTCCCTATTTGACATATAACTGCGTTTGTAGCTCTTCATGCTCATGAGACAATTCAGATTTCTTCCCATCCATTTTGACAACTCAGTGCTGCTATTGAAGTTCATATGGGAAGATGATTTCAAAGTTTTCATTGACATACCTTGCATGATCACGCTCAACCATCACAAGTTCCAGCTCTTCATCAGGCAGCAAAGGCTTCTGGCATTTCTATCCATCAAGCAGGACACTGAGTTTTTACCAAAATTTGTTGTGTTGTCATTAAAAGAGCATGTATTTCTGAGACAACTTCTCCCGTTCCAACAAGAATTTCATCATCACTGATAACCACTTGTAATTCTCATAATTCAAAATTTTCTTGTCAAACAAGTCAAGAATAGTCTTTGAGTTCCAAACCCGTAAAACTCTCTTCATTTCGAAATATTTGAAGAGGAGTATTGAAATATGATCCAGAATTTCACAATAATATTCCTATTTTGTCACCAAATGTTTTGATATATCTCTTGGAATAATCAGGATTATTTGCCAAAGTATTTGAAAATAATGAATGATGAGAATACGCTAAAGGATGTTCTAAAAAAAGTGTTCATTGATATTTATTTTGATGCACATTCACTCAATAGGTAATTTTTTGATGATCATATGGATCAAGAGGAAGTGTAGAAAATCCTATCAATCTCGCATTTTCTTCTCAAAAATATCATTGATATGCTATTATTTCATCATCAAAAGTAAGCGTGATATAATCTTGAGGAAGCGGAAGTTTTCCAGTTTTCGCTAAAAAAAGAGAAAGTCCTGTTTCAATATTTTTTCCACTCATGAGACGATGAGAATCTCTGCTATTTTTTGTGTAAGATGAAAATGACAGAAAAGCAATTGTTGCCAGAATGGCAAGAATTGTAAGAACAATGATAAGTTCTACAAGTGTGAAACCTTTCTGAATTCATAAAAGCTTACCCCCCCAGAAATTCTTTGCTACAAAGCCATTATTTTTTGTAAAGTTCATATAAAAAATTTATAAAATAAATGAAGTCAGCATAATAATATCACTTTTTTTGAGAGTGTCAATAATTTTCACGCGGAGAAAAAGAAATCATTTTTTATTGACTCAAAAAAAATGTTCATATAATATTTTGCAATAATTTCTATTTTTAATATGCAAACATGATTAACGAAAAAGACCTACAACAATTTGCTCAAGAAGCAAGTGCTTGAACTGATAAAAACGAACTCAAAAACCTTGAAAAACGCATGAAAAGAGATGTCATCACTGCAATGAAAGATTTTAATATGATTCAAGAATGAGAAACGATTTTACTCTGAGTTTCTGGGTGAAAAGATTCAATGCTTTTGGGATATCTCCTCAATGAAATCCGTAAATCAAGCAAAGAAAAATTCAACATCATTGGAGTCTATATTTTCAAAGAATTTCTGATAAATTGTGACATAATGTTTGAAGAAAAGAAAAAGTATTTTGAAGAAGTCTTAAATATTCCTTTAGAAAAAGTTGATGTGAAACTTCCTCCTGATTCGCTTCTTAATGAAGGAATCGGTCAATCGTGTCAATGGTGTGCGTATGCTCGTCGTATTGCGATGATGAAATTGTGTCAAAAATATGGGGCAACCAAAATCGCTTTTTGACATCATATGGATGATATTGTTGTGACGAGTATTATGAATATGGTACAAGGAAGAAAACTCAAAATTATGCCTCCAAAAAATGTGATGAAAACAGGAAAAGTAGCATTTATCAGACCTCTTGCCTATCTGAGAGAAAAAGATGTAATGCGTCTTGTAACAGCTCGTGGAATCCCATTTTCAGGATGTAATTGTCCAGTTGGAGAAGACAAAATGAGAAATAAAATTAAAAGAGAAATTGTTTGGCAAAACGAAAAGATTCTCCCAAATTATGTAGAAAATACATTTTGGGCTCTTATCAAGGATTTCAGAGAAAAATATGAAGCCGTAGATTATATGACATAAAAAAACAGTTCTATAGAACTGTTTTTTTTAATATGAGAGAATAATTTCTTGTTTTTTTCACACAAATCCTGCTTGTTCTAAATTATATGACAGAACTTTTCATAAAGTAAGTGGAAGAATATGTTCTTCAGCTATACATCATTGAAAGAATTCAATTACCTCTTCATTCAAATCTTTTATAAAAATTCCAGCAATAACTCCTCTATTGATTCATTTAAACATTGCTTTTGTCAATCAAGCTTCACGAATCGGAGGAAGAAAAAATATTTTTTCTTTCATACGTTTATAGTCACTTCCTCTCCAAATAAGATTTTCTACATGAACACTCACTGTCACAAGTGGAACTCAAAAATCAACTTTAAAACAATTGATATCTTCACGCATAAAACCAAGTGTTTCATAATATGTTTCTAAAATCTTTATCTCTTCTTCAAGAGTTACTCCAACAATATGAATTTTTTTATTTTCTCTCAAAGCCATATCAAAAAGATTTTGAAAAATTTCAAGCTCATCTTTTTCACTATAGACATTTGAATACATAGCATATTTGTCTCAAATATTTGCTAAAAGTTGAGTATTTTCTTTTTGTTTGAGGAAATCAGCCATAAAATATACTTCTCTCCCTTCATTTTGATCATCCGTTTTAAGATATGGAAAAAGAAATGTATTATCAAAAATATCAGTATGTTTTATATTTGTAATTTTGTTGAATTGAACAAGTTTCATAAAATAAAAAGGATAAATATTATGTATTAACTTCCAAATGCATCTTTCACAAAATACGGTAATCTTGCCCAAATTCTCTCAATAAATGAAAGATTTAAATTGATTATATCAATGAGTCGATCATATTTTCATCTTTGATCTTGCATTACCGTTTTATAGGTATCTTTTTGAATTTGATTTTTATTAAGTTTCAAAACTTGAAATGATACATCTCGATACATTTCTAATTTTGTTGTTACCATTTGAAAACAAAGCGTTTCATTAAAAAAATTTGAAATAGATGCGATATCAAATGCTCATTCAGAACAAGAAAGAGATTCTTGAACAATAGAAGTTCCTGCATTTGGTAAACACCAATTCATATATTTTTTTCAAAAATATCAATTCAATTCAAATTTTTGCCAAATATCATCAATAGCTTCTGGATATGTTTTTTTTGCTTTTGGTCAAAAATAAAAATCTTTATTTCTTTCCAAAAAATCGATATATAATTCTGCTTCGGTATCTATTTTTTTAAATTCTATATCCAAAATAATTTGTGGAATCACTTTTGATAAATTCGTATTGTCTTCTGGACAGATAAATTCAGAAATTGTTCTTGGATTTGTTGCTGTTTTACATTGTTCAATCTGTGCAGAATATTTACATGTTTCTTGTGCAAAAACAGAAAAATATGAAAAAAATATCATACATCCAAAAATATTCATCAAATATTTTTTCATATATTTACTTTTTAGAAAATAAATATACAAAAAAAGCAATAACTTTTCAAAAAATTGAAATTGCCTTTTTCCCAGAATCTGCTACTTTTGGCTTCAACGCAGTGGTAATACTTGATGAAACTTCTTTTCATTTTTTGGTTTGAGAAAGTCAAAAAACAGATGCGATGGCTCATCCGATAATAATTCAGGTTACAATTTTATCCATTTTTTTTGCTGATTTTTGAATCGGCTTATTTTTTCCAAACATACGTTTTTTTTCTCAAAGAATAATATTATCCCTCCACTTTGTTAATTTTTATATTTTTTGTATCAAATTTGAGTTTTGGAATAGTAACTACCAAAAGATTATTTTGCATATATGCTTTTATCTTATTGAGAGCTAAATTTTCAGGAAGAATAATATTTCTCACAAATTTTCCCCAAAAACATTCACTATTTTTTACCATAACTCATTCTATATCGTATTCTGATGTTTTATCTCTGTGTCAACGAATTGTTAAAACTGTTTTATGAATTGAGAGATCAATATCCTCATATTCAACTCCAGCAACTGGAGCAACAATATAAACATTTTCACTTGTTTCCAGTACATCAAGTGCAACTTGTCATACTTCTTCATCAAGAATTTCTTCTTCATTATTTACTACTTCTAGTCCGAGATCATCGCTTGGTAAACTATCATCTTGTGTAATTCAGAAAATCTTAAACATATTTTTTTATATAAACAAATAATGTGTTCTGCTTTATTATAAAAATTTTTGCAAAAAAACAAATTAAATGATAAAATATAAGTAAGTTTTTTCTTTTTTCTTTTTAATTTTTCTCTTCCTCATGAAAACATTTCAAAAATATATTGACATCATTCAAGAAAAATACCCTTGAATATGGGAAAAAATCGTTCCTCAAAATAAGTATTCACTCAAAAAAATTTCTCAAAAACAAAAGATTGAGCTTTTTGAAAACCTTGCAAGTTTAGTAAATGCAGGAATTCCAATTACCAATGCGGTAAACATAATGAGTTATCAAAGTAAAAATAAAGTAATTATTATCATTCTTCAAGAACTTACAAAAAATATCAATAAATGAAAAACCATTTCTGAGAGTTTTCAAAATTTTCCAAAAATTTTCTCTCAATTTGATATTTATATGATAAAAATGTGAGAACTCACTGGAAAACTTGGAAATTCTTTTGATATTATTCGTGAAAGAGAGGAAAAAAATCATGAAATAAAATCAAAAATCATATGAGCATTGATTTATCCAAGTATTATTATTGGATTGTCGATTATTATGATTATCGGATTTATGACTTTTGTGATTCCAAGAATCCAAAAAATGTATGTTGATGCTCGAGTAAATCTCCCTCCTCTCACACAATCTGTGATAGATGCTTCTGTATTTTTGCAAAATAATTATATACTTCTTCTACTTGGTTTGGGAATTATTTTCTTTGGAATCTTTCAATTTAAAACACATCCAAAAACAAGAATTTATGCAGATCAATTCATTTTCCACATTCCAATTTTTGGAAAACTTCTGAGAAAAAAAATACTTACGATTTTTTCTTCTACTCTTGGAACACTTCTTCAAAATGGAATTATGATTCATGAAGCGCTTGAAGTGAGCAAAAAAAGTATTGAGAATTATTATTATGAAAAGAAAATTGATGCAATTATAGAGCAAATAAATGAATGAGTCAAACTTTCTGAACTCTTAGGAATTCATAAACTAAAAACAGGTCAAGAAGATGCAGATTTCCCTATTGAACTTGCTTCTATCACAAAAATTTGAGAACAAACTGGGAAACTTCCAAGTCTGTTACTCAAAATATCAGAGAAATTTAACAAAGAAATTGATGCTGTTGTAAAAGGTATTCAAACAGCGATTGAACCAATTGTTATTATGATTGTTGGACTCATCATTTGAACCATGATCATGGCAATTTTGCTTCCATTTTTTAATATGGTGAATGTGATGTAGTTTGACATTTATTATAAAATCATTTTAATTATATTAAATTTTTATTTCTTATTTATTTTTTATGAAAATCCAAAACTTCCCAGAACAATTTGCAGACAACTTTGCTACCAAAATCTCCAACAGAGAAAATCAAGAAAAATATACGTCTGAATACACCTCTGAGCTCTATCTCAGATATATGCAATCAGTAAACAAAAAAGTAAACTGAGTCCTCAAAGATATTTCTCCAAAGCATATACAATATAAACTTGATAAAAAATTTTCTAAAAAATATAAAATTAAATTCTGTTACACTACCTATAAAAATTATCGTAATATTACTATTGCCTTACAAGATATCACAGCCGATTATAACACAGAAGACGGACAAATCAGATGGATTCAAGACAATAACTTTGATGTACATCTTGGAAATTTTTTCTCTATTGTTCATCAAGAAATCAGAAATAAAATGACCAATTGGAAATCAATGGATCTTTCTTTGAAAGATACTCTTCTCATCAGAGAAAAACTTCAAAATATTTCGGATAATTATAATACAGAAGACGGGCAAATCAGATGGGTTCAAGACAATAACTTTGATGTACATCTTGGAAGTTTTTTCTCTATTATTCCCCGAGAAATCAGAAATAAAATGACCAATTGGAAAATAATAGATCTTCCTTTTCAAGAAGCAAAGCAAAAATACAAAGTCTAAGTAAAAGAGCAACGAAAGTTGCTCTTTTACATTTCCCCAATAATTTTTTTCATATCATCCTTTAAGTTTGCCACAAATTTTTTTTTCTCTCAATACAATTCAAACTCTAAACGATAGCTATGCAATGCTTGACGAGAAAGTCAGAATTTTTTCAAGACTTCCTCGTTTGTTTTTTTCTCTCCATAAACTTTATCTCCAACAATTGGATATCAAAAAGTTGAAAGATGGACTCTGATTTGATGCGTACGTCATGTCTCAATTTTTACTTCCAAAAGCGTCATATCATCAATATATTTCAAAACTTTTCCATAGGTAATTGCCAACTTTGAATTGATTGCATTTCCAGAAGAAGTCATACGAGTTTTATCAACAGGATGACGACCAATAAAAGATTCTATTTTAAAATTTTGTTCTTCTACATGTCATTTTACCAATGCAAGATAGTATTTAGAAATATGTTTTTTATCTTTGAGAAGATTTTGTAAATAGACCATCATTTGATCATTTTTTGCAATCATAATAAGTCCTGAAGTATCTTTATCCAAACGATGTACAATTCAAGGCCTTTCTACTCAACCAATACTTGAAAGGTCTTTAATATGATACAATAAAGCATTCACCAGCGTTCCAGATTTTCCATCTATTCATGGAGTTGGATGTGTATTTACTCCAGCATCTTTGTTAATAATTGCTATATTTTCATCTTGGTATACAAGGTCTAATGGAAGATTTTCAGCTTGTAATTCAAGTTTTTCAACTTGAATATTGATACAAATTTCATCTTTATAGGAAATTTTGAGATTTTTTGAAATCGTTTTTCCATTCACTTTCACCTCTCCATTATCAATAATTTTTTGGATATATGAACGTGAAAATTCACAAAAAAGAGTAGATAAGTACATATCTACTCTTTGTTTTTCTTTTACACATGTACAAAAATGATACATCATATTTTCTTTTTATAAACCTAAACTTTTTTTAATATCATCTATTTTTTGTTCATCTTGTCATTTTACTGCTTTTTTGGCAATTTCAAGCTTGTATACTTCTCCTAAATCCAACCATTCTTGTTGTTGTTTTACTAAAAGTTTTTTGATATCTTCTGGATGTTCCTGAGCAAGTTCTCTAAATTTTACTCTTTCTTCTTGGAAGACTTTTCCCAGTTCATCAAATTGAAATTGTGAAAGCACAGGAACTGCATCAACCACTCTTTTTTTCTCAGCCATACTCAAAGAAAGAGAGTTTTTCAATAAATCCAAAAATTCAGCTTCATCAACCACGACTTCAAAAGTATGAAGTTTAATAAGATCAAGCACAACTGCATCAACTTCAGCTTCAGTCATAGAAATATTATCTGACATAATAATATTGATAGTAATTAAATTTATCATAATTATATGAATATTTTGAAATTATCAATATTTTCTTTTCATTTTTTTATTTTTGTAATCTTTTTAAGAGATATCATAGAGTCATCAACAAAAAAAACAGAAAAGAAAGAATCATCCAAAACGTGAGAGGGATAAAAATAAAATATTTTTTCTCAAAAATTTGCAATATTTATAAAAAATTCCAACATATATAAAAAATGACCAATTATAATATAAAAGAGTCTAAGAGAAAAGCGAAAAAGTCAATTTTTTTCTTTGACTTTTTCCTTGTGTTTCTTACAATATTTTTGAAAAATAACTTGTAAAATATGTCAACATTCAAAACTTCATGAATCATTATCAAGAAATCCCAAATCAATGAAAAACAAGAAATGATTGTTATTTTTTCAAAAGATTTTGGAAAAATTATTGTGTTTTCAAAAATTCTCAAAAAGGAAAAAATGCTTGATCTTGGAACTATTTGTAATTTTGAAGCACAAGTAAAAAATGATCAATCTGGAACAAATATGAAAAATATTTCTATTTTGCATCAATTTGAATATACAACATGGTCCTATGAAATGATCATGGAATTTATGGAACTTTTAAAAATTCTCTATGATTCTTGCCCAAAGTGAATTCCAAACAATGAAATTTTCGAAATTTTTGAAACCCTCAGATATATTTCCCTTTCTCATGAAAAATTTCTTTTTGCAAAACTCAAACTCTCTGAAATTTTGGGAATGCTTGATCAACCAATAATTGGTTGCGAAAATATTTGCAACTTTATTGCACAAAATTCACCAAAAGAATGTCTCAAACTCACTGGACTTTCTCCAACACAAATACAAAAAATACAATATTTCTTTGAAAAATCAAAAACATAAAACTATATTTTCATATATTTTACTAAAAAAACAAGTAAAGTATCCACAACTTTCTTTACATATAGAGAAAAATATGCTATAATGAGCATAATTATATTTTTCAAATTTTTAAAATATCCCTCTCTATGGAACCTATTGGAATTTTAATATTTCTTATTCTTGTTTTTGGAAGTATCATTTTACTCTGGTATTTGAAAAAAAGATCTCATTTTGAAAGAACACTCAAAATGTGCTTTTTGCGTGTTACGATGCCAAAGAAAAATTCTGATCTTGATGAAAAACAAGAAACACAAAGAGATTTCAAAGAAGTCATTTCTTTGATGGAACAACTCCTAGCAAGTTTAAAAAGTATCAGTTCCCCAAAATTATCAAAAAAAATCCTTGGGCAAGATCACATCAGTTTAGAATATATTGCTCATGAAAATGAAATTCTTTTTTATGTTGTTTGTCCATATGAATACAAAGATTTGATGGAAAAACAAATCAATGGTTTTTATAGTGATGCTGTGATTGAAGAAACTCCAGAAGTGAATATTTTTAAAAATAGAAAATATTGGACTGGAACCTATCTCACACCAAAAAAGGCATTTTTCTATCCAATAAAAACCTATCAAAAACTTGAATCAGATCCGATAAATACCATCACAAATGCTTTTTCAAAATTAGAAGAAGATGAAAGTGCTGTCATACAAATACTTCTCAAACCAACCGATGATGATTGGCAAAATGAATGTAGTCAAGTTTCAAGCAAAATCATGGAATGAAAAAAAGTATGACTTTCTTTAAACCCTTTTAAAATACTGATTTGAATCATAAATATCTTTCTTTCTAGTGATGACGAACAAGAATCTCCAGCCAAAAATCAGACAAGTGCTCTGACTCAAGAAAGAGCAAAAGTAGTTGATGAAAAAGCAGAAAAAACAGGATATGAATCTCTTATTCGAGTAATAACAACAGGAAATAATAGACATTTGATAAAAACAGAACTCACCAATATTGTTTCGAGTTTTTCTCAATTTGCAAGTCCAGAATTCAATCGTTTTATCCCAACACGCAAACATAATGAAATTGCATTAGTAAAAAACTATATTTATCGTTATTTCAAGAAACCTTTTTATCTCAAAAAATCGATTCTCAACACCGAAGAAATTGCATCAATTTTTCATTTTCCACATATTAAATACAACAAAACTCCAGAAATTAAATGGCAAAACTTCAAAATTGTAAAAGCTCCTTCAAGTGTTCCAAAAGAGTGACTTGTTTTGTGAGATAATATATTTCGTGGAATAAAAAAAGAAATTAAAATTAAAACAGAAGATCGTTTCAGACATTTTTATGTTATCGGGCAAACAGGAACTTGAAAATCTTCTATTCTCCAAGTGATGGCTCGTCAAGATTTAGCAAATGGAAGCGGAATTTGTGTGATAGATCCACATGGAGATTTGGTAAAAGATTTGGTTCCATTTATTCCAAGAAATCGTGCTGATGATGTGATAATTTTTGATCCAGCCGACCAAGCTCGTCCAATGTGATTGAATTTATTAGAAGCAAATACTCCAGAAGAAAGAGATTTGGTTGCGATGGATTCGATGAATATTATGATAAAATTATTTTGAAGTGAAATATTTGGTCCTCGTATTCAAGATTATTTTAGAAACGGAGTTTTAGCTCTCATGGAATATCCAGAATGAGCTGCAATTACCGATATTGTAAGACTTTTTACGGATAATGATTTTCAAAAAGAAAGAATTCGTCACGTGAAAAATCCTATTGTAAAAGCATGGTGGGAAAAAACGTATGCATCAATGTGAGACAGAGAAAAACAAGAAATGATCCCGTATTTTGCTGCAAAGTTTGGTCAATTTATTACTAATACGATGATGAGAAATATTATCGGGCAAGTAAAATCAAGTTTTGATATAAGTGAGGTTATGCAAAATCAAAAAATCCTCATGGTAAATCTTTCAAAAGGGATTTTGTGAGATATCAACTCGGAACTTTTATGATTGATGCTCGTTTCAAAAATCCAAATGGCTGCGATGCGTAGACAAAATATGGCAAAAGAAGACAGAAAAGATTTTTTTATGTACATTGATGAATTTCAAAACTATATTACTCCAAGTATTGAATCGATTTTATCAGAAGCCAGAAAATATCGTTTGTGACTCGTTTTAGCACATCAATATTTATGACAATTAGAAAAAAGTGACGCACTTACCAAATCAAATCTGAATTTAAAATGAGCGATTTTTGGGAATGTGTGAACAATTATGAGTTATAAAATCGGACCTGAAGATGGAGAATTTATGGAAAAATATTATGCTCCTGTTTTTTCAAACCAAGATTTAGTAAATATGGATAAGTTTAAAGCTGTTATGAAACTTTCCGTTGATAATCAACCAACTACACCGTTTTCAATCATTCCAAAAAATCCATATCTCGAAACTGGAGACCAAAATCTTGCCAAAGCATTTTATGAACTTTCTCGCCTCAAATATGGAAGAGACAGGCTTTTTATCCAAAAAGAAATTGAATATAGAATTGGAGTATAGTAGATAATTTTAAAATGATTTTTTTGACTGAGGAACTGTTCGAATCCCAATCTTTGATTGGTTGAGTTTTGCAAAGGAAAAAAATCATTTTAAAATTCATAAACTATCAATTATTATCCCCTAAAAAAATATCTATGAGTGATCAAAAAACTCTTCAAGAAGAAAATAAAAATCTCAAAAAAGAGCTTGAGAAACTTACTTCAAAACTTGCTCGTGTTGCTTTATGGATGCAGAAAGAAGTAAAAGAACAAGCACATAAAGTAGCACAACAAAAAACAAAAAAACTCACTTCAAGCACTAAACAAGATTTCTTTAATGATAATGTTGAAGAAATGATTGCTGGACATATTAGTAATTTTTTTGGAGATTTACTTTTACTCAATGCTCCAAAGTGAACATTAGAATGAATCACTGCTGGAGAAATAAATTATTATAATATGATGAAAAATCCTGCTATTGATGGTTTTGCAGTGATTAGTTCGTATCATAAAGTTTTGGATTTATTTATTGAAAGTTTTATCACAAATAATTTTAGAAAATTTGCTAAAAAGAAAAATTGTACGATTTTAAGAGTCAATGATCCTTTAGAAAAATCTCTTTTACTGATCGTGAATAAAAAATATATTTTAAGTGCTGGAAGACTTTATGCTCTCATCAAACTCATTAAAGAAGATGGACAACTCTATGATTTTTGAAAATGTTTTAAAGAATATTTAGACAAATACCAAGAATTAAAAAATATTTTACTCGATGATTATTTTTTTGATGCGTATACTCGTCTCAATAAATCAGAAATTCTTGCTTCAAAAAGACACTCATGAAGTATTTCAAAAAAAGAAACCACTGACGCAAGACGTATTTTAATCGGAGATTTTCGTGATAAAAATTGTATTATTTACAAACTTTTGGAAAGTCAAAGTGTGTTGTATTAAAAAATTTCAGCAAAAGCTGAAATTTTTTTATTATTTGAGAATTCCATATCATATATGAAGTTTTCATCCTTGTATCAAATATTGTTTTAACTTTCTTTATAAACTCGTTTCTTCTGCAAGAATTTCATATTTTCAAGTATCATTGAGTTCTCAAAATACAAATTTTAAAAAATCTTTTGTATTTTGTACTTGATCAACAATTTCAAATTTCTGTTTAAATTTTATAATGTTACTATTTTTTCACAGCAGAGAATCCAATTCATTACTCAATAGCCATGTTTTAAGAAGAAAATCCTTTTCTCAAAAAAATTCCCTTGCCTGAGCAAATGATTGCTGCAATTCTCATTCTCCTAAAAAAGTTCCACGAGGAATATGAATATTTACATGTTCTTTATCAATTTCATATTGTAAAACTCATATTTGAAAAATTCTTCCTCTCATAAAATAACATCCCCAAACTACTTGACTCCATCTGATACCACCCAGATTATAGCGTTCCATATCATCAAAACAAAGAGTATGAATTGCTTTTTTATGTATTTCAAGTTGTTCTGGTGAAAGATTACTTTTTAAATGTGTTTCATATCCATTCAAAAGACATACTATTGCAAAAAAAGAAGCTTTTGAAGCATCAGTTTTCCAAGACCATATTTCCTCATACAAATTTTCAGATTGAAACAAAATAAAATGTATCATGTTATACAATTTTTGCAAATTTGGTTCTTTTTGAATTTTTTCAATTTCTGCAAGATATGTTTCTTGAAATGTTTCATCTTTTATACCATAAAATTCAAAAATTTCATCTTGTTTTGAAAAATTACATGTAAATCATGTCTCATGAAAAGCTTTCTCAAGAGATTTTGATGTATTGAGTAATCAAATTTTTTCATACAAAAAATCTCAAGTGATCCCATTAGAATTAAGAATTTTCTCTGTTTGTATTGAAAAATCTCATTCAACTGACGATTCACAAAGAATTTCATCTCAGGAGTCTGGAAAGCTACACAATAAATTTTTATCATTCATAAAAACAAAAGTAAAAAATAAACTTGATTGTTATTATATAATTTTTTATTTCATCTTCAAATAAAAAATTTTGAAATCCTTTTATTTTACATATACTTCAGTAAAATTATTTTTAAACTCTTCTATGTCAATTTTTCTTGCTCTCCTCTGACCAATATTTTATGCAATTTCTGTTTTGATTGATTCACATTTATCAAATAATATTTTCAAAAATAAATTCACTTTCATCATATTAAGTGCTTCAACCAATCTTTTATTTGTACCATTTTTATTTTTTCTTTGAGTCCCTTGAGAAATTACTTTAGCAATATTTTTTGCTTTGGTTGGGATTTCACTTATGGAATATGGATATATGTTTCCGTATTTTAAAGCTTTAGAACATTCTGATTCTTCAAAAATCACGAGTTTTTTTGTTTTAGGAAAAATATTTTTGCCAATATTTGCATATTTTACGGTTTGAGAACAACTCACTTTTTTACAATATGTATGATTTTTTGTTGTTATTGCTGCTACTCTTTTTTTAGGACTTGATAGAAAATCTTGAAAAATGAAACTCAATCAAGCTATTTTGCTCATGTTTCTTGCATCATTTTTACTCACCATTCAAAAAATTCTTTGGAAATTTGTATTTCTCAATATTGATTTTGTCACTGGAGTGTTTTGGAGTTATATGGTTGGATTTTTCATCCTTATTCCAGTTATTTTAATTCCAAAAATACAAAGAGATATTAAAGAACATTTTGGCAGTTTTAAACAAAATTTTAAGTTTTTTTTATCAAATGAGGCAATGATGTTTTTATGATGACTCTGCGCGTATGGTGCAATTTCTCTTGATGATGTTTCTGTTGTTGCTGGAATTTCTGGGATTCAACCGATTTATGTCCTCGTTTTATGAATTATTGGACACAAACTTTTTCCATGAATTTTAAAAGAAGATATTTCCAAAAAAGCAATTTTTGAGAAACTTTTTTATTATATTTTAATTATTTGAGGAATTGTATTGTTATCTGGGTGGAAAATGTAATCATAAAATCATTTCATACAAAAAAATTTCTTCACAGAGATTTTTTTGTCTTTTCTCACTTTTTCCGTATACTACTCTCAAATATTTTTAAATAAAACATTATGCTCTACATCGTTGCAACTCCCATTTGAAATTTAGAAGATATGACTTACAGAGCTGTGAGAACGCTTTGAGAAGTTGATGCAATTGCATGTGAGGATACTCGCACCAGTTCAACCCTTCTCAATCATTATAATATCAAGAAACCTCTCATTAGTTTTCATTCTCACTCTGGAGTGACGAAAGTAGAAAAAATCATAGAAGAACTCAAGAATGGGAAAAATATTGCTCTTATCAGTGATGCTGGAACTCCATGAATTTCTGATCCTTGATATGTACTTATCAAAGCAGCTTTAGAAGCATGAATTGAAGTTTCTCCAATTCCTGGAGTAAGTGCATGTATCACAGCAATTTGTGCGAGTGGTATGCAGATGAATCATTTCAGATATTTATGATTTATGCCGATAAAAAAAGGAAGACAAACTCTTTTTAAAAGCCTACTTGAAAAAGAAGAAACCGTTGTGGTGTATGAATCAGTGCATAGAATTTTGAAAACCATTGCGGAAATTGGAAGTTATTTTTGAGAAGATCATCACATTGTGGTAGCTCGTGAACTCACGAAAAAATTTGAAGATTTCAGAAGAGGAACAGTAAAAGAAGTACTTGAATATTTTACAAAAAATCCTGATAAAATAAAAGGAGAATTCGTTGTATTATTTTAACAATAAAATCATGGTGATCAATAATATCAAAGATCTTCTCATAAAATCACTCAATAAAGTTGCAAAACAAGAAACTGTCATAAAATCCATCATTTGGAATACTCTTATAGAAACATATCAAACAAAAAAAAATATCGATATCACTCCCTATTTGGTCTCAATACAACTCAAAAATAATATTTGTATCATTCATACATGAAAACCTATTCTCAATACAGATTTACAATTATATGAATCTTTTTTCAAAGAAACATTACAGAATCGTTTTCAAAAAACAGGTATTATAATAAAAAATATTGAATTTCGTTATAAATAAAACCCTTCCAAATGGAAGGGTTTTACATTGGCTCAAGATATACTTTATATGCTTTGCCATCAATATAGATGATATTTTCAGAAATACTTTTTTGGTCAAAAATACTTGCTTTATAATACGAAGCATCTGTTTTCCCAATATAGCTTATACTTAAGATAAGAACTCAAATAATCCCAACAATAATGGTAGTATCTGAAAGTTTATTATCTAAAAAATCACAATATGACCTAAAATATTTCTGTAATTTTTTCATTCCACCCAATAAAAAATATAAACACTCTTATTAAACCACATTTCTTTGATATTTGCAAGTTTTTTTGATAAAAATGTTTTTATTTTTTGCTTTTACCATCTTTTAAAACTTGGACAAGCTTGTTTTATATCTAAAAGTGAAAATCATGGATGTAAAATTGCTTCTTTGATCAATTCTTTGAGTTCAACGAATTTTGAACTATCTGCATATTTTGCATATGTTGCTCAAGATTTCAAAGCCAATTCTACTGGATCAAATGGTTCTATAATATTTCATTGTGGTGCAGTTTTAGTTTTTGCTCAGATTGGAGTTGTTGGAGAAGATTGTCAAGTTGTGAGTGCATAGTTTTCATTATTAAATACCAAATACGTGATATTTAAATTTTTTTTACATGAATGAATAAAATGTCACATCCCAATTCCATATCCGTCTCAATCTCCTCACATTACTACTACATTCAATTCTGGTTTTACGAGTTTAATTCCAGTTGCAAAAGGCAAAGCTCTTCCGTGCAACGTTTCTGCTGCGTATCCATCAACGTATTGACTGGCTTTTCAGGCACATCAAACACCAGACACAACGACTCTGTTGTGGCTTTCTATTCCAAGTTCTTTAAATGCATTTTTGAGTGCCATAACAATTAAAGTATCTCCACATCCTGGACACCATTGTATGTTTGTTAATCAAGTTCTCATTTTTAATAAATTATTTCTTTAAACTTTCAAAATCTTCCATATAAAACGGATACAAATCATATTTTCTCAAATGAGAAATTTTCAAATTTGGTATAAATTTGAGTCAAAATTCTTTGCTAATGTAATTCTCTAATTGACCAGAATAATTACTTTCTACAAAAATAATTTCTTCTTTGTTTTGAAAATGTTCAAACATTCTCTCATCAAGTGGTTTCAAAATTTTGATAATAAGCAATCCAAATTCTGGATTATTTTTCACAAAAATTTTTGCATTATAACTCGTTGATGAAGTGGTTACGAGTATTTTTCTTGCATCTTTATTGATTATTTCAAATCAGAAAATATTTTGATCTTGATAAAAATGTTTCAATTTTCTCCATCTTTTCTGCGTCATTGCTTTTTTCACTTCTGGATCTTCTGAAGTTGCTCCGTATTCATCGTGTTCATAACTCGTTGCGATAAAGTCTCAGTTTGGAGTTCCAACCTCCACTCTTGGCGAAATTCCATCAAGAGTTATTTCATATCTTTTATAGTCATTGGTTGGAGCATCAAGAAATTTTCCTCTTTTCACTTCTGTTTTTTTCAATATTCAATGTGTTCCAGAAAGTTCTGAAAATTGCTTATCCATAAGCAAAATTACTGGTATTTGATAGATATCAGCAAAATTGAGTGCCAGTCAGGCAAATTCATAACATTCTTCCAAAGTTGATGGATACAAAACAACATGTTCAAAATCTCAAAATGTTGGATTGAGTGCAAAATTGAGATCTCATTGCTCAAAAAATGTTGGAGTTCCGGTGCTTGGTCACGCACGCATTGAAAGAACAACCGTGATTGGAAATTCTGCTTGTACAGCAAAACTCAAAGCTTCAGTCATCAAAGCGAATCCTCATCCTGACGTTCCAACCATTGCTCTTTTCCCAGTAAAACTCGCTCAAAGTGCCGTATTTATCACAGCAATTTCATCTTCTGCTTGAAGAAATGTAACTTTTTGAGAAGCAATAATTTCTGTTAAAATACTTGAAGCAGGTGTCATAGGATATGCACTATAATACTCTAATTCTGCATCAATTGCTCATTGTGTCAGAAGTTTATTTCCATATGAAAATGGTTTTTTCTCTCAAATTTTTTCTACAATAAATGATGATTTTTGAAAATCAAGTTTTTCAAGCGTTGAAAAATAAATACTTTTATTATATTCAAACACTGTTTCTCATTTTTTCAAAAAGACTCTTTTGAGATTTTCTATCACGACATCTTGGGGAATTTGTAAGTAATATGCAAGCATACTCACAAGATATGTGTTATCATATTTATCAGCAATTTCAAGTGTATGAAAAGAAATCTCATTTTTTTGCATTTGTTCAACCCAATCTTGATCAAGAGAAGAAAATATTTTTGCATTCAAAAACACCCTTCCTCAAGGAGTAAGAGTTGGGAAACTTTTCAAAAGAGATTCCTTATTAAAAGCTAAAATGATATCACAATACTTTGATAAATGAGGAAGCTCATCTGAAACAATAGTATCAAAATAATTTACTCCTCATTTAATACGAGATTCATACTCAATATCTGTGAGAATATTATATCACAAATCTGCAAAAATATTTCATATAATCTCAGCTGTTGAATTGATTCAAAGTCATGCTGGACCTGAAACTCTTATATTTAAAATCATAATTATTCGTTAGGTGTATCTCAATCCTGTGAAACTGGAAGTTGAAAATTTGGGTCAATTGGAATTGGATTATTTTGAAGATAATCTTCAAAAGTTGGTTGTGGAACATTTGGACCAAATTTTGTTTCATACAAAAATAAAATTCCTGTTCCAACAATCGAAACAACAATTCACACAAGTGCTAAAATAGCAAAAATTTTTGCTGTAGTATTTTTTTTCATAGTAATAGATTAATAAAAATAAATTATTTAATTTCTTTCAAACGTTCAATCAATTGAAATTGATTGAAACGAGCTCATCCAAAAGTTACCTCATTTTCTAAAAGATTTTGCGTAATGAGAAATAACTTATTTTGGTAACTAAATTGATAAATAAATACATTGTCTTTAAAAGAAATATCAATATTTGAGACTCAAAGTTGGGATTGTATTACATCATAGACAAATCCATGTACCACCAATGTATCTATAATTCCCTGCATCTGTCATTTTATAGACAAAATGTTTATTGTTCATGGAATACGAAGAGAATTTCCTCATAACATATTATAAATATGATCATTTTCTTGAATTTGAAACAGAATTTTCATATCTTGAAAATCATGTTGTGTTTGACTAAAGAGATATTGAGATTGAAATGTTCATATAATATCCTTTTGATTGGAGTTCAAAGAAAGTTTTGCATCACGAATAACGATATCATACCCAGATGATGTATTTCTCCTCACGTCTAATGATGAAAATGGAATCTCCATAAATCATTTCAAAACACTAAATTCTCCATCTGATCCAAGTAATTTATCTCTTTTAAATACTACAATTGTTCTATCTTCTTGAGAACTATCTCACACTGGAGCATCAAAAAACGTAATATCTGAAGAACTATTTGATGAAAGAAATGTAGTAACAAAAAACCTTTTGAAATTATATTTTTGAGCTTCTTCTGGATCAGATGATGACATATTTTGAGCTGCTTTTTTATAAATTTCTTCAAGAGTATCAAGTTCATAACTATTATTTTTCAATTCTTCATTTACATAAATATTTTCTATAGTATTATTCCTTAAAGGATATAATTCAAATTTAAGTATCAAATTTCACACTTGAAAATTTTCTACAATATAGTATTCATTATTTTTTAAAGTTTTTGTCATGTGCGATATATCAACTTGCTCAAAACTTGCTAAAAAATTATTTATACGTTGAGCATTTAAAAGTTGTGATTGATTTCCCTGCTCTCATATAGTTTGTGTTGGAAGAAGATCTTTTTTAGAAGTATCATACTCTGTAAGATATTGACTATAATTTCCTGCTGCTGCAATATATTCTTTCAACTGAGTTTTATATCTTTCAAATACGTTTCGTATTGGTTGATTTTTTTCTGTTAAATGTCCTTTATATGAATCAAAAAAACGAAATAACAATTGAAGTGATTGGTTTAAATCATTCATTGTTTTTGAAGAAAAAGACATGCCTGGTTTTTGTACTAATAAATCTTGAGAACTCATACGAGGTTCAAAAAAATGTTGTCTCATTTTTGCTAAAACACTCTGTAATACTTTTTCATATTCTAAGAGAATATTTTCTGTTTGAGTTCATTTTTTTTCAACAGCCAAACGAGAATTGATAGCATAATACACTCATAACATATTTGCAAAATCATTTACTTGTTGTTCTGATTCAAATGTTGTATCATAAATCAATATATTACTGAGAAAAAATGCAATATAATCAAGCGAAATCAACGATTTTTCAGGAACTTGAATCACATAATTATTTCTATCAAAAGTAATACGATGTTCTTGAAATAAAAAATCAATATAGTGTAAAATAGAACTATGCAAAGATCTATTTGTGCCTATATTATTATGAAAATTTTGATACATATTATTCAAAAACACTGATGAAGTAAGTGTTGGAGAAAGATCTCAAGTATCATTGATATGTCATAAAATATTTCACAAGAAAAAGATTTTTTCTAAATCTTTTTGAGTTCCATAAGAAAATAAAAATTTATAATAATATGAAACAATATCTTGGAGGTCTGTAAATCCTGATGAATCTATTTCTCTCAATTGTGAGATAAGATTCTTAATTTCATCTATATTTCATCAAACAGAATCATTTTTTCTTAACGCATCATTGATATAAAAAAGAGCATAATTTTTAAGGAATACTTTCTTTTTTGCATCATTAAAAAATAAAAAACGATATTTTTGAATCCATGCAAGTCATGGAATATTTGTTACATTATCCTGTAATAAAATATCTCTTATATTTTTTGAATGATTTGATTTTTGTTGTGAATATGAAAAAAATTGATTCAAAAATTGCTCTTTTACATCATCTGATGTTGTATACATTTGAGAAAAAATACTCTTTGCAATATCTCAATGAATATTACTTAAATATGTGATATGAGCAACCGATGACACACGAAACAAATCAGCATTTTTCAAAAAACTATTTCTTATTGAATTAAAAGAAAAATACATATGTGGATACAATATAATATTTGTCATATCTTTTGTACTTATATCATCTACATTTGTCATATCTTTTGTACTATCTACCAAAGTGACACGAATAATTCCATCTAAAGAAAATATTTTTATATCAGATGATTGTGTCGTATCAATATAAAATTTTCATGCAGAAGTTACATCAATACGAAATCATTTATGGAAAATTTCATATTCATATGACATATCCGTTAAATCAAAGAAAAAAATTCCTGATGATAATTCAAATGAAATATTTCTCCCAGTTTGGTTTTTTGTATAATATTGATCTGATGGAGAAAGAAAATACACACTATCTATAGAGTTGAGGAGTTCTTTATACATCATATTATGTTCAATCTCTGTATTTACAAGAACTGTTTCAAAATCTGCTCCAGTTTCCTGTTTTAATAGATATATTCCTGTTTGTGCACGTGGAATATCATACACTACGTTTTCTTGTGAACTCGTATTGTATGTCATTTGAACAAGAAAAAATCACAAAATAAAAAGAATTAAAATTCATGAAAATATTTTTTGTATATTCATAAGAAAAAATTAAAAATATCTACTCATAGTATATCAAAAAAATCCAATAAGTAAAACAAAAAATATTCCAAACATTAAAAATCTGTTTGGAATATTTTCAAAAATTCTTTGATGATCTCTGGATTTTTTAAAAGAAATCCTATTTCTCTATTTCGTTCTATACTTGCTGAAGAAAAATTCACACTTCCAACATACAAATATTTTTCATCTACCAAAATCGATTTTGCATGAATTGGAGGTTTCGAAACTTGTACAAATGAAATTCCTGCTTTTCTAAAATCTTGCAATATTTCACTATTAGAATCTACTTTTTTATCATCTGGAAAGATAATTTCTACTTGTACTCATGATTTATGTTTGTCTATTAAAAGCTGCTTTATCCTTGAGTCTGAAAAATTTAAAGAATACATTTGTATCTTTTTTTGTGCATTTCCAAGCAAATATTCAAATTTTGTACGAGTAGAAAAAGGACTTAAAATCAAATTCGGATGATGCGTTTCATATTTTTCTCACACAAAATCTTTGAGAAAAATATCTGATAAAATTTGTATAATTTTTTGATCTGCAAATATGAGAAAAAATTCCCTATTATAACGAAAACTTGAATAAGAATAATTTCCTGTTGACACAACAGCTTCATCATCAACGATCATCATTTTTGTATGATTGAGTGCATAATTTTTTGCATTACTCCACACTACAGGAATTCCATGTTTTTCAAAATTTTGAAAGGCTTTTTTATTCATACTTGGAGCTTTGTATACATTTTTCTCTAAAATCACTTTCACATCAACTCATCTTTCATATGCTTGAATCAATGCTTTTTGCAATCTTGTTTCTGTAAAAATATAAACTTCAACCCACACTCTTTGCTGTGAAGAATTGATTTTTTCCACAAGTTCTTCTAAAAATTTCAAATCAGGAGTTGCTTGAAGTGTAGTATCAGAAAGTTCTTCTAAATCATCCAAAGAAAAAGTTTTTAAAAGTGTTTCTTGTACCATTGAAACATCTTGCGCTTCTTTTTTATAATCATGAAAAACTACATATTCTACTTGACAACTCGCAAGAAACAGAAACAGCAAACACGAAATTATTTTTTTCATTTTCAAAGTTTAACCAAATATTTTTTCAAAAATTCATTTTTTATTATGTACATTCAGTTTTTTTTCTTTTGCAATTTGTTCGTATAAATCTCTCTCTTTTTGTGAAAGTTTTTTTGGAACTTTCATCTCAAGCTCAACATATAAATCTCATTTTTTTTCTGAATCAATATGTTTTACTCCATCTCAAGACAATTTAATAATACTTCCCACTTGCGTTCCAGCATCAATGGTCAAAACTCTTTTTCCAAGAACTGGAATATTTAATTCTTTTTGAGTTCCAAGAATAGCTTCGATGACATCTATTTCTATATGATAGTGCAAATCTACTCCATCTCTTACCAATCATTTTTCTTCATTTTGTACACGAAATTTTATATATAAATCTCAAAAATCTCATGCAACTCATTCATTTCATTCTCATGAAAGTTTGATAACCATTCCAGTATCAATTCAAGCAGGAATTTCAATTTCATGTTCTACTTTTGTATTTACTCGTTTTTGTCCATGACATGTATGACAAATTTTTTCAATAATTTCTCCACTTCCATGACATTTTTCACATGGTCAGGTATGTTCGATGGTTCCAAAAATACTTTGTTGTCTATATTTTACATATCCTGAACCATGACAATCTCAGCAAGATTTTTTTCATTCTCCTCCAACTCATTTACAATCTGTACATACTGCTTTTTTTTCAAATGAAATTTTTTGTTTTCCTCAAAAAATAGATGTTTTTAAATCAATAGACATTACATATTCTAAATCTTCTCAAGGAATGTTTTGAGAAGATTTTCTTCTTGATGATCATTGTCTTGATCCTCAAAAAAATTGTTCAAAAATATCTCACAAATCCACATCTACTCCTCATGAAAATCACCCTCAAAATGGGTTTCCTCCACCAACTCTTCAAAATGTATCGTACTGATTTCTTTTTTGTTCATCTCACAACACTCCATATGCTTCATTGACTTGTTTAAACATTTCTGCATCTCATCATCTATCTGGATGATGCTGCATAGCCATTTTTCTGTATGCTTTTTTAATTTCATCATTTGATGAAGTTTTTTCTACTCATAAAATTTCATAATAATTTTTTGACATATTTTCTACTCATAAAATAAATTTGGCAATAGTATATGTTTTTTTATCTATTTTTCAAGACAAAAAAAGCCTTAGGTTTCCAAAGCTTATTTATGAGACATACAACAACACGAGGTAAAAGGAGAGAACCTGTATCGTTGTATGTCTCAAGTTCTTTTATATCTATTTTTTGAAAATAATCAAGTTTTTTAGATTGATGGAATGTTTTTATAAAATTCCTTGAAAAAATTTTTTCTTTTTTTCTTGCCAAAATGCTTCCTGTCTGCAGAGATGTTGTGCATCATCTGGATTTTGTAACACAGCTTTTACTGCTTCTTCAAGAAAAATCGTGTTTTGACTTCATTTAAAAACGATAAAATATTTTTTTTGAGAATTTTGTAGAAAGTCTCTCAGTGCTTCTCACAATACAAAAGAATTTTCAAAATGACGAATTTTTCCTCATAAAGAAGAAAAATATGGTACAAAATATTGTTTCATTTCAGCTCATACTACAAACACTTCCTGACTCATTTCAAATACTTCTTTTGCAAGCAATTGATGTGCTTGCGATGAATAAGTTCATAATTCTCTCATATCTCATAAAACACAGATCATTTCTCTCTCTGGATAGAGAAATGATTGAATATGTTTTGCATTTTCTAACACACGCTTCATACTTTCTGGAGCTGCATTATATGAACTGTCTAATAATATACTTTCTCCCTTTCATTCAAAAAATGAAAAACGTGAATGTTGTAAAGTAAATGTCACTTTCAAATCTTGTGGTTCTTCTCAAAGAAAAAATCATTTCTTATACATTTTTTGAGAAAGATATTCCACGATATCATATCAAACAGCAATATATCCTATATTTTCAGATCATAATGTATTACTAATAAGATGTGCTGTATGTTTTTGATTCAGAAAAAGATCCATTTTACTTGAGATATTTTGCCCTATTTGAGTGAAAGAAAAATTTTTTCCTACTACATCGAGATTTTTTTCTTGTGATGCAAGTGAAGTAGCAAACCATCTTTTTTTGCATTGTATTTGAGTCATGTATTTATGACTAAAAGTATCATCAATATTAAGATATGCTTGGCCAAAAGTATGTTGTAAAAGTTTATATTTTTCTGCTGCTGTGATATGAATATTGGTGAATTGTGCTGCATGAACTCTATCAATTTTTGTGACAATTCCTATTTCTGGTTTAGCAATACTGAGCATAAAATCCATTTCTCCAATGTGATCAATTCCATATTCTAAAAAGATAATATCATATTTTTTTCCTCCAAAACATCAAAAAAATAGAGCTTGAGACATTACTTGTATCACTCACAAAAAAGAGGGTGTATACTGAGAAATTCATAAAATTGAGAGACTCATTCATAATTCCCCATTAAAATTTTTCTCAGAAGTAAACACTTTTTTCTCAGGAAAAGATTGTTCAATCAACGTAGAAATCAGCATACGACAACTGGTTTTTCCAATACTTCCAGTTACTCCAATAACAATTGGTTTATGTTTTTGTAAATATTTTTTTGCAAAAAATCAAAAAAATGAAAAATAATATTGTAAAAGTTTTTGTTTCATAAAAAAGAGAATATCATATATTTTTCTATATTACAGAGAAATGAAAAAAAGCAAGAAAAAACCAGCAATTATGAACAAACGTTCTGCTGGTTTTTATAAAATCAAACATACTTCACACTCAATGGGACGAATTGTTTTTCGCTTCAATTGCACCTTTCAAATGTGCAATCAAATCTCTGTTATTGGACACCAATTTTCCATCACAATATTCGATGTCAGTGCCTGGATGCTTTTCTATCGGAAAATCCTGAAACATCGCAATTGTAACATCACTCTGAGGAACAGAGTGGTTACCGTCTGCAAACATAGCAGGAGTTATTGCAGGAGTTGTTTGTTGTGAACTCATATCCATAACACTTACCTCTTTATTGGTTGAAAATTTGCAAGTCTATCTTACTTATTTTTTAAAAAAGTCAAGTGTTTATATTTTTTCACTAAAAATAAAGAATTTTTCTTTTTTCTCTTTTTGAATATAATACAAAAAATATTCTCTTATAGAAGCGAAAATGAAACATATTTTCTTGGTTGATCTCTGAAAAGATTCTTCAAAAATAAACCCCTATCTTTCAGAATCTCTGCTCACAAAAATAGAACACTGCTTAGCAAAAAAACAAAAAATTATTCTCTACCTCAATAAAAGATGAGATTTTAATCTTTTGTTGTGTTGAGATTGTCAATATATGTATAAATGTCCTGCTTGTGATGTTTCTCTTGGAGTGCATTCTCATCCAGAACAACTTTTATGTCATCATTGTTGATATCATGAAAATATACCTTTATCTTGCACAAAATGTAATTCTACTCAACTAAAAAAAATATGAGTATGAACACAACAAATTGAAAAAAGTATCACATCATATTTCAAAGATATAAAAATTTTCCGATTCGATAGTGATTCTACCAACACTGTCGTGAAAAAAAGAGAAACTCTCTATAATATTGAAATATCAGATATCATTATCGGGACAAAGATGATTACCACTGGATTTGATTTTCAAAATATTGGCCTGATTGGAATTATTTTGCTTGAACAAGAACTTCAAATTCCAAGATATGATACAGAAGAAAAAATTTATTCAAATATCAAACAACTTATTGGAAGAGGTGGAAGGAGTTGAACTCATACAGATATTGTAATTCAAACACATATTCCAAATAATCCTATTATACAAAATATTGTTGAATGAAATTATAAAGATTTTTTTAAGAAAACTCTTCAAGAAAGAAAAATATTTTGATATCCTCCATATGTTGAAATGGCTATACTGCAATATAAACATAAAGATATTCAAAGTTGTAAAACCTATCTTGCATGACTCGTTGATACTTTGAAAACATATCCTCATTCAGAAATTGAAATTACTTTTGTAGATCAAATTTTTAAAAGAGATCATCAATATTTTTGAAGAATTTTTCTTCAATGAAAAGATATTAGAATTTTTCTTCAAAATATAAAGTCTGAAATTCTCAAAAACAAAGATTTGTGAGTAATTTTTGAATAAACAACTTTTTTACAAAAAAACATTTTTTTATTTTGTAAATTCCTATTTTTTGATATACTGAGAAAAATACTTTACTAACCCCTTTTTTTATGAAATTTCAAATTGATACAAGAGTCCTCAAAAATGGTTTAGATATCGTAAATCATGCTGTTTCAAGCATGTCTACAACACCAATACTTGAAAATATTCTTCTCAAAGTAAATTATAACCACATAGTTTTAACTTCAAATAACCTTGATATGGCAATAGAACACGTGATTCACGACAATATTACCATTCATACCGAAGGAAGTTTTTGTGTACCAAGTAAAATTTTTACTAATTATATCAGCTTGGTTGAAGATGATAGCATTTCTATTGAACTTCTCAGCGATACAAGTATAGAGATCAAAACAGATTCATGAAATATTAAGATCAAAGGAAATGATGCAAATGATTTTCCAGTAATTCCTTGAGTAAAAGAAAATAGTACTTTTTCTCTCAATTCAACTATTATTAAAAAATCAATTGAAAAAACACTTTTTTCATCTGCTGAATGAAATATTAGACCAACTCTTGCAGGAATTTTCATTGCTTTAGAATGAAATGAAGCGAGATTTGCATCAACAGATAGTTTTCGTTTAAGTGAATATAAAATTACTTTAGAAAAAGCATTTGAAGGAAGTTTTAATCAAATTATTCCAAATAAAACAGCTTTTGAACTCAAAAGTATTTTAGAAGATAATATTGATGTAAAAGTTGTGGTTTGAGAAAATCAAATTATGTTCTTATTTGAAAATACGAAATTTTATTCAAGACTCCTCAACGGGAAATTTCCAGAATATGGATGATTTTTCCCAACAACTCATTCAACAAAATCAGTACTCAACAGAATTGATCTGATTCAGTCTTTAAAGAAAATAAATCTTTTGAGTAAAGAAAATAATTATTCTATAAAAGTGAGTTTTTCAAATGAAAATGGTATTCTTATTGAAACCTCAGAAACTCAAATAGGTGAATGAAAAATTACACTTGTTGGAAGTATTGAATGAGACGATAATATCATCTGACTCAACTCAGAATATTTCCTAGAAAGTCTTTGAGTTATTGATACCACTCATATTGCTATTCGTTTTGAATCACCACTTTCCCCTATCCTGATCACACCAGTGAATGATGAAGGAAGCAAAAAAGAAAATGCAACTTTCAAACATATCATTATGCCACTAAAAATATAAAAACGTTCGATGAGTCATCGAACGTTTTTCTTATTGAAAATATTTAAAGGAAAGATTATTATTTACATGGTACTTCTTTACATGAGAAATGTCCTCTATAATCTCAATATTGATCAAAAGTATAATAACAACTTCCTCCATTTTGAATTGTTCCATTTGATAATGGGATTTTTGGAGTTCCACTAGAACAGTCCGTCGTATTTTGCATATAAGTGGAACTATTAGAAGCACAACGGCTATTTCCTGTATAACTCCAAGAAGTTCAGTAACGATCAGTTGTCATATTATATGTAATTACCGTTTCATAACATTTTTTACAAGTTTTACTACTATTTCATCAATCTAATCAACTACAGTTTCTCACACAACTTTGAGAAGTAGTTTGTGGTGTTCAACAATTACTATTCAATACTACTGCACCATCACTACTTCTTATACAACTTGCACTTCTACTTTGTGTTCCATTTGTATTTTGACAGGTTCTTGTTTGATTTCCATTACTACATGTTCACCAAGCTCACCAACTTGGATTTGCACTACAACTACTCCAACTTCAATATGAATATGAATACGTAATTACTTGGTTTGCTACACAGCTACTTCCATTCCAACTATATCAACTATTACAACTTACACTTGTTGTTTGATTAGTCAATGTTACACTTCCATTATTACAGTTTGCTGTTCCACTATAGTTTCTTGTTCCATTTGGAATTGTTTGACTTGTATTTACTCCTCTTGTATTTCCATGATTGATTGATGCATAGCTATAGTTTACTCATGAGTATATTCATGAATTGATACTTCAAGCTGGACAATTT
>CAYYDE010000002.1:0-158973 GCA_964470525.1 uncultured Candidatus Peribacteria bacterium
AAGGGCCAGCAAATATCCCGATGATTCCGGTACCAGATGGAAAAGGTGGAATGACTGGTATGAGTGCTACATGACTTGCAAGAGCTTGAAGTACCTTTGGTTGAGCAATAGAATGAGCTTCGGCACAATCATGAGTAGATTTCTGAAATAGAATGGCATGAAAATTTTGACTTACAGAAACAGATGTTAGAAGAGTAAAAGATCTTATTTCATCACATCCAGCAGCTTCAATTCAAGATCAAACATGAAAAGAAAAATATCTTTGAAAACTTTTATCTGAAGTGAACATGAATGCATTGACAACTAATAAAGATCTTAGAAAAGCTTTTGTTGATGCTTTGAAACATGCATGAGTTAATATAGATGATACACAAGAAAATACTATTATTACTCAATGAAATTCTGCGGACGTCATTTGAAAAAACTTGCAAGAAGCTATTCATAAAACTTCAGGTCCAGCTTTAATAGCAGCACAAAACGTTATTGGTACAGAATCACAATATATTCAGGCAAATATTAATGGATCTTGATGACAAAGAACTCCACCACAATGATGAAATACAGCTTGAGTAGTAAGAGGTAATCAAGATGGAAATCCTACTATAACAATTAACAATTATAATTGAACATCTATTCCTGATAATCCTGCTTCAAATATACAAATAACATGATGAACAATTAAAGATGATGATATAAAGAAGTTAGTAAAAGCATTTCAAGAGTTAGGTCATAAATGAAAAAGAGATAAATTAAACTTTGAAAATATGTTAAATAATAGTTGAATTACTGATGAATCTACAAGAAAAAATATTATAAAAGGATTATGAGATAAATTCTTTGAAATTCCAAAAACTAACTAACCCTTAACCAATAAAAACCACACAGTGGTTTTTATTTTTTCCACTTTCTCTTTCAAAAAATCACTTTTTCTATATAATGTCTCACAAATTATTCTTAAAAAATTCTTATGAACGAAATACAAAATATCATCACTCAAGCAATTTTCAAACTCTATAATATTTCTGTTGAAAATATTGAACTTACTTCTCCTCCAAAAATTGAACTTGGAGATTTTTGTTATGGACCATTTTTGCTTGCAAGAGAGCTGAAAAAATCACCAGCACACATTGCAAATGAACTGCTTGAAGAAGTACAAAAACATCCTTTGATTGAATCTGCAAATGTTGCTGGACCATATTTAAATCTCAAAGTTTCAAAAAATATGATTAAAAATACATTTCTTGAACTCTATAAAAATCAAACAAATATTTCACAAACTGGAGCAGGGAAGAGAGTGGTAGTTGATTATATTTGAACGAACGTTGGAAAAGTGCTTCATATTGCTCATATGTGTACTCCAAACCAAGGACAAGTCATCATAAATGTGTACAGAAAACTTTGATATGAAGTGATTGCTGATAGTCATTTGTGAGATTGGGGAATTATTTTTGGGAAACTCATTTTGGCTTACAAACTTTGGGGAAGCAAAGAAGAACTTGAACAAAATGCAGTAGAATATTTGCATTCTCTCTATATTAAAATTACATCAGAAACAGAAATTGATCCAACTCTTGAAGAAAAAACCAGAAATGAATTCAAACTTTTATCAGAGTGAAATCCTGAATCTATTGAACTCTGGAAAATATTCACTCGTTACTCGATTGACGCGATGCAAGTGCAACTTGATAGACTTGGAGTGCGTCCAGATTTTGATATTTGAGAAAGTTTTTATGAAGGAATTTGACTTCCAAAAATGGGAAATTATCCAGATTTGACCTATAATATGAAAGATATTGTCAAAGAACTTTTACAACAAGCAATTGCCACTCAAAACGATGATGGTTCTGTTGGGGTAGATTTTGGAGAAGAAAGTAAAATTCCATCTTGTATTTTACAAAAAAGAGATGGAACACACGGATATTTAGCTTCTGATTTGGCAGCAGTAAAATATAGAATGCAAAATTGGAACCCAGAAAAAATTATTTATTCTATTGATGTGAGACAACAATTGCATTTACAACAAGTATTTGAAATTGCAAAAAGAGCTGGTTGGGTACCACAAACACAATTATTTCATGCATATAATGGATTTATTTCTCTCAAAGATGGAGCAATGAGTTCAAGAAAGGGAAATATTATTAAACTTCAAGCTCTTCTTGATGAAGCAGAATCAAGAGCTGAAAAAATTATTTTAGAAAAAAGGCAAGATTTTTCTGAAGCTGAACTCAAAAATCTTGCAAAAATTATTGGTATTGGAGCAATAAAATATTGATATTTGAGTAAATCAAGAACGAGTGATATTATTTTTGATTGGGATGAATTTATGACGTTTGAAGGAAATTCTGGACCATACATTCAATATGCGTATGTAAGAGCATTGAAACTTTTGGAGAAATCATGAGTTGATCTTTCTACTATAGATTTTTCTAAAAATACTGGAAATTTTGAAACAGATGAAGAAAAAGACTTGATTCAAGAGCTTGGAAATTTTGAAAATATTTTGCAAAAGACAGCAACAGAATGTTTTCCTCATATTTTAGCAGGGTATAGTTATTCTCTCACGAAAAAATTTAATGCTTTGTATAATAGTGTTCACATCACATCAGAAACAGATGAAGACAAAAAAAATCTTCGTCTTGCGCTCGTAGCACTTTTTACACAAATTTTATCTGAAAGTTTTGCGTTGCTTGGTATACAAATGCCAAAAGAAATGTAAAAAAAAGAGCTCTGGGTCAAAAATCCACCACAGAGCTACTAATAAGGGACACTTTTGACTCAAAGAACATTTCTAAGTATGAAAATTCATTGAGTCGTGAAAAATGTAGCATCATTTTAGAAAAAAATAACAATAAGTCAAACAAAATATGGAACAAGTCAATTATGATAATATAGCATCGGATTTTGCTGCTTCAAGAAAAAATATGAAATGGGAAGAAATAGAATATTTTCTTACAAATTATGAAGAAAATATCAATGGAAAAACAATTCTTGATATTTGATGTGGAAGTGGAAGACTTTTAGAACATTTTATTGAACAATTAGATGATTTAGATATTGATTATTATGGTGTTGATAGTTCATCTGGTATGATTGAGGAAGCAAAAAAGAATTTTTGATTTGCAGATTTTTTTGTACTTGATATGACAAAAATTGATACTTTTGCGAAAAAAAATATTGAAACAGTATTTTTTATTGCATCATTTCATCATTTACAAACTTTTGAAGAAAGAGTACAAACTCTGCAAAATCTCAAAAAAATTCTCGCACCGAACTCTTATGTTTTTTTAACAAATTGGGCTTTGGATAGTGAAATAAATATTTGAAAATATAGTGAAAATATCATAAAAAATTCTCAAAATGAATATTGAGGACGAGATTATAGTATTGCTTTTTGAGAATATCAAAGATTTTATCATTGATTTTCTCTCTCAGAGCTAGAAAATATTTTTCAAACAGTTTGATTTGAAATTATTGAAAACAGACTTTTTGATACTGGGAAAAATTTTATTAGTATTTTGAAAAATTAAAACTAAAAAACTCTTCGAATGAAGAGTTTTTTAGTTTTAATTTGCAAAATCATTCACAGGATATGGAATTCCTTGATTTTGATTATCAGAGAGAACTTCAATATTTTGAGGAGATTTATTTTTTATTACAGTATTATATGTTGAAGATGTTGCTCAACTAAGTGTTCCTATCAGAGTTTCTGGACACGCTTCTTTGTTGTTTCCACAAGCATTATTATCATAATCTCAAACAATATAGGTTTCATAGATTTCTCCATCTTTTTGTTTGATAGTTGTAGCTATATTATAATATGATCAAGCATTTCCATTTCTATTCCAAATATTTGCTCATCTTGGTAGAGCATAAACGGAGTATGTATATCTTCCGATTCAAAAATCAATCATCGTTTTATCACTTCCTACTTTTATATCACCAATTTCTGGATCGTAGAGTTCTTTTGAAAGATAATTTTTCCCAAAATCACCAACATAACCAATAACTCATTTTGCTCAAATTTGGCTTGCACTATACGCTCCACTTCCATAAACAATTCATCCACCATCTCCATTTACAATTGAGTCAATTGCTTGACCGTTATAGGTAACTCTGAGAGTATTTGAAGGAGTTGCTGTTGCTCATGAATTATATCACCAAATATTAGTATCTTCATCATAATTCATTGGCATTGGGTAATAATTTTTTTGTGCTCTAAACTGTTGAAGAGCTGTTTCAATAGTAGAAATATCATTTATTTTTCTTGAAGCAATTGCTTTGTCAGTTGCTCCACCAAAGCTTTGGTATGCTACAACAG
This sequence comes from uncultured Candidatus Peribacteria bacterium, assembly GCA_964470525.1. Taxonomy (GTDB): domain Bacteria; phylum Patescibacteriota; class Gracilibacteria; order BD1-5; family UBA6164; genus CAYYDE01. Next base: position 4,319 of record CAYYDE010000002.1, read on the forward strand.
AAATAATTGATAAAATTGTAATTACTACAAGAAGTTCAACAAGAGTAAAACCTGAATTTTTTATTCCTTTCATACCCAAATAATAATAAAATAATAAAAGTCTGTAGAATTCTATATGAAATAAAAAAATTGTAAAGTTTTTTTTACTTTTTGAAAAAAATTTATATAATCAAAGGCATATTTTAATTTTGTTATTTTGTATAATATTTTTGTATGAGTACGTCTAATCCTGTCCCAACGAATTATTCTTGAATTGATAAAAAGGTATCTAAAATTATCAAAATAGCACAATCATATCTTCAATGATATGATGCAGATTTTATTGCTCAAGAAATTAAAAAAGCTTATTTGTATGCGAGAGATGCACACGAATGAGTTTTTCGTCATTCTGGAGAACCATATATAGATCATCCGGTAGAGGCAACATTGATTTTACTTGATTTAAGACCAGATATTTTTACGATACAATCATGTTTATTACATGATGTTGTTGAAGATACACCACGTACTTTATCAGATATAGAAAAAGAATTCTGAAAGGATGTTGCCTATATTTGTGCTGGAATGGAAAAACTTTCAAAAGTGAAATATAAATGAGAAGACAGAAATATATGAAGTTTGAGAAAAATGTTTGTGGCGATGAGTGAAGATATTCGTGTGATTTTTGTGAAACTTTCTGATCGTATGCACAATATGAAAACACTCAAATATCATCCAAAAAAAGAAAAAAAAGAAAGAATTGCTCTTGAAACTCTTAATATTTATTCACCTATTGCAGATAGATTATGACTTCATAAACTGAAAAATAGTTTAGATGAAGAATGTTTTAAAATATTAAATCCAGAAGAATATAAAAAAATAAAAAAACAACTCAATCAATCAAAAACCAATATAGAAGCTTTTATGCAAGAAGCAAAAAAAGAAATTGAATGAGTTCTGAAAGAGTCAAATGTTTCTTCATTTCAGATAGATTTTCGTGTAAAATCTATTTATTCTATTTACAAAAAAATGCAAAGAAAATGATATGAAAATATTCATGATTTGTATGACTTATATGGAATCAAAATTTTAGTTGAAAGTGTTTCAGAATGTTATAAAATATTATGAATTGTTCATAATATTTGGACTCCTATTCCAAAACGTTTTAAGGATTATGTAGCACTTCCCAAACCAAATGGATATAGAAGTCTTCATACAACGGTGCTTTGATTGATTAAACAATTTAGAAAACTTCCTACAGAAATTCAAATTAAAACCACTGATATGGAAATTGAGTCAAGCATTTGAGTCGCAGCACATTTTGAATACAAAGAAAAATGATCAAAAAAAGCACAAGATATAAATTGGGTAAAAGAGTTAAAAGAACTGACTGAAAGTTTGTGAAATAATGATTTTATAGATTCTTTGAAAATAGATCTTTTTAAGGATAGAATTTTTGTTTTGACTCCAAATGGAGATACAATAAATTTACCAGCTGGTTCAACTCCGATAGATTTTGCATATGAAATTCATACAGATTTATGAAATCATATTACTCTTGCAAAGGTAAATGGAGCTGTTTATCCTTTGGATAAAGAATTAAGAAATGGAGATATTGTAGAAATTATAAAAGATAAAAATAAAAAGCCCAATCCATTCTATATAGGAATTGTAAAAACAACCAAAGCAAAAAATTCTATTCGTAGTTTTTTAAAAAATGAAGATAAAGATTTACATAAAGAAAGAGGAAGAGATATTCTCAATAAATTGTTAGAAAAATACAATCTCGACAAACTCGATAGAGATATGACAGTATTGAAACATCTTGATGATAGGGTATTATCAGTGGAAGATCGATATGATTTATTGGAGCAAGTGTGAAGTTTTTCTACCAATCCAGCTGCAATTATTCGTAAAATTCTCAAATGAAAAAATCTTCATGTAAAAAGTTCTTGAAATAAAGAACTTGCTCATAAATGAGATGATGCATCTCAAAAGAAAGATATTATCATATGATCAGAAAAAAATATTCCATACAAAATTGCAGTGTGTTGTGAAGGGAAACTCAGTGATAAAATTGTTGCATATATTAACTCAAAATGAGTTATTACTATTCATAATCGAGATTGTAAAACTATTTCTCGTTTGAATAAAGAAAGATTTCTCAGTGCATATTTTGATGGTGATGATGTGACAAATATCGTATTAGAGGTGAATTTTTCATTTTCAAATAAGATATGAGTTCTCAAAAAATTATCAGATATTTTATTTGAAATGAATATCAATACTCTTGAAATAGTTTCTCGTAGACCAACTCTTGATAAAACAGAATTATTTCTAAAATTGGAAATATTAGATCATGATTATTTAATTATTGACAGGTTTTTAGATAGAGTAAAGTTAGAATTAGGAAAAGATTTATTAGACTATCGTATTAAAAAAATTGATTCATAATTTTCTCTTGACATTTTGAATAATATAAGATATCATACAAGTGTTTATTTCTATTATTTTTTTATATATTTTCTTATGAAAAAAATTATCCTACTTTTTCTGAGTTTTTGAGTTTTACTTGGTGCATGATCTTCAAGTTCTGTTGCTTTCAGCACTCTTTCACAAGATGAAATTCAATCATCATTATCACAATGATATATTTTATCAGATAATCATACTGATTTTCAGGTGTGTACCTCTATCAAAAATCAATACAATAGAGAATATCCAAAATATCAAAGAAGTGATTGTTTCTTTGATGGAAAATGATATAAATATTTTATTTGTTATGAATGAGCATGTGTTACTAGTACACAAGTTCTTGTTTCATCATCACTATCTTCTTCTCAGGAGAGTATTGCATCTTTGAATTCAACTAACATTAAAGCAAGTCATCAAAGACAGCTTGATATATTTTTGCAAAAAGTAAGAGAACAAAGAAATATATTACAAGATGATGAAAAATATGAAGCACTTCTCAAAAGTGTGTGAAATAAATTTACAACATTGGAAAAGAAATATGCAAAAAATGCAACAGTGTTACAAATGGTAACGTATCTTTCAAACGGAGTAGAAGAATTAAAAGTGAAATATGCCCAATCATGAGAAAATGATGATATAGCAAACTTTTTTAAAGATTTAACATTGGAAGATACTGAACAAGTAAATGAAATTGCAAGTAATGAACCAAAAGGTTCAAATACCACAACCACCACAAAAAATCCAAGTTCAAGTGCAGCGACAACACCAAGTACAAGTACGTCAATACCTACTGTAAATAAAAATGAGTTGTTAAAAATTTCAGCAGGTACAAAAATTCCAAATCCATTACCACTTGCATATATGGATGTAAAGAATAAAAAGAATTCACAAGAAATAGAAATTACAGGGTTTTCTAAAGACTGAGTAAGAACATGTTACTTATGGGAATGAATAGATTCATGAGATAAATGTTCTGACCCTAAATCATATTCGTCAACTCTGAGAGAACTTTCAAATGATAGATATCTTTTAACGAGATATGAAGATGGAAAATGGTATTTTATATGGAAATATGATCCATATTTATTACTTCCAAAAGGAATGAAATTACAATATTATTTTACAGATAATACTTGAAAAGTTGCTGCTTTTAAAATAGATCAAGACACTCCTTTAGTAACTATTTCAAATACTCCAGCAACAAGTCCAACAGTAGTACAAGAAGTCCTTCCTGGTTGGTCAAAAGTAGATGGACCAAGATCGAAATATCCATCAACAGAAGAAGAGTTAAAATTCATATGTAAAGAATGATATAGACTTCCAACAAATGCAGAATGGGAAGCATTGAGAGAAAAATGAGCATGAGATTTATTTACAAAAGAAGCACAAAAACTCTGACTATCATCAGCGTATTACCGGACAAAAGAATGAGATATATTTTATGTAATGAATGGAACATCAGGATATCTTAATCCTGTAAAAGCAGAAGATAAAGAAAGAATAAGAAACCTTACTCATTATACAAGATGTATTTCAAATACTGGTGCAAATATTACAAACCCAGTTGTGGTTTTAAATGATACCTTAAAAATATCTGCAGGATCTAAAATTCCAAATCCACTACCACTTGCGTATATGGATGTTAAAAATAAAAAAAATTCACAGGAAATAGAAATCACGGGATTTGCTAAAGAATGAGTAAGAACATGTTATTTATGGGAATGAATAGATTCATCAGATAAATGTTCAGATACAAAAAAATATTCATCAACGTTAAGAGAATTATCAAATGATAAATATTTATTGACGAGATATGAAAATGGAAAATGGTATTTTATTTGGAAATATGACCCATATTTACTATTGCCAAAAGGAATGAAATTACAATATTATTTTACAGATGATACAGGAAAAGTTGCAGCTGTTAAAATAGATCAAGATGCTCCTTTAAGTTCTTCAAGTGCATCAATGGTACTTACTGAACTTCCAAACTATGTATGACAAACACTCTCAAAACCAGGGATTTTTGATACATATTTATTTGCTTATAATTGAGATCCGATATATTCTCAATTAGTTCAAAAATTTGCAACACTTGAAAATCAACTTTCAGCTACAGTTACAAAAGTTGAAGATCATGGAAATCAAAATCCTATTACTTGAACAAACAGAGAAGCTACTCGTTTATCAGCTCCTCCAACTTTACCAACAGCATTTTGACAAGATACAGCTCATTTTAGAAATGCAGTATCAGCCGTTGCAAATTCTCTTAAATATCCAGAAGATGGGAATTTGGCAAATGAAGCATATAATGCAGTTGAAAATTTAAAATCAAAATTGTATTATTTATCAACCTCATATTGTCCTACATGATCTGTTGTGTTTGAAACTTGGACATCACGTCAAAAATTTTCAAAAGAAAAAATGTCAAACACATGTGTAACTTGAAATAGATATTTTACTTTATATTTTTGATCTCTTCCTGAACCTGAAAAGATAACGAAATCATATTCAGTTACTTCTTCTGTAATCCAAAATTTTCCAAATGATAATTATGTATGTCAATCTACAAATCAATGATTTTTATTTTGAAAACAAGCAGAATGAAATTTTGAATATATGCAATATGTTTTTACTACAGATTGACAATGAGAAATGGATTTTTACTCAAGAGATCCACAACGTTATGGAAAGTGTACTTGATCTCAATATCAATTACCAAATCCTTTAAAACCTTGAACTCATAATAGTACTGATGTATGGGATGTATTTGAGGCAAATACTGCACCTAAATTTTACCCCTATATTTCATTTTATCCAGCTTCAAATGTGTGTATTTGAGATAAAAAATATGCAACATGAACGTGAGACTGATTTTCAAAAAATTCTTGATCTAAGTTACTTTCAGTTAAAAGTATAGCATGTTATTATAAATACACTGTACAACCATAACAAAAAAACCGAAAAAATCGGTTTTTTTGTTGACTTAATTGTAAAAAAACGCTACAATATTAAGGAAAAATATCTATTAAATAAAAATTATGGTAAACAAAAATTAAAAATTACAAAGAAATAGAAGGAAAAATATTTATTAATAAAAATGAAAATGAAAAAAATATTATTATGACTCTGAATGAGTATGTTGATTTTGAGTTCAACAAATGCAATTACGAGCTTAAGTGCTGGAGAAATAAAAACATGAATCCAACAAGGGTACATACTATGAGATAATTATAAAAGTTATAGTGAATGTACGAGCTTAAAAGATCAATACAATAAAGAATATCCAAACTACGTGAGAAGTGAATGTTTTTCAGATGGAGAATGATACAAATATTTTATCTGTCAAGCAAACGATGCATGTACCCTTCCATGAGGAACTACTGTGCAACCATCAAGCGTACAAACAGCAACTACAACAACAAACGTAAACTCAACAACAAACACTGTAAAAGCTACAAATGTACCAAACCAAAAACAACTCGATGCATTTCTCAAACAACTCTCTGGGAAAGAAGAAACATTGAGCTGAGAGAAATATGAAGCACTTCTCAAAAGTGTGTGAAATAAATTTACAACATTGGAAAAGAAATATGCAAAAAATGCAACAGTGTTACAAATGGTAACGTATCTTTCAAACGGAGTAGAAGAATTAAAAGTGAAATATGCCCAATCATGAGAAAATGATGATATAGCAAACTTTTTTAAAGATTTAACATTGGAAGATACTGAACAAGTAAATGAAATTGCAAGTAATGAACCAAAAGGTTCAAATACAACGACCACAACAAAAACACCAACATCATCAAGTTCAAGTTGAGGATCAAGTTCATCTTCAACAACGGTCACAAAAACGGGAACTCTAACAAGTCCAACAGTTGTACAAGAAGTCCTTCCTGGTTGGTCAAAAGTAGATGGCCCAAAATCGAAATATCCAAATACAGAGGATGAGTTAAAGTTTATCTGTAAAGCTGGATACAGACTTCCAACAAATGCAGAATGGAATGCACTCAGACAACCATGAGCATGAGATCTCTTCACAAAAGAAGCACAAAAACTCTGACTTTCATCAGCGTATTATTGGACAAAAGAAGGAGATATATTTTATGTGATGAATGGGGAATCAGGATACTTAAATCCTGTAAAATCCGAAGATAAGGAAAGAATTCGTAATATTGCTCATTATACAAGATGTATTTCAGAAAAGTGAGCTTGAGAAAACATTACTGCTTCAGGGGGAGTTGGACAATCTTCTCAAGTAATAGGTTCGGCACTCAATCCATCACTCAAAGATCTTCAATCTCTTGTATGAAAAACACTTTCTGAATCTAAATTGGTAGATGCAGTTGTAGAAAAATATATTTCTTCAAATAATTATTTTGAGATAAAATCTCAAGCAAAAGAAATAGAACAAAAATCAGTTTCATATATAGTTACAAAAGTCGTTGATCATTGATCTAATCCACCTGTGAAAGAAAGTGCTCCAAATCGTCTTTTAACATGGTGGTATGGTTTTTGAGTTTCTGAAAAATCTATGAGCGACAGTGTTGAGAGATACTTGAGTGACTTAAATCGTTATATGAATAGTTATTCTGGTGCAAATATCGAAACGACACAATATGCACTTAATTTGTATAACTCAAGAGAACTGGCAAAACAATACATGTACATTGCTTACCCAAGTGTTTGTCCAGAATGAAGTGAACTTTATGCAACAAATCAATTTTTAAACGGTTTAAATACTTCAAAAACTCGTTGAAATATGTGTAAAGTAAAATGAGAAGAAAAATATTTTACTCTCTACTTTAACTCATTTCCAGAACCAGAAAAAGTGACACAAAAATATACTGGAACACTCTCATCAAGAGAATATGATACGACAAAAAATCCTACTTGTGAACCAACAAAAGAATTCAGTGTTTTTGGGAAAAAAGTTACGTGAACTTTTAAAGATGTAGAATATAATTTTGATGTAGAAGCTCATTATACACTCTGAAAGACAGCAAAAGAAGCAAGTGAAACACCTTGGACTAAAAGTTCATTTTCTTTTGTAGTAAAAGATAATACAAAAGAATGAGAATGTTTTCCGACTATTAATAATATGTACAGAAAAAATACTGATAGCGTGTGATCAAAAGCCATCAGTCAAAGATCAGAACCATATGCTATGTGTCCAGGAATAATTTTTATGCAATGATTTTGATATGGTGATTGGACTCCTTTTAGAAAATTAGGAGACCTAAAAGAAATAAATTGTAATTATTCTTACATATATAATCCATAAAAAATAAAACACCGAAATTTTGGTGTTTTATTTTTTCATTTCTGAAATATAAAGTTTGTTTTTTTCTTCTTTATCTCAGAGATATTTTTTAACAATTCCAGCAAGTGAATTTGAAGCTCAAGAGAGAATTTTTTTATCACTTCCATCAAATGATCTTTTTTCTCTTCAGAGAATAATGTATCCATAGATTTCTTCTCATAAACTGAGTTTGTTGAGAATGATTTTATCATCAGGGGAAATATTTACTTCTTGATATAAGACATCTAAATTCATAAATAACCCGGTTTTTTCAAATATTTTTTCTTGCATTTTATTTGGAAATCTTGAATCATATCTGAGTGTTAAAAACTGATCTAAAATCATATGTTTTTCAAAATAGAGAATATAATCAATATCTAAAATCGATTGTATTTTTTCCAAAATCATAAAAATTGCTTTAAGATCAACATTTTTTAGACTGTTTATTGTTTTTTCTAATTCATAGTTTGATGTAAATAATCTATTTATTTCAGAAAGTCTTTGATTGGTTTCAATAATAATATGTTTTAAAATTTCAAATCAAATACTTGGATATTCTTCTAAAAATTTTTTCATATCTGATTTGAGATCTATCTGGAGTAGATCGGTATTTTCTAAACAAACAATTTTTGCTTCTTTCGGTTTTGAAGTGGCACTGAGTCAATTTTCTCACAAAAAATCACCAGAGGTAAGTATAGCAAGTTGTTTTGTTTGAGTTTTTTCAATAGTGGTATATTTTTCTACACTGAGACTTCCTTTTTGAATAATATATAAATGAGAATCAATACTTCATTCATCAAATAAAATTTCTCATTTTTTCATAGATTTTTTTTCAAAAAGGGGACTATTTTCCATTAAAGAAGCATGTTTTAATAAAGGATGTGATTCCTTTATTAAAGCTTCTTGATTATTTTGTCATTTTTTTTCTGTGTGAGAAAGTTTTTCTTTCTCATTATCAGAAATATGTGTATCTTTCATAGGAAAAAATAGGGAAATAAATTATTCTTCAATGAGCATTTCAATTCATTCTTTATCTCGAGCATATGAGAAAAGAGTTTCTTTGGAAATAAATCATTTTTTATATAAAAGCATGAGATATTTATCCATTAAAATCATTCCATGTTTGCTTGATACTTCAAGTACAGAATAGAGTTGATGTGTTTTTCAAGAAATAATGAGATTTCTAATTGCATCATTGGCAACTAAAATTTCTCTGGCAGCAATTCTTCCATCTTTATCTGATCTTGGTAAAAGTCTTTGAGAAACAATTCCAACAAGACTCATCGCAAGTTGCATACGTACTTGATCTTGTTGTGTTGGTGGAAAAATATCAACAATTCTATCAATACTTTGAACAGTATCGTTTGTATGAAGTGTAGAAAGTACAAGATGACCCGTTTCAGCAAGAGTAATTGCTGCTTTTATTGTTTCAGGATCTCTCATTTCTCCTACCATAATCACATCTGGATCTTCTCTGAGACTTGCACGAATCGCTTGAGGAAACCCAAGAGTATGATTTCCTATTTCTCTTTGATTGATGAGACTTTTGTCACTTTGGAATCAAAATTCAACAGGATCTTCTATGGTAATAATATGTTTTTTAAAATTTTTGTTGATATAATCTATCATAGCAGCAAGATTGGTTGATTTTCAGCTTCAAGTTGGTCAAGTTACTAAAATAAGTCATTTATTTTTTTGACACATTTCTTTAATATGTTCTCAAAGTCAAAGATCTTCAAGAGTTGGGATTTGACTTGGAATGATTCTGAGAGCTATATTGTATCAATTGCTATCAAAATAACAATTTACTCTATAACGTTCTGTATCTTGAAAACGATATGATGTATCAAGCTCAAAATTTTGTAGAAATTTTTCATAACCATCTTTTCCAATTATATGAAGAATAATTTCTTTCATAAGTGAACTATCAAGTTTTGGAAGAAATTTTTTTATCATGATCTTTTCTCCTTCGGGAGTTTTTTCTCAACTTTCAACTTCAATAAAATCGACTTTTATAAGATCTCCAGAATGGTTTCTGATAATAGGAAGAGAAGTTTCATTGAGATGAATATCTGGATATTTTTCTGTGCTTGAGAGTGTAAAAATATGTTGGATAATTTCTTGTGAATTCATGATACAAAATAAGGAACTAATGCATATATTCTATTGTACTATATAATTCGTAGAAAATCAAAAAAAAGTAAAGGAAAATAATAAATTTTTCTTTACTTTTTTATATGAATGGGTTTAATTTATGATAAGTTTATCAGGATTTGCTAACTCAAAAAATTTTCATTTTTTTTCTATGAGTTCTTCATAATTTCACATTTCTACGATTTTTCCATTTTCTAGTACAAAAATTTTATCAACTTTTTTGATAGTTGAGAGACGATGTGCAATAATAAGAGAAGTTTTTCCTTGCATTAAATCATCTAAACTTTGTTGAATTTCGATTTCAGTTTTGTTATCAAGAGCGCTTGTCGCTTCATCTAAAATCAAAATTTCAGGATTTTTCAAAAAAATTCTTGCAATATTGATACGTTGTTTTTCTCATCCAGAAAGTTTGAGTCATCTTTCTCAGATTTCTGTGAGAATTCATTTTTCTTGTTTGAGTACAAAATCAGCTTTTGCTTTTTTGAGTGCCTGTGTAATTTCTTCATCTGTTGCATCAGGTTTTGCAAACAGCATATTTTCTTTAATAGTTGTATTAAAAAGAGAATTATCTTGCATTACGATTCAGATATGACTTCTGAGAGATGATTTTTTGAGAGTTGAAATATCACTGTTATCAATAAGAATTTTTCATTTATTGATTTCAAATAATCTCAAAATAAGCTTTGTAATCGTTGTTTTTCCACTTCAAGTACTTCCAACAAGTGCAACTTTTTCTCCAGATTGTATAGAGAAACTAAGATTTTTTATTACATCTTCTCATTCAGCAAGATATTTGAAATCAACATTTTCAAAAGTGATTTTTCCAGAAATTTTCTCTATTTCTTTTCATTTTTCGTATTCAAAATCTTGTTCGATTGTGTCAAATGTTTCATAGAATTTTTTTATTTCCTCAAGGAGTTTCTGAATATTCTTGAGCTGTCCAAACAGAAAACTCATTGGGTAATAAATAAATCCAATTAAAGAGAAAAACAAAAATATTTCTGCAAAAGTTATTTTTCACACAGATATAAAGTAAAGACCAACTCATAGTACAAGAAAACGTGAAAGATTTACGAGAAATTGCACGTATACATCAGCTAAAGCCCAACGTTTTGAAACAGGGTATTGTAAGTCTAATGCTTCATATTGTATAGTATGAAGTTCTTTTGATGCTTGTTGTTCTAAAGTTAAAGTTTTTACTAAAGTGAGATTTGAAAGATAATCAGAAAGTTTTGAATAAAATAGTATCCATTTATTATGAATGTCACTTTGATATTTGTGAGTATTTTTATTGTAATAAAATCACATAAAAAGCATAACTGGAACAAGTCCAAGACTGGTAATAGCCATAACTGGATTTATAATAAACATCACAATAGTGAGTCAAATGATACTGATAAGCGAAATTCATATATCATTCAAGATATTCATAAGAAGATCAAATACTCCTTCTACTCATCTATCAAATGTTTTATAAATGCTTCCTGATTTTTTATTGAGATATGCAAATTCTGACATATAAAGAACTTTTTCTTTATATGTCAGAGCATGATATGTGTAATATTTGAGTGAATGAATGCCTACTAAATAGTATCTATAATAATAACGTAAGATACTGTTGAAAATAATATATATTACATAGATACAAAGAAAAATCAAAATTTCATTGATAAAAAGAGTATTATTTTGAAAATATTCTTCTATATATTGAATCATTTTTGCACCAAAAAAAGCCTCCAATGATCATAAAAATGTTGTGAGTATCAGTACAAAAATGAGGAAGAAAAATTTCGTATTTCCAATATATTTTTTAAAATCTTTGAAAATACGAGTAAGAATTTGAAAGTAAGTCATAAAAATATTTTAGGGAAGAGAAATAAAATTTTTAAGTTTTTGAGGAATAACATTTGGATTTTTTATACGAAATGCTTTATGAGGAGATGTTTCTCAAAAAATGAGTTCCACATCTTTGAGATGTACCGAAAAACTTGCAGCAATAAATTTCCTCATATACTGTGTTGCCTCTCCATTTTCAGGAGCTTTTTTTACACAAAGCTTGAGTTCATTTCAAACAACTTTTCAAAAAGCATCTTGTTTCGCTCATCAGGTTCATAAAATATTGAGAGTGAGAGTATTTCATTCCCATGAATAAAAGGAAGTCATATTATTTTTCTAAAGTTACAATAGTTTCAATATGGTGTGTATGAGGAAACATATCAACAGGAGTAATATTTTTTATTTTATATTCACTATTTTGGAGAATATATGCTAAATCTCTTGAAAGAGTTGCAGGATTACAGCTTACATAAATAATGTTTTTTGTGCCAAATTTTAAAATATTTGGCAATGCTGAAGGATGCATTCCAGCTCTTGGTGGATCAATGATGAGAAGATCTGCTTTTTGTCATTTTTCAAGATAATCACCTAAAAAATCTTCTACTTTTGCATTTACAAATTCCATATTTGTAATGTTATTTTTTCAAGCATTTTCTTTTCCATCATTTGAAGCTTGACTGACAAGTTCAACTGAAACGACTTTTTTGCTATGTGGAGCAAAAATCATTCCAATAGTTCCAGTTCCACCATAGAGATCAAGAACAGTAGAATTTTTTAAAGAATTTGTATCAACTTGAGCTAAAACTTCACTATAGAGTTTTTCAGCTCAGTGAGAATTGGTTTGAAAAAAACTTTTTGGAGAAATATTGAACGTCAATCCAAGCAGTTTTTCTTCAATATATTTTTCTCAATAAATGAGATCAAGTTCACCAATAGCAACATCAGCTTTTCCAGAATTTAAACTCAGATATACAGAAGTTATTTCAGGATATTTTTCAGCAAGTTTTTGAAAAAAACTTTTTAAAAAAGAAATATTTATTTTACTTCCGTTTGATTCAAATTCATGATTTATGGAAAAAATAATCATAATTTGATTGGTAAAAAAAGCTTCTCTTATCACAATATGACGAAAAAAACCAGAATTATCAAATTGATCATACACTGGAAATCCACTTGTTTTTGCAAAATCTTTTATTTCTTTATAAATTTTATTTGCAATATCAGAAATGAGAAGAGTTCCATCAAAATCTTCTATTTTTGAAAATTCTCATTGTTTGTGAAATCATAAATTAAAATGTTCAGTTTTTCCAAGTTTTTCAGAAATAAATTTTCCAAAACTAAATTCAATTTTATTTCTATATTTATCTGTTAAAGGACTTGCAATAATTGGATTTATGCTTAGGTTTTCTTGAAATTTTTTGATATGAAATAAAGATTCTTCTATTTGAGAAGCTTTGATTTTGAGTTGTTCTTCATATGGAATATTGATCCAACCACAACCTGCTTGATCACCATAAATATTTTTTGGATGAGGAGTTTCAATAGGAGATTTTTTCACGATTTCTTGGCATTGAGCTTCAATATAATCTTTACGAGATTTCAGAATTCTCAGATTTACAATACTTCCAGGAATCACTCAACCAGAAATAAATATTGCTTTTCCATCTATATCTTTGTTTTCAGATACAAGTCGAGCAAATCATTTTCATCCAAATACAAGTTTTTCTACTAAAATATTTTCTAAAATGGTATTTTTTTTCATAAAAAAATGGTAAATATTACAAATAAAAAAAGCCTCTCAAAAAGACTTTTTTGCTTTTTCCTTATTATATGAAAAATTGTAAAAATTCAATTATTTTTTTGTGATTTCAATATTTTTTCCTTCATCATTTGCAAAACCATATATTTCAGAAAAAATATTGAGATGAAGAATGATTTTTTCTTCATTTTTTTCTTCAATTTTTGCTGTAAGGAAATATTTTTTTTCTGACATATGAATTCCAGAAAATGTGAAATTTTCATCAAAATCTCCTATAAAACATCATATATTTTTTTCTCAAAAATGGAGTGAAAAAGTATCTCAAACGTGATATTCACTTCCAGAAAAATTTTCATATCCAAGAGCAAAAAGACAATTTTCAAAAGGAGAAAAAAGGCTATTGATTTCTTTTTTATCTTCATAGGTTGACAATAAAACCATATTTGAACCAATCATTTTATAAATTCAAAATATTCAAATGGTCATGATAATCATTGCAACTAATATTTCTAAAATCGTGAATCATGAGGTATTATGTTTCATATGTTTTTGAGAAAAAATAAATTATTGTTTTTCTTTTCCTTTTTCAGGTATAATATTTGTTATTTCCTGAGAAAGTCCTTTTATTGCATTTTCCAAAATAGAGTCTTTTCGAAGAGGATTTATTTCTACATCAACGGGAATAATTTTTCTATTGAGTGTATCATGGAGAAACGTATCAGTTTTATTTGGTTTGATTTTCATATTTTAGAGATTAAGTAAATTAGCGATTCAAGATTGAGTAGTTTCTTGAACTTCTTTTAAGTAATGAGTAGTTTCAGTTTCTTGAACTTCTTTTATGTGTTTTGCACGAATATTTTGGTACATGTCAAGAGTGTCAATATGAATTCCATTTTCTACAGCCTCCAGATATTGATGAAGCATTTCAGCCATAATTTCTGGAGAAAATTGTAATACATATCTTGGCATTTTTGTTGTTGGAGGAAGTTTTTCTTCCAAATTAAATTCCATACAAATACTTTGGGTTTTCTTTTGTGTTTTATTTGCTAAATATTCTTGATTTCATGAAACAGCGATATCAATTCCTAAATATGATGTTTTTCATCAATATTGAATTTTTGAAATTACATCTACTCATCAAAATACATCATCAGAATCACTACTAATAAATACTTGCAAACGAGCATCATCACTAGAAAGTTCATTTTTGAGAATATTTCTTAAACGTTTTGAAATTAGATCTCTTCCCATAATTTCTACCATATTTTTGAAAATATAATATGGATCATTTCTATATTTATCTAAAATTTCTTGTTTTTCTGGTGAAATTTTGTATTCATTGCAATGATAGGAAACATTGTTGAATCGATACCAACTTACAATGTTTTTTTCTCATTGAGAAAGATGTTTTGTATCTGATTGTAGAATACTTTTTTGCCAATGAGTGACTTTTTCTTTGAGTCCATGAGATTTTGTGTTGAGATGATTGAGAAAACCAACATAATAACTATTTGAGTGAGTGAAAGTTGCAAGAGTTGAGTTCATATATTTTTTTTAAATAATATGAACTATTGTATCATAAAATCTCTTTGAAAGCAAAAAATCTCTCATATGAGAGATTTTTTAATACATTCCAGGCATTCATAGAGATGGATGAGTAGATTCTTCATCTTTTTTTGGAAGATCAACCATTCCACTTTCTGTTGTGAGAAACATTCAAGCAAGAGAAATAGCTTCTTCTAAAGCAACTCTTTCCACTTTTTTTGGATCAATAATTCAAGCTACAATCATATCAACATATTCATCTTTTGCAGCATCATATCAGAAATCCTTACTTGGAGAATCTTGTACTTTTTTGAGAATTTCTTCTGCGTTTTTTCCAGCATTTTCTGCAATTTGTTTGAGTGGATAAAACAGAGATTCTTTCACAATTTGAGCTCAAATATTTTGATATTCATTTCAAAAATCTACTCAGTGGAGCGCTGAACTTGCTTTGAGAAGCGCTACTCATCCTCACGCAACTATTCATTCAGCAATTGCTGCACGAGTTGCATTCAGAGCATCTTCAATTCTGAGTTTTTTCTCTTTCATTTCCACTTCACTTGCAGCTCAAACTTTTATCACAGCGACTCAACCATCAAGTTTTGCAATTCTTTCTATGAGTTTATCTGAGTCAAATTTTGATGGAGTATTTTCAAGAGTATTTTTTAATTCTTGAACTCTTTTTTGAATCGCTTCTTTGCTTCCAGCTCAGGAAATAATTGTTGTTTTTGATTTTTCAGCAATAATATGTTTTGCTCCACCAAGATCGTCAAGTGTTGCATTTTCAAGTTTGAGTCCAACTTCTGGACTGATAATATTTGCTCAAGTTACAATAGCAATATCTTGAAGAATTTCTTTTTTTCTTTCTCCAAATCAAGGAGCTTTTACTGCTAAAATATTTAAAACTCCTTTGAGTTTATTCAAAATTATTGTAGTAAGAGCTTCTCATTCAATTTCTTCAGCAATTATCACAAGATCTTTTGTTCATTCTTTGAGAAGTTGTTCCAGAAGTGGAAGCAAATCTTTCATATTTGTGATTTTTTGATCAGTGATGAGAAGAGGAGTATCTTTCATCTCAGCAATCATTTTTTCTGAATTTGTGACCATATAAGGACTCACATATCCAGTATCAAATTCCATTCATTCAGTCACTTCAAGTTCGAGACCAAAAGTTTGTCATTCCTCTACCGTAATTACTCCATTATTCCCAACTTTTTCCATAGCGTGTGCTATAATTTCTCACACTTCGCTATCTTGAGCAGAAAGGGCTGCAACTTGTGTAATTTCTTCTGATGTTGAAATCATTTTTGCATTTTTTTCCAGTTCTTGGGAAATAACAATTCCAGCTTTTCTCATCCCGTTTTTGAGTTCAATAGCATTGATTCCATTCTGAATATTTTTGAGTCATTCACGAGCAAGAGCGTAGGTAAGAAGTGTTGCTGTTGTTGTTCCATCTCATGCAATATCATTGGTTTTTGATGCTGCTTCTTTTACGAGTTCTGCACCCATATTTTCAAATTTGTCTTCTAGCTCGATTTCACGAGCAATAGTCACTCCATCATTTGTCACCTGAGGAACTCCATATCATTTATCTAAAATCACATTTCTTCATTTTGGTCACATAGTCACAGTCACAGTTTTCGCAACAGTTTCAATTCATTGAAACATTTTTTGTCTGAGTTCATCTCAAAAAAGTATTTGTTTTGACATAGTTTTTTTGTTAGAAAATAAAGTATTTTTTTTAGTTAATTTTTGCAAGAATATAATCAAATCCTACAATCTTGAATTCTTCTCAATTTACTTTTACATCATCTCACGCGTATTGTCCACATAAAACTGTATCTCAAACTTGTACTTCAATATTTTTTCCTTCTTTTCCTGGTCAAACACGAAGCACTTCATATATAAAAGTTCTTTCTTTGTTTGCTCCATCTGGAATATAAATACCACTGTTGGTAATATTTTCTTTTTCAATAGCTTTGAGTACGACTCTATCACTGAAAGGTTGGATATTCATATTTATAAAAAGTTATAAAATAAAAAGCATATAAGCACATATATTATATAGGTGCTAAAATAAAAGTCAAATTTTTGTTTTTGAAAAATTATTTTGCAAAAGACCTATTATTTATTAAAATAAGAGGAAGATAAAAATGATTAAGGGAATTTATTTTCAATTTTTCTAAAAAATTATGGAAAATATAAATATTCGTAATAAAAAGTATCAAAAAAAAATTCAAATTATTTTTGATACCTATGCACATTTGATGAAAGAGGAGGATCTTAATTTTATTCGTATCATCATGTTAAGATTCAAAAAAAATTCTACCAATGAATATTTTATTGTGCTTACTTTGATATATGGATTTATATTTTTTGGAGCTATGAAAAAAGATGATCCTTTTATTACAGCTCAGGATAGAAATTATATTGAACAGATTGAAACAGCGATTTATGCTGATATTGCAGGGGATTTTGAAACGTATGTACAACAAATGTTTGAAATGGAAAATGATCTGTTTCTTTTAAAAATTGTGATTAAATATACGGTTTTGAATTCACCGGTATTTTTAAAAAATATTGTTCCAAATTTGGATAATTATTATAAATCTATAGGATATATTATTCCGCTTTTGACTTTGAAAGAATCAAGTTTTTTGTTGTTTTTTCAAGATACGTATTTTAAATATATGTATCCAAAAGAATATACAGAAATCAAAAAAATACATTTAGAAAAAACTTCTCAATCAGAACTTCCAGGAGAATATATTATTTCTACTATAAATAGTTTAAGTACAATTTTAGAAAAAGCTGGGGTACAGGGAACGATGAAACTCAGAAAAAAATCATATTTCAGTTTGTATGGAAAATATAATAATGAACAAAAATTAGAAGTGATGGATACTTTATGAATCCGACTTGTATTTCAAAATTTGAAGAATTTATATAAATTTAAAAGTATTTTTGAGTCAGATTTTGTTTCTCTGAAAACAAAAAATTATATAAAAAATCCAAAGAAAAATTGATACAAAAGTATACATTACACATTTATCAATCCATTTCGTATGTCGGAAATCTTGGTTGAGCTTCAAATTCGTACAAAAAAAATGAATGATTTTATTCATAATAATGCACTTTTGTCACATTTTCATTATACTATTTTTCAACATAAATGGGATCCTTTGTTTCAAGAAGTATTGAGTGGATATAATATTTTAAATGATTTAATCCTTCAAAAAATGCCAAATACATAAAAAATTTTGACAAATATATTTTTATCAATATAAAAACAATACTTAATAGTAATTTTTTACATTATGTTAACTATAAAAAAATATTCTTATTTTTTCTTTTTCTTTAATAGGTTCTTTTTGAAGGATTAGTTTTTTGTCGTTTTGATTTTCAACTACAAGTTCTTCAAGTTTTGAGGAACTTTTTTATTTATTAAATTTTTGTTTTATGATACAGCCAGTACATGATACACTTTCAAGTGTTGATGATAAAAGAATTGAAAGTATTGAAGAAATTATTTCTCCAAAAGAATTAGTTGAAAAATATCCACTTGATAAACAAACTGCGGATTTTATAGAATTAAGCAGAATATCAGTAAGTAATATTATTAATTTACAAGATGATAGACTTCTTGTTGTTACAGGGCCATGTTCTATTCACAATGTTGACGAAGCTCTTGAATATGCAAAATTATTACAATCAATTCAAGAAGAAAATCCACATTTATTTTTGGTAATGAGAACATATTTTGAAAAACCAAGAACAACAGTTGGATGGAAAGGACTTTTAAATGATCCACATTTAGATGATAGTTGTGATATTGATGCTGGATTACAAATAGCAAGAGAATTATTACTCAAAATAAATCAAATGTGAATTCCAACAGCAGTTGAGTTTTTAGATACGATTACTCCACAATATATTTGAGATTTAGTAACTTGGGGAGCTATTGGTGCAAGAACAACTGAAAGTCAAGAACACAGAAAATTAGTTTCAGGACTTTCTATGCCAGTTGGTTTTAAAAATGGAACTACAGGAGATCTTCAAATTGCTGTTGATGCTATTCGATCTTCAAGAGGAAAACATACATTTTTATCAGTTACAAAATGAGGAGAAGTAGCAAAAGTTACTACTTCTTGAAATCCAGATGGGCATATTATTTTGAGATGATGAAATACTGGACCAAATTATTCAGAAGAAGATATTGAAAACACTCAACAAGTATTAGATAAATCGTCTATAAAAACATGAATAATAGTGGATGCTTCTCATGGAAATTCTCAAAAAAATCATAATAATCAACCTATTGTATCAGCAGAAATTGCAAGACAAATTGCTGCTGGAAATCAAAAAATAGTTTGAATTATGATAGAAGGAAATCTCAATGAAGGAAATCAACCATTAAGTGATGATTTACTTCCAGGAGTAAGTGTTACAGATGCTTGTGTAAATTGGGAAACAAATAAAAAAATGATTAAAGAATTAGATAAAGCTGTTGAAATCAGAACATCTAAAAAATAAAAGCCTTTTTTGGCTTTTATTTTTCTTTGCAAAATCAAAAAAATGATTTATACTATCAAGGCAAAAATATTTTTTAATATAAATATATGAATACACTCAAAATAACCTCAAAATCCGCGGGGGGGGGTAGGCACCTTATAGGTTTTACTCTTGTTGAATTGATTATCGTCATCACAATTCTCGCAATTCTTGCAACGATTGCATTTGTAAGTTTTCAAAACTATACAAAAGACTCTCGAGATGCAAATAGAATAATGACAGTAAAAAATATTGAAACATGACTTGATTTATTTTCTATTAAATCATCAACATATCCATCTCCAGATGTACCAGCTACATATACTGGAGGAATCACTCAATGAATTATTTGAGAAAATGTTTCAAATATTATTCAAATGAATAATATTCCACTTGATCCAAAAGATGGAACAAATTATGTGTATTCAACATATCAAAATGGAAGATCATATCAAATATGAATTGAAAGTGAAAACCAAAAAACAAGTTTTTTACCACAAACATATGCTGCTTCAAAGAGTGTAATTGTAAAATGAAATTATAAATTTTCACCAAGTTTACCAAGTTTAATTTTGGTAGAAAATGAAGCACTCACTCAAAGTGGAATATTTTCACCAGAAGCATGTTTTGTGATGGATGGCTGAAAAAATACATTGAAAAATTGTGTAGAAAAGAAAAATGAAATGATTTTGAAGAATTATGATAATTCTTTGATTTGATATTTTGATATGGAAACTATTGCTTCGAGTGATGGATCATGGAATTATCTAAAAAATCTCAGTGGAGATGTGGGGAATTGTCAAGCACAAATTACAGCTACTTCGTTAGGAGATGGAGTGAATGGAAAAGCAATATCTTCGCTAGGTATGGCGCTGATTCCTATGAGATGTGAAGGTATACTTGGAATAGAAAAGAAAAAATTTAGTATTACTTTTAAGTATAAAGTACATGCATATCCATCATGATTGTTTTCACTTTGAATAAATTGATTTGCCTCAGCTAATAGGACTCCAAGACATTGAGTATCTGGATGACAGCATTCTTTTGGTTGATGATTAACAATATGAAGTATTGAATTAGAAAAATGGTATTTATATACCCTTGTTTATGATGAATGAAATTATAAAGTGTATCATGATACAGATATTATTTATGAGTGAAATATGGATAATGAAAGTTTTAAGATAATACTTTTTTGATGAATTCCATGAAATCTCCCATGGCTTTCTATAGATGAATTACTCATTTATGATCGTATTCTCAGCACTGAAGAAATTGCTCGAAATGTTCGTAATTCTGGGTTTTAATGTTGGAAAAGATCTGTAAATAATTTTTTAAAAGCCATTCGGCTTTTATTTTTTCCTAAAAATTTTCCATTCTCCAAAAAATTCATATAATATCAAAAAGCCTATTTTTTAAATTTTTTGCATGAAAAAAGATATCTTTGAAAAAGAATACAATAAACTCAATCCAAGCCAAAAAGAAGCCGTAGACACCATTTATGGACCAGTTATGGTAGTTGCTGGACCTGGAACTGGAAAAACTCAAATTATAGGACTCAGAACCGCAAATATTCTGAATCAAACAGGAATAAATCCGTGAAATATTCTTATCACAACTTTTACTGATGCGTGAGTAATTGCTATTAAAAAAAGATTAGAAAAATTTTTATGAGCTGATGGATACAAAGTTTCTGTTTCAACTATTCACTCATTTTGTCAGGATGTTATTAGAAATTTTCCAGAAAAATTTATACAATATAAAGCATCTGCACCAATTGATGATGTAGATAGTTTAGAAATACTTAAAAATATTTTAACAACAGAAATTCAAAATAAAAATATTGAATATCTTACGAATGATTTTGATCCATTTTTGTATTTAAGAGATATAAAATCTCGTATCAATACTCTCAAACAAGAAGCTGTTACTCCAAAAGAATTCGAAAATATTATCACAAAACAAGAGACAAATTATGCTGAAATATTGTCAGAAATAAAACCAACTCTGAAAAAATATGAAACAACAAAGGATACTCAGGAAAAACACATAAAAAAATTATTTGAACTCAATCATCTTTATAAAATTTATTTAGAAACTTTAAAACAAGAAGAAAAATATGATTTTTCAGATATGATTAACTATGTAGTAGAAGTGTTTTCACAAGATGAAGAAGTAAAATATTTTTATGCAGAAAAATATCAATTTATTATGCTGGATGAATTTCAAGATACCAATAATGCGCAAAATAAAATTATAGATTTCATTCTGAGTGTTTGAGAAGATGCTCCAAATATTTTAGTTGTATGAGATGATGACCAATCAATTTATCGTTTTCAATGAGCAAATATTGAGAATATGCTTGAATTTTCAACTCATTTTCCTGAAACAAAAATGATAGTTTTAGAAAATAATTATCGTTCGACTCAATGAATTTTAGATTTATGTACATCACTGATTGAAAATAATAATGAAAGACTTTCAAAAAGAATTTCTGGACTTGAAAAAAAACTTATTTCTAGTAACGGGGACCTTTCTTCTCTTTCAAATATTCCGATTTTGGTGACTCCAAATACCAAAGAAGAACAAGCATGATATATCGTTTGAGAAATCAAAAAAAGATTAGAAGCAAATATTCCACATGAAGAAATTGCAATTATCGTGAGAAATAATGCAGAAGTCGAAGAATTTTCAAATTTTTTAGAACAAAATAATATTCCAGTTACTTCAAAACTCAATACAGATATTTTAAAAAATGATTATGTAGAATTTATAATTAAATTTTTATCGTGTTTAGAAAATACTTTTGAAAATGATAAATATTTTATTGATATCATAAGAAGTTCAGTTATTTGACTTTCACAAACAGATATTTTTAAGATGAATAAAGAATTATACAACTTTAATTATACCAAAAAATTTAAGTTAGGATTGTATGATTATATTCTTGATTTAGAAACAAAAACTATTGATTTAACTGATAGACAAGCGATTATAGATTTTAGAGAAATGTTTCTTGATGTATTACAAAAAAAGTCAGAGCTCCATTTTGTTGAATTTTTTCCATATTTTATTGAAAAAATAGGAATTATTGAATATGTTGAAAAACATGGAAACTTTGATGATATTGAAGATATTTATACGCTTTTTAATAAAATAAAAAGTTATGTAAGTGTGAAAAAAGATTTTTCTCTTCAAAATTTTCTTGCAAAAATAAATCTTCATTTAAGTTATAATTATGCTATTTCAAGACAAATTTTAAGAAAAAATAAAGCGTGAGTACAAGTTTTAACAGCTCACTCTAGTAAATGATTGGAATATGAAGTAGTTTTTATAGCGAATTTATTTACTGGAAATTGGGATAACAAAAGAGTGATTGATAAATTAAAACTTCCAACTTGAATTGCATGAGATGGATTACAAGATATTTCTGAACCGATTGAAGAGGAAAGAAGACTTTTCTTTGTTGCTGCTTCAAGAGCCAAAAAAGAACTTATTTTAAGTTTTCCACTTTCAAGTGAAAATAAAATCAAACTTGCGAGTGTGTTTATCTCGGAAGTTGAAAATAATTTAGAAAATAAAGAAAATAATTTAGAACTTTCAGGAACTTTTTTTGAGCAAAGTATAAAAAATGTTTTAAAACCAAAATTATTTGAATATTGAGCTTTAGAATTTGATTATATACAAGAATTTTTAGAAAATTATAGACTTTCTCCAACAGATTTAAATGTATTTTTAGAAGATCCATTAAATTTTCTCAATTCAGTAGTTTTTAGATATCCATTTGCTGATAATGATGCAACTATTTTCTGAAAAGTATATCATAGAGTTTTAGAACTTTTCTATTCAAGATACAAACAAACTGGAAAAATGGATGATGTAAATTATCTTACTTTTACTTTTAAAGTTTTACTTGAAAAAGAAGTTTTACCACCAGAAAGTTTTGAAAAATTATTACAAAAATGAACGACTGGACTTGCGTGATTTTACGAAACATATAAAAATAATGTAAGAGAAGTTTTATATTTAGAATACAATTTCAGACCAAAATGACTGAGTTTTGAATGAGTTCCTTTGACTGGAAAAATAGATAAAATTGAGAAACTTTGACTCTCAACTTCAGATAATAATGATAGCTTTGGTCAAATGGCATTTTTTAAAGACAGTATTGCTTTAATTGATTATAAAACTTGAAAACCAAAATCACTTTGAGAGATTAAATGAATTGATAGAAATGGAAATAAAAAAGAGTGAGAATGAAAATATTTTAGACAACTTATGTTTTATAAACTTTTGTGTCAGCTTGATAGTGAATTTTCTTCAAAATATGAAATTGGAAGTTTAGCTCTTGATTTTGTTGAGGGAAGAGATGGTGACTATAAATATATTGATGTTCCACACAATCAAGAAGAATTTGAAGATTTTAAAAATGAGCTTTTAGATGCTTGGAAACAAATTTCTGATATAGAATTTTGGAAAGAATTACTAAAAAAATAAACTTTTTTCATCTTTTTTCTTCCCAGTTTTAAAGGAAAAACACTATAAAAAGTATAATATTTTCCATTGAGTCAAGTCAAAAAGTTTTCTATAAAATTGACAAAATATTAAGATTGAATAAACTGTACACGTTAAAAATTTAATTTAATAAACAACCTAAAATTATGAAAAAAGTACAAGCAATTGCTGTTCTTCCTCTTTTTGCACTTGCATCTTGTGGAACAGCTTCACAAACTCCAGTTGATGAAACACCAGAAAATGTTTCTATTGATCTCTCTGGAGAAGAAACAATTGATCTTCAAGAAATTGTAGATCAAGTAGAGTTAGAATCAGATATTTCTTCTGTAGAAACAACAGTAGAAAATACAACTACTGGACAAGTACAAATTATTGAAGTCGTTGCACCATATGTATGGCCAAATGGTGAAAATTCTGTGTTTACAGCAACTCTTGAAGTATTAGATGGAGTCGTTGTTGCAGTTGGTGGAATCAATGATAAAGAAGGAAAACAAGAAGTATTTGCACAACAGTTTCCAGAAGCTATTTTAGGGAAACCTCTTGCATGACTTCAAGTTGATGGAATTTCTGGAGCAAGTTTAACAACAATTGCAGTAAATCAATTTCTTAACACTGTAAATCAATAATAAGAAAGTCTAATTTTTTAGACTTTTTTTGTGTAAAAATATTTATTTTTTAATAGAATACGTAAATGGGAGATTTAAAAATTTTGTTGGAAGAATATAGAAACCAAGTAGAAACTATTGATAAAGAAATGTTGTATCTTCTTTCTCGTCGTCAAAATCTTGCTGAATCCATAGGACATATTAAAATTGCATTATGATACGATACACTCCAACCTCAAAGATGGAATCAAGTGCTTGCGTATATTCAAGAATATTCAAAAGAATTTTGAGTTGACTGAGAATTTTCACAAGAACTTTGGGAAGTAATTCATAAATATTCATTAAAAAATCAACAAAAATAATATGAAAAAGTTTGATTATACATTTGTTGCACTCTGAACATTCTGTCAAATAACAATTGTTACACAACAACAAAAACCAAAAAATCATGATATCAACTTTCTCTATAAATATATTCAAGATTTTGAAGATGAATTTTCTCGTTTTCGTTTCGATTCAGAACTTATGAAGTTAAATACTTTAAAAATACACAAAGTAACAGATCGTTTTTTACGATTATTATATCGTTCAAGAGAAATGTATATTCTCACAGAAGGTTTTTTTAATCCATTAGTGGATGTAAGAACGATAGGATATACTTCTTCTTTTGAGCTTCAAAAGTTTTCTCTTCATAATACAGAGCCAAATACTGATTTTCTCTCTATAAAAAATTACGGAAATCAAGTGGAATTACAATCTGGAATGTTTTTGGATTTTTGAAGTATTGCGAAATGATTTTTAGCTGATGAAATTGCAGAAAAACTTGAAAATCTGTGATATAAAAATTTTTTTGTGAATATGTGATGAGATATAAAAGTGTGAGGAAAAAATGTATTTTGAAAAGATTGGAATATTTGAATTCAGTCTCCATTTATTGCATGAGAAACAGTAGAAAATATTTCACTCACCAATAAAAGTATTTCTACATCATGAACATATTTAAGAAATTGGAAAATACAAGAAAAAACCTATCATCATATTATAGATCCTTTTCATAATAATCAGGAAAAACATTTTATCTCAGCATCAATTATTGATTTTCACTGATATAAAACAGATGCAATTGCAACGGCAGTATTAGCTATGTGAGAGCAAAAAGCTATTGAGTTTTGTGAGAAACATCATGTACAATATATTTTTATAAATTCTGAGTGAAAGATTTTTAAAAATTAAAACCCCTCAATTCTAAAAGAGGGGTTTTTCTTGAGTCAATATTGGAGAGAAGCTCCAATATTACTTTCTTGTTTTCTTGGGATAAAATCAGTATGTGTTTCAGAGATGATTTGTCCCCGACGCTGTAAGAAATCAAAAACATCTTTTTGTAGCTTCTCTGAGAGCTGTGCGATAGCCCTAAATTCACGAAGCAACTCACTTCTTGTACCACTATTTTTATGTAAAATAAAGAGGTACAAAATCCTTCTGTCCTCTTTTGAGGACAAGACTTTCATGTGTTTCGAGAATTGTTGTCTAAAAAAACGGACAGCTTCTTTCCCTTTAGCATTGTTCTGTTTATGTATCATTATATGATTACTCCAAAGAATTGAGACTCGTTTTATGGAATAACTGAAGCGATAACTTCAGATGATCCTTCTTTTTATTCATTCCTTGTAAGAAGAATAAAATTTGAAATTTCATTTTTATTCCAAACATCTTATATTACATCACTTATTGGTAGGATGAAATACAAGAACTTAGTATAAAAATAAAAAACTTTCAGGAGATTTGTTTCCTAAAAGTTTTTGTTTGATTCTATGACCAAAAAGAACCTTTAGGTATTTCCTAAAAGAATAATAACTACCACAAATAATTGTTTTACTGTTGAGTTCATATTCTTTCATTTCCTTCATAAACTGAGTATGTTATAATTTTTTTTGGAGAGAAGTCAAGTTTTTCTGAATTGTTTGTATATATTTTAAAAGAAATCAGATGAAAAATATTATATTTCTATTGAAAAAAAACGTTTTTTTGATACAATACATTTAGTTTTATTATTTATAAGAGATAATTATGTCCGATACACAATACAAATGAGAAGATTTTCAAGATAAACTTAGCCTTTTGTACCAAGAAATTGAAAAAAAAGTTGTATGACAAAAAAAACTCGTACGTGATATTTTAATAGCACTATTTTCAAAATGACATATTTTGATCGAATGAGCTCCTGGATTGGCAAAAACCCTTACTGTTGATACGATTGCTCAAATTTTGGATTTAGATTTTAAAAGAATTCAATTCACTCCTGATTTACTCCCAAGTGATTTAATCTGAGCAAATATTTATAATCCAGCAAAGAATGATTTTTTTGTAAAATTTTGACCTATTTTTTCAAATTTTGTGTTAGCTGATGAAATCAATCGTGCTCCTTCAAAAGTTCAGTCAGCTCTTTTAGAAGCAATGGCTGAAAAACAAGTAAGTATTTGAAATACAACTCATAAACTTTCAGATCCGTTCATGGTTCTTGCAACACAAAATCCAATTGAACAAGAATGAACATTTTCTCTTCCTGAAGCACAACTTGATAGATTTCTTCTCAAAACTCTTGTGGAGTATCCTACTGATGATGAGGAAATTCTTATTATGAAATGATGAGATACGAGAGAAGAAATATCTTTACAAAAAATTTTGTCATCTCAGGATGTTATTGCCATACAAGATCTGATTCAAAATGTATATGTAGATGATAAAATTTATCAATATATTAAAGATATTGTATTTTTTACTCGTTCACAACAACAAGATTTTTTAAAATATATAAATTATCCAGCTTCTCCAAGAGCAAGTTTGGCTCTTTTAAAATCTGCAAAAGCACTTGCATTTTTATCTCAAAGAGATTTTGTAATTCCAGAAGATATAAAAGAAATGGCATATCCTGTTTTACGTCATAGACTTTCTTTAAATTATGAAGCGTATGCAGATGATATTCATATTGATGATATTATTAGAAATATTTTAGACAATGTCCATATTTCTTAGTTTTTTACAAAAGAATATGATAAAAAAGAAAAAACCAGTATCCACACCGTTTGTATGAAATTATAAAACTTTTTTTAAAGGAAAGGGGATTGAATTTGCAGATTTTCGTCAGTATGAATTTGGAGATGACATAAAAAATATTGATTTTGTACGTTCTCTACAAGAATGAAATACACTCATTCGACAATTTCAGGAAGAAAGGGAATTACATATATTTTTTATTCTTGATCTTTCTGATTCATTATTATTTGCAGGAAAATGAGAAAATAAACTCCATACGTTTATCAAAAATTTTGAATTTCTTTCTCAAGAAACTCTCAAAAACAATGATAAAATTGGAGCTCTTTTTGTGACATCGCATGATTATATATTTTTCCCACCAAAAAAATGACATCAAAATTTTCAAATGTTATGAGAAAAACTCAAAAAATTGCATCCATCTTGAGAAACTCAGAATATAAATCAAGCACTTTCATATTTTTTACATCTTCCATTTCAAGATGCACTTGTTTTTCTTTGTACTGATAAGATGGAAGAAATAGAAGAAAAAAATCTCAAAATATTAGCTCATAAACATGAGTTGATTTATGTAAATATTTTTGATAGTTTTGAAAATACTTTAGGAGAAAACTCTTTGGTGTATCAATTTGATGGATGAGGATCAACATTTTTTCTTTCTTCATCTCACAAAAAAAAGATACAAGCATATAACGCATTGCGTGCTGAAAAAATCCATACTTTCTCAAAAAAGATTCATTCATATCAATGAGATTATATTCGTATTGATGATACTACTCATCTTCCTTCTGAGTGGATGAAGTTTTTCTTTAAAAGGTAAATTATTTTTCTATTCTATTGATTATGACTGATATTTTTGATATAAAATTACTCATATTTTGAACATTATTTTCTCTAAAATATATATTATTTTGGGGTATCATTTTGTTTTTAGTGATATATTATTTTTTACTTCAATATTATCTTGTAAAAAAAACAACTTCGTCTGTTGTGGTTGAAGCTATTCCTGTTGAAAACACGTTTGATATTGAAAAAAAACTTCATTATCTTTCTTTATATGTAGAAAGTTTTGAGACTTGATTTTTTTATGCAGAACTTTCACGTATTTTAAGAGAATATGTGTTTCATCTCTATCAAGATGAGAAAATTTTTGTATGTACTGCTCAAGAATTAAAAGAAAATTATTCTCATCCATTTCAAGAAATTTTTGAACAAGTATATTTATATGAATTTGATCCATCTCAAGCAGACAGTTTTGAACAGAGAAAAGATATTATACAAAAAATTTTAAATATATATAAAGATTCATTTTTTCAAAAATAAAAATTGACAGATAAAAAAATATAATATAAAAATACAAGCAAATAGTATGAGACAAATTATGATGATCTGAATATTGATGTTCTGAGTTCTATGATTTATGCAAGCAAATGCAAATATATCTGAAACACAATGAAACACATATAAATTAGGAAACACAACAGGAGTAAATATTTATAAACATCAAATTTGTAGAAATATAGCGAATACTTCAAGTAGTGAATATTTTATTCCGCTTTGATCATGATGAGAATTTAACTCTTTTATCGATCATAAACCAAATTGAGTTACAATAAATAATTGTACAATAACCACACCTTGTATGAAACCTAGTAATACCGTTTGGTGGTTATGATCACCTACATCAATTACACAAACATTATCAAATGGAACAACATGGACTCCACTATCTGTGGCAGGAACATATTCTGCAACAGCTACTGTAGCATCATGTCGTTTTACATGTGCAAGTGGGTATGCGTGGGATAATGGAAGTTGTAAAGAGATAACTTACTCATATTCATATTGAAATTGGAGTAATTGTAGTGCAAGTCCAAGTTGGTGAGCTTGGTCTACATGTACAAATGGAAGTCAAAGTAGATTGTGTCAAAATACAAATGGTATACAAACAAGAACAGCAAGTTGTATAAGAAGTAGTGATGGAGCAACAGTTTTGAATACTTTGTGTAGTGGAACACCACAAACTACTCAAACTTGTCCTTCTTGACCAGTGACTTGTTCAGCATTGACAAAACTTCAAGCATCAAATTTGGCATGATCACTTCATCCAATCTCTGCTGTTCCTTCTCGTAGTTCTTGATGAACATTTCAAGCATCTATAGAATGTTGAGCTACAGATATTGCATGTTTGAATTGGTCAAATTTAAATCCTCAATGGAGAGCAAATTTTACTTGTAATAATGGAACGTGGAGTGTTTCGACTTCAAATGGACCAAGAAATTGTGCAGCATTTGTACATGCATCATATTTCAATGTACCAGCATTGAATCATGGAGCTTCTCATAATATTGCAGCTGTTTGATGGGTTCCTCCAGGAACTCCAACTGGAAGTTGGAGGTTTGAATGTAATGATGGAGTAATAACTACCATTTCTCTTTCTGCACCAACTTCTTCATGTTGATCAGCACAAGGATGAGTGTATGTAAATGCACCTTCTTCATCTCTTTGTAATGTTGGAACTCCTTCATGAGTGACAAATGCTACAGATACAACATGGAATTGGTCATGTACTTCTTGATGAACTTCAGTGCAATGTATTGCAATTGATCCATTAGGGCCATGTAGATGATGATATGGATTTGATTTTACAAATAATGGATGATGAGCACCATCAAATAGCTATGGTACAAGAGCAAATGGATCTCGTTGGTGTGATTCAACTTGATATGATAGAGATTATTGTGATAATACTGGATATTTTAATCAAAATGTAACTTATAGTATTTGATGAGGAACTTGTACAGACTATGTAGGGGGTTGATGTCCAGTGACAACATATAGTTTAAGTTGTGAGTGGAGATAAATATATAAAAAAGTTAGATGATATCATCTAACTTTTTTTCATACTTTCTATAAAACTAAATAAAGATTTTTCAATATCAAAAATATCTTTTGGTCTTACAATAAAACGGATTTTTACCATAAGGTTTTCTTTCTCGTATTCAAATTTCATTTTATATTTATATCAAATATAGGTCTTATAATTTCATACGGTATTAAGATTTCTCTTTGGAAGTGAATTTTCAAGATATTGGGTAAGTTTTTCAATAAAATTATCAAAACTGATATCAAATTCTTTTTTATTATACATTACAGTAATTTCTTCTTTTTTGTATTTATGAAGACTAATGTCTTCTCGTTTTACATTTTCAGTAAAAAATTTATAGTTTGGAACTCTATAAAATTGACCATTATTTTCTCCATTTTCATCTCTTCAAATGAGTCCTACATTGAGCATATTGAGATAAATTATTTCTCATTTTAATTCTCATTTTGTATCTCAAATAACAATTTCTTCTCAAATTTTATATTGTGTTGAAATATAAAAAAATCCTATAAAACATAAAATAACTTCTTTAAATGTGATAATAATTGCTCAAACCGCAATTGCAAAAAAACTAAAAAAGTTTGGAAGTTTATGAATAATATAAAATGTAATAACAAAAAATAAAATTCCAAAACGCAATAATGAAATAAAATTTTTGTTTTTATAATAACTGAGTTGATCCTCATCTTCAATATTTTCTATATCAGAAATATTTTTTCATTCTTCTAACGCAATATCATATTTATCATAGAGTGCTTGTTGGAGAGTTTTATTTTTTCTTCTGAGAATAGAATCAATGATAAAATATATTACTATTGAAATAACAATAATAATATATTCGCTATATTCTATCAAAAAATCTTTTATAATTATCATATTTTTTTCAATTTAGCTATAAAAAATCATTCTGTATCAATACTTGGTAAAATTCTGATACTTTTTTCAATTTGTTTGTTGAAAATATAGTTTTTATATGATTTGAGTCATTTTTTTGTAATGGTTTGTATATTTGTTTGTTGAAAATATTCATCAATATTTTGTATTTCTAAATCTTTATAATTTGAAACTAAAAAATGAAGAATTCATTCGTTTTCAAGAGGTTCTAAAGTACAAGTTGAGTATACAAGGAATCCTCATTTTTTGAGAAGATCAATATTTTCACAAAGGATATTTTTTTGAAGAGCATAATTTTTTTTATGAATTCATGGTTTTTCCAAAAAAGCATAACTTTTTTCTTTATGAAGTTGTACTCTTCCTTCAGCACTACAAGGAACATCTGCAATAATAATATCAAAAAATTCTTTTTCAAATTTGTTTTTTAAATCTTTTGCATCTCATGCAATAATTTCTACATTTTCACATCATTGTCTTTCAATGGTAAATTTGAGTTTTTCTCTTCGAATACTTTGAAGTTCGTTTGCAAATATTTCTCATTTATTTTCTAAAAGAGCTGAGATATGACTTGTTTTTCCTCAAGGAGCAGCTGTAAGATCAAGTATTTTTAAATCTTTTTTTTGTATATCTTTCGCTATAATTTCTCCAATAAGTTGACTTGTGATTCATTGAAGATATATTTTTCCTTCGGTAAAAATAGGAAGATTCCACAGGTCTTTTTCTTTTGCATTTATTACCTTATATCCATTTGAAAGATAGGGGATTTTTTCAAATTGAATTTGATGTTCTCAAAGTACTTGTTCAATTTCTTGATTACTTGATTTGAGTATATTGACACGAAAAGTAGTTGGTCTTTTTTCTTGAGAAAAACCAGATTTTATTGTTTCTATTTCTTCAGGAGAATATATGATTTGTATTTTTTCTTGAAGTATTTTTGGGAAATTTTGTAACATAATGATGCTATTATAAAATATTATTTTCTTGAAAGTTCTTCCATTTCAGCATTTTTTTCTTTCCAATATGTGATAAATGCTTCTTTTTTAAATTTATAAATATACAATGCAACTCCAGCAAGGATAGTGAGAGAAATTTTTCCTGAATGATCTAAAAAAACTTTGTAATATGTAGCAAAAATGACTCCAAAAATAATCATAGATGCTGACCGAATTACAGATCAAATTGCATTATAGAGCATAAATTTTTTACTATTCATTCACATGCTTCCAGCAATAAATGGTAAAAAAGCACGAGTCATAGGGTGAAATTTTCAAACCGCAATTCCTAAAGCTCACCATTTTTCAATTCCTATTTTGAGATATTTTACTTCCGTTTTTCCTATTCAAAACCGTATTCCATAGGTATCAAAAAAACTATCTCCATATTTTTTTCCAAGAATATATCCAACATAATTTCAAAAAATTGCTCAAATACTTGAAATAATTATCACATTGATAAGATTTGAAATACTTATTTCTGCAAAAAAACCTCATACTATCAGTAAAATATTTTGTCCAGGTACAACGATTCATAAAACTGGAAAGGCTTCTATAAATGCACTGAAAAATACAATAAGATAATTGTACATACCAAGTCCAGCAATTTCTCCTTTCATCCATTCAATAAAAAGTTCAAACCATTCTTTTTTAAAAATGGCAATAAAAAGGAGTCAAAAAGTAAGTATAATTATCAGAGCATTTAAAATTCAAAAGAGTATTCGTATTATTTTTTGTATCATGTTCGTTTCTTTACATTAAATTTTATAAAAACTTGAATTTATTTTATTTAACTTATAATAAATGCAACTTTTTATTTATTAATTCAAACAAAATATGGATTTTATACAAAAAAGATTTACCTTTTTAGGAATAGGTGTTGTATTATTTTTATTTTCTCTCTGAATGTTTTTTTCAGGATTAGCAAATTATGGAATTGATATGACATGAGGAACTCAAAGTGAATTTACTTATGAATGAGAAATTGATATTGATGCTATTTATCAAGATGTACGTCATATTTCAGAAGAATTTAACCAACTCAATAATGGTGTCATTAACGGAATAAATGTGTATGGAGTTACCGGACAATCACAATTAGTTGTCATAGTTGGGTTTAATACTTTAGGTGATGAAAAACAATTAGAAACACTTAAAACAGAATTTAATACTCTTGCACAAAGTTATTTTGCAACATTATCAAATGATTTTCATCAAAGCCGTTATATAAATATCGGGAAAAATTTTTGAGATTATATTAAAAATACAGCAAAAATTACTCTTGCTTTTGGGATGTTTGCTATAAGTATTTATATAGTTTGGGCATTTTTTGGTGTAGCAAATGGGATAAATACATATTCTTTTGCTGGAATTGTACTATTTAGTATGTTATTTGATGTACTTGGAGCAACATGATTTTATATCTTTACAGGGGTATTTTTTCATGAATTTCAAATAGATATTCTCTTTATTACTTCTCTTTTAACAGTTCTTTGATATACTATCAATAATACTATTGTTGTATTTGATAGAATTAGATCAAATGTAAAAATTATGCTCAAAGATAAAAAAACACTTCATGAAATTATCAATATTTCTATTTCAGAAACAATTACAAGAAGTATTTATACAAGTTTAACTCTTTTATTTGTATTGATTACTACTTTCTTATTCGGTCCAGAAACGATGAGAGGATTTATTTTAACTTTAATTTATGGGGTAATTTTGGGAACATTTTCATCACTTTTTATTGCACCAACGGTTTTGTATGAAGTAAATAAAAATGCAAAACTCAAAACATATGAGAAAAAAGTATTATCTGATGAAGATAAAATAGTTGTTTAATGTATAAAAGGCACTCGTGCCTTTTATTTAAAATATAATTTGCAAAATATGAAACATGTGGGAATTATTATGGATGGAAATCGTCGTTGGGCAAAACAAAAACTTCTTCCATCTCATCTTTGACATAAAGCAGGATTTGAAAATACCAAACATGTCATTGAGACATTTGTAAAAACTGCCGTTTCACATTTGACATTATGGGCTTTAAGTAAGGAAAATCTTGAAAATAGGGGACAAGAAGAACTCCAATGACTCTTTTCATTATTTGAAAAATTGTTTGACTTACTTCCTTTGATGTTGGAACAAAATATTTCTTTTTCAACAATAGGAGATATTGAGAAACTTCCATGAAATGTACAAAATATTTTGCAAGAACTCAAAGAAAAAACAAGTAAAAATACATGATTGAAACTGATTATAGCACTTGTGTATAGCTGACAAGATGAAATTATTCGTGCAATGAAAAAAATGCAACAATTATGATATGATGGGGAGCTAAATGAGCAAAGTTTTCGTCAATTTCTTGATACTGCTGATATTCCAACAGTTGATTTAATTATTCGTACTGGATGAGATAATCGTCATTCTGGATTTTTATTGTATGATAGTGCATATAGTGAATATGTCTTTACTGATACTCTTTTTCCTGATTTGAAAAAAGAAGAAATCCTCTCAATTTTGCAAAAATTTGAAAAAACAGAAAGAAGATTTTGAAAGTAAAACAAATAAAAAATCGTGAAATTTCACGATTTTTTATTTGTTTTTAATTATTTTATCAATTAACCCATATTTCAATGCTGCATCTGGTCTCATATAATTATCTCTGTCACAATCTATTTCTACTTGTTTAATATCTTTTCCTGTATGTTTTGCAAGAATTGAGTATAAAAGATTTCCAGTTTCTAAAATGTTTTCAGCAGCAATTTTAATATCTTTTGCTTGTCATTCTGCTCATCCAAGAGGTTGATGAATCATAATTTCTGAGTTTGGAAGAGAATATCTCTTTCATTTTGTTCCTCCTGCTAAAATCACACTTCCCATACTTGCAGCAAGTCCGACACAAACAGTAATGATATCACATTGTACATATTGCATAGTATCATAAATAGCAAGTCCAGCTGTTACATGTCATCCTGGAGAATTTATGTACATCGTGATTGGGGCTTTTGGATCTTGTTTTTCAAGAAATAAAAGTTGAGCAACAACACTATTTGCCACATGATTATCAATAGCTTCTCATAAAAATATAACTCTATCTTCTAAAAGTCTTGAATAAATATCATATGCTCTTTCTCAAGAAGGAGTTTTATCTATAACAGTTGGGATAAGAGTGTTTTTTTTCACAGAAGTGATTTCTCTTTTTTTAGATTTTTGAGAGGTTTTTTGTGACATATTTTTGTTTTTTAAAGAATAAATCTTTCTTATTATATGAAAAAAAACTTGAATACAAATTTTTTCATATCAATTGATAAGTTTTTGCATTTTTTTAAAAAATATGGTATTCTTCTATAAAATATTACAAAATAAAAATACAAAATATGGATCCAGTATTATATAAAAATACTTCACAAACACTCTCACAAATTGATTTTGAATCTCTAAAAAAGGATTTATTTACTCTTTTTCGTTCTCCAAACCCTTTGGCTATTTATTTGAAATCAGCAGAAATTAAAAATAAATTTTCATTTTTTCTTAATGAACTTTCCACCAAAGTTTCCGCAGGTTTTGACTTAAGTGAAGATTCACAAAGCTTCATTTATGGGATTTATAAAATGGCAAATTATCAAAATATTTGGATATATAATCTTGAAAATTATTTAAGAGAAAGTAAAAATTTTGATCTTTTGTTTTATTTATATGCAACTTTTATTCTCAATCCAGAACAAAAAAATTTAGCAATCGGACTTTTGAAAAAATATAAATGAGCAACAGATAAAGAACTTCAAGAATTTTTATCATTTGTTGGATCTACTCATACATTGCAATATATTTCTTGAGTGTATGAGGAATTTTGAATTCAAAATATGGAATTTTCTATTCATTTAAGAGAAGATTTTGTTGAACATTTTATTGAAAAAATGTATCTTTCTCTTCCAGAGAAAAAAGCAAATATTTTTCTTGATCATTTTATTTTAAAAATCAATAAAAAACAACTTGATTTTCAAGCAGTTACGAGAATATTACAAAAAGTTATTTCCAATTATGCAACAAATGGAAAAGCAAAAAATATGTATAAAACAGTTGAAATGCAATATTTTCATAATGTAAAAACATTGATTGATGATCTTATAGGAAATTATCATAGCATTCGTGGGGATTTTTATAGTTCTGTGATTTCAACTTTGGAAGATCTTCCATTACCAGAAAGAAGTATTTTTTGGTTGTATATTAAAACAAAAATGATTGATATATATTTTTGAGAAATAAAACTTTTGTTTTATGAGTTTTCTTCAACAGAATTTTTAAATAAAGATACTTTTGCAAATCTCAAATGAACAGTGAAAATTCCACAAATTTTATCAGAAAAATCACAATTTATTTATCAAGATTACATGCAATTGGTAGATTTAAAAAATCTTATAGTAGAGCTTCAAAATAATTTATTTAGTTTTTTTCTTCTTCCAATTATTTATTATACTATTAGTGAAAAAATTACATTTCCAAAAAAAGATCTTTATAAATTAAAATATGTACTTTTATTTATATTTTCATCAAATTATGGAGAATACAAAAAAATTTATATGTTTTTCAATCAATTAGAAATATTTTTGAATTATGAAAGACAATCAAATGTATTTGCAAAAATTCAAGTTTCGTTTTCTTTGGTAGTAGTTGCAACTCTTATACTTTTATTTTCATACTATTATTTACCAATTTGAGTTTTTATATGACTTTTAGTTTGGTCTTGTATTCGTGCATATGAAGTGATTTTTCCAAATATATATTATAATATTAAGTGGAATTTTTGAATTAAATTTTTTGCTATTATGTTTTTATGTATTTCAAGTTATTTTTGGTTTCAAAATTTTGAACAAATTAAAAAAGATGGAAATGATATTGCTCAGAAAATTGAATTTTTATGAAAACTTCCAACTTCAACGACTATAGAATCGGGATTGAAACATATAAAAGCATCTTTGTTTGATGCATTTTGAAATGCATGAAAATAAAAAAGTTTTGACAAAACTAAAAATATATTATAGAATGACTCAGAAGTTTATATTTAACCAAAATAATTTGCCTATGTATCCACAAAAAAGAACATAAAAAAGGAAATCAGTTTATATTTTTAATCGGCTCTATTATGAAAAAAATGATCAAAATTTTATGATGTTTTGTAGGAGTACTCTCATTTATTTGAGTATCAGCAAATCTATCTTTAACACAAACACAAGTTGAAAATTATCAAAAAAATGGATATTCTCTTATGGATGGATATTCAAGTTTTTCTGCATGTGATTCAGCAAAAACACAATTTAATACACAATATTCAAGTTATGTAAGAAGTGAATGTTTTTCATATAATACTCAGTATTATTACTTTTTGTGTTCAAAATGATCTCTTTGTGAGGTAAATGGAACTTTGAGTTCTTCAGTATCTCAAAATTCAACGACACAAAATCAAACTTCTTCAAATGTTTCTGTAACATCAACTACAAAAATTCCACATCAAGCACAACTTGATAAAATTATTGAATCTTTGAAAAAAACAGGAAATATTCAAACAATAGAAAAATTTATTACCGATTTATGAAAATTAGAAAAACAATATACTCATAATTCTACAATACTTTTGATTATTTGATATTTAAAATCAGAATCACAAAAAGTTCTTACAGAACTTCAATGATGAAAAGAAATGAGTGAAACAGAAAAATTTTTGTGTCAATTAACAGGAGATTGTCAAAAAAATACTGATTCAACTTCAGCTTCTTCTGGAGGAACAACTCAACAAGAAGTTTCTGTATCTCAATGATGAACAACAAATTCTTGAGTTTCTCAAAATACAACTACTCAAATCGCACATTGTGATACTCCAGATATTACTTTATCAAATGGTCAAATTTGGTCAGCATGTAATGTAGGAACAACGAAATCTGGAACATGAGTTGAATCATATGGTGATTTTTTCCAATGGGGAAGACAAAAAGGATTTCCATATCAAGCTACAGGATTTAAAACAACAGCAACAAAAATTTCAAATTATTCTCCATCAACTGACACATATGATTTTGTAAGAGGAAATAATTGGGATTATTGGAATAATGACTGGAAAACAGCTCCAAAGTCTGCTTTTGTCTTTTCAGGAGAATGAGTTTGTCCAACAGGATATCGTATACCTTCTGCTGATGATTGGAGAAAAGCTTTTGATGCAATAGGAATTACTCGTTCATATCATGAATCAGACGGGGAAGCAGTTATCAATACTTGGGTAAATAAAATTCAAACAACACTTCTTCTTCCAACTGCAGGAAATATTTGGCCTCAATGACAATTTGCTGATCAATGAAAAATATGAGCATATTGGGCATCAAATATTTGAGATCATTCACCAAACAGAGGAGCAGAATATATTTTATGGGTTCAAAAATGAGCAAATGATACGAAAATTTGGAGAGATGTTGCAAATTCTACATCACAAGCAGTACCAGTTCGTTGTATTAAAAATGAAACAACTTCTGCAAATACATGAGGATCATCGTCTCAAACACCAACTTCATGAAATACTACTCAAACACCAAAAACATCTGAACCAACTCCAAATCAAAGATGTATTTTTCAAAATGGGATAGCATTTCAGAATGGAGTAAGTCAGAATTTTTTTACTGGGACTTCTTGTACTCAAACACCTTTAAGTTGTACAAATGGATTGATTTGATTTTCTGAGCCTCAATTTTCACCAGCTCCTCCAGTTCCAACAGTAGCATATACTACAAAAACAGCGTGTGAAACGGCAAATAAAACGAATTCTTCAAATTCACAATCTTCAACAACAACGACTAATAATTCAAACTCTTCTTCTCAAACAGGAAATGGAATTTGGACATCTCAAGTATCTTCATGAGTTGATTTTTCTCCAAGACCATGAGCATGTTGATTTACTCCAGTAGATGGCTCATCATGTGATGCTGGTTCTGGATGATATAGTTGTTTTGCAGGAAATCGTTTGTATACGTGTGAAAGACAATGATTATTTGCGCTTCATGATGTATTTTGAAGTAATATGTTATCATGTCAAACACCAGGAGCTTACTATACTCAAAGAATTGCAGCAGTTGAAGGATTGAAAATTTGTCAAGAATTTGAGATAAATAATCCAAATAGACCAAATGATCGTTTTTCTTGTACAGATGATAAAAATTTTGTTCCTATTGAATCAGTTGCTGGAATGAAAAAAACAAATCAATGATATTGGGAACAAAGAGTATGACTTTCAAATAGTGATTATATGGTACCATGAAAATATAGAATTGTTATAAAAGATGCAAAATGACAAACTCAAACTGGAAAATGGTTTACTATTGCTTCAGGATGACAATTTTCAAATCCAAATAATTGTATGACTCAATATCTCAAACCAACAAGCTTAGAGCATTATTTATATATAACAGCAAATCCTCATTATGGATTTCCTTTATCATTTTTAGATGTATCAGATTTACAAAAAACATATGGTACTTCTTTGATGACTCAAATCTGAAATGAAATATTTAGAGATAATCTGCTTTGAATAAGACAAACAAGTCTTTGAGGAACAGCAGCCTCAATGTATGCGAAACAAAGTAAAACAGGGTCAGTTCCTCAGTGGACTGGACCCACTTTTACCTGAAGAAATCCAATTTTTGGGAATACTTCATGATATGGACAATGAGATAATGAAGCTTTATTTGATTATTTTAGATGGTATAGTGGAAATAGTCCTTGGGTAGTTGCTTTTAGTTGATGTGGAGGCTTGACAGATATTGAGTGGAAAGATGGTGCTAAAATTGATTGTTCAGGATGAACATATTGATGAGTAGCATTCGCAAAATTAAAATCACCAAGAATTTTTCAAACAAAAGATACGCTCAGTATGTGAAATATTCCTCTTGATGCAATTCATATCTGATCATCTGGTATGACTCAATCAAATGCACAAGTATGTATGGCAGTTTTAGCTCATCCAAATGCACCAAACGCAGTAAATGCAAATGCATGTTCAAATGTATCAAATTTTAAAAATATTTCTACTACATCATGATGGAAATGGGTTTCTGCAAGAAATAGTTGGGATACTACTATATCTGCTGATCCAAAAATGTATGTATCATGAGTCAAATTTCAACTCTTTTTTCGTAATTCAGAGAGTGGAAAAATTGCAAAAGGACGTGTAATAGAAGTAGTGAAATAAAAGAGATTTATAAAATCCTATACAAAAATCCTGAATTTGTTTCAGGATTTTTTAAAGTATTTATAATTTATAATATTTATTTTATAAAAAAACTTGACAATAATTGTATTATATGGAATAATTATGTTGTGTAGTGGAAAATAAGTTATTTTTTCATATAAAAATTTGACTTTTCATACAATAACTACTATCATACACAAAATATGAAGAAGTTTTCTTATGGAAAGTAGTGATATAATATAACTCTACCACTCTTTTATTTCTTATGTAATACTATTATGAAGAAACATAAACAAATTATTTCTCTGGCTGTATTATTTCTTTGATTCTGATTTTTGAGTGCTTCAGCTTCTGGAATTCAAATAAAGACAACAAGTCCATATCCTGATGTTGGAAATACAGCTAGTTGACATAAAGAAGATCTTTTTACTATATACTCTAGTGGTTTTATAGTTGAACAATCGGGTGATAAAAGTTCATTTACTCTTAAAGTAAGATCATGATTTACTCTCCCAACTTTTCTTTATTCTGATCAGTATGGAGATTTTCAAGTACCATCAAATAGTTTTAGTATGAACTTTACTGAAACTACACCAGCACATGGGAATTGTGATCCATGAGAAACCGTGAGTTATTATATGTCATGAAATTCTATGTTAGACTCAGAATTTTGGTGAGATTTACTCATTCAAGCAAGTGGAAGTTATTATTGTCCTGCCTCACAAAAATTTTGATTTACAGCTTTTGGGTCAAAGCTTCGTACTATAAGAGTTGAATGAAAAGCATGAGATGGAGATATGTTAACTTGGAATACTTCAAAAATTCAAGTTAGTGGTGCAACTAGTACTCTGCAAACAGATGCAACAGAATCAAAATTTACCTCATGAGATGAAGCAGTTAGACAACAAAGTAATTTCGTAAAAGTAGATGCAAAAATGGATGCAAATCTTTTGTCACTCAATGCAACTATTAACAGAAATATTATCAATATGACGAAAGGAAGAACAGCTGAAAATAAAAAATCTCCACCAATCTGACTTTCTACTAAAACATCTTTTAATAATGAATTCTTGTACTATGACTATACATGAGAAGAGTGAAGCTTATCAAATGGGGCTAATAAAGGACAAATTTTAACATTGTGATCATTAAGTCTTACTTGAAGTAAAATGTCTGTAATAGGAGAGAATACTTTAATTGTTCAATGAGGAAATCTTTTCATTCGAAATGATATTCATAATACAAATGATACTTCTTCAGTATTGACTATTATTGTAAAAAGAGATACAAAAAATAAATGAAATTGATGAAATGTTTACATCCATCCAAATGTAACAAATATAGATGCAATCATTGTTGCTGATGGAAGTATTTTAAGTTATAATGGTTTTTCAGTTTTATCTTCTGATATCGCAACAAATGTAGTAGATTTAAGAAGACAACTTCTTATTTATGGTGCTGTAAATACAAAAAATACTCTCTCTGATACTGCAGCAGCTCCTTTTTGAAGTGATGAACCTT
The DNA here is from genome assembly GCA_964470525.1 of uncultured Candidatus Peribacteria bacterium. GTDB lineage: Bacteria > Patescibacteriota > Gracilibacteria > BD1-5 > UBA6164 > CAYYDE01. The sequence goes on from CAYYDE010000002.1 coordinate 46,618, forward strand.
GAATGGGAAATCCAGCAAAATATAATCTTTGAAATTTAAGAGCATTTCAACCAGTACGTAGTGAACAAATAACAACGTGGTCTAGTTGATGTACTTCTCCTTCGACATCTCAAATTGTTGCACTTTGAGAGAGTACAAATAATATTACTCAATATGCGTTTGCTGGAAAAAAACAATGTTTTCATAATGGGACTAGTTTATCTGTATGAACATGAAATCTCAGAACAACTCCAAAACTTGCTTGAGTGGTAGTTGAGTATAATCCTATACTTCAAACAAAACCACCTCGTATTTTACAAAATTAGGAGGGGTGTATATCATTTGATCTTGCAATTTATCCATGATGTGATATACTGAGTGACAAAGAAAATGAAAAATATAGAGATGTTTTAAATTATTTACCTTAATTTTAATTTTATAATTATATATTTATGAAAACAATACAAAACATAAAAAAATACGTTGTATGATTTACAGTTTGAATTGCCTTAGTTTCAGGAGTAACATATGCAGCGAGTTCAGGAAGTATTTGAAATATGTTTACTGAGAATGGATCAAATTGGTTGTTAAAACCTATAGCTATAGGAGAGTGATCAATAACAAATGGAAAATTGGCTGGAGGTATTACTACTGATAAGATAGTATCTTTAGTGTCTACAAAAATTACTTGAGTCTTAGCTGTTGCTCAAATTCCTTCGTTACCTATCTCTAAAATAGATACTTTATCAACTACTTTAAATGCTAAAGCAAATTTAAGTGGGTGAAATACTTTTTCTGGAGTTAATACTTTTGCTCAAGTAAGAGGAACTGAATTTACCTATACATCAGACGAAAGATACAAAGACAATATTGAAACGATTCAAAATCCTCTTGAAACAGTACAAGCACTTAGATGAGTCACTTGGGATTGGAAAAGTAATGGAAAATCAGATGTTTGATTTATTGCTCAAGAAGTAGAAGAAGTTCTTCCACAACTTGTGTCAACAGACGAAAATGGATATAAATGAGTACAATACTGAAACCTCGTATGAGTACTTGTTGAAGCTGTAAAACAACAACAAAAACAAATAGATCAACTTCAAGCACAAATTGATGCTTTGGAGGCAAGATAATTTTTACTTTTTAAAATTTTGTGATGTATAAAAAAATTATTTCTCTTGTTTTTGTAACAATGTTTTTATTTTCATGTGGAAAACAAGAATCTCAAATTTCTTCTGAAATAACTGAAGATGTTTCTGAAATTTCTATTGAAAATACAATTGTAGATACTGAATTATTATCTGATACTGATGAAACTCAATCAGAAGCGAAACAATTAGAACAAAGACAAAAAGATTTAGATACATTTTTTGATACACTCTTGTCTTTGAGTGGTGAAGATAAATCACAACTTGCTTGTGAAGACTTTTATCCTATGGAATCTGAATATGTACGTTCTTTATCAAAAACAGAACAAGATTTGGTAAAAACATATCTTGATAAATGTATTGAATTGAGAAATTCTGCAAAATAAATAGATAAAAATATAAAAACTCTCTTTTATGAGAGTTTTTATGTGTTTGTCAATGCGAAATATTGTTTTTTTTTGAAAAAGTATTATATAATAGAAGTACTAGAATTTTTTATGCCCATGTAATTATTGAAAAATACTACTTTGGTTTGTTGTAAAAAATCTTATTTTCGCTTTTATTCAAGTGTTAAAGCCATAAAACCTGAGAAAAAGCATAACAATACAAATGATGAATAATAAAACAATTCTTGAAATATTAGTTGATAGACAAAATGAAAAGTGAGCTGGAGCTTTTGAACATATTTTGATAGTTCTTCATAATACGATAGAAGAAATAAAAGGGAATATTGTTACAAAAAATACATATAAAAGACCTGACTTTTCTTTTGAAATAGCAAAAATCTGAAATAAAATCAGATTTTTCGTTGTTTGTGAAAATCAATACGTAAATTTTTTAAGAAATCAAATTTTTGCACATTATCCAAATATTGAAATCTTGGAAACAAGAGATTATTTATGAGTGATTCCAAATGATAAAATGTTTGTATGAAGAGTATGATTAGAAAAAAACTCACTCTATCCGATTAAAAATTTTTCAGAAATTCAGGAAAATTCTTCTGGAAGTGTGGTTGATCCATATTCTTCATTGACTTCTGCTCTTTGAAAAACTGGAGAAAATACTCTCAATGCATTTTTGATTACTTTTTCTCCAATTCCTGATAGCATGTGGAAGCAAGCATCTTTAAAGATGCTTGCTTTGGCAAACTTACGTTTGCCAACATTTCTAAAAAAATTTGTTTTGCTTTTATATGAATTAAAAATACTTTTTGTACCTATTATTTGGTGTATGAAGATTATAAAATTCTTTTTACAAACTCCATCAGATGAGCAAGCTTGAGAAGAGAAAAAAGATCTTTCTGACTGATTAGATGAAAATATAAAATGAAAACTTTCTCGTTTATGATATGGTGTGGATATGCATATTCTTTGTGCAAGTGAAGATGCTTTATTAAATAAATTGAATATTAAAGAAATTTTTTCTCCTTTATGAATTTTTGCGTTTTTTGGACAAAATTCACTTCAACTTAAAGAAATTACACAAAACCAAAAAGTAATTGATCAAATTAAATCAAGAACATGTTGAGATAGTTTTATTCTTTCTACTCAAGAACTTTCATGACTTGTACATCTTCCAACTACATATGTAAAAACACCAGCTATTAACTGGGTATTATCTCGTAGTTTTGAACCACCTTCAAATCTTCCTATTCTTTGACAATGAGATGAAAATAAAAGTGATTTCACTCCAATAGGAATTTCTAATTTTCGTTGATCAAAGATTCCATTTTGAATTGGTTCAAGTGATAGAAGACGTCATGTTTATATCATCTGAAAAACATGAATGGGGAAGTCAACTTTGTTAGAAAATATGATTATTGATGATATTAAAAAGGGGAGATGAGTTGCTGTTATTGATCCGCATGGAGATTTGGCTGAAACCGTTATTTGACATATTCCAAAAGCTCGTACCAATCAAACTATTATTTTTGATCCAAGTGATGTAAATTCTCCTATTGCATTTAATATGCTTGATTGAGTAAGTGCAGAACATAGACCTTTAGTAGCATCTGGACTTGTGTGAATCTTTAAAAAAATATTTTGAGAGAGTTGGTGACCAAGACTTGAACATATTCTGAGAAATACGATTTTAGCACTTTTAGAATATCCAAATACGACTTTGATTTCAATCCCTTTGATGTTGACGAGTGATGTATATAGAGCAAAAGTAGTTTCAAAAATCTCTGATCCAGTAGTGAAGAAATTTTGGGTTTCAGAATATGAAAAAATGGCTCCAAACCAAAAAGTTGAGGCAGCATGACCAATTTTGAATAAAGTTGGACAATTTTTGAGTAGTACGATTTTGAGAAATATTCTCGGGCAACCAAAAAATAGTTTCAATATGCGTTGGGCTATGGATAACCAAAAAATTATTATTGTGAATCTTTCAAAATGAAAAATTTGAGAAGATGCGAGTCAATTGCTGGGTGCTATGATGGTTACAAAATTTCAAATGGATGCGATGTCGAGAGCTGATATTCCAGAAAAAGATAGAAAAGATTTTTATCTCTATGTTGATGAATTTCAAAACTTTGCAACAGATAGTTTTGCAACGATTTTATCAGAAGCAAGAAAATATAAACTCAATCTTGTTATGGCAAATCAATATATTGATCAAATGACAGAAACTGTAAAATGAGCTGTATTTTGAAATGTATGATCAATTGTATCATTTCAGGTTTGATATCATGATTCTACTATTTTGAAAGAAGTTTTATGAGGAGAAGTGACAAGTGAGGATCTTACAAATTTGAGAAAATATACTATTTATACGAAACAATTGATTGATGGAATGCCATCAAAAGTATTTTCAGCTGATACTTTTTCACCTCATATAGTAAATCCAGAAGTTTTTGATACAAGATATCAAAAAATATTGCAAGTAAGTCGTGAAAAATATGCTACAGCACGTGATATTGTTGAACATAAAATTTATAAAACCATGAAAGATATTGAAGAACAAGAGAAAAAAGCAGAAGCATATAAAGAAAAAATGAAAGAAGAAAAAAAGAAAGCAAAACTTGAAGAAAAATTTTGAAAACAAGCATAAAAATTTTTCAGAAAGATAAAAAAGATGACCTTTGAAAGTCATCTTTTTTTGTAAAAAAATATTGACTTAATAAAAAAAAAGAATATAAATGCTCAGTTTTAAAATTTATAACATAAAAAGATCAGAGTATGGAAGTGAGCTTCATGAGTGCGAGTTTATCGCTTTTTTTTCTCCTAACAGTATCGGTATTTACCTATATTTTATCAAAAAAAATAAATTTTCCTTATACGGTATTACTTTTGATAATAGGGTTGATTCTTGTACCATTATCAGAAATTCCGGAGTTAAGTTTTATCAATCATTTTAAATTGACACCAGATATTTTATTTTACGTATTTCTTCCAATTTTATTATTTGAATCATCATATAATCTTAATTATAGACAACTTGTAAAAAGTTGGAAATCAATTACACTTTTAGCTGTTGTTGGACTTTTGATTTCAACATTTATTGTTGCAAGTTTAATGTATTTTATACTCCCATTTATTGGTTTTGAAATTCCTTTTTTAGTGTGTCTTTTGTTTTGATGACTTATTTCAGCTACTGATCCTGTTGCTGTTTTATCAATATTTAAAACAATTGGTGCACCAAGAAGACTTACACTTATTTTTGAATGAGAAAGTTTATTTAACGACGGAACAGCTCTTGCATTATTCTTAATTATTTTAGGAATTATTTTGGAATGATGAATGGTTTCTTGAAATACATACTTTTCTTGAATAGGAGTATTTTTATCAATGGCTTTAGGTGGAATCGTGTTTTGAACGATTACCTGAGTCGTGTTTTCAAAAGTGATTTGATATATTAAAAATAATGAAATGGTTGAAATCACTCTCACGATGATTTTAGCACATCTTACTTTTCTATTAGCAGAAGCTATTAGTCATTATGTTGTGATTTTTTGACATTCACTTCATATTTCTTGAGTTATAGCAACAACAATTGCTTGAATTATTATTTGAAATTATGGAAGATACAAAATTTCTCCAAAAGTAGAAGCTCATATGAATCAATTTTGGGAATTTTTTGCATTTGTTTCAAATTCTTTAGTGTTTATTCTTCTTTGACTTATTTTATCACATTTGGAAATAAACTTTTATGCACTTTTAATTCCTTCAATTATTGTCGTATTTATTGTAATGTTCTCAAGAATTTTTGCAGTATTTTTGCCAATTACTCTTTTAAATTTGAGTAAAAAAGAAGAATTTATTCCTTATTCTTGGCAATTTTTATTGTCTTGGTGAAGCTTAAGATGAGCTATTTCTTTGATGATGGCTTTGATGATTCCTGGGCCGTGAGACGAAAATTTTGATAAAATATTAGCATTTCAAGAAAGTGTTTGATGGAATTTTGATTTTAGTATGAAAGATTTTATTATTGGATTAACAATTTCTTGTATAATGTTTACGCTTTTTATTAAAGCAACAACGATTCCATTTTTTATGAGAAAATTTCAAATCACCAAACTTCATGAACTCGAAGAATTTGAATATTATGAATGAAGAATTTTATCATATTTAAAAATGCTGGAAAAATTCCATAATATTTGTGAAAAATCTTATGTAAATTCTCAAGAAGTGGCAGAACTTCGTATAAAATATGAAAATAAACTCAAAGAATCAGTAGAAAATCTCAAAAAATTACTTGAAACTCTTTGAAAAGAAAATGGACAAGAACTCATTCGTCGTGCTTTATGACTTCATGCTCTTGGTATTGAAAAACAATATTTAAAAGAACTTTTTAAATATAATGAAATTACAGAAAGAAATTTTACTTTTATTCTCAGTAAAATTAACAGACAAATCGAAAGACTTGAATCTTGAAAACCACAACTTAAAAATATTGCTGATGATAAAATTACCAAAGATTTTTTTCAAAATGTTTTATCATGTTTCAGAAAAGATACAACTTTTGTTGATAAATATATGAGAAATAGAACAAAAGCAATTATTACAAGAAAAGTAATCAAAGAATTAAAACAATTATCAAATATAAATTTTGGTTTTTCAAAAGAATGATTTGAAGAAATTATTGGATTATATCAAAATTTTAATGCTGTTGCAAATGACAAAAAAGATCTTGTTATGGAAGAACATGCTGAAATTATTCATCAATTAGAATGAGCTCTTGCGGATAAATCACTTTTAAAATTAGAAGGAAATGTTATTCAAGATCTTTATAAAAAAGAAATTATCACTCCAAAATTATATGTAAAATTTATGGATGAAATTGAAAGTGAAATGTATTCTGATTTGAAAAAAGTATATGATTGTTAAAAATAAAAAAAGATACGAAAGTATCTTTTTTTGATCATAAATTATTTTTTATAAAACTCTTGACAAATAATACTAAAAAGAGTACAATTCTCTGGTTAATAAGGGTATCTCAAGAGAAGTATATAAATATTTCAAATCAACAATTCAAAAATATCAAGTTTTATTTTCTAAATAGGAAATATATGAAATCATTATTAAATTTTTTTCTCATTCTTTGAGGAATAATATATCCTTTGATAAGTTGAGCAAATACAGTTATAGAGAGTACTAAAACAGATGCAAGACTGAATGCACATAGTTCCATAGAAATATCAGCCCGTCATGGAATTGCTTGCAAAGTGTTTACAAATAATTCATGAAATTCATACTTTATACCACTTGCAACATGATGAGAATATAATTCATTTATCAATTCTATATCATGATTAAATATTACAATGAGTGATTGTATAACCTATTCATGGGACAATCCAAGTTGGTGAAGTTGTAGTGCAAGTCCAAGTTGGTGAGCTTGGTCTACATGTACAAATGGAAGTCAAAGTAGATTGTGTCAAAATACAAATGGAACACAAAGTAGAAGTGCAAGTTGTATAAGAAGTAGTGATGGTGCAGTAGTATCTGATACTCATTGTACTGAAACAAAACCATCCACTTCTCAAAGTTGTAGTAGTACTTGTAGTGGAAGTAATACACAAAGTTGTACAGTACAACCCATAAATTGTCCAGCTTGAAGTATCAATTCATGAATATACTCATGAGTAAACTATAGCTATGCATCAATCAATCATGGAAATACAAGAGGAGTAAATACAAGTCAAACAATTCCAAATGGAACAAGAAACTATAGTGGAACAGCAAACTGTAATAATGGAAGTGTAACATTGACTAATCAAACAACAAGTGTAAGTTGTAATAGTTGATATAGTTGGAATGGAAGTAGCTGTGTAGCAAACCAAGTAATTACGTATTCATATTCATATTGAAGTTGGAGTAGTTGTAGTGCAAATCCAAGTTGGTGAGCTTGGTGAACATGTAGTAATGGAAATCAAACAAGAACCTGTCAAAATACGAATGGAACACAAAGTAGAAGTGCAAGTTGTATAAGAAGTAGTGATGGAGCAGTAGTGGTAAATAGTCTTTGTGACCCAGTCACATATACTGTTCAAAGTTGTACGAGTTCTTGTAGCGGAAGTAATACTCAGACTTGTGTAAGTGTTGGTCCTGCAAATTGTACATGACCAGATGGGACACTTATAGCACATGGATGATCAAAACTTTATTTTTTATCAAATGCTATATTTGGATGTTTTGGAGTATGAAATACACAATTAAGAGAGTGTAATAATGGAGTTTTAAGTGGAAATTTTATTTACCCAACTTGTACAACTCTTCCATGAGCAAGTTGTACATGACCAGATGGAACTATTATTCCTCATGGAACTGGAAAAACATATTATGAATCATCAACTTGTGCTATAATAGATCCATTTTGATATAGTCAACAATGGAGAACTTGTCATAATGGAGTTCTGAATGGAAGTTTTGTTCATCCAAGTTGTTCAATAAATTTTTGTATTTTATGTAACTAATTTTGATTTTTTAGAAAATATTTATAGAATGAAAAAAATAGTTTTTTATATATTGAGGGATGAAAATTCATAATCTTACGTTGGCATTTTGAAATAAAAATGTTTTGGAAAATATTTCTCTTGATATTGAACCTGGAGAATTTGTGTTTGTAATATGAGCCAGTTGAAGTTGAAAAACAAGTTTAATTCGTTCATTTATTGGTGATTTTATACCAAAATCATGAGAGATAGTTTTAGAGAGTGGTATATCTTTGTATCAAAATTTTCATCAAAAAACTTTACAAAATTATAGAAGAACCATAGGAGTTATCTTTCAAGATTATAAGCTTTTAGAATCAAAAACAGTATATGAAAATGTGGCTTTTGCTATGGAAGTATGTAATTATCCAGATAAAGATATTGTTACAAGAGTTCCAGAAGTGCTTGATCAAGTTTGATTATTAGCAAAAAAAGATAAATATGTTACTGAACTTTCTTGATGAGAAAAACAAAGAGTAAGTATTGCGAGAGCTTTAGTGCATAATCCTGATTGTATTATTTGAGATGAACCAACTGGAAATCTTGATCCAGCAACAGCTCAAACTATCATGGAAGTATTTTTAGACCTCAATAAGCAGTGAAAAACAATTATTATTGCAACTCATGATAAAAATATTGTAGATCAAATGCAAAAAAGAGTAGTTACATTTAAAAATAAAAAATTATTCTCTGATGAGAAAAATTGAAAATATAACATATAAAAAACATCACTATTGTGATGTTTTTTATATTATTGGAACTTTCTATTCAGAAGAATAGTTTTTACTCTATCAAAAGATGTTTTTGCAGATTTATAATGTGAAAGAATACTTTGAGCAGTATCAGGATCATTTTGAAGAGATGCTATTCTTTCTTGGAGTTGAAGTAATGAAAAATATTTATTTATATGGTAAATAAAAGTATTATAATTTTTAATAATTCCATTTGATTGATATTCACTTATTTCTCAAGTTTTATATAATTGGAGAATAAGTTCTCTGGTTTGAGCATCTTGTTGCACAAGATTTGTATACATTTGTTGATTTTTACTATTTTTAAAAGAAAATGAATTGATAGTTTCTTGTAATAATTCAGATTCTTTAATTCCAAGTGGGAAATTTAAGTTTTGTTCAATACCTCCAGATGTATAATAATTATCAGAAAGAATTTCAGGTTTTTGAGTGATATTTCCATCTGATGAAATACTTGATGAATAAGGAGTATTTGTAGGAATATAAGATGGAGAATAATAGGAATTATTATATCAATCATATCTATAATATGATGAATTATACGAATTATAATACGATTGATATGTTGGATATGTACATTCAACATAGCTTCCATTGGTTGCAGTATAACAATTTCTTTCAGAATTTGTTTGATATGTTGGATATGAGTAATAATATTGTGAATTATAGTAATTATTATCATAATAATTATTGTAGTAATAATTTTGATATCCTTCAACATTTGCTATTGAAAAAAGAGAAATTATTCATATAATAGCGATGGAAAAAATTTTCATATTTTTATACTTAAAAGATAAGAAGTATTTATAATAATTTTTAAATAAAAGTCAAGTATGTCGGAAAATTTTTATGATATTTTATGAGTTTCAAAATCAGCCTCAACTGATGAAATTAAAAAAGCATATAGAAAAAAAGCGATGCAATACCATCCTGATAGAAATAAATGAAATTCAAATGCAGAAACACAATTTAAACAAGTAAATCAAGCATATGAAACTCTTTGAGATACGCAAAAAAGAAAAAACTATGATATGTTTGGAAGTACTGGAAACGCATGATGAGGAAATCCTTTTTGAGGTGGATGATGATCGTATTCTTACCAAACATGAGGAATAGATTTAGAAGATTTATTTTGAAATTTTAGAGGGAATACAAAGACATCATATTCACAAGGATTTGATTTTTGAGATTTGTTTGGAGGATTTTGAAATGCGCAAACACAAGCGAAACAAGAAACCAAAAAACCAGAATCCGCAGATATTGAAAAAACATATGAAATACCAGTATTTGATCTCATTTTGTGATGTAAAATAGAAGTGACTGGATTTTTATGACAAACAGCAAAATTAAAAATTCCAGAAAATACAAAACCAGGTACTAAATTTCGTGTAAAAGAATTTGGAAAAAATATAGCATGAAAAAAAGGAAATTTGATAGTTACAATTGATATTAAAATGCCAAAACATATTTCAGATATTGATAAAAAACTTCTTGAAAGTATGAGAGAAAATATATGATACTAAAAAGTGCTTTTCTTGCACTTTTTTTGTTTGCAATAAATTAAAAAATTTATATAATCATACTAAATTTACTCTTAATTTTTGGCTTGTGGCAAAGAAAAAAGCAAAAAAATCATATTCAAATCCTACCAGAAATATTATTCTTGCAAGTATTTTGATATTATTATCGGCAATTTGATTTTTTTCAGAAACTGATTCTACTCTTGGATATTGGATGACTGAAATATTATCTCGTTTATTTTGAGAATATTTTAAATGGGTATTTTCTCCTGTTACAGCTCTTTTTTGAATATTTTTGTTTGTAAAAGAATGATATAGTTTTACGTATTGACGTTTTTTTGGATTATTATTATTTTTTCTTTGAGTGACAACTTTGATAGGATCTTTTTCTTATTATGAAGCAAGTTTTAATATTTCTTTGTTTTTAAGAGATCTTCTTTGAAAATCGACAGCAACGCTTTTATCGGTTGTGATGGTTTTATTGAGTTTATATCTGTTGTTTCGTATTAGTTATAAAAAAATTATTAAAAAAGTAGTTTCTTATACTCCAGATATTGATACAATAAAAGAATGATTTTCTCCTTTTAAATCTAGTAAAAATGAAGGAATTGAAGAGAAAAAAACAAAAAAATCTTCAACAAAATCTATAGAAAAAGAAATTGAAAAAGAAAGAATTGCTCTTGAAAAAATGAAAAAAGAATTTGAAAAAGAAAAAATTCTTCAAGAAAAAAAATCTAAAAAGCAATTAAATTTGGATGATGCTCCTCTTAAAATTGCGATTGAAAAAAAATCTACTCCAAATAAAGGATGAATTTTTGGCGCTTTAAAAAATGCATTTGAAGATGAAAAATCTTCTTCTTCATCTCCAAAAAAAACTTCTCAAAATTATGATGCTTGGCAATTTCCAAGTCTTGATTTACTCAGAAATGTTTGATGAGATATAGAAATTGATGATGATGAAATTCAATATAAACAACAAGAAATTGCTGAAAAATTAAAACAATTCAAAATAGATGTAAAAATGAAAGACTATAGAGTATGACCAACGGTAATACAATTTCGTTTAAAACCAGAAGAATGAGTAAAACTCAATAAAATCGTGAATTTAAAAAATGATTTAACACTTGCGTTGCATGCAAAATCTATTCGTATTCAAGCTCCAATTCCTGGACAATGAGTGGTGTGAATTGAAGTCCCAAATGAAAATAGGCAAGCAGTATGACTCAAAGAAGTTTTACAGGATGCAAAGTTTAGAAATACGAAGATGGATATTCCTCTTGCTATTTGAAAAGATGTAAATGGAGATATTGTTGTGTGAGATTTGACAAAAATGCCTCATCTTTTGGTAGCATGACAAACAGCATCAGGAAAATCAGTTGGAATGAATGGTTTTATTTTATCTATGTTGTATACTTTTACTCCAAGTGAATTAAAGCTCATTATGATAGATCCAAAAATGGTGGAACTTTCTATTTATAATGGAATTCCTCATTTACTCACTCCAGTCATTACTAATTCTGATAAGGCTCTCAATGCTTTAAAGTGGGCAGTTGCTGAGATGTTGAGACGTTATGATTTAGCTACTGCAGTCAATGCAAGAAATCTCAAAGAATATAATGCAAAAGTTGAAAAAGAGAAAAAACTTCCATATATTGTTATTGTGCTAGATGAATTAGCTGATTTGATGATGAGTGGAAACAAAAAAGAAGTTGAGGGAAGTATTGCTCGTATTGCTCAAATGGCAAGAGCTGTTTGAATGCATTTAATTGTTGCAACACAACGTCCTTCAGTTGATGTTATTACGTGATTGATTAAAGCAAATATTCCAAGCCGTATTGCCTTTACTGTTGCGAGTCAAATAGATTCTCGTACGGTGATTGATAAAGCTGGAGCAGAAGATTTACTCTGAAGAGGGGATATGCTATATAGTCCAACTGGTTCACTTGAACCAGAAAGAGTTCAAGGAGTTTTGGTAGAAACTCCAGAAATTGAAGCTATTGTGAAACAATTAAAAATGACAGTTGATCCTGATATGCTCAAAAATTTATATGACGATACTATCGTAAATGGAAAATCAAATTTAACAGGAAGTATTTTAGAAAAATATAATGGAGATCAAGAAGAAGATCCAGAAATTATAGAAAAAGCAATTCAAGTTGTAAAAGATGCAAAAAAATGATCAACTTCTCTTATTCAAAGAAAGCTTTGACTTGGATATGCCAGAGCTGCAAAAGTTCTTGATATTTTGGAAGAATTATGAGTAGTATGACCTGCAAATGGTTCAAAACCTCGTGATGTGTATGATTAAAATATTATTAAAATAGAGAAATATGACGCAGTTCATACCAACATTTTTTGAAATTTTTGTACTACAGGATTATGTATTGCTTGGAGTCTCTGTTTTTATGGCTCTTTTATTTGTATTTTTGGGTTTGGAACAGTTATATAAATCATATTTGTGAATTATTTTAGGAGTGTGTTTGTTTTCTATTATCAATTTAACTCTTTGATCATTACAAGATACTGGAGAGGAAATGATGGCAATAAAAAGATTTTTTTATAATCATAGAGAATTTTTTGCATATATTTCTTTGTTTTTTATTCCTTTTTTTGCTCTTGCTCTTCCATTGAATCAATCTGTTGAATTTCGTATTGGGAAACGACTTTTTGTAAAAATATTTGCAAGCTTCTTTTTTGGAGTGGTCTATGTATCTTTTTTGCTTTCTATTTTTCTTTCCATCGTACAAAATAGATTTTTCTTTTCAATTGATGAAGTTTTGATTGCAAAAATTCAATCTTGATTTTTGTTTGAAACTATCAATACATATTTATCACCAAGTGTAATATATCAATGGTTATTACAATATGATTATATTATCAGTTTTGTGATGATTCTTTATATTTTTTATAAGATGACAATATGAGGAATAGTTGATGCATTATTATTGTTTCTTCTTAATCTTTTAAAGAAAGTTTTGGAAAGTCAAAAAAATACTTCTGCTGAGAAGCACGATACTGGAAAAATCGAATCTGATCTCTCGCAACATCATTAGAAGATAAAAGCACCTCGATAGAGGTGCTTTTATTTATTTAAATTGAATATGAGAGGGAGTATTTGTAGATGTTCCATCCCATATATGTCATGAAAAATTTTGTCCCCAACATTGTACTCATCAGTCTTTCAGACTGATACATGTATCATGTTGTCATATACTTATAGAATTTGCATTTGTAACTCATATAATAGCAACAGGGGTATTTGCATCAGTAGATGTTCCATTTCAAAGTTGATTACTAGATCATCTTCACCAACATCTTGCTTCTCCAGTAGAAAGAGTTGCACAGCTGATAAATTCAGATGTACTTACTTGTAGAGCATTTGATATACCCACAACACTTATAGGAGAAGTTTTATAGTTAGGAAATCATTCATCAGTTCAATATCAAAGTTGTCCAAGATTTCATCTTCACCAACATTTTATATTTCCTGTTGAAAGAGTCGCACATGTATGATGATATCCAGCAGATAATTGTACAGCTGTATCACTGTCAAAATTGACTACATTTATGGGTGTAGAACTCTCCCAAACGGAAGTATCTCCATTTCATAAAGTTCCATTTGAACCACTATTTCCCCAACACTGTATTCATCCAGTTGAAAGTATTGCACAAGTATGTTGATATCCAGCTGATACTTGAGTTGCATTGCTAATTCATATGACATTAACGGGAATATTTCTTTGATTGGTTGAACCATCTCAGAGTCGTCAATCTGAATTTTGTCCCCAACACTGAATTCCTCCAGAACTGAGAGTTGCACAAGCATGACTATCTCAGGCTGATATTTGAATTGCATTGGTAATTCATAGGACATCAACAGGAGTATTTCTATCAGTGGTTGAATTATCTCACAGATTTCAATACCAGTTTGCTCACCAACATTTCACTCATCCAGTACTCAGAGCCGCACAAGAATAATGTACTCAAGAAGTGATATCAATCACTCATGATTCTAATCATGAAACATAGGCAAGTTCATTTCTTCATGTCGTTGTACCATCTCAAAGTTGTCAATCTGAATTACTTCCCCAACATTGTACTCATCATGAAGGAGTTAAACCACAAACATGATTTCTTCAAAAATCTATTTTTGTAAAAGTTGGAGCATCAGTATTTCAAGAAGATATTCAAGCAACTTGTAAAAGATATTGGCTTCCTAAATATTCAAAACCAATCGTATCTTTTGGAACACCAAGAATATCTACTAAACTTCCTGATTGTGAACTCCAATCATTCAGAATAACTCCAGTGAGACTTACTGGTTGTCATGTAAATTCTTGTAGAACTTCTTGTATAGATTGTTGTGAATTATCAGATGGTTTTAAATTATAAGGGAGATTTTTTCCTTTATTGATAACAAATAAAGGATTTTCTTCAGGAGAATTATCTAATAAATTATATGTTCCAGTTCTTGAAAAAATCAAACTTGGAATATTTCAAATAAATCTATTTCCTCAAGTTGAGAATAATAAAACTCATTTATAACTTCCTTCTACTTTTGCTCTATTTGGTGTGTTTGCATAGGCTTGAGAAGAGAAAAGATTACTTGACTGGAGTGTTTCAAGAGTTCCAGCAATTTGAAAAATGTTTGTTATCAAGAGAAAGTCAATATAAATAATGATCCCCAGAAAGTGGATCAGTTGGTACTGTATTAAATCATAATATGTTTGCAACATTTTCTTCAATTTTTCCAACTTGGAATAGTGAAGTTCAAAGAATTTCTCAAGTTCAATATATACTATCTGGAATAGGATAATTTCATTGCTTGATTTTTGCTATTTCCAATGCTTCTGAAATCATTTGTAATGTTATGACTCTACTTCAATCTCTTGCATTTGATGTATAAGAATTAAAACTGAGAAATGCAATGGTTGCAAGAATAGCAAGAATTGTGATGACTATAATCAATTCTACGAGAGTAAAAGCTTTTTTATTTCTGTATTTTTCCATGTTGTATGGGGTTATAAAAATATTTGTAAGTATATTATAATTATTATCTATGTTATTGTCAATTTTTTCATAAAGAAAATATCAAAATTTTCTTTATTTTTTATACAATTTCTTTGAGTGTTCAGCAAGAGTTTCTATTTTATACTCTGTCAACTGCACATGATGTTCTGGTTTTTCCACAACTGAAAAAAAGGAGATACATTATGCCACTATTAGTTGGTGGTACTGCTCAAGCATAAGTTTGAGCATCAAAAAAGGCTTTCCATTTGGAAAGCCTTTTTCATATATAAAAACGTTTAATCAAACCAACCTCTTTTCTTGAAAATAGAAAATAATGTGACAGAAAGTAAAAACATTCATCCAGTAATTCCATAAAATGTATAAGCATTTTTTTCAAATGGAAGTCCCACATTCATCCCATAAATTCAAACAATAAATGTAAGTGTTCAAATAATGAGAGTAAAACCTGTTAAACGAGAGATAATTGAGTTCAGTTTAATATTCATCAAACTATTATAAATTTCTGAGAGGGAAGAGATATTTTTGGTAAGAATTGAAATGTTGTTATCAATTTTATCAAGTTTATATTGTAAATCTTCAAAATACAGATCAAGTTGTCCATCATAAAATTTTTCAATGGTTTTTTGTAATTCTAAAATAATTTCTTCTTGAGGGATAAAAAGGTGTTTAAGAAATACAAGATTTCTTCTTTTAATCATCAAATCTTCAAGAAGTTTTTTATTCAGTCATTTGTTTGAGAAAATTTCTTCTTCTAAGAAAACAATATCTCGAGTTGATTTATTGAGAAGTTTGAGCGTTTTATCAAACATTACATCAATAATTTTATAGAGAATATAATATGGAGTAATCTTGTATTCTTCAGGATCTTCTAGACTCGATGTTTCTTCTAAATATTCTTCTTTAATTTTTTCAATATGAGTCGTTGGATGGCTTGTAATGGTGATGATGAAATTTTTTCATAAAATGACATTCAGTTCGTTTGAAATATATCTTTTTTGTTTTTCATCATATTTTGGAAAATGAAATACCATAAAAATATGATTATCATATGTATCGATTTTATCTTGAGTTGCTGATTCAACGATGTCATCAAGAATGATTTCATGCAAATCGTATTGTTCACCGATTTCTAGAAGTTCTGATTTTTTTGGACTTTGAAAGTGAATCCATGACACTTTTCCGATTTTGAGTAGGTGTTTCATGAAAAATTATTTAGAAAATAAGTCTAAAAGAGCTTGGCAAAGATATTTTTTATGATGTTTATAGAGACTATCTCTATCAATAAAGTCTCACTCGATAATCTGAGTTCCTCTTCATTCTAAGAAAAATCTTTCATTTTCTCTGATATAAATATATGATCATCATTTTACAGAAATATCTGATTGAAGTTGTTTTTTTTGCGCAGTTCATAGTGCAAGTTTTTTGTTGTTTGCAACAATTATATCTATTTTTCTTCCAACATATCTTTCCAAATGAAGAATAAAATCTATCACACGAAAATTTTCTGTTTCACCTCATTTATTTGTGGTATTGAGCAAAAATACAATTTTTGCTTTGGAATTTTTGAGACTTTCACTCATTCATCCAATAATGAGATTTGCAATAGTTGAAGTGAAAAGATCTCAAGGTCATAAAATAATATAATCACTGTTTTGAATTGTTTGATTGATATAATCTGGAGCTTGTGCATTTTTTGAATTTGCCATAAGCTCAAGTCTTTGAATTTCTCCATTATAATCACAAACATTTGAAATATTATCTTGAGTTTCAATGATTTCTCCATTTTCTAAAACAGCTTGAATATACGCACTTTGTGTGGTGACTGGAAGAACTTTTCCGCGTACTTGAAGCCAATTGCTCATTAGATCAACTCAAGCTTTAAAATCTCAGAGATGATGAAACAAACTTGCCATGAGGATATTTCCAAATTTATGTCAAGAAATAGAACTTTGTATTGGTAAAATATAAGTAAGTATTTCTGGATATTTTTGAGAAGTTTCTTGAAGAATATTTTCAAAAAGGACATGAAAAGTTGGATCATTTGATTGATTTTTGATTTGATCCATCATTTCTTTGATATTTATTTCAGAAATATGTATATCAATATCAAGAACGGTTTCAAATAAAATCTTATATCCATCACGATAAGGACTTTGCGAAAGGGAAAAAAGACATCGTCTTAAATCTCATGGAGGGGGAAGATGCACTCAAAAAGCTTTTTTGTATTCTCTCATGAGTACTCATGTGGTTCTTCCATCATCACTCATAGAAACAATAGATGTGATATCATAATTTTTTGGTAAATAGGTGAAAAAAGCATCTAAAATATTTGATTGCCCATTTCCTCAACCAATCGTTGTGATTTGCATAATGTGAATACTAAAAAATAATCAGAACCATTATATGATTTTTTTGATTTTTGCAATGAAAAAATGTTTTATTTTTCTTGAATTATAAGGATTTTATCATCTCAAAATTTTGCATTTCATCTTCCATCTTTATTGGAAGTAAGAATATAGAGATGATTATCTAGTCAAACAACTGCGTCTCTGAGTCTTCCATATGTGTTTGTGAGAAAATCTTCTTGCTCTTTGAGTTGCCAAGAATCTTGTGTTTTTTCAAGAGTTGCAATAATAATTTTTTCTGATTTGAGAGTGGTGATAAAAATTCTATCATTCCAAAAAGTCATTCCAGCTGGAGGAAGAGAGGCATTTTCTGAATAAATAATTGGATTTTGATACGTATCAGAATATCCAGTGACTTCTGGCCATCCATAATTTCATCAAGGAATAATAAAATCCAAAACCCTATCTCTATTTCTGAGTCAAAATTCTCCAGTTGGTCCGTGGCTTGAAATAAAGAGATTTCAAGAATTTGGTTCGAATGCGATTCATTGTGGATTTCTGTGTCCGTATGAATACACGAGTGAATTTTCAAATGGGTTATCTGCTGGGATACTTCCATCTGTATTTATTCTTAAAATTTTTCAGGAAAGAGAATTGAGATTTTGCGCATTTTGTGGATTTGAAGCATCTCAGGTTGCAATATAGAGTTTTTTATCTGGTCAAAATTTTATTCTTCCTCCATTGTGGTATCTATCTCAAGGAATATTTTCTAAGAGAATTTCATTTTCTGTGGCTGTTTTTCCTATATCTTTGAGTTGTACGACTTTATTTTTGATATTTTTTTGAGCATCATAATAGCTGTACATGATATAAATAAAGTGATTTTGTGCGAAATCGGGATCTTTTTCTATTCCAAAAAGTCATCATTCTCAAATTTCTATACTGGGTGCTTGATAGTAGAGAGTTTCTTGTTTGATATTATTTTCTATGAGAAAAATTTTTCCATCTCTTTGTGTAACTAAAGCTCTTTGCTCATCAAGAAATACCAGTCACCAAGGAGTGTCGAGTCAATCAATCCAGATGTGAGTTTGGAGGTTTTTGGTGTTGAATGGTATTACTTCTTCTATTGGAGGTTCAATTTCTGAAATAAGAGGTTCATTTTGAGTATTTTCATAAGATATTTCTGGAATATTTTTTTCAGAATTACAGCTCGTTCCAAGAAACATAAGTATTGATAAGAGAATAATTTTTTTCATAGATTATTTCTTATAAAGTAAGGAGTGTATTATAGCATTTTTTCAGAAAAAAGGAAGAAAAATTTGAAAAAAGGGTTGTATTATTTTTTATATATGATATATTTTGTACATTTAGTTTTTAATAGTGAGAGCATGAATACAGAAAAAAATATAAATTTGTATGAGGTGAGGAAGACAGTGAGGTTTGAGTTGAAGCCTTACAGAAAAACAAGAGAAACTTTAAAATGAGAAGATAGTTATTCTCAATTAGATTCTTATATTAAGCATATAAAAAAAGATGAATTTGAAGAAAATTTTAATTGGAATCAATTTTGTGTTAATCAATACGATGATTTTTTAGAAAAATCTAAGAAAATTTATGAATTTTTAAAAGAATTAAATACTGAAATTAAAAAAGAGAATTATGATGAAACAAAAAAATCTATCCAGTTTGATTTTAAAAAATCTAAAGGAATATTTAAATTGAAAACCAATAACAAATTTCTACTTTTGTAGATCAAGAAGTTCAGAATAAACTTTTTTTAATTGAAAACCAATAACAAATTTCTACTCAAAAAACTTGACAAAAAAATAAATAAGACTATAAATATATAACTTTATTTTTAATATTTTATATGAAATTACCATCCATATATGCTGGAGCACTTGCTTTAGCAATTACACATTGAGCAACATGAGCTGAAGAACAAAGATCTTCTTATAATCTAACTCAGACAAAAGAAAATATACATCAATTAGTTGGAAATATTCTTACTCAAACTGACCATGAAATTTTACAATGATATGCTACATACGATTGTAAACAAATCGGATCATCAAAAATTTATTTTTCAGAATCTTCACAACAAATTCCAACAGATGCATTTTTTGTACTTGGACAACATGAATTAGATCAAATTCAACAAGCCCCAAGTTGTATGGATAAATAAAAAAACTCCCTTTGGGAGTTTTTTTATTTCAACAAAATTTTCTCTTGTACTAATTTTTCTACGGTTGTTTCACGAATGATAATTGCATCTCATAATTTTTTTTGTGTTTCAGAAAAAAAGATTTTTCTAAAAAATTGAACAATTGACAATTCTTTTGCTTTTAAAAGAATGATTCATTCTCAAACATATTCAACCAGATTTTGATTGAAAGTATATATTTCTCCATGTATAGCATAAAAATAAATGTCATTCTTTTTGATAATATTTCCTTCAATTTCTATAAGATCATTTTCTCATACAGTAAACAATATTTCAAAAGTATGAGTTTTTCAATTCCAAGAACAAACATATGTTTCTTCATATTTTCCAGGAAGAATAAATGGATGTTTAAAGTCAAGATCTTTAATGTTTTCTATATCTATCACATCATGAAAATGAGATATAATAGCAGATATTCCTTCTTCTTTTTTTGTAAGAATAGCATATTGTGACATATTTCATCAATAAATATGAATGATTTGTTGATTGAGTATTTCAATAGAATATGTATGTTTACTTGATGCATCAATTCATAGAGGAATTCTTTTGTAAGGATGATCCATATCTATGAGATGAAATATCATTTTTGCTTTATTATTGGCATTTATAAAAGATAAAATTGCAATATTTTGATCAGAAAACACACAAATATCTTCACAATTATTTCATTGAATCGGAGTGATGTTATTTTGTGTTGATACAATTCATTTTTTTCAATCATTATTTTCTGTAATGGCTAGGTTGAAAGCTGTATATCAAGTGATATCTTTATAAGAATGGTAGAGAGAAGAGAGAGTTCAATTTTCTTGAAAAGAGAAAAAATAAGCTGCATCTTTATCATATCAAACAAAAATATTATTTCATACTTTTGTGATTTTTTTATAGTGTACTTTTTGAAATTCAACAATTTTTTTATCATTTTTATTATATCCAATATATTCATACAATTGTTCAGAATTACGAAATTCATATATTTCTAAGTGATTATATTCATCAATTTTTTCAATGCAAGTTTCTCTATCACACGTATGAATATTGGCAACTTTATCATAATTTTTAATTCTGGTAATAGCCATATCTAAAATTTCATCAACATCGAATCCGTCAATTGATGGATTTTGAATTTTTTCACTTAATTTTCTAATTTCTCCACGAACACCTGTACTACAAAAAAATTCTGAAATTTGATGTTTTTGCTTGAGTGAAATAATTCATTGTGTTTGAAAAATATTTTTATAAATATGAATAATTTGGTCATTGTTAAAAAATAGAATTTTTGATATATCAAGAGGAATTTTTCTATATGTATCAGAAGCATATTTTTCAACTTTTCTTTTAATGATTTCTAAAAATATCAGTATTTCTTGAGAACTCAAAAGAGAGTGAATCGGCTGTATATCTTCAGAGATGTGAGAATTATTCTCTAGCATATAAATTTGGTTATTCTTAATAAATGTTTAATCCCAACATGAAAATTTAAGAATGTGTGGGAGTGAGATTTCTTCAAAAAATGAACTTATTTTTTCCTATCATACAATAGAAATTAAGAAGGTAATGAAGACTTCAATATAAATGAAATATTTCAAAAGTCAAAAATATTTAAAAAATCTCTCTTTTACTTTTAGAGAGATTTTTACGTACCAATTTGAAAAGAAGTCATACTTATGCTTCACATTTGAATAGTATCATTGAAAAATTCTATTTTTTCTCATGAATTTTTTAATGCAAAAATATATAAAAGAGGAAGAAAATGTTCCTTTCAAGCAATTGCTTTTTCACTCTCTGGAAGATTTTTAAAATCTAAAAGAGTTTCTAAATCATTTATTTCAAGAGATTTTTTTATAGTTTCATTGAAGGTATAAGCCCATCAATATTGTGTATTTTGATGATTCCAATCTAAAATACTGAGATTGTGTACAATATTTCCACTTCAAAATATCATCACTCATTCTTCTCGTAAAAAAGCAAGTTTTTTTCAGAGCTCATAATGTTCTTGAGGAGTTTTTTTGATATCCAAACTCAATGTTAAAACAGGAATATTTTTTTCAGGAAACATATGTACTAAAATACTCCAAACTCCATGATCTAATCAAAAATCTTGAGTGATTTGTATTTCTGGAATGTGTTGTATAATTTTTTTGGCAATATTTTCTTCACCAGAAACACTATAATCTACTTGATATAATTCATTTGGAAAACCATAAAAATCATAAATGGTTTTTTGTTTTACATCATTATTTATATACGTTCAAAGCGTTTCATAATGTGCAGAAATTGCTAAAATTGCTTTTGGTTTTTGAATACTTTTTCAAATTTGTTCCCATTTTTGAGAAAATATATTTTTTTCCAAAGCATTGAATGGACTTCCATGTCCAAAGAAAAATGCAGGAGTTAAAGTTTTCATAAATGTATATTAAAATATATT
Source organism: uncultured Candidatus Peribacteria bacterium (assembly GCA_964470525.1). Classification (GTDB taxonomy): domain Bacteria; phylum Patescibacteriota; class Gracilibacteria; order BD1-5; family UBA6164; genus CAYYDE01. The sequence goes on from CAYYDE010000002.1 coordinate 68,976, forward strand.
TGAAAATATTATATCAAAACACTATAAAAAGTAAAGTATTTTTATAAGAAAATGATTTTACTTTTTTACATAAAATTTTAAAACAATTTCCATTTTTCAAAAAAATAAGTAAGCTCTTTTGCAATATTTTATTTCTTAGAAAAAATAGCATGAATCTCAATACAGCACAAGAACAAGCAGTAAAAAAAATAAATGGACCACTTCTGATAATTGCTGGAGCGGGATCAGGGAAAACAGCAACTCTCACGGCACGTATCCAATATATGATTGAGCAAGGAAATATTCCTCCAATACATATTTTAGCAGTGACTTTTACCAATAAAGCAGCTCGTGAAATGAAACAGAGAGTAGCAAAAGTTTTGTGAAGTGAATATCAAATAAATCCATACAGAAATACTCATTTGCCAACGATTTGAACATTTCATTCGATAGGAGTTATGATGTTAAAGGAAAAAATTCATACTCTTTGATATGATAAAAATTTTGTGATTTATGATGAATCAGATAAACTTTCAATTTTGAAAAATATTATAAAAGAAGATCTGAAACTTGATGAAAAAAAATATCCAGCTCGCTCAATAGCAAGCTTTATTTCAAATGCAAAAAATGCTTTAATTTCACACAAAAACTATCACAATTATGTTGATAGTCATATAAAAGAAATAGTTGCAGAAGTTTATAAAATCTACACTCAAAGACTTGATGAAAATAATGCACTTGATTTTGATGATATTTTAGTAAAAACTCTTGAAATTCTTCAAATTCCAGAAAATCTTGAATATTATCAAAATAAATGGACTCATCTCATGATTGATGAATATCAAGATACCAATGCTCCACAATACGAAATTGTAAAACTTCTTGCTTCAAAACTGAGAAATCTTGCTGTTGTTTGAGATGATTGGCAATCGATTTATTCTTGGAGAGGAGCTGATATGAGGAATATTTTAAATTTTCAAAAAGATTATCCAGAAGCTTTAGTGATTAAATTAGAACAAAATTATCGTTCTACAAAATATATTATTGATACAGCAAATGCTATTATCAAAAATAATAAAACAGCATTAGAAAAAACACTTTTTACACAAAATGATCAATGAGAAAAAATTTTTACCATAGAAGCATCAGACGATAGAATTGAAAGTAAAACAATTGCAAATATTATCAAAGAAAAGGGAATACCATATAGTCAAAATTTGATTTTATATCGTACAAATGGACAATCTCGTTCTATAGAAGAAGCTTTGATAATGCAGGGAATACCGTATAAAGTTATTTGAGGTTTAAAGTTTTATGATCGTAAAGAAATTAAAGATATGCTTGCATATTTACGTGCGATTCATAACCCAAATGATATTGTTGCTATAAAAAGAATTATCAATACTCCAAGTCGTAAAATTGGCGCAACAACTCTCAAAAAACTCGATGAATACAAACAAGCTTTTTGAGTGAGTTTTACTCAGATTTTTGAAAATATCTCTGAAGTTGATGGACTGAATGCTGGAGCAAAAAACAGTATTATTTTGTTTTATACACTTCTTCAAGAACTGATTGAAGATTCAAAACAAATGGAAGTAAGTGAACTTCTTGAAAATATTATCAAAAAAATTTGATATGAAGAATATTTGAGAGATGATGCTACAAAAGATGAATTTGATGCAAAAATAGATAATATCAGAGAATTAAAAAATGTAACCTCTACTTATAATGGAATGGATCCTCGTGAAAGTTTAAGTCAATTTTTAGAAGAAGTTTCTCTTATTACTGATATGGACCATAAAGAAAAAGAGGAAAAAACAGATTTTGTGACGCTTATGACGATTCATACTTCAAAATGATTGGAATATGAAAGAGTATTTCTTACAGGTTTAGAAGATGGTTTATTTCCAAGTTCTCGTACTTTTACTGATCTCAAAGAATTAGAAGAAGAAAGAAGATTGATGTATGTTGCAGTGACTCGTGCAAAAAAAGAATTATATTTGAGTCGTGCAATAGAAAGATTTCAATATGGAGATTATATTCGCAATCCACCATCTCGTTTTTTTAAAGAAATCCCTGAGGATTTTTTACAAGAATATGATATGTGAAATTTTCCAAATCCATTTTTTACGAACTCATATGGAATTACCAATCCAGAACCAACTTTTCGTATTAAAAAAACTATTATTGAAAATGATATCACAGATTTTCATGTTGGAGATAAACTTTCTCATCCAAAATTTTGAATAGGAACTATTATTGCTCTTTCTTGAGATTTAGCTGAAATCAGTTTTGTGTGACAATGAGTAAAAAAAATGAATATCAAAATTGCTCCTGTGAAGAAAATATAATAAAAAACCTCAACTTTTCCAGTTGAGGTTTTTTGTATAGATTATTTTCTTAATTCTAATTTTGCAAGAATTTCTTCATATTTTTCAATGCTTGTTCTTTTGAGATAGTTCAGCATTTTTCTTCTTTTTGCTACCATAAGCATAATTCATCTTCTTGAATGATTATCTTTTTTATGAACATTTAAGTGTTCTTTTAAAGCTTCAATTCTTGAAGTTAAAATAGCAATTTGTACTTCTGGAGATCCAGTGTCTCCTTTTGCTCTTGCAAAGTTTGCAATCACATCTTTTTTTGCAGTTCTTTCCATAGTGGATAGTATTTTTAAATAATAAAATTATGTGAAACCAGAAAATACACCAGTAACAACGCAAGCATTATATAAACAATTTTTTCAAAAGCAAAAGATTTTGAAATTTTATAACATCAGTTCTCAAATATCAACACCATTTCTTAATTCTTCTTTGAGGGTTCATAGAGATTTTATAATAACACTTTTTTGTCATAATTCGTATTTATCTAAAATACTACTTTGATAATATGCTTCAAAATCCATAATTTCACATGCAAAATTTTCTTTTATTTCAAGAAGTTCTTCTTCAGATTCAATTTGTTTTTCTAAACTGAGACAAATTCCATTGAGAATAAGTCAAAAAGTTTTTAAATCATAATTTTGATCGGTGACATATTCGTTAAAAATTACTTCATTTTTTGTATTTATAAATGTATTTGGAATCATGACATCTCACATTTTGAGATCAAGAGTATCGCTTGGTATACCGATTCCAATACATAAAAATTTTATGATTTCATAATTATCTTTTACATATATAACAGCTTCTTCAAAATTATTTGCAGGAGCAAAAATGACAATAAGACTTTCTTCAGGAGTTGTTTTTTTATATATTTGTGTTTCTCAAAGGTTTTGCTCAAATGGAATTTGTAATCTTTCAATCAAAATTTCTTTTATGATTGGGTGAGAAGTAAAAATGACTTTTGCAAAAATATTCATAAGTGTCTAGAATTAAAAATAATGTAAGAATTATAGAAAAATTTCTTGAAAATACAAAAATTATTTTACAAAATCTTTTCAAGAGTTATACTCTAAAGAAATATTTGTTGAAATACTCTTATGAAAAAAATTTATTTAATAGATGGAAATAGTTTTATTTATCGTATGTTTTTTGCGTTACCAGAGTTTGCTACAAAAGATGGAGAGATTGTAAATGCATTATTTGGAATGGCAAAATTTTTCGTATGACAAATTGTAAAAGAAAAACCTGACTATGTTTTGTTTATTAAAGATGCCAAATGAGAAAATTTTCGTCATAAAATATATGCTGATTATAAGGCAACTCGTGAGAGAATGCCAGATAATCTTCGTTCACAAATTGAACTCATTGAAGAAATGGTAGAAAAAATGTGATTTGATCTTATAGAAATAGAAAATTGTGAAGCAGATGATGTGATTGGAACACTTGCTACCAGTTTATGACAGGATGAAAAAAATGACATTTATATTTTGTCTGGTGATAAGGATTTGTTTTCTTTGACGACACAAAATGTCAAAATTTATGATACCATGAAGGGGAAAATATATGATTGACTTGGAGCTCAAGAAAAATTTCAAGTTCCAGCAAAAAATATTATTGATTATCTTGCAATTGTGGGAGATAGTTCTGATAATATTCCTTGAGTTGCTTGATTTTGACCCAAAAAAGCAATTGATCTCATTGGAAAATATCAAACAGTAGAAAATATTTTTGAACATATTGAAGATGAAGACTTTTTGATCACTGGAAAAACATTAGAAAAATTAAGAGAGTGAAAAGAAATGGCTTTTTTATCAAAACAACTTGCCACTATAAAATTAGATATAGAGTTAGAAAATTTTTATTTAGAAAAATATGCTTTCTCTCCAGAACAAGTATGAAGTGAACAAGTAAAAGATTTTTTCAGAAAATATGAATTTTTTTCTCTGCTTGGGGATGAGGATCAAAAACCTCTCCAAACTTGGGAAGATTTAGATTTACAAGTTCAAACAATAACCACAGATGAAGAATTACAAAAATTATGGCAACAAATTCAAACAAAACATGAAATAATTCTTGATACAGAAACAACTTCACTGATTGTTCAAGATGCAGATATTACAGGAGTAAGTATATATATATCACCCCAAGAAATATATTATATCAATCATCTACATGATGGAAAAAAAGTATCAAGAGAAGCGTTGCAAAAATTTTTAAAAGATCTTTTTGAACTTAAAATTTTGATTGTTTGACATAATATTAAATATGATTTAGAAGTAATAGATGTATTTTTGAGTCATTCACAAACAGATGCAAAAATTCTTCCATCTTCTTCAAATCAACAAATGAGTTTTCTTGATATGTAAATAAAAAGTTGTCAATAGAACTTGTTTGATTTTTTCAAAAAAACAGTATAATGTTTCTTGCTTTATAATTTAAAATAATTTTTATGCTAAAAAGAATATTTCTTTTTCTCCTTACCAATATTGCTGTTATTGCGGTAATTAGTATTTTTATTGCAGTACTCGAAAATGTTTTTGGAATTCAAATTTCTTGATATAGTGCAGACTATACTTCTGTCTTTATTTTTGCTTTAATTGTATGATTTACTGGTTCATTTATTTCATTGTTTCTTTCAAAATGGACAGCAAAAAAAGCATATAATGTTGAATTGATTACTTTTGAAAATCTTTCAAAAGTTTCAGACAAGGAAAAATTTGTGTTTGATGTCGTTACAAGAATTGCTGAAAATAATCATATTAAAATTCCAGAAGTTTGAGTATATAAATCTTCTGATCCAAATGCATTTGCTACAGGAGCAACGAAAAATAGTTCTTTAGTAGCAGTATCAACAGGACTTTTAGATTTGATGACTTTAGATGAAATTGAAGGAGTTATTGCTCATGAAATGGCTCATATTTTAAATGGAGACATGGTTACTATGACTCTTCTACAATGAGTTTTAAATACATTTGTTATATTTGCTGCAAGAATTATTGCAAATATTTTTAATAATGTAACAGATGGAAAATTTTGAGCACTTTGATATTTCTTAGTCAGTTTTGTATTACAAATCGTATTATGAATACTTGCTTCGTTGATTGTTATGTTTTTCTCGAGACACAGAGAATACAGAGCTGATGAGGGAAGTGCATCATATGTTGGAAAACAAAAAATGATTGCAGCTCTAAGAGCTCTTCAAAAAATGCAAAAACGTGCATCATGAGATGATGAAGCACTTGCAACTATGAAAATTTCTACTCAGAAAAAATTATGATTTTTTTCACTTTTTTCTTCTCATCCAGATTTAGAAGATAGAATTCAAAATCTAGAAACAAAAAATATGTTTTAATAAAAACTCCTTTTTAAAGGAGTTTTTAGATTCTATATTCTTCATATCGAATCTTTTTTTGTTTTATGGTTTCACGAATCATTTTTTCGTTTTTATTGAGTTGAGAACTTCCACTCTTTACTTCAAGAAAAATAATTTCTTTTAAATTTCAATTACTGATACCATCCAAAATAACATAATCAACTCATTTTCATAAAAATACCATATCACGAGGCTGGAAAGGGAAATTAGGTAAAAAAGGAAGTACCTTTTCGTACACTTCTCACAAAATAACAGATTTTGATTTTTTAATGGAAGCTTGACGCTCATCTCTTAAATCTTTATAACGAATAATTTTTCAAATACAATATCCAATAATGACTCAAAATATAATTCATATGAGTGTGTATAAAATTTCTTGTTGTTGCATAAAAAAATGATTAAATCTAAAATTAACTTCACTATAATTTTTTTTATATGTTTGTAAAATTTTTATGCATTAAATGAGAGTTCATAGTTGATTTTTCATAAAAATACTAATTTCTATAATTTTCTTGCAAAATTTTCTCTTTTCCATATAATCACATCAATACTTCTTTTGTAGCTTGGAAACCTACACATAAAAAAGAAGCAAAGTGCTTGAACGTTTCAAGAACTTGGGTGGAACCGTCGAAATACAATATTTTGACCCCAAGGCAATAATTCATAAGATTATGCCTTGGGGTTTTTCTTATGAAGAAATATTTTATATTTTAAATGTATTGTCTATGAGTACAAAAGTAGAAATGAAAGATATTGTAAATCTTTCTCAAACAAGATGATTTGTATATCAATGAAGTGAAATTTATTGAGGTTTAGCAAATTCTTGGGATTATGGTCCATATGGGTCTCTTTTAAAAGAAAATATTAAAAATCTTTGGATGAAAGAATTTGTTCAAAAAAGAACAGATATGATGTTACTTGATTCATCAATCTTACTCAATCCAAAAGTGTGGGTTGCATCAGGTCATGTTGGATGATTTTCAGATCCTTTGATTGATGATAAAAATACCAAAGAAAGATTTAGAGCTGATAAATTGCTTGAAGATTTGATTGAAAAATTAGGAGATACAGCTTCAGGTTTACAAACAAAATATTCAGTTACAAATCTCATTCCAGAATCTTGGCCTCTTGAAAAACAAACAGAAGTGATGAGAGGAGAAAAAGTAGTAAATCCAAATTCTTGAGAAGTAGGGGATTGGACAGATGCGAAAAAATTTAATCTCATGTTTAAAACTTCTATTTGAGTAACAGAAGATAGTTCATCAACGGTATATATGAGACCAGAAACGGCTCAAGGAATATTTATAGATTTTGCAAATGTTTTGAGAACTTCAAGAAGAAAACTTCCTTTTGGAGTTGCACAAATTTGAAAAGCTTTTAGAAATGAAATTACTCCTTGAAATTTTATTTTTAGAACCAGAGAATTCGAACAAATGGAAATTGAATATTTTTGTGAACCTTGAACTGATTTAGAGCTACACGCAAAATGGAAACAAGATTGTATGAATTTTCTGCAAAATACACTTCAAATTAAAGCTGAAAATTTAAAATTCAGAGACCATGAAGCAGATGAACTTTCTCATTATTCTGCTGCAACAACTGATATTGAGTACAAATTTCCATTTGGTTGGGGAGAATTATGGGGAATTGCTGATAGAACAGATTTTGATTTAAAAGCACATATGGCAGAATCAAAACAAGATTTGAGTTATTTTGATCCTGTAAATAATAAAAAATACGTTCCTTATGTTATTGAACCATCAGTATGATTAAATAGATTATTTCTTACTGTTATGAGTGATGCGTATACGGTTGAATGAGAAGGGGAAGAGGCAAGAACATATTTAAAATTTGCACCAAAAGTTGCTCCGATTAAAGTATGAGTTTTACCTGTTGTGAAAAAAATATGAGACCTTGCAAAACAAGTATATGCTCAACTTTCAGAAGATTTTCAATGTGAATATGATGAAGTTGGTACAATTGGAAAAAGATATGCAAGAATGGATGAAATTTGAGTTCCTTTTTGTGTAACAATTGATTCAAATAATTTTGAAGAAGGAAATGTAACAGTTCGTTTTAGAGATAGTATGGAACAAGAAATTGTTGCAGTTTCTGAATTAAATCAATTTATTCAAGAAAGAATAAAATAAAAAATCCCTAAGGGATTTTTTATTTTATTATAAACTTTTTTCTTTATATTCTTTTACAATTCTCTCAACAAAATCTTTAAGTTTTTCAACAGATTGTTCTTTCGTTTTATAGTTTCTCACAGCAACACTCTCAGTATTTTGTTCTTGTTCTCAAATAACGAGAATATAATTATGATGCATTTTTTCAGCATTTCTAATTTTTTTATTGAGATTGTCTGTTGAATAATCAGCACTGACACGAATTCATGCATTTTGCAGTTGTTGTACAACATTTTGGGCATATTCGTCAAACATTGGTAAAACTGGAACCACAATCACTTGTCTTGGAGCAAGCCAAAGAGGGAAGACTCCAGCAAAATGTTCAATTAAAACTCACATACCTCTCTCCAAACTTCCTGAAATCGCTCTATGAATTACCACTGGTCTTTCTTGTTCATTTTTTTCATTCGTAAATGAAAGATCAAATCTTTCTGGTAGATTAAAATCACATTGAATCGTTGCGAGTTGCCATTCTCTTCCAATTGCATCTTTGAACATAAAATCAAGCTTTGGACCATAAAATGCTGCTTCTCATTCAACTCTTTTGTAAGGGAGATTATTTTCAATAGAAGCTGATTCCAATGCTGATTCTGCTTGTTGCCAAACTTCTTCTGATCATAAATATTTACTTCTATCTTCACCTCTCACTGAAAGAGAAACCCAGTATTCATTTGTCATCCCAAGAGTGGTATAATATTCTTTAATAATATCAGTAATGGCTTTTACCTCATCTTTAATTTGACTTACTCTACAAAATAAATGTCCATCATCTTGCGTAATCGCTCTTACTCTTGTCAAACCTGAAAGTTGTCCTGATTTTTCATCTCTATAAACAGTTGCTGGTTCAAAATATCTCACTGGCATATCTCTGTAAGAAAATTGATTATCAGCAAAAAGTTGCATATGATGAGGACAATTCATAGGTTTTAAGAAAAATGTTTCTTTTGAAGTTCCTCCAAAAACTTTAAACATATCTTCTAAATAATGTCATGCGTGACCTGAAGTTTCATATAAAGTTTCTTTTGCGAGATGTGGTGTCCAAACTCTTTGATATCATTTATTTTTGTGAAGTTCCCAAAGATAATCTTGAATTTCTTGTCTTAAAATCATACCAGCTGGTTGCATAAGAGGAAGTCCGGGTCCAATCAGATCAGAAATCGTAAATAATTTTAATTTTGCTCAAAGGATTCTATGATCTCTTTTTTTCGCTTCTTCAAGCATAAAGAGATGTTTTTCTAATTCTTCTTTTGTATCAAAAGCATATGCGTAAATACGAGTTAATGCTTGATTTTCAGCATTTCCAAGCCAATATGATCCAGCAACTCTTGCAAGCTTAAAACTATTTGGATCAAGTTGTTTTGTATTTTCTACGTGAGGACCAGTACACATATCAATAAATTTGAGATTTTTTATTTGATCTCAGTCAAGTTCTTCAAAATTTTCAAAAGAATTATTTTGAAGAAAATCTTGCATAGTTTCATAATATTCACTATTCTTTCCTTTTGAAATATTAAAATAAAAACTGATTTTGTCTGATAATTTTTCTTTATTTTTAAAATCTCACGATTCAAAACGATCAATAAGTTCTGTTTTAAATTCTTCATTCATCGTTTTTAAAATTTCTCTTGCTTTTGTATAATCCACTTCAAATTTTTTAAAATCTTGATTTTGTGTAATGATTTTTTTCATCGTTTTTTCAACTTCTTTTAAATCTTTTTCGCTAAATTCTATTTCTCAAAAATCAAAATCATAATAAAATCCATCTTCTGTATCTGGACCAGTTGCGATTTTTACGTTTGGATAGAGTTGTTTTACAGCTTGCGCCATAATATGTGAAAGAGAGTGTCTTTTTGTTGAGATATTCATAATAAAATTTTAAATAATAAAGATGTTTTTATTTTTCAATAGTAAAGAAAAAGGAATATTGAAAATAGAATGGCAAATAAATAAAAAACTTCTAAATTTTTTAGAAGTTTTTGTTTTTTGCTTTATAAAAAATATTTTTCAGCACAAAAAATCCTCTAAAAGTAGAAGTTATACGTAGAAGTTATGGTTTCAAGTTGTGCGAGCTTCATAGATGCTTGGTCAAAATATAACAAAACTAATATATTGAAAAAAAAATTTTTGTCAAAAATTTGCATTCCGAATTTTTATTTGGTATAATAGTATCGTTATTATTTTGAATTATGCATTTTACTATGAAAACAAATACACAAACAAAAAGAAATTACGAAAATATTTCTCAAGAATATAGTTATACTTCTAGATGAGAACTGTTAATAAATGGATATCCAGCAGCAAATACACTTCCTTTATCAGATAAAAATATTCATCAAAATCATGAATATATGACAAAAAGAAATTATGTACTTGCTGGAATCAATCATTGAGATACAATATGAACATATCCTGAATATTTTAAACAGCTTTCAGTAAAGGATGGGGAAGAGAGAAAATTTACTTTTAATGATGATTGATGAAATTTGATAGAATATATTTATGTAAAAGCATTATCTCCAACATTTCAACCACCAGTTGTGTCGAGTATGGAGAATGTTTCTCAATTGATTCAAAAAATTTTACCATTTAAATCAAAAAGATGAAAATAGTTGATATTTTAAAACTTGCTTTAGAAAAAAATGCCTCTGATATTATTATTACTGGAGGAAGTAGACCTTGATTAAAAATTGATGGAGAAATTCATTATTTTGCTGATTTAGAACTTATTTCAAAAGAAGATTCAAAACAATTAGTGCTTTCTGTTATGACAGAAACACAAAAACAACATTTTGAAAAAACATATGAAATTGATTTTTCTGTAGAACTGAGAGGAAAATCTCGTTTCAGAGTGAATGCTTTTGCTCAAAAAGATGGATATGGAATGGTATTTAGACCAATAAAAAGCACTATTCCTCAATTTGATGATTTAGGGCTTCCAGAAACAATTCGTCAGCTTACAAAAAAGAAAAATGGACTCGTACTTATTACCTGATCGGTTGGAAGTGGGAAAACAACGACTCTTGCTTCTTTAATAAATGAAATAAATTCAACGGAGGCAAAACATATCATTACTGTAGAAGATCCAATTGAATTTGTGTATCAAAATAAAGCATCTATTATTGAACAAAGAGAAGTTTGAGCTCATACTATGAGTTTTGATAATAGTTTAAAATATGCACTCAGACAAGCTCCTGATGTAATTATGATCGGGGAAATGAGAGATTTAGAAACATTTCGTCTTGCACTTCGCGCTGCAGAAACTGGAAATCTTGTATTTGCAACACTTCATACTTCTGGAGCTGCTCGTACGGTGGCAAGAGTGATTGATATGTTTCCAGGAGATGAAAAAGAAAAAATCAAACAACAACTTTCAGAATCACTCATCTGAGTTGTGTGGCAACAACTTCTCAAAAAAGCTGATGGAACGGGAAGAGTAGTCGCAACAGAAGTTCTTGTAAATAATGTTTCTGTTTCAAATATGATCAGAAAAGACCAAACACATCAAATTCCAAATGCTATTGAAACAGGAAAAGAAGATGGTATGATAAGTATGAAAGAAACATTAGAAAATCTCTTTACTCAAAAAATTATTTCACAAGATCTTTATAATTATCATATGAAATTATTAGAAAAATAAAAATCTCCCAAAGGGAGATTTTTATAAATCAAAAATTTTTAAACTATTTTTATAAATTTCAGCTTCAAATTCTTCAAAACTCAGAGATAATCCATTTTCTTTTTGAAGTTCAAACACTTTTTCTAAAGTATATCTGGTATTGTTTGGAATATTTTCTGTTCCACGGACAGCTTGTGGAGCAAGATATGGAGCATCGGTTTCTACAATGATACGAGAATAGGGAAGAGTTGCTGCTGTTTTTTGTACTTCAAGCGCTGATTTGTAAGTGACAATTCCACTAAAACTTATTTTGCATTCATCACTATAATCAATATTTTTTTGTGCAAATTCAAGATCTTCTGAAAAACAATGAAGAATATATTTTTTGGCATTTTGTGAAGTGAGCGTTTCAAATACTTCATTTTTTGAATTACGAGTGTGAATCACAAGTGGCAGATTATATTTTTGAGCAAAATGAATTTGAGCTATGAAAAATTGTTTTTGAATCTCTTTTTCTTGCTCGTAATCCTCTGGATTATTATGATAAAAATCATATCCTGTCTCTCAAATTCATACTATAATATCTTTATTGTTGAGATAAAGATTTTCAAATTCTTTCATAACTTCTTGCAAGTTTCAAGCTTCTTTTACATCACATGGATGAATTCCAATCGTTGCATAGACGATTCAAGGATATTTTCTTGCTAATTCTATACAAGTTTTTGAACTTGGAAGATCAATTCCAATAGAGACAATTTTTTCAATTCTATCTTGTTTGAGTCAGGAAATAATCCCATCAATCTGATAAGTTTTGTTGAGATAAATATGTGAATGCGTATCAATAATCATAAAAAATTATATATGTTTTAAATCGTTTTTTATTTCTGAAAATATTTTTTCAGTATATTCTTTTGGAATGCTTGATTCTATATTTTCATAAAATTGAGGGAAATTATCAACGATAATATTGCTAGAATGTTGAATAGATTGAAATATTTCTTGTGCATTTCATTTTCTAAATTTTTTATATTCAAAATAAAAACTTTCTTCAAAAATTTTAAGAAATTTTTTTTCATCAAAATCAAGTAAAAGTAAATGAGAAACATCTATTAAAATAATTTTTACCAAAGCATTTTTGAGAGAATTTGTATCAATTTTTTTTTCTAAAAAATCTATAAGTTCTTGAGTAGAAGAAATTCCATCTACACTTATTTCTCACAAATCAACCATTGGACGAGTTGGTAAAAAATGAGGTGTGATTTGTGCTTTTTCTCAAGAAATATCAATGATATTATAACCATTTTTATAATTTTTTTGATTAAAACTTGTATGCTCTATACTTCCAGAATAACAAATATTTCCAATACAAAAATTTTTATGATAGTGTCATAATCACACATAATCACATTTTTTCAAATTTTTAATATCTTCAATGGTAATATTTATCCCACTAATTTCATCTGTATATTCTTCATATTCTTTTCACGAAAGTCAGAAATGACTTAAAAAAATATTTTTCTTGTTTAAATTCAGGAGAGAAGATGTTTTTTGTAATTCTTCTTTAAAAATATTTTCATCATGAATATGAGGAAGAATAATAAAATGAACTCATTTGATTTCTAAAGTTTGTATTTTTGGTAGATAAAAACTTTCAACATTTTCGAAACTTTCAAAAATTTCAAAAGGATGAGTCGTTGTTGCAAGTCTTGGTGTGTCATGATTTCCAGCAAGAATAATGAATGGAATCCCACTTGCTTGAAGATCAATAAAATGGTCTATTACGACAGAAATGGCTTTATTTGATGGTTTTGAAGTATGAAATAAATCACCAGTATGTATGATAATATCAGGTTGATGGTGTTTAATTTCTTCAAAAATACGATGATAATTTTCGTAAAAATCTTCTTCTCTTTTTGTATTTTCAATTCAGAGTCATAAATGTGTGTCAGAAAAGTGAAAAATTTTCATAAAAATGAGTAAAAATATATTTTCACTCATTGTAATTGTAAAACTCACAAAATCAAATTTGAAAAAAAAATTTTTTCTGTATAATGGAAAAAATCTAACTAAATAATTATATGGAATATAATAGTATTTTGAAATGGGAACTTTTTTTTCTTCTTTTAAGTTTTGCTTATATAGGGTATTATATGTTTTGAAAATTCTCAATTACTCTTCAAAGAATTTATAGAATTTTCCTAAAATCAAGAAAGAGAAACTTAGAAAAAAAGATTTCAACTGTTGATATTTCTAATGAGACTTCATCATCAATGAAAGAATACGAAGAACCAAGTCGTATGATGAGTGAAGATGAAAAAATAAGACTTTCTGATTTATTAAAGAAAATTCGTCTTAATATTTCTTTGTGAGAATATGATATTGCAAAAAATCTTATTGTAGAATGACTTACTATAGATAAATTTCATATTGACATAAATTTAGAGCTTGCTTCGATTTATATTTTAGAGAAAGATTATCATAAAGCAGAATATATTTATAAAGATCTTTTATTGGTTCATAATGATGATTTCCTTACTCTCAAAAAATTAGCCTATATTCTTGCTCTTCAAGAAAAGTATGATTTAGCGCTTGAAGTTTATAAAAAAGCATTTGATATCAATGAAGAAGATTTGGAAGTGATGAATATGTTAGCAAATCTTTGTTATCATAAAGAATTTTATATTGATGCTATTGAGTATTTAAAAAAGTATTTAAAAAATGCACCTCGTGATGGAGAATGATTGATTCTTCTTTGAGCTTCATATAGAGCTATTGGAGAATATGATCAAAGTTTATTTACCTATAGAAAAATCTTAGAAATTCAGCCATATAATGAAGCTGTGAAACAAGAAATAGAGGATCTCTATACATTTACACAAAAAACATCAATACACGAATAACTTTTTCACAAAAATTATTAACAAATTTTAAACGGAAAATTTAAAATTTGTTTTTATTTTTTCCAAAAATACGTATAAATAACACAATCAATTATCTTTTAACTTTTCTTTTCTATATGCTTAAAATTCCTCCACATAGTATTGAGGCTGAACAATCAGTTTTATGAAGTTTACTGATTGATAAAGATGGATTTATGATCATTTCTGATCTTCTTTCAAAAGAAGATTTTTATGATGAAAAAAATGCTAAAATCTTCAATGTTATGTTTGAATTGTATACAAAAAATAAACCAATTGATTTAATTACAGTAAAAGAAAGACTCAGTGATGTTTGATATTTGGATACTATTTGAGGAATTGCATATTTGATTGAATTAACTGAAATTGTTCCAACAAGTGCGAATATTTTTGAATATGCTCAAATTGTAAAAAATAAAGCTGTAAATAGAAGACTCATCAAAGCATGAAATGAAATCGTGATGTATTGATATGATGAAGAAAAACATATCAATGAAATTTTAGAGCATGCTGAAAAATCTCTCTTTTGAGTAACACAAGTATTTATTAAAAATAAATTAGTTCATATTGCAGATATTTTAGAATCAAGATTTGAAGAATTTGCAGATGTGCATGAAAATCCAGAAAGTGTAAAAGATCATAGACTCTATACTGGTTTTTGAAATCTTGATAACACTCTTGGTGGACTGAAATGATGAGATATGGTTGTATTGGCTGCTCGTCCTTCAATGTGAAAAACTGCTTTTTCTTTGAATCTTGCGCAAAATATTGGTTTTAAAGGAAAAAATGTTGCTATTTTTTCTCTGGAAATGAGTAAAGAACAACTTACTGATCGTATGATTGCATCAAGTATGTGAATCAATAGTTGGAAATTGGCAAAATGAGAATTATCAGATGATGAATTTGCAAAAATTTGAGAAGCTCTTGAAAAACTTTCAAAAGCAAATATTTATATCGATGATAGTGCTTGAGGAAGTTTGACAGATTTAAAATCAAAATCAAGACGTTTAAAAATGGAATCATGACTTGACTTGATCGTGATTGATTATATTCAATTGATGAGTAATGGAAATTCTCTCAATAGAGTACAAGAAATTTCGGAAATTTCAAGAGGAATTAAATCTCTTGCTCGTGAACTCAATGTTCCAATTATTGCTTTAAGTCAACTTTCTCGTTGAGTAGAATCAAGAGTGGATAAAAGACCAATTTTATCTGACTTGAGAGAATCATGAGCGATTGAGCAAGATGCTGATATTGTAATGATGCTCTATCGTGAAGAATATTATGATGAATTCACTGATAAAAAATGAGTGACTGATGTTGCGGTAAGAAAAAACAGAAATGGACCAGTTGGAACAATAGAACTCATGTTTGACAGAACGAACCAAAAATTCTTTGAACTTGAAACTGGACTCAAAGATGATTTTTAATAAAAAAAAAAGAAGATATTTAATTTATCTTCTTTTTTGATTGTCGACGAACTCTTTGTATCACTGATAAAGCAGAGGTAATTTTTGATTTACGAACATAGAGTTCTCAGTAGGAAGAAATAGGAAGATTTTGTATTTCTTTGATTCTCATTTGGGTTTCTAAAATAAGACTTCCTATCAAATGAGAACGGTTTGGAAATTTACTGATTTGTTCTAATTTTTGGCTGATTTGTCAAAGTTCATTATAATGTTGTTCAATAGTCTTTCATTTCTTCATCATAGTTTTTTGAAATCTTATTATTAAAAATTATTTTTTCTGATTTCTTTAGATTTTTCAAGAGCTTCATGAGGAACGGTAAAATCTTCAGAGTCTCATAATATTTGCATATGTGTTTCTCTTCAATTTTCATCATAAATCATACAACAAAGTTTATTTTTTCCAACAATTTTTTTTGTTGAAGAACTCGGAATAAGAGAAGAAAAATCTCATAATTTTTTTGCAAAATACATTATTTTATCAACATCAGTAATAGATATTAAAGTAAATGGATTGGTTTTAGGGTCTATAATTTTTACTCCCATAGAAAGAGATACTTTGATCTTTTCATTTTCATCATTGAGAAATTCTTTATTTGCAATTGTAGTACGAATTTCGTTGAGGTTTTTAATAATTTGATTATATCATTCAAAATCAGAATTATAAATAATACAAAATTCATCTCATCATTTACGATATATTTTATCTTCTGGACGGATTTTTTTTAAGATACATTGTACTATTTCTTGTAGAATCATATCACCAGTCGTATGTCAATAACCATCATTGATAGATTTAAAACTATCTACATCAAAATATGCAACTACTTTTGGTTGTTGAAGATAATTCCATTCTTTTAGATCATTTTCTAAAGCTTCTATTTTAAAAGCTCAGGTTTTGAAATCAGTATGAATATATCTTGATGTATTATTTTTTTCAAAGAGAATTTCTTCTGGATTTTCTAAAATACGTCCTCTTCTGAGACTTTTTCCATGTACAATATCATTTGACCATAAAATAGTAATTTTTTCTCACCATTCTGTTGTAAGAGTAAAAGCAACTCTATCGTATCAAATACCAGTTTCTTTCACAGTGGTAAGATATTTCATTACTTTAGTGTATTCTTCTCATTTGTATAATAAGCTCATTACCTCACCATGTTGTTTGTAATATTCTTGTATTTCTCCAAAAGTATATCCACTTACTTCTTCAATTTTTTTATTCCAATATATTGGAGCATCTTGATAATCATAAATAACGATTGGATCAGGAGAATGGGTAAGTATATGAAGAAGTTCTTGATCTGAAGTATGATTTTTTGAAATATTATGAGAATTTTTTCTATTTTTTAATTCTAACATAACAGCAATAGAAGCCAATATAAAAGTTTCTGCATATACTAAAGATCCTGGAACAACTCAATTCATTGCAGCTGATCAAGCACTTGCAACAGCGAATCAAGTAAAACTCAAGGCACTAATACTTTTTTCTCCTTTCTCAAGATACCAAAGAGTAGGAGCATATGCAAGACCATAAATAAGCATAAAAATAAGTCCTTTAATTATGTTTTGAGTTGACCATTCATTTTTACTTTCTTGTAAATCTTTTGAGAGATTTTTCTGAAAATCTGGATCATTTAAAATAGCGTGAACTATTCTTTGTTCATCTTTTGAGAGAATTCACGCATAATTTGTATTGATTTCCTGAAAAATTTTTTCACAAACCTCCTGAGTATTTATGAGAAGATTATGAGTAGATATTGATGTATCTGTAAGAATATTTTTTGCATCCAAACAAACAGAAGACGTATTTTTCCCATCCTCTGCATATCAATTTACAGCCAATGATAATCAAATAGCAAAACCAATATTTTTTATTTTACTCAAAATTTTTTTTTAAAATTTAAGAGTTCATTATACACTTTTTTCCTATTTTTCAAGTTATTTTTCGTATTTTATATCTTTGAGTTTTGGATATATTCTTATATCATTATTTTCATACGCATTTTTTCTTTTTGAATAGACGTTCAGAGCATTTGTAATACACACTTTTTTGCGAGTTTCAGGAGTGAGTTTATCAAGAAATATATTAAATCTTGCATTTTGATATCCAATTTCATGAAAAGCATTTCCCAAAACATCACTTCCAATCATAACTCTTTCTGGAAATTCTTCAGTGAGATCAACCCATTCTTGAAGAGAAATATCTGAAATTGCTATAATTTCATCAAAAATTACCCAAGAATAATCAACATACAGTTTTGGATATTCACGCAAAAGTCTCGCTATCATTTTGGTATAATATGGAGCACGTAAACGACGAGAAGCTCAACAATGTGAAAGGATAACACGAGCTTTTGGCCATTCTCTAAGTACCTCTTCCATTTCGTGAAGAAATTTCGGATAATCAGAAACTCAAGGAGCCGTAATATTATTATGAATACAAAGAGGTAAATCATACTTTGTAATGAATTCTAAAAGTTTTCTGGTTGCTTTTGTATTCATTCTAGGAACTTCTCCATAGGTCATATGAGTCAAATCATCATGTCTATAAAATACCTCTCCAACACCATAAAATATTCAAGGAAATGCTCGATATGTTTGTTCGATATGATTTACACTATTGATATCGAGAGGATTAAATCCACACAAAAGTGGAAAAAATCTTTTTCTTTGCGTGAAGGGAAGAGAGAGAATTTCTTTTGCCACAAGAGTATCTGAATGTCCATAATAATAACATGGATTATCATCATCCAAATAATATCATGGTTTTTCTCTTTCATTTTCACTCCAAATTTTTATCACAGGCATTCAAAAAATAACAGCTTTTTGAATATTTGAACGATCCATATAATGAAGCATATTTTTGAGTCCAGTTGTTTCTTGATTAAAATCAACAATATGTACATGAGCATCAATCATAGGATATTTACACCCATCTATTTTTTCTACTTTTGAAATTTCTTGGAGAAAATCATCAATGTTTCATCATAATTCTTTTTCAACGGTTGTTTTTATAATAGAAGTGTTAATTTGAGTTTTCATGATTTTAAAGTCATAAATGATGTAAAAATATTTTTTCTTTATCTTCTGGTACACGAAGCATAAAATGATAAAAATCAGCTTCAGATTTAAACATTTCAGCAATTTCTTTTTTTGTAAAATGTTTTAAAAATTCTTTTGATTTTTTGTGAGTTAATCATTGAAACATAAGTAAAAGATTTTCATTTGTTTTTACTTTATTTTTTATACCATGAAATCCAATCATATCAATGAGATAATCTTTATTTTCATTATTGAGATAATAAAGAATAATAATAATTTCATTGGTTGATAAAAAAACTTGTTTAATAAAATCTGGTCACAAAAAATCAAGAAATTTTCTTTGAGTATTTCCATAAATCCATTCTAAAATATTTCATAAATCTTTTGCATCACGAATAAGAGGGGAAAGACCTTTATGACGAAGATGTTTGAGGAGTTTGAGTTTATTTTCTTCGTTTGGAATTTTTGCTAAAATTTCACCAAGATGTTCAGAAGTATGTAAAATATTTGGAAGAATATCACTGATTTTAATCACCAAAAGAAACATATTTTTTTCGTTTAGATATTTGAGACATTTTAAAAGTCATTTATATGTTGTGATAATTTTTTCTAAATCATTATCCATCTCCATAATGATATTCCAATGAATAATTCAAGAAAGTTTTTTATTTTTTGAAAAAACTTGAAATAAAAGTTCTAATTCATTTTCATCTTTTGCTTGAAAGTATTTTTCTCACAATATAAATTTATATTTTTTCATATTTTTTGAAAGCTTAAAAATCTCTTTTATTATCATTATTTCTTGAAAAAAAGCAAAAAAATTTGTTTTTTCTAAAAAATAAGTAAAATAAACCCTTATTTATGTTTATTTTATAAAAATATGTTTGTATCTCCACAGGAAAAACTCCTTTCAACATTTATAGAGGAAAAATCAACGGGAAGTAAATTATTACTTACTCCTTTTATATGAGAATTTTCTCAAACAATACAAGATATTTTAAAAACAGATAAAAAAGATCCAGAATTACAAAATATGATTGAACAACTGTGATATTTTTCTGAAGCAATGGAACATATTTCTAATCCAATTTTAGCTGAGGATACTCAAGAATATTATTTATTAGAGAATGATGATGAGAGCGATTTTGATCTTTGAGAAATTTGAGAAGATATTTCTCAAGAAAGCATTTCTGAAAATCTGATTTATGACCATACTCCAATGATAGCTTTTTTCTTTCAATGAAAACCTGTGTTTATTTCTCATAATTATATGCAAGCTTTTTGATATAATTCTTTATCAGTTATTCAATCAGATATTCTTTCTGGAAAAATTTTACAAAATTATACTCCTGAATCAGAACATAGAGCGAAAGAAGCTATTATGAGACTCAGAAGATGAGAAAAATATAGAGATTTAGAACTTCATTTAAAAAATGGAAAAATCATCAAATGGAATTCTTATGGTGATTCAGCTTTAGAAATTCGTATTTGAATTGATGTAACAGAAGCTCAAAATCAAGATATTCTTTCAGGATCATTTCCATGATTTCATATGAATACAAATGATTTGATTACAAATATTCGTTGAAGACTTAGATGATATATCTCAAATACTGATATTATAAAACTTGAAATTATAAGAGAAATTTTGAATGCTTTTACTTATATTTGGAACGAATGACCATATCTTATGAATATAATCGTAGATAAAGGTGAAGAAAAAATTTACTTACCAAATAAAAATTGTAGTAATGCTTATAAACTTCCTTGTTTGAAAATGCAAGAAAAACATAGAAAATGAACACTTTTTACTCAGCATTATGATGAAGAAACTCAGTATTTAATTGAAGGACTTCTTCGTTCTTTATATGAAAATCCTGGATATTATCTTGAAACGTTTCCTTTGATAGATAATGATTGACAACGAAAAGTATATAATTGGTTTCGTCATCGTTTATCGATAAAGGGGGGAAGTATTGGTATAGGAAGAGATTTTTTTGATAAATGATTTGAACAACTTTTAAGAGATTTAAAAAAATAAAAAGCCCTTAGGCTTTTTATTTTTTGTATGAAAATATTTTTTCAAGGAATTGTAAAAAAATTATTCAATTGATATAAATGAGAGGAGAGAAACACATATTACATTACATAATGTATGTTATGTAATGTAATTCAGGTTGAAAGAATTATTGTACCAAAATATCTAATAGATCTTTTATTTCCATATTGTGCGAAATATTTCTTTTATGAATTGCAAAATGTGCTCATTTTGCAAGCATCAGTTCATTACAAGCTGGTACGCTTGAATAAGAAATTATAATATCAGCATCCAAAAGTTCTATAATATCTTTTGAAACAACTGTATCAATATCAAGATAATAATCTAGAAATAAAATATCGAAATGTTTTCATAAAATATCTTTATAGCTGAAAAAATATTCTATATCTATTTCAGGTACAGCATTTTGAATTGCTATGAGTCAGTAATTTTTATCATCAAGAAGTGCTATTTTCATCTTTTTCATAAAAGATTATCCATTAAAATCGCATGAGCAATTCATGCATTGAGAGATTCTGCATGTCAAATTCTTGGAATGGTGATTTTTGTAGTGATAAAATGGCTTATTTGAGAGGAAATTCAATGAGATTCGCTTCAAACAACGAGAAAAAACTTTTTTGGTACTTTGATACCTAAATCATAAATACTCTCGCCTGTGAGAAATGCTCCGTACGATTCCCTTTTATGTTTTTGTAAAAAATCTTCTAAATCTGTATAAAAAACTCCAACTCGTGTAAAAGATCACATAGTTGCAGAAATAACTTTTGGATTATAAAAATCAACACTTTTATTTGATGCTACAATTTGAGTGACTCCATACCAATCACAACTACGAATAATAGTTCAGAGATTTCAAGGATCTTGAATTCCGTCTAAAATAACAACATAATCATTTTTAGTATATATATTTTCTTTCATTTCAACAAGAGCAACTCAAAAAGTATTATTTTGGAGTGTTGAAATTTTTTGAACAGTTTTTTCATCTATAAAAGTTATTTTTTGATCAGTATATTTATTGATATAATTTTGTTCAAATATTTTATTGATAAAAATTTCTTGAATTTTAAAATTTGAGTTCAGAAGTTCTTCAATGTTTTTTTGTCACTCTACTAAAAAAAGTCGTAACTCAGTACGATTTTTTTTGTTATGGAGTGATATGATATGTTTAATTTTTTCTTTAGAGATCATATTTATGGTATATAATTTTTAATTTCAGTTTGAAAAGTATTTCATTTTTCTTCAAAGTTTTTCCAAAGACTATAACTTGGACTTGCTGTTGAAAGAAGACATATTTTTCATTTTTGAGTATTTTTAAAAGCAAATATTACAGCTTCTTTCATAGAAGATGTTTCAAGGATATTAAAATCATTATTTCCCAAAAGTTGTTTTATTTTTATTCAAGAATCAGGAAATAATACGATATTTTTTATCTTATATTGTTCTAATTTTTTCACAAGTCATTCAAATTGATATCCACGATTTGTTCCTCAGAGAAAAATTGTATCAATTTGTTCTCAAAAAGTTTCAATTCCAGCAATGGTGCTTTCAGGAGTAGTAGAAATAGAATCATCTATAAATCTAATTCCATGAAATTCTCATACATTTTGAAGTCTATGTTCAAGTCATGGAAATGACTCTATAGTTTTTATAAAAATTTCACGAGGAATTTCTAAATATTCGCTTACCGCAAGAACTCCAGCAAAATTATCAAGATTATGATTTCATGGAATTTTTGGTGAAAGTTTTATTTCTCACAGAAAGAGATTATTTTCATGAAAAATATCTGATCCAACTCGTCAAAATGTTTGATAATTTTTGTGAACAAAGGTATTTTTATGTTGTAAAAAATATTCATAACCTACAAAAATTTTCTCAGCATTTTGTAAGATATTGAGTTTTGCTTTTTCATAATTTTTAAAATTTTCATGCCAGTCAAGATGATCGGGAAAAATATTTCATAATAAAGAAATAGAACTTGTATGATTTTCTAATTCTTCTAACATATAACTTGATAATTCATATACGACAAAATCATAATCATCTTTTTGAAGATCAATTTCATCTAAAACAGGTTTTCAAATATTTCCAACAATTTTTACATTATAACCAGCATTTTTCAGAAGTTCATAAATGAGAGTTGTTGTTGTAGACTTCCCTTTTGTTTGAGTAACAGAAATAATTTTTCATTTATAAAACTCATAAAAAATTTTTGTTTGAGTTAAAATTTTATCTCAAAATCTTTTGAGTTTATGATTATATGGACTAATTCCAGGAGATTTAAAAATGAAATCAAAATTTTCTAATTGAGAGAGATAATTTTTTCAGGTAATAATTTTTCCGTTAAAATCAGTAATACGAATCTCTTCATTTTGATCAAAAATAGTAATGTTATAATCATTTATACCATTTTTTTGTAAAAAACGAAGCGTTGATTCTCCTTCTTTTCAAAATCAAAGAATCGCAATATTTTTATATATTAAATTTATTTTCATATGTATTTATTCAAAAGATATGTGATAAGTTGAGTGTCAGTATTTCCAAGTTTTCTCCATGCTTGAGGTAAAATAGAAGCTTGTGTCATTCAAGGAATTGTATTTATTTCTAAAAAATAAGCACCATTTTGGTTTATAATAAAATCGATTCGAGCAATATCTTTACATCACAGTGTAGAATATATTTTTTGACAGGAATGAGTAAGATGTTCTTTTTCAGAAGCTCAAATAATATCAAATTCCTCCTTCATATAATTTTGAGTTTCATATTTAGATTCATAGTCAAATACTGCATTTTCCTGTTGTTTTACAAGAGACATAATTGGTAAAACTTTTCAATCTACTAAAGGAACACTTACTTCTTCTCCTGTAATGAATTCTTGTACTAAAACTTGATCTGTGGTGTGAGTTTGGATTTCTTTTACGGCTTCTAATAATTCTTGTTGAGATTGTACTTTATAGGTATAAAAAGAGCTTCATCCATGATTTGGTTTGACGATACAAGGAAAAGTATCTATTTCTATTGTTCAATTATAAATATATTGTTTTGGTATTTGTACTCATAGATTTTCTATTATAATATTTGTTTTCCATTTATCTAAACAAAAAGCATGAACATCAGAATTTGAAAAAAAGTGTGGTATTCATAAAAGTTCTAAGAAAGCAAAAATTTTTCCATCTTCTCAATATTCTCCATGAAACACAGGAATGACACAAATATATTCATTTTTATGTTGATAAAAATTTTCAAACTCTTCTGGTAAAAGATAAAAATCATATGGGATTTCAATGTTTTCTTGAAAATATTGAGCACTTTTGAGTGCTACTTCCCTTTCATACCCTGTTCATCAGGATAAAATAGCTATTTTTTTCATGAAAATATATTAAAAATATTTATATGATTATACTTGCTTTTTTCTTTTTAGCAAAAGAAAAAAGCTCACTTTTGAGCTTTTAGTATTTTGTGATTTCTTCTTGAAGTTGTTTTTGAAAATATTTTTGAAAAAAGTAATAACAAATAGATGCAATAACAATAAAAACAATACATCAAATTATTGCTTCTTTAGAATATTCAGCAATAATTGCTTTATTTTCTCAAGCAATATATCAAATTCAGAGTAAAATTGCATTCCAAATTCCGGCTCCAAGAGTGGTAAAAAATAAAAATTTTCAAAAATGCATTTTAAATACTCATGCTGGAAGTGAAATAAGTTGTCTTACAGCTGGAATGAGTCTTCCATTAAATGTTGTGATTGCTCCATGTTTTTGGAAAAATCTTTCTGCTAATTCATAATGTTTTAAAGAAACAAATACATATTTTCAAAATTTTTTAATCAAAGCTTTAGTAGCAGGTCAACCTAATGTTTTTCCTAAAAAATAGTTAATTGTTGCTCAAAGCATTGCTCAAAGTGTTCCAGCCAAAAAAGCGAGATAAATATTCATTTTTCCAATACTTGCAAGATATCCAGCTGGGATCATTGCAACTTCCGATGGAAAAGGTATAAAAGCAGATGATTCAATAGTCATCATAATGAAAATTCCAAGATATCAGAATTGTTCAACAGTATTAACTATAAATGTAGTAATTTCAGTAAGCATTTATATAATTTTAAAAAATATTTTTTGAAATTATATAAAAAAAAATGAAAAAATCTATTTTTCCTCAAAATACATATTGACAAAAAATAAAAAACATTTCAATTGAAATGTTTTTTATGCGAAATATCCATCGAATTCTTCTTTGTTAATTTCTTCAACTTCTAAAAGTTTTTCAGCAATTTTTGTATGGAGATCTTTATTATCTTGAATCAATTTTAAAGCAGTGCTATATGCATTTTTTAAAATTTCTTTTACACGAATATCAATCAATTCTTGTGTTTTTTCTGAAAAATCTTTTCCTGCTCATTCTGCTCATAAATGATTTCATGAAACAGTATCATTTGCAAAATTTTCTGCTCCAATTTCTTCATCCATACCAAATCTTGTTACCATATTTCTTGCTATTTTTGTTGCTCTTTCTATGTCATTTGAGGCTCAAGTTGTGATATAATCTTTTCAAAAAAATATTTCCTCAGCAGCTCTTCCTCCATATAAAACGGCAAGTTCATCAACATATTTTGCTTTTGAAACAAGAAGTTCATCTCTTTCTGGTAAAAACCAAGTAACTCATAATGCTCATCCTCTTGAAACAATACTTACTTTATGTACTGGATCAGTATTTGGGAGCATTTTTCATACAAGAGCATGTCATACTTCATGATATGCTGTAATTTTTCTTTCCTTTTCATTCATGACTTGAGATTTTTTTGTAAGTCACATAACAATTTTTTCAAAAGAAAGTTGAAGATTTTGTTGAGAAATTTCCTTTTCATTTTTTCTTGCTGTGAGTAACGCAGCTTCATTGATAAGATTTCCAATATCAGCTCCAGAAAAACCAACTGTAGTTGAAGCAAGAGCTTTAAAATCAATATCTTTTGCAAAAGGTTTTCCTTTTGCATGAACTTGAAGTATTTTTTCTCTATCTTGAATATTTGGAAGATTTATCGTTACTTTTCTATCAAATCTACCAGGTCTTAAAAGAGCTTTATCTAAAACATCAGCTCTGTTTGTTGCTGCCATAACAATTACGTTTGTATCTTGTGAAAAACCATCCATTTCAGTAAGAATTTGATTGAGAGTTTGTTCTCTTTCATCATGTCATCCACCAAGTCATGGTCATCTTTTTTTCCCAATAGCATCGATTTCATCAATAAAAATGATACATGGTGCAAGTTTTTTTGCTTGTTCAAACAAATCTCTTACACGAGATGCTCCAACTCATACAAACATTTCCACAAATTCTGAACCTGAAATACTGAGAAAATCAACATCACTTTCCCCTGCTACAGCTCTTGCGAGAAGTGTTTTTCATGTTCCAGGAGGACCAACTAAAAGAATTCATTTTGGAATTTTTGCTCCAATTTCTTTATATTTTTTTGGATTTTTTAAAAAATCAACAACTTCTGTAAGTTCTTCTTTTTCTTCTTCTGAACCTGCAACATCAGCAAAAGTAACCCTATCTTTCACTTTATCATATTTTCTTGCTTTTGATTTTCCAAAACTCATTGCATTATTTGCGACTCATCACATTCTTCCTATGATAATAATAGCAACTATTACAAAGAGTACAAAAAGTAAAATAGTTGGAAGCATTTCAGACCAAAATTTACGACTTGTGAGATCTTTTACTTCTATTTGTGTATTGATTTCCGCAGAAGGATTTTGAAGAAGTCCAAGATCTTTTAAACTATCATTTTCTGGAAGTACAACAATATCTCTTTTGGTTTTTTCAATTCCATTTTCTAATATTTTTTGGTGGTGTGTTGCAAAAGCTTTATTTCCATCTACTAAAATCTTGTCATAAATCCCTGCTTCATAGGTTTGAGAAAAAACATCGAGAGAAATTTTTTCTTCAAGAAATTTTTCATTGCTTATAAATTGTGGAGCAAAATATGCTACAATCAAACAAAGAGCGATGAGAAAAATAAATGGACGAGAATTTGGTTTTTTAAATTGAGGCTGTGCTTGTTTTGTCGATTTTTTAGGAAATTGGAATGTTTTTTTTGTATTATTTTTGAGTTTAGGAATATTTTTCCCTTGCTTTGTATTTGGTTTCTTTTCTTTCATAAAATTAAATAATTAACTAACATTTTTGCTTATTGATTGTATGAATTTTAGAAGTTTTTGCAAATTTTATTTTACACAAAAAATAAGGAATTTCTTCCCTATTTTTAGATCATGAGTAAAAGCTCTTCTTTTTCTTCTGGAGTAAAGTATCAAATGTATCGTAAAAAATTATCTTTTTCTTCATTTGATAGGATTTTAGAATGAAAAATTCTTTCTCTCACTCAGGATTCAATTATGATTTCATCTTTTCACATCAGTATTATTTTAATAATTAAATATGAAAAAACAAAAACAATTAAAAAGTTGTACATCTATTATAATATATATATTTTAAAAAGTCCAATATTTTCACATTAAAATAATATTTTGTCAAAGAATTTGAAATAATAAAATAATCTTGATATTCAAGATTATTTTATTTGGTTTTATAAAGCTATTTTTATTATTGGCAAGGATCATAGGAATTGCACCTATGCCTACTGGCTTCGGAAACCAGTCACTCTTCTAATTAAGCTAGATCCTTTAAAAAAGTAAGCGAATTATATGGAATTTCTATAAAAATGCAAAAAGACCTTACAAAAAGGTCTTTTTTATATTGTTTTTTGAAATGTAATTTGCAATTTTTCTGTAAAAATAGTTTCAAACATTTTGAATAATTCTTGTTCTGGAATAGTTTTTACTAAAGGAAGAGTTGGATTGATAAAATATTCATAAGATTCTATAAATCCTTGCAAACATTCTTTGGTTGCATTGCGAAGATGAATAGAATCATTTTCAGAACTTTGAAGTATATTATTCATATGAGCTTCTAATTGTTGTGATAAATGATTTTTTTCTGATAAAATTTCAGCTGTAAATGGCTGAGAAGATCAATATATGGAAACTCATTTTTCTAAAATTCTTCTTTGAATTATTGAATCAACATATTCTGGAAGAGCTTTTGATAACATATAATCAAAATGAATTTGCTCGAGATAATGCATTTCAGGTTCATTTTCCTTGAAATAATAAAACACATATTTATATCAAAGAACAAAATATAAGATATCAGAAACTAATTCTGATTTTTCTAATTTATTTGGAAAAGAAGGGGAAAAAGGTTTGCAACTATCAAGATATTTTTTTGCTGATCTTGTAATATTTCCAAGAATCATATCATGGTAATATTCTAAATCTCAATGTGTTTGTAAAATCTCCAATGTTTGTTTTTTATATTGATTTTTTGTAAACAAAATTCATCCACGTAAATATGAAACCTCAGATGATGAAGTTGGAATATCTTTGTTATATTCTTCCCTGTTTTTTGATGTAAAATCTAAAATTTTTGGCATACATTATAATTTGTTGATAAAATTTTCGAGTTTTTGAGTGAGTATAAAGCTATAGTGATCAAGTAATTCTCAAATAATTTCTTGAAACTCTCTATCTTCCATATCTATTTCATAATCTTCATATATTTCTAAATATTCAAAAGTATCTAAAATTGCATCAAGAGCAATATGGATATCGTGTACAATAAGACCTATTATTTCACTTAATCCTTGTATAATTTCTGGAAGTTCTACATCATCAATACCTCTTTTTATAATCTCCTCAACAATATTATAATTGAGAATTTTTCTATAACTTTCTTGTCTAAAAAAACTATAAGGTGTTGAAAAGTCGTGGTTTTTCTTGAGTAAAACATCTGAAATATTATAATCTTTTGAAAGAGATATAATTTCTGTTTGGAGTTTTTTATACATGTATTTTGCAAGTAAAAATTTTACTCTAAATCAGATTTCACCTATTTCTTCTTGTTGAGGAAAAATTTCATTTTCTTGAATGTATTGAAAAGTTTTTTCAATATGCTTCACATATATTTCTCAAATATGTTTCAATTTATTTTCAGATGCTCAATCTAATGTATAAATTATTTGATAGTTTTTTGAAATATTTTGTGAAGTTTCTGATAAAATAGAATGCACAAAATTTCTATTTTTTTGTAAGAAATCACTTACTTCTATAGAAGAAAAATCTTTTCCAGCAAAAAGTGCAATTTTTCATGTATCGAGATCCTTTTTATCTATCGGAGTATATATTTGATCGATTCATTTGTGATCTCATATTATTGGAAATTGGCTTATTTTATCAGTCATGAACAAATGAAAAATAGAAATAAATTTTCTGTTATGGTATGTATCTTCAAGTATTTGTCAAGAAATGATTTAAAAGAAATTCAATAATTTTTGTAAAACAGAAGGATTTTTGTTTGGAGAATTCTTTTGTTCTATAAGAAGTTCATTTTCAGAAATATGAAAATATTTTAGTCTTTCCAAAAAAATTTCACCATGATGGAGTAATTTCTTTTGTTCTCTGATTGGGAGATGAGGAAGAACTGTTTTGAGAGATGCAAGATTGTGTGGTCTTTCCCTTGAGAGAAATGTAAGCGTTTGATTACTTGCAATATCTCAAAGTCTCATGTCTGTGATATGAGAATAATCTCTACGAATTTGTCTCAGAAATGTGAATAGTTCAAGCTGAGTTGGTTGTACAATATTATTATAGTTTTCGTATAATTCTATTACTTTTTGTGTTGATTCAAATGATTTTTCATATGCTTTTGTTCCTTCTTGATCTAAAATATCTTTTTTAAATTGATCTAAAGTATAGATTTTTTGAGCTTGATATAAATGAAAAAAATCTATCATAAAAATTCCTTTCTCTTTTCAAAAATCCTTTGCTTTTTGAGTAAATTTTGAAGTTGTGATATAATATACTTCTATTTGACTTCTTTTTTCAATGATTTTATCTATTATTTTTCCATAAAAATGAGCAATATGATCAAGAGTTACATCTTTGAGAGTATATTTTTTACACTGAATGAGACTGAAAGTACACTCATCATTTTCACATTTAATTCATTTAAGATCAATTCAGTTATCCATTTCAAAGGTATTTCCGTTGAGAGTCATTTTAAATCCTTTGATTTTTGAAAAATAATATTCAATATATTTTTCAAAACCATGAGGAGTAAGTGTATGTTTAAAAATAAACATATCTTTTGCCTTTTCTTCTGGATTTTCCACTCATAAAAATAAAAAGTCACTTACTGTTTTTGTAAGATTTAAAGTATTTATTTTCATAATTTTATAGATATTTAGAAAATATTGTATCCATTATATCATATAATTATGTATTTTGTCAAGAATAATAAAAAAGCAGTAAATTTTTACTGCTTTTTTCTCTTATTTATTAAAAATTGAATCAATAAGTTCGTATGATCTTATTTTTTGAAGTTGTTGTTGAGTTGCACTTGTTACGTTTGAAAGAAGATTATTTGTTTCAGTATTGAGTGTGTAAGTATCAACTTTTTGTGCAAAATCAGATTCTTTTGTAATAGAAGAAAGAAGTTCTTTTTTTGCATTATTATTTTGATTTAGAAGTGTTTTGAGTCTTGATTGAGAATTTTGAAGAAGTTTTTTGTAATCATTTCTTGTCATTTTTTCTCCAAGTTTTTCTAAATATACTTCTAAACTTGATGAATCATAGTATCAGAAATAGTTTTTTTCACTTTCGTTTTTATATGCTTCAAGAACACTTTCTTTATTTCCCATATGAACATATGCTGATTGAGCGAGATATAATTTTTCTGCATTTGCAAACTCTGCAACAAGAGAAATAGTTACGTTTTTATATTCATCTTTTGCAAAATCTTTTACTAAATCTGCTGAATTAAAAACATATTCTTCTTTTCCAGGAGTAAAAGCTACAACTTTGTAATTATATTCTTGTTCTACTGGTTCCACAGCTATTGAATCTGCTTTTGCTGATTCTAATCTTGCATACATCATTGGACTTCCCTCTTCTACAAGAAAATAAATTTTTGTTGCTTGATTTTTTACTTCATCAGGAATCACAAGATCTGAAGTTTTAATTTTTTTCGTAAAATAATTTTTACTATTATATGTGTAATCTGGTGTAATTTTATTGTTTCTAATAATTACATCGTATTTACTTCCAAAAGTTTCTGAAAGTTTTGTTGGTAATTCTTGAGCTGTAGAAGTAATACTTACTCAAGTATTTCTTATCAATTCATCTGCGTAAGCATTTCCTGTAAGTAAAATTCCAGATGTAAGAGTAAGAGCGATAATTTTTTTCATAATCATTGTATTAAAAATATAAGTTTTGCTTTAAGCATATCTTATAACTCAATTCTTTTGAAAAAGTGACAATTTTTTCTTGTAAAAATAAAAGTTCTTCTATAATATTTTTACTTATATGTAATTATTTTTCATGAAAATACTCTTTTTACTTCCGCCAAGTGAAGGCAAAAATAATGAATGATTGTATTCGCAAGAAACGCTTTCTTTTTCATTTCAAAAACCATTTGATTTTCTTCAAAATCTTTGAGAAAAAGATTTAAAATGTAGTGGAAAAAGATTTTTAGAAGCTCAAAACCTCAATACAAATATTCAAAAATGACCTTTCCTACCAGCAATTCAAAGATATAATTGAGTGATGTATAATGCTATTTGATACGAAAAAATGAGTAAAAAATGACAAAAATATTTTGATGAACATTTTCTTATTTTTTCTGGAATGTATGGAATACTGAGGCCTCAAGATTTAATTTGAAACTATAAACTTCCTATTGAAGCAAAAAATTTGAGCTTATTTTGGAAAGATCAAATGACACAAACTCTTCAAAATATAAAAGCGGATCTTCTTATAGATTTTCTACCTTTGAGTTACAAAAAAATGATTGATTTTTCTCGAATTTGAAAGAAAGTTTTAGAAATAAATTTTATAGATACTTCTTCGTGAAAAAAAATTGCTCACGGAGTAAAAAAGATAAAATGAGAATACATTCAATATGTATGTGAACATCAAAATTCTCATATGAAGGATTTGTGAAATTATGTGTTTGATGGTGGAAAAATAGTCGTGGAACAAAAAAAGAAGTAGGAAATACTTCTTTTTTATCCAAAAAATAATTTTTCTAAAATGATTTTTCACGTGTTAATTCAAGTCAGTTCCAAATCTCATCAAAGTCACGGATTGTCATTGAGTTCTAAAATAATTCCTCCATTTTCATAAAGTGGTTTCGAAATATCTGTTGTAATTATATCAATTCAACAAATTTCAAATCAAAATTCTCTACAAATATCAACACATATTTTTTTATTTTCTTCACAAATAATATTCGTAAAACATTTTCATGTTCCTCAGGTTCCCAGATTAGAATTTCATCTTAAATCTATTTTTTCTCAAATATTGAGTATTGAATCTAAATGAAATCATTGTTTAGAAATAAATCCTAATAATTCGTCATCAATAAGTATATTTGAATATGTATTTTTATATCCGTCTCATCTTCTTGGGTCTTTATTGAGATTATTTATATGAAAATTTATGTCATTGATTCCATCTCAAACAACATATGGACAAATTCTATTTAATACTAAAATTACTTCTCATTTCACCACAAGTACTCGAAATTCTTTTCATTCGACTTGTTCTTGAATAATCATATTTGGATATTTTTGAAATGACAAAGTAAGTTTTTGAGCGAGTTCATCAAAGTTTTGAATATTCATCATAACTCCGTTTCCGTGCGCTTCCCCGTTTGGTTTTATGATAAGAGGAAATTTGAGAGAATTCAGGCTTTCAACTTGAAATGTTTTAAAATTTTCTTTTTTGATGTACAAACTTTTTGCAATAGGATAATTGAAATTTTCAAGAAGTTTGTTGGTAAGTTTTTTATCATTTGAAATTTTAGATGCAAGAGAAGAATTTCCTCAAAAGTCAGTTGATTTAAAAAGTATTTTTTTGCCATTTCAGATGAGGTAAAAAGTATTTTTTGATTTTGAGATTATTTGTATTTCAAGTCAGAGTTCACGAGCTTCTTTTTCTAAAATTTGAGATGAGATAGACCAATAGTTGATAGTGTTTGTCATGTTTTTTGGGTTAATGAAGTGTAAGTATACAAAAAAAATCTATAATAGCTAATTATAGATTTTTTTTAGGAATATTTTTTCATAATGTTGCAAAAAATGCAAGTTGTATTTTGCTGTTATTTAAGAGGAATATTGTGTATTTTAAAATCAAAAATGCAAGTTGTTCTTCTGGAAATGCAAGTTATTAAAAATAATTTAATATTTTCTGAAACATATTTTTTTGTTCTACAGCAATAGGTTCTTGTCAAAAATTTTCTTCTTCTTTAATGTGAAGATATTTGAGTCTATCGATAAAAATTTCTCAATGTTTTAAAATTTTATTTCTTTCTCTTGTGGTGAGTTGTGTAGTAATGACTTTGAGTGCTTCTAGATTATGTGGTCTTTCTCTTGCGAGAATATCAAGTGTTTCGTTGGTTGCTATATCTCCTAAACGCAATTGAGCAATATGTGAATAATCTCTGCGAATTTGTTTTAAAAGAGCAAAAAGTTCTCTTTGAGTTGGTTGTACCACATTATGAAAATTTTCATACAAATCTAAAACTTCTTGTGAAAACTCAAAACATTTTTCGTATTGTTTTTTTCCTTCATTTTCAAAAATATCTTTTTTAAATTGTTCAAGGGAATAAATTTTTTGTGCTTTATAGAGATCAGAGAAATCAATAGTATGAATTACTGTTTTTTATTAACATTTTCTTTTTCTAAATTATCAAAATAATCTTTTGTAAAAAATGATTTAAATTCATCTAATTTATAAACATCTCCTTTTCAAGTAAATCAATATTTATCATTTTTATATTCTAATAATACGCAATCTTTTTCTCAAATATTTTCTCTTATCTTTTCACATCAGTAGTATTTTCCACTTCCATATAACATAGTAAAGAAACCATAAAAAAAGAATAATCAGAAAAATACATAAAAAAGAGATTTTGATATTCATTTTTTTATTAATATAACTATTGTCAAAATAATAGAAATTAAGTATGGAATAATTATAAATATTGTAAGCCAAAAATCATGAAAGAAAGTATTATTAACATAAAACATTAATACAAGAATTATGACAAAAATTATAAAAAACCAAAATCAGATAAACCATTTAGAGCGATTTTTTATAAAAATATATTGATCTAAAAAGAAATTTGGAATAAATACTAAAAGAAAAGTTAAAAAAAATATACTTGATGAATATCAGAAAATAATTCAAAAATCATTTAATGTATTTGTAAAACTAAAAAACATCAAGTTTCAAAGTATTGGAGAAACTTTTAATCCTCAAATTAATTTTAGTATTTGAAATAAAATTCAAGAAAAATAAATAAGAAATAAAAATTCATATCTATCAGCAAAAACACAAGAAAAAATATTTTTTGGTTTTTCCTTTTCTTTTTCTTGATTTATAAAAATATTTAGTTTATCAAACATAAAAAATTTATTTATTAATTATTCTGACCAAAATTCATGAAACTCTTTGTCTCTAAAAAATGTTTTTTCTCAACTTTCTCAAATAAATAACATATCATTGTGTAATGGTTCTAAATCAATGAGCCTATATTGTTTTCCGACAATAAAATCTCAGCTTTCTGATCAAATATATTTATAACTATTTCAAATAATCAGACCTAACTCATTTCAAAATATTTCCATGTGAATTATTTTAAATTCATTTATTTTCTTTAAAATTTCATCTTTAACTTTTTCATAACTTTTAATTGATTTTGATGTAAAAGCACGATTATGCATCAAAGAATTTCTTATTTGCTCTAATATATTAAAATCTTCTTTTATAGATTCAATAAAATCAATATATGGTTCATCTTTTATACCTCTTTCAAAAATTCTATTTTTCCAGTTATCAAAAGAATCACTATCTCTTAATAATTCTGTTTTTTCTTCATCAGTAAGTTTTCTAAGATTTAGTAATTTTTTATAATCGTTAAATGAGATATAAAAAAATTCATTTTCAAATTTTTTAACTAATTTTTCATTACTTATATTATCAATTATTGGCTGTATTTCTAAATCTCTAAGTAAATTTATATAATCATAATAAGTTATAAAAAATATAAAACTTATTACCTCTCTTAAGTTTATTTCAATATTGTAAATATCTTCGAAAAATTGTTTTCTAATTTCTAAAAATCTATTATCTTCAAATTTATAAATAAATTGAACTTTATCTTTAAGTAAATCTAAAAATGTTTTTTGAAATTCATCAATTTCATCTTCTTGAATATCAACAAAATTTACTTTTACAATTTGGTAATGACTTTCTCATAATTCTCTATTTCATTTAAACTCAAAAAAATCAATATATCTCTCGGTGGAGCTATAAAATTCTTCTTTTGGTAAAATTGTTTTATCAATTCATAACTCTTCATAATCATTCTCAGATAATTCATCTTCTTGAAGTTCATAAAAAACTTCTTTTTCTTTTCAAAGAAGTTCCAAAGTTTCATTGTATGCATCAGATACCTCATCAAATCTTGTTTCATATTCAGGATTTGAGAGATAATGTAGTTTTATAGAGTACGTCATAATTATTTACTATTTTTAGAAATATCAATATCATAGTCTCAAACCTTTCACTTAAACTCAATTTCTGGTAAAGAAATCTTATTTTTTATAATTATATTCTTAAAATCTTTTACAAAATCTGTAAAATAATCCAGAAAAGTAGTCTTTGAATTTTCATTAATTTTATTTGATGGATTTTTATAAATATCGCTTATAGTATCAATTAAAAACTTTGTTGCATCATTTGGATTTTTATTTTCTAGTAATTCAAAATATGCTGGCATTGAAAAAGCAGAAATATATTTAAAACTATATTCATCTAAAATTTTTTTAATTCTTGAATGTTCTAATATTGCAAATCAAAATAAAATTATAACAGGTGTTATAACTCAAATATGTTGAAATATTCAAATTTCAAAATCAACACTAAAAAACTTCTTTAAAATAGGTGATAAAAAGAAAATTAAAAATAAATTCAGAAATATAATTGCAAAAGCTAATCTAAAAATTCTATCTTCCCAAAAAAGTAAATCTTTTTCAAGCTTAGTTACTTTGTCTTGAAAAGCATTACACAATCTATTTGCAGTTGAAATATTAATTTGTTGGTCAATAGTTTCTTGTTGGGATTTAATTTTTTGTAAAATAGTATTAATTTCATCTCTAATAGAAAGTTTTGAATTTTTTGGAGTAAATAAATTATTAAAATAATCTTGAATTTTTGAAGTATTATTAGAACTTAATTTTTCAAAATTATCAATATTTTTACTTTGTAATTTTATTTTATCAAAAGCTTCTTTTCAATTTTTTAAATATCAATCTAAAATTTCAATATTTTTTTCTGCTTGTTTTTGTATTTTTTCAAGTAGTTTAATAATATTATTTGAAGAATTTTTATTTTCTTTAATTATATTTAAAAATTCTTCTGCCTTCTTTGAAAATCAAGATAATCAATTAAATAGTTTAATTATTTCTTTCTTTTTAGTATCTATTTCTTTTTTTAAATCTAAAAAAGTATTATGGAACTCTTCTATTTTAACTGATTTAATTTTTGAATTTTTTTCTAAGTTATTTAAAGTACTTTGAATAGATTTTAATTCAAGAATAGTTTTTTTA
Source organism: uncultured Candidatus Peribacteria bacterium (assembly GCA_964470525.1). Taxonomy (GTDB): domain Bacteria; phylum Patescibacteriota; class Gracilibacteria; order BD1-5; family UBA6164; genus CAYYDE01. The sequence continues at coordinate 105,729 of CAYYDE010000002.1, forward strand.
GATTCATCAATAAAATTATCAATTTCCTCTTGCGATTTTTTTAAATCATTTGAATATTTAGTGTTTAAAGACTTATTTTTAGACACATCTTTATAATTTTTATCTAACTGATTTGAGATTTCTTCAAATAAAGTTTTATATATATCTCAATTACTAGTTAAAGGAACTAAAATATCTAAAATATTTTTAGCTTCTTTTATTTCAAGTTTTAAATCTTCAAGAGTTTTTTGAGAATCAGTGTTTTCCATAAAAACAAAAAGTTAAATAATAAATATTTATTATATTTTTTTAATTTCAGTAATGTCATAATTGAGATTAAATTTTATTTCATAATTATTTTTTCAAGATTTTGCATGCACAATAAAATAATTCTTATATTTCTTATGTCCACTAATTATTACTTTTTTGTTATAATATTTAGAAAAAATTTCAATAACTTTTCAAAAATAATCCTCTAAATTCTCCAATCAGTTATTTTCTTTCTTTGCAAATTTTTTCTTAAGTCTAGCATACATAATTTTAACTACATCAGTTGCTAAATTCCCCATTACTCACATTGATACAGCAAATATTATTTCTTGAGCCATTCCTGAAGCTCATTGTTCATATATTGAAGTTTTCTCTATAAAATTATATCAATCAAAAGGTCCATTTTTGTATATTATGTTTTTTTGAAAATCTTTTATAATATCTCAAATATTTTCAGTTGTATATCAAGGAATTTCAAATATTATTAATTCTAATGGTGTCTCATCACACGCTATATTGTTCATTTTCTTTATAATGAACTCTAATTTATCAATTGAATAATACATAGTATAAATCTTAAAAATAAACTAATCTAAAATCATCTCCTCAACTTCTCTTTTCGTTCTCTCATAAACCTCTTTTGCCTCACTTTCCAAAACTTTTGCTTTTTCAATTCTACTTTTCACTTCCAAAGCAATTTTTTCCTGAATTTCTAAAGGTGGTAAAGGGATTTCTAAATTTTCAATATCATTTCAATAAACATGAGGTTGTCATGCTCATTGTTGCAATGAATAAATATAATTTTGTCTTACTTTCAAAAATGAAGCTAAAAACTCAGTTTTTAAAACACTTTCATCTTTTGAAAAAATAACACTACAATCAGAAGCAAAAATTGGGTAATTATGATACCAAACATATCAAGAATAAGCTCAAGAAGCACTTATTGTAATAATATTTCAATTATAATTTGCAATATTATGATTATAAGGACTTGTTTGTCATCATGCAATAACTGGAATATTTCATTCTATAAGTTGAGAACTAGAAAGTGCTTGTCATTTATTAACTTTTGCGAATTCTTCTAATTTTAATATTTTATATTTGGTTTTTTCAATATGTTTATCTTTCTTTTGAAAATTTAATGGGTCAAATCTTCATTCATTTATTACTTCATTTAAAGAAATTGCAAAAACTTTCTTTTCTTCAACTTCTTTATACTCAATTCAAAGCTCACTTAAAATAAAATCATCAATACTTTCAAGTAAAGTTTTTGCTTGCATTTCTTTCTCTTTTTTCTCTTTCAAAGCTAAATCCATTTTTTCAACTATTTGATTTTGGATTTCTAAAGAAATTTTTGGAATTGGGATAAACAATATATCGGGAACTGTTATTGTTTGTTGAACTTGTCAACTTACTAATGATTTAATAATTTTTTGTCAAACATCTGAATTTAGATAATACCAAAGAAATTTACTATTATAATTATCTTTTAATCTTATTTTTATAACATTAGCATTTATATTTCATTTATCAATATTATCAAAATATCATACTTTTCAAACAAGTCATCTAACAGTAAAAATTAAATCTCATTTTCTTAACTGTGTTTTTGGAAAAAGATTATTTGTTTCTTCATCAATATAATCATATTGTTGGTTTGGACTTATAAATCAATATTTATCTATTGATTCTCATTTAATTACTGGTATTCAAGAATTTTGATATTTTATTCAATAAAAAGTTGGATATCTATATATTTCACCAACAATATCATACAAAGTATACTCTCAATAATTCTTAAATAATTTATTTTTGATTTTATTAAAATCTGATAAATAATATTCGGGATCAAACCTTTCTAACTGCCCCTGACTAACAATAAAAATCTTATTTAGAAAGTCAGGGGCTACTAAAAATTTGCAGGATTTTTTAAAAACTCTCTAAATTGTTTTGCTATTTCAGGTAATTCATTTTCACATTTTCTTCCCGTTGCATCAATACCGATTTTTTCAGCTGTTGCCATAAATATCTTATAATCAACTTCTTTTTTGTTTCACCATTTTTGCAATACTAAAATACTTGATTTTACTCAAGCTCAATAATATCTAAATGCATCTTGTGGTAAAGATATAACTCATAAAATTTTGAAATGTTCCAAAATCCATTCTCTTACATAGAGTAAAGATGAATTTGTCAAAATTCCATCTGGTAAAACTACGGCTATTTTTCAAGTTCATGGTTTCAAAAATTGCCAAAATCTCTCAATAAAAAGGATTTCAGTTTTTTGTGCTGGTCTTTCTTTACTTCAGCTTTTTCCAAGTTCAAAAGTTCACAAATAATCACTTTCAGTTTTTTTCACCACTGCTCCAAAAGGAGGATTGGTAAAAATATAATCAAAACTATTTTCTTTGAATCAAAGATTTTGTTTTGTCATATTTTCAATTGGTTCCAGTCAGTCGTGACTGATAACATTCGTATGTCCATCATCGTGCAAAATCATATTCATTTTTGCAACTCTTGCGATTGACTCATTTATTTCAATTCAAAATAAATAATTTTCTGCAAAACTATGCCAATATTTAAAATGTTCACTTGCTTCACTTGGATCTGTTCAATGATTTGGATAATATTCATCTGCTTTTTCTCTCATCACATCAAGAGCTTTTAATAAAAATCCTCAAGAACCACAAGAAGTATCCAAAACTTTGTGAGTATTTTCCATTTCAGGAGCAAATAAATCTATACAAAATCTTGTAACTGTATTTGGTGTAAAATATTGCCCAAATTCTCATTTAAAAAAGTTTCATAAAAATTTTTGAAATGCTTCTCCTTTTATATCTAAATCAGTTTTATTAAAATTCAGTCTTTGTAAATGTTCTACAACTGCAGCTAATTCTTTGTCATTGAGTTTGATTTCTTCTTGAAAAACTTGTTTATCTTTTTGTCTTTCTTTCTCATATATTTCATCAATTCTTATTTTTAATTTATGTGTTGATTCATTTCTTTTTCTTTGAAATTCATAAGGTTCTCAAATTTTTCTTCATTTTTTTTCATCAGCAACTTTTATAAAAATGATTTTTGCCACTTCTCAAAATGCTTCTGCTGGATTTCTTTTTCCACCTCTCCAAATAGTTTGATGAGCTTTTGAAAGAGCTGTTTCAAGTGTTTCCATTGTTACGGGTTCTAAATCTACAATTCAACCTTTTGTAAAAGTCCATTCTTCAGGTTTTCCGTATTTTACAGGAATAGAATAAAATGCGTCATCAAGTGAATCATCTTTTCCTTCCTCAAAAAATCTTACTGTTTCTCAAGCAATAGTTCCATAATATTTGGATTTTAAAATTCTTCCATTTCAAATACCTTGTTTTACTGCTTGTTCAAATTCATTATCTGTAATATTTGCTTTTTTAAATTCTATGACAAAATATTTATTCTCTACTCCATCTTCATAAATAACCAAATCAGCTAATTGATTTGGCACTCTTTTTGGCATTTCTACTTCTAATCCAATATTTTGAGGATCATATTGGTATTTTGTAACAAGATCCAAAAACCATTCAAGCCTTACTTGTTCTTCTGGATCTGAAAATTTATATTTTTTTTCTCAATTTCTGAGATTTTTATAAATAACTCTGTCTTTTTCTTCATCAATTTCAATAAGTCATTTTTGTATTCATAGTAGGTGTTGCTCTGTAAATTGCATATTTGTTCCTCCTTTATAAATTAAATTATCTCTATAATACACAAAAAACACCTTTTACCAAATTTATTTTCTCAATTTCCCCATTCCATAAACATTATTTTCATTTTTCCAAAAACTACCTCTTCTTCCCATAATATCTCTTTTTTTGAGAAGATTTACGATTTTTCTCTTCATCAAACGAAAAATTCCCTAAAAATTCTCATTTTGAAATTTCTTCATTTTTGTATGAATCATCATTCACGACTAAAAGCTTTTTTCAGATGAGTTTTTCGATATTTTCAAGATGTTCTTTTTCTGGTTCGCTACACATTGAAATAGCAAGTCCTGATTTTCCAGCACGAGCCGTTCTTCCGATACGATGAACATACGCTTCACTATCAGACGGAATATTATAATTTACCACACAAGAGAGATTTTCTATATCAATTCCACGAGCTGCGATATCGGTTGCTACGAGAACTTTTATTTTCCCATCTTTGAGTGCTTGAATTGATCTTTGACGAGCGTTTTGTGAACGATTTCTGTGAATATTATCTGCTGAAATATGAGCTGATTTTAAGAAATTCAATACCATTTCTGTGTCATCTTTGGTTTTTACAAACACAAGAATTGAAGCAAGATCTCTTCTTTTTGCAATTTGTTGAAGAAGTTTTCTTTTATTTGCAAAATTTATATGATATACTTTTTGAATAATGGTATCTGTGGTTGACGCAACGCTATGAACGGTAATTTCTTTGGGAGATGAAAGCATTTCGTTTGCTAAAGTCTTGATTGCTGGAGGCATCGTTGCTGAGAAAAAAAATGTTTGACGAGGAGTTGGAATTCTCTTAAGAATTTTTTTCACATCAGGTAAAAAACCCATATCAAGCATTTTATCTGCTTCATCAAGCGTGAGAATTTCCACATATGAGAGCTTAATAAATCCTTGAGAAATCAAATCTTCCAATCTTCACGGAGTTGCGATGAGAATATCTACTCATCTTTTTAGCGCTTGCACTTGATGAAATTGATTGACTCATCCATAAATTACGGTGTATTTCATATTTACATTCGTCGCATATGGAGCAAAAGTTTCCCCTATTTGAATCGCAAGTTCACGAGTTGGAGCAAGAATAAGAGAAAGAATTTTTCTCTCTTTTGACTCAAGTGTTCATTTTTCTTTCTTTTTGTTATAGAGATTTTGTAAAATCGGCAAAGTAAATGCAAGAGTTTTCCCAGAACCAGTTTGTGCGCATCACAAAATATCATCTCACAAAAGTGCTTCTGGAATCACTTTTTCTTGGATTTGAGTTGGAGTGGTAAAACTGGCTTTTTCTAAAGCTTTTAAAAGTGGATTCACAAGAGGAAGATCAGAAAAATTCATACAAAGATTTTTAAAAAATATTGGCATCATAGTAAGAAAAAACTTGATTTTTGCAAGGAGGAAAATAAAAAACAATCTTGATTGCTCAGATTGTTTTTTATTTATTTAGAAAAATAGAAAGTTTACACGTTTGTTTCTATGGAAGTTTTATGAATATCAATGATTTTTTTCATAAAATTTCTCACTTCTTCATCACTAAATTGTATGTCTTCTTCTCAAAAATATTCAAACATTTCTCATGATAAATCTATTATAAAAACTCATCTTCTATAATATTCATAATTATCACGAAGAAGTTGAAATGATATTTTTCTTCCTGATTGTATATGTTTTTGATTGATAGTATCATATAATATTCTAGGAAGATTCAGTCATCTTATTTCTTCTATAACGTTTTCGTATTTTTTTGGTGGTATAGGAGTTTCTTTTTGTGTTTTTATGTATAAATCTGTTCAGTATCCTTGTGTAAAATCTCTACATTCACTTAAAAATATGCTTCACAATATATCTTGAATAATTATATGAAAATCTTCATTTGATAATTGAACTTTATGTGGAAAATCTGCTACCATAAGAGCAATAATACCATATAAAAATATCGTGTATTGCTCATAATTTTCTTGAGAATCTGTTTTATATTCACGTAAAATTTTTCAAATTTGTATTTTTAAAGTAGGAAGAATTTCTTTTAAATAATTATCCAAAGTATTATCAACTATTCTTTTTACTTCTTCAATAATTTGTGAGAGTTGGTGTTTATAGGTATTGAGTTGTTCCGTTCTGATTCATTCTGCTTTTGCATGAATTCAAATAATTTTATTATCCATATTTTATGTGATTATTTACATATTTCATAAAGTTCTTCTACTATTTCTTCTTGATAATTTTGCAATACTTCCATTATTTTCATCAATACTACTATATCATCAAACTTGATAGGATTTTCCATATCCTTTGCAAGATATTCAAAAGATTTTAATATACAATTTCCACTTTCTGATAAAGTTTCTTTGAGAGATCAAAGATATCTTTCAATTTTATCTTCATGAGGTTGTCGAGATTGAAATTGTGGATATGTTGTATTGAATATTTGTACTCCATCAAGAATTACTTTGTCCACTTCTTTTTCTATTTTTTCATAAAAATCTTCAAAATTGTATGCTAAAATATCTGATTCATCCACGAATATATGTCCATATAATTCTTCATGTTCGAGTATTTTTTCTTCTTCATCAAATGATGAAAGTTCTATACCTTGTAACTCTACTTTTTCTTCCCAAAGTTCGTATAAACTTTCAAATATATAGTCTCAAATAAGATGTTCAATAGCTTCTTCTAATTCCCATTCTTCATAACTAAATCAAATATCACTCTGATTTACAGTAAAATCAAAAACATGTTTTATGAAAAACGCAAAACTTTTTGCGCTTTCTTGTATTTTATCTTTTTCCTTATCTGAGAAATATCTTTCAGAAATAATAAAAGGATGTTTTTCTCAAAAAAAATCATTCACATAATTATGTAAATTTCCGATTTCTGACTTTAATAATTCAGGAATTTTTCATGTAATAAATGGAATAAAAACATGCATTGGATAATAATCAAAGAAAATATTTGAATGATTTTCTGGTTTAATAATATTTGCAATATTTTCAGATATTTGTGGAAGAGAAAAAACATTTGTTGTATCAGGATTATCTGAAGATGTTTCCTTTGTTTTTTCAACTCATTTTTGAGATTGTTTTGAAAAATTTCAATAAAGAATATTAGACATAGTAAAAAATATTAGAGATAATTTAAATTTTTCCTATAAGGAGTTGGTTTTTCTTTTCATCACAAATAATATGAAACTTTCAAGAAATTATATCTTGAGATCATAAATTCTTGTATAAATCTTTCGTTTCTATGTTTGTAACTCCAAACATTTTTCATGCTGCTTTGATTTGTCATGAATAATGTGAAATAGCTCCTCCATATTGCTGATAATGAAATGTGTGAATAATAGCAGTAGCATTACTATAAAAATCAAAATTATTTTGTAGAAATTCTTTATGAATGGTACTAAAAAATCCAGGAACGATTAAGATATAATTTTTGTGTGTTGTATTAAAATCTTTGAGTGTTTCATAATTATTTTCTCCCAAGCAAAAAATATGATTTACTATTTTTTCTCCATTTCAAATAACATTTCCAGCTTCAATAATTTTTTCTCATTGTAATTTCCATTCTCCATTTTGATTGTTGGATGGAATTATTGATGCGATTTGTAAAACAACGAATTTTTCACTTTCCTGATTGTACGCGAACTCTAGATATGTTGGTGTTCATAGATGAACTTCTAATTTTTTTAATGCATGAAAATATTTTTCCAAATCAATATTGATATATGCATCTAATATATTTGAACTAAATGTTTGTAATTCTGCATCATATACAAGTCATTTTGACTCTTGATGAAATACATTATATTCATTTGCTTTATCCGCATTTTTATAAAGAAATTCTCAAAAATCAAAATCCATTTCCTCACTTTCTTTATATGTGAGTTTATATCATCCACCATTTACTGCTCCACATAATCATGTATCTATAAGAAAATATCATTCTGGATCATGAGGAGTTGAGGTGAGTGCAATTCATGAAAGAGGAGTGGTATATGAATTTTCTATTTTTGTTCCTACAATATTTTGAATAATAATTCAAAATGTAAAATGATTGAGCTCTTTATTTTCATTATAAATAAAAGTATTTAAACATGAATAATAATCATATTTTGATGATGAATTTTGTGTTTTTCGAAATGCAAAAGCACTTGGAGAAAAATAACTTTTTAAAACAGTTTTCAATGATTCTATCAATCACTCTTTTGTAAATACACAAAAATCTGATTTATAAATTCATATTCCTTGAGCATCATTTTCTCAAGATGATCGTATTACTAAAGGAGTTTCATGAGAAAAATATTCTAAGGATTTCCAAAGCTGTTCGAAGTATATATCGTTTATTTCTGCAGTATCTATTTCAGTTCTTTTATCAATTTCATTTGTATGAGAAAAATCTAAATCAAATAATTTTTCTAAAAAATCATGTGCTAAAACCAAAGTTTTTGGAACTTCAAAACCAACTGATTCAAGAGTGAGTTTGTTTTTTAAAAGTTCTTGAGCTTTCTCTCATATTTCTCCATTTCAAAGCACAATATAATTACTTTGAGAAAGAATATTATGTATATTTTGTGAAATATGATGAGAAACATGAGTTTTTGTATCTCAAATGACAGAAAATTCAGAAGAAATATTTTTTGAATCTATCATATTTTTATATTAAAAATTAGTCTGTGTATCTCTTCCATAATGAAGAAATATATATTTTATAATATTGATCAATCTTGGGATTTGTTGACTTGCAAGTAAACATATAACAAAACTTTGAAATTCTCTTTCTGGAGCATTCAAAATAGATGTATAACTTTCTGATGTTTCTTTATGAGGTTTTGTAATATGTGACTTTTTATATCACTCAAGCCATGAAGCTTGTGATGGAATGATTTCTTGTAAAATCATAATTTTTTCTAACAAGGGGTGATGCAGATAAGTACAATACATTTCTACTTCTTTCCAAGCGTACATATCAAGAATATTTCCTTCGAGATATTCAAGATTTTCAAGTACTTGTTGTTTTTTATATTCAGCTTCTTGGATATAATGTGGATCATTAAATTTTTTATTGAGGTGAAATTTTTTGATAATTTCTTTTTTATAATTTGAGAGATTTATGGAATGAGGAAACATATATTGTCATGATTCTAATGTTATTAAAGCTTGATTATAATCATTTCTATGAAGATAATGACGTGCAAGAGAGAGATGTTTTGTTTCATCTATTTGATTTTCTTTTAATAGACTCCATTGCAAAAATAAAATATGATGTTGTGATAATAAAAAATCTATTTTTTCTTGAAAATAATTATAAATCTTTGAAATTTGATCTTGAGTTTCTCCTGTGAAAATATCTGGATAATCAATATATGCAAGCATATCTTTCGATACTTTTATATGATCAAGTTGATGACGAACTGCGTGAGAAAAATATTTTAAATTTTCTGTAACAATATTTGGGACTTCCTCTTGAATTATTTTGAAAAAATGTTTCATTTCAACACAAGAAGTTTTCACTCCTTTCAACAGAAAAAATATTGGATGATCAGGTGGAATATTGTTTGTTCAATATTTCTGTGATACCATAGCATACATTATGTCAAGAAATTCGACTGTATTCATATCTTCAGGCATAATAATTATTCTTTTTCATTCAGAAATTTCAGAATACAATATATCTTTAAAATACGAATTCCAAGTTTTTCTATCAACAATATGAAAAACATGATCTGTATTATAAGAAAACCATAAAGAAACATAGATGTGGTCTACAACACTATTATTTTGAAGATATTCTCAAAAAAAAGGTTGTATATTTTTTTCTGAATGCATAAAAAATAGATGAAAATATATTTTATATAAGAGAGAGTTCTGATATTTGAATTGGTTTTCCAATAAAAGAAAGATATTCAAAAAGTTCTGTTTGAGTAATTTTTTTACGCAATACTAAAATATCTCAAATTGTTTTTCCAGTACGTTCTTGTTCAGTCATTGCTTCATGTAAATCTGTTTGAGTAATTTTATTTTGCAAAATAAAATATTCTCATGTACGAATAATTTTTAGTTCTTTTAAAATTGGATAGAGTACATCTGGAGTAATATATCATTTTTGAAGTAAAACTTCTCACAAAGAAAATGCTTTATTATTGTGGACTATCGTGAGACATTCAATAATTTTTTCTTTTGGTAAAATTCAATTGAATAATAAATATTCTCAAAGTTTGATAAATCAAAACCAAGCTCCTACTTCTGCATATCTTTTTAAAGAAATACATCCATTTTTTACTAAGAGTTTTCAGATTTCTATTGGTTTTGAAGATGTTTTTTGAATTCATAATGCTATTGCAAGTTGTTTTTCTGTAATATCTCAGAGAAAAACTAAAAGTTCTCATACTTGTATAGTATTTTCTTTTTTACGTAAATTTACTGATAAATATCATTCTATTTCTGTATAAAATCTTTGATAATTTTGTTTGAGAAACATTCATAAACTTATATTTTCTTCTTGTAACGCATTTTCATATTTTCTAAATAACTCATCAATTTCTATTTTGTTTATTCAATTGAATCGTAAAACATTTTTTATTTTTTGACAAAAAGCTGTTTTTTCAGAAGAAATAATTTCTAAAAAATTTTCTTCTGAAAGTGTGAGGTCTTCTGTGTGATGATTGTTGTGATTTGAAATATTCATAGATATACAACTCAAAAAAATAAAAAGAGAGTTTTTTATACTTATTTTTTTAAATAAGTCAATTCTTTCTTGTAAATAAAAGCGCTTCAGATTTCCTGAAACGCTATAAAAGGTTTACACCTTTTCTAAAAATGCTCTTCCATCTTTGAAAACAAATAAAACAAACTTATTTCCAAAGACTTCGTTTGCAATTTTTGCTTGAAAGCCAATTTCGTTTTTTCCTTTAGAAATAACTTCAAAGGAAGCTGATGTTATAATCACCCCCATTTGTGTACTAAACTCAGTACCATAAAATGAGAGAATCAGAGCTTTTGGGTTTTCACCAACACCTGGTACAAAATTTGATTTTGTACTCACACGACGCCGAAACAGTTTATACAATTCCTCAGTCGTTTTTTTTTGGTTTCTGTGCTGTGGTAATCTCAGATCAAGCAAAAATTTTTTCTTGGCCATATCTTTTCCCCTTTTTGATTTGAAAAGTATCTAAATTATAAATATATTTTAGAATTGTCAACTTTTTCTCTTTTTGTTTTCTGATAATATTGTTTATACTGAAAATAATATTTTTTTATTTCAACAATATGAAAAAAATAATACTTTGAATTTTTCTTGTTTTTCTGTGTGTGTATCAAGGAAGTTATGCAAATTTTTTATCTCCACAAGAAGAAAAAAAGCTTGAAAGCGTCAAACATCAACTTCATTTTATAAGTGAAAATAAATCTGAAAATTGGTTTCAACAAGTTGATAGAAATCTTTCAAAAGTCATTCCAAAACTCAGATCTCAACCAAAAATGTGGTATATAGTTTCTCAAATACAACAAGAACTTCAAAAAATATATCAAGAGAATTTTCCTTCTATTATTGAAATTTCTCCACAAGAAGAGGAAAATATTTCAAATATTTCTGATAATAGTTGGAAATATGATTTTTTTCAAAAATATGGATGAAACATTACGACTTCTTTAGAACTCAGTGAAAAATGTAGAGAACATTATGATTTTATAGATGAAATTGCTCAAAGAAATGATTTTCCAACCTCTTTAGTGATTGCAACTTGGTCAAAAGAATCAAATTGTAATCTCTTCAATCCATATAATGGATGGGGACCATATCAAATTACTTCACGATATTATACTCCTGGAGAAATTACTTTGGCTGATTTAGAGGTTTATACACAGGATTTTATTGATTTTTCAAAAGGAAAATGGACTTCATATCACAGAAATTCAAATCTAAAAAATAGATTTTGAATAGAAAATATTGAAATTCGTTATGATTTTTTCACTCTTGAATCTCTCCAACTTCATGCTATTTTATATAATGGTGTTGGAAAAACTACAACTCTCTCAACAAATCTTTTTGCAAATACAAATTTGCATGGTGATATTGTGGGAAATTCTGACGGTTTAGTCACGAGAGTTTTAAAAGTTTTACATTATGAAACACAAAAATAAAGAGAAAAATTTTGATTTTTCTCTTTATTTTCATATAATATATTCAATCAAGAAATCTTGAGATTATTTTCTAAATTTTTGTATATGATGTGATTATTTATACCTATAGCAATTGTGTGTATCTTAACATTTTGAGCACTTACAGGACTTTTATTACCTGCTATTGTTATTTCTATTATTGTGGTTTTTCTCTCAATAAAAATTGTAACTCCAAATACAGTAAAGACAGTTGAACTTCTTGGGAAATTTAATAGAATTTTGAGACCATGACTCAATTTTATCATTCCATTTATTGAATGGACGAGACATCAAGATTTATTTAGAAAAAATTTTTCAGTGGAAGTAGATGGAATTACTTCTGATAATGTAACAGTTTATATTGGACTGAATGTTATCTATTATGTGCAAGATGATAGAAATGATTCTGAATCATGAATTGTTTATAAATCAGTTTATTCAATTAATGATCCAAGAACAATGATGGCTTCAACGATTGACGAACAACTCAGAGCAATGGTTTCAAATTTTGATCATAAAATCATTTTTACGAAAAGAGAAGAAATTGGTCACTCTATTGAAGAAAATCTCAGAGAAAAACTTTCTCAATTTGGATACACTCTTGACTCAATTCAAGTAAGAAGTATTAAATTAGAATGATCAGTAATGACTGCTATGAATAAAGTAGTAGAATCTCTTAAACTTAAAGAAGCTGCACAAAATGAATGAGAAGCTGAAAAAATTATGCAAGTAAAAAGAGCAGAAGCTGATAAAGAAGCAAAAATTCTTATCGGGCAATGAATGGCTGGACAAAGAATGGAAATTGCAAAAGGTTTTAAAGAATCAGTTGATATGATTATGTCAAGTGATAAATCTCTGAGTGGTGATAAAATTCTAAAATTTCTTCTTGATTCATCAAGAATTGAAACTCTTGGAAATATCTGAAATTCTGATAAAACAAAACTGGTCTACCTTAATGAAGATTTAGAAGGAAGATGAATGAATAAAGAAGCAAAACTTATTGCTGGAAGTGAACTAATGAGATAATCATTCAAAAAAAGAGAGTATTATCTACTCTCTTTTTCCATATATTTGTAATTTTTCTTGTTTCATGATCTATTTTTTTATACCAATATTGATAGCCTTTGATGCTTTTACAAAATACATTGCTTATAACTTCCTTTGAGAAACTCATTTTCTTTTATGAAAAATTATATTTTTACGATATATAGAAAATACTGGAATTGCTTTTTCTATTCCTGTTGAAGGTCTTATCCTAAAAATACTTACTTTGGTAATTATTACTTATTTTGTATATTATTACTTTCGTGAAGAAAAACATAAAAATAATATATGGATTGATACTTCATTTATTCTCATTTTTTCTTGAGCAATAGGAAATGCATATGAAAGAATTTTTAGAGATGGAGTTATAGACTTTATTGGAATACAAGGTTTTGCTATTTTTAATATTGCTGATGTGTATATTACTGTATGACTTCTTTTGTATATTACTCTTTCTTTTTTAGAGTTTCGTAAGAAAAAATGAGACCATATTTCATCTTAATTTTTTAGTTTTTTCATATGACTTGAAATAAATTTACTCCAAATGCTTTAAAAATATCTGATATATTGTTATTGTGATCAGGATCTTTTGTTGCTGGTTTTATAGGAAGTGTTTTTTTACTTTTAGTGGTATTTCTTTTTGCTCCTATTCTTGAAATTCAACAAAACTTTACTCCTACCCTGTATAATAATAGTCAATCTTCTCTTTTTCCTATTATTATGTCATTTTTAAGTTTTTTGGCGAGCCTCATTGTTGTCTTGACAACATATTATTTTTTTACTCTCACTGATCCAGAAAGATATCAAAAAACATGAATTCATTTTTGAAATCTCTGTTTTCTTACTCTTATTGTATACATATTTATTGCTCCGATTTATATTTGGGCTGGTATGATAGGGTATGAAAATATTTTGCTTGTATTTGTAATCCATATCTTGATATTATTTTTTGGAGTTTCTTTTTTAATAGAACTTCTCAATAATTATAGATATATTTTCGTTGGTTTTTATGCATCATTTTGATGACTTTTAATTACGTGATTGTGTGTATTAGCATTATTTTTCTATTTTGAAAGTGGATTTGCAAAACTTCTTTCTCTTCTTTTTATTTTACCTCTCACAAATTTTTTGTTTACTATTTTTAAATCTTTCTTTGAAATTTTATATTATTCTTATTATAAATTTACTTGATATGATCCATTGTGAGATGTGTTTTATCAAATAGAAGAAGAATGAAAATCAACCGATGAAATCTAATTTATTTTTAATACATTTTTTATGTTAGACATTGTAAAACAAACACTTGAATATATTATTCAAAATCAAACTCCACCACTCAAAAATAATTTAATCATACAAAATGAAAAGCTCCTTGAAACAAAATGAAGTGTATTTGTAACATTCTATAAAAATGGAAATATTATTGCAAGTGCTGGAAATATTATGGAAATTGCTTCAGATTTAGTTAATGAAACTATTGCTTCTACAACAGAAGCTCTCAAACAAATTACAAATATCTCAGATGCAAATACGTATCAAATACGTGTGGATACTCTTTCTGCTCGTAGTGTTTTAACCGATAAAAAAATCAGTGATCTCAATCCTATGACAACCGGAGCATTTGCAATTAAAAAAGATTATTCTAAACTTGCTGTTATCCTTCCAAATATTTCTGCAAATATCACTTCTGGAAATGATTTACAAAAAGCTCTCGAACTCAAAATCTGAGAAAATATAAACGAAGATTTTATCGTTTATGAGTTCACGACTCAAACTTTTACTTCATTTGCATAATATATGACTCTTTTTGAAATACAGATTTTTTGATTTACTCTTGCTCCAAGTTATTATGGACTTATGTACGCATGAGCGTTTTTAATTGGATATTATTATCTTTTGAAAAAAAATCTTCTTAAAAAAGAAGATTTGGATTCTTTGTTTCTTTTTATCGTATTTTGAGTGATTTTATGAGGAAGAATTTGATATATTCTTTTTTATGATTTTTCTTTTTATATGAATCATTTCACAGAAATTATAAAAATTTGGAAAGGAGGAATGAGTTTTCATGGAGGAATGATTTGAGTGATTTTTTCAGTACTTCTCTTCAGTAAAATATATAAAGTTCCTTTTTATAAATTGATTGATGAAATTGCTCTTATTGCTCCGATAGGAATTTTTCTAGGAAGAATTTGAAATTATATCAATAAAGAATTATTAGGATTTCCATATGAATGATGGTTGGCTGTAGAAAAAAATGGTGTTTCATACTTCCCTTCTCCTCTTTTAGAAGCATTTTTAGAAGGATTTATATTATTTGTATGTTTGTATTTTCTGATGAAAAAAAGAAAATTTTATGGACAAATTTGAGCAATATTTTTAATAGTATATGGAATTTTTAGAATTTTTATAGAAATTTTTGTGAGAACTCCTGATGTTCATATTTGATATATTGCTGGAATCTTCACACTCGGAACTCTTTTATCAATCCCAATGATTCTTGCTGGAATTTTCTTTTACATATATTTATCAAAAAGACAAAAAATATGAATATAAATTTTACTCTTTTTCTTCTTATTATATGTATAATATTTTCATTTACTGCTTTTTATGATGAAAATATGTACATGTATGGAATGGGAATGCATTTTTTAGAATTATCTCAAACTCAAAATGCTCTTATACAATTCTTTTTGTATAGTTTTATTCATGGTTCATTTTTTCATTTATTTTTCAATAGTATTGTGCTCTATTATTTTTGAAATAAAATAGAAAATTTCTTACATATGAAGTATTATATTTTGTTTTTTCTGATAGTAACTCTTGGAGTTGCTGTGAGTCTTCTAGTATTTGATCCATTTAAAATTACCGTTGGAATAAGTGGTTTTGGTATGGCTTTAATGAGTTTTTATACATTGTTATTGTATGAAGCAAGAGATGACGAATACAAATGATGAATCACTTTTTTAATCATCAATATTTTGATCTGATTTGGAACGCAAATTAGTTTAATCTGACATTTAAGTTGAGCTATTTTGTGAGTAATGTTTTTCTTTTTCTATACAAAAATCCTCTATAAAATCCATCAATAATCAGGTACGGAACGCTCAAAAAAAACAAAATCCAAAGATATAAAAATCATTTTGATCCAAATAATGCTATAGAAATATATCCTATTAAAACTATCAAACTAATACACATATATCCTATTAAAGTTTGAAAGTCAAATCTTGGTTTGAGAGTTCTTCCACGAAAAAGTTTTCACAACACAAACACGTTTGCAATCATTAAATAATAAAATAATAAATCTGTAAAAATAAATTCAAAAGCATTCATATCAAAGAAATAAAAAAATATTCCCAAAATGAAGAATGGAATTTCAATATAAATCCAAAACTGAAAAAAAACTTTTTTAAAAATTTTTTCTCAAAATGCTTCACGAATACCAGAAAGTTGATAATCATGAAGTTGTAAAAAATAAAATGCTTGAAGATATTTTACCAAAAATGGTCCAATCAAAAGTATAAAAAACACATATTCTATCATAATATAATAATCAAAAAAATATTCTATTATTATTGTACCACATTTTTATATGACTCACAAATATTTTATGAAAAATATTCTTATCACTGGAGTAAGTTCTTGAATTTGAAAATTTTTAACTGAAAATCTCTCTCAAAATTATCATATTTATTGAGTTTCACGCAGTATGTGTGATACGAAAAATATGACTTTTATACAATGAGATATACAAGATCTTCATTTCTTACAAGAAATAACTTCAAAAATTGAAAATTGTGATTATTTCATTTGTAATGCAGGAGTTGGTTTTTTTGATAAATTTGAAAAGATTTCTCTTTCTGAGCATATGCAACAGATACAAACAAATTTACTTTCCCCTATTTTACTTACTTCTCTTTTAAGATCAAAGATACAAAAAGGAATTATTTTTATTTGAAGTATCAGTAGTAAAAAATCTGGAAAATATGGTGCTACATATAGTGCAAGTAAATTTGGTCTAAGAGGTTTTGCCATGAATCTCAAAAATGAATACCCGAAACTTCAAATTCATCTCATTAACCCAAAAATTATTGATACATGATTTCATAAAAATGCACAAGTAGAAATTGTTTGAAAATACCAAACATCTTCTCCTTGAGATATTTTAAAAACCATAGAAAATATAATAGATAAAAAAGAAACTCGTTTTGAAATAGATCTTTAAACAACAAAAACCCCCTATAAAGGGGGTTTTACTTTACATAACTTTCACCATACGCGTAAAGCGAGATGAATAGTCAGTGTTCCCATTTGGGAATTTTAGTCCAATTAAATGGATAAAAGATAAATAAATTTATGAAAATACTACTGGAATTTTAACTGTTAGGATGTATCCATAAAGCGAACTCCATGTTAACACGCCAGTTTTCACATCAGGGAAGGCTACGCAGCCAGGGCAGCCAAGCAACCGATGGCAGCAGCATTTGCAGAAAGAGAAGAATATGAATTACAGGTAGAACTACGATGTCGCTTCATAACTTTTTTCCTTTGTTTGAATGAAAATTTTTTATCTATCATTCAAGAAAAACCCTTGAAGACTTTTAGAATATAATCATTTTATTTAAATTGTCAAAAGTTTTTAATCAAAAAATAAGATGATAGTATTATCATCTTATTTTATATCATTTTTATTTTCAAGATTCTCTTATAGATGAAAAATTTGGAGGACTAAATCATCCTTGAGATTGAACGTTAATTTTTACATAACATTCTTTTTCACAAGTCGTATGAGAGACTTTCATATCGGAAAGAAGATCTGTTCTTTTTGGATATTGAGTCAAAGTTATAGGACGAACATTAAAATAATATTTTTTTCCTGATTCAAGTATACAAGATGTTTGTTGGGCATTTTCTAATGTACCTCATCATCTTCATGCTTTTATCATATTATTTGTCATCACAGTCATTGAAGATCCTCCATCTGTCCACACATCATCTAAACTATAATTATACATCCAACATCAAGCCACATTTTGAACTGGAGTGAAAGATCAAGGAGTTTCTGAAATAACTCATAGATAATTTGACCACCCACGTCCAACAGAAGGTCATACACTATCTTGATGAAAAAAAATATTTTGATGAATATATTTTGGTGCATCAAATTCTAACGCAAGCACTTCATTTTGATTGATATAACGAATATATTGAGTCCAATTTCCTGAAAGATGGGTATTAAAATTTATCAATCATTTTCTGAGATTGAGTTGATTTCATGGAAAAAAAGTATCATTTATTTTTTCTGCTGGAAATAAAAGTCCATTATAGTTTGTTCCATTTGTAAAAATATTATTCCTATGTCGAATATCAACAGTACAATCAGAACATGTTGAGGTAATATTATAATAATATGTTTTATTTGGAGAGAGTAAACAA
Source organism: uncultured Candidatus Peribacteria bacterium (assembly GCA_964470525.1). GTDB lineage: Bacteria > Patescibacteriota > Gracilibacteria > BD1-5 > UBA6164 > CAYYDE01. The sequence goes on from CAYYDE010000002.1 coordinate 124,342, forward strand.
GTGATTTGTAGTGTTCATGGATTATTCAGTGCTTCTCCAGAAGTAAGTCCAGCCGTATCAGTTACATAATAGAGTCCTGAATCTCATTCAGCATGATTGAGAGTACATATACTTGGTCCATTTGGAGTTTCTGAGATAGAAGATGTCATATTTCTAAATAATCTTCACTCTACTGTATCTCTTACTCGAGTTCCAGATCTTTTTCCATTTGGATAAATATATACCCCAAGATCCGTACCACTTGCATAAATTCACAAATCTGGATGTTCTAAAGAAAAATATGAAATAATTTTATTGAGTCATTGAATTTTTTTATGAGTGGTAAATTGAAAAGATTGAGTTTCCCCTCTTTTTGAAAATGTAGCTGTTACAAATGCTTTTTGTGAAAAATTATTTTGTTGAGACATATTTTTTCAAGATCCTTCACTACAATTTCCAACACCAATATCACACAGAAATTTTTCCGCATCTGTTAATGAGGAATCTGTTTGAAAATCTCAAAGCACCTTTTGTGATTCTGATTTTAAATATTGAATCATGATAAGCACATTTGGACTTTTTGAATATTGTTGTTCTAATTTTGTTAAATTAGAAATCAATTTTTCTGCTGTTACAGTATCTCATGTTTTTCTTAAAGAATCAATTACCTTATCCAATTGAGATTTATAAGGAATAGAGACACTTGAAGAAAGAGAAGTATTTGATGTCTCAGAAGAAGTTATTGAAGTTTGAGTACTTGATTGTATATCATTTAAACTACAAGTTGTTTGATTTCAACATAAGAAATAATGATATGACCCCCTGTATTCAAAACACTCTGTTCTTGTATGTCATGGAAATCTTGCATTATATGTACGTCTTTCTGTTGAACATTTTGTAGCAGTTTCATATTTACTTGAAAGAGTATGTCATGCTTGTTCATATTCTTGAACTTGATGAGAAGAAAAAGAAATATTTCATAAAGAAATTCAAATTGTAAAAATATAAATTATTGTTAAAAAAGATATTTTTTTATATATGTTCATATTTTTTATTTTTTAAGATATAAATCTGATTCATTTTAGTAGATAATCTCTCTTTTGTCAAAAGTTTTTTAAAGTATAAATTTTGACAAAAAAGCTCCTTTATATATGATAACTCCTTATTTTATAAATAAAAATTATGAGTCTTGCAAAAATAGAAAAATTCTCTCAGAGAAATATTGCTGTTTGATATCCAGAATGATATGAAAATCCTGAAAAAAAATCAATTGAATATTTGATTGATTGTTTAAAATGACAAGTTTGAGCGCTTTTAACATTTGATGATATAAAACAAGGAAAATATTTTCTATCAGGAAAATGAAAAATAACGCTTACTCCAGATATTTGAAATCACCCATATTCTCTTCTTTCTGAAAAAGATGTAGTTATTTCAAAAGCTATTACTCAGATTATTCAAGAAATTATATCATATGGTAGTCTAACAAGCGCTCAATATCGTACACCATATTATTATTCCCTTCTTTCTCCTGAAACATTAAGAAAAACTGTTGATACATATTTTCAAGCAAGATGAAAAGAATTACTTGCCTTAGCAAATACTCCTTTATATTTAAATAATAATGAAATTATTACATATCAAAGAGATTTAGATCATGATTTTTCTTCTTTATGAAAAGGAATTATAATATATTGTATTGAAAATGATGTATTTACTTCAAAAGAATTAGAAAATATCAATCAACTTTTGCATAAAGGATGAGATACGTTAGAATACTTTACAAAAGCGAATCGTATAGAAAATTTATTGGAAAATTATATAAAAAATTATGTATTTAAAACAAAATTAGAAATATTTCATGATGCATTTCATTTATAAAATATTGACATTTTTATAAAAAATAATATAGTCTACAAACCTCATTTTTCTCATATTTTCTATTTTCGGAGTGTGTAATGGAATTTGATGTAATCGCATTATTTTTGTTTGGAATATTTCTTCTTTTTCTTGCTTTCTTGATTAAAAAAAGGAGAAAAAGAAAACAAAAATAACAAAAAAGCAACCTTATAGGTTGCTTTTTTATAAAGAAAATTTCTATCATATAAATTTTCCTAATTTTTCTTCAAGTTTTTGAAGTTTTTCTTTTGCATTTTGCTTTTTTTCCATCTCAGCTCTCACAAGATTTGGTGGAGCATTTCTTACAAAACTTTCATTGAGTAATTTTTTATCAATGATGATAATGTATTCTTTTGTATCAGCAATTTGTTCTTGAAGTCTCGCTATTTCAGCTTCTACATCAAGTGCATTTGAATTATCAACAAATACTTCTACTCATGCTTTTGTAATTCCATACACGAGATTTTCATTACTTGGTTTTTTATCAATCACATGCGTTTCCTCTGATTTTAAAATCCCAGAAAGAAGTAAAATCATTAAATCATCAAAGAGTTCAATTTTTGCTTTTTTTGGTTTCAGAGAAAGTTTAATAGATTTATTTGGCATAATATTGTTATCTGCTCGAATCTTTCTCACTTCTTTTATCACATCAATCAAAATAGCTTTATCAGTTTCAATATCTTTTTGAATTGGAAAAATAACTTTTGAAAATTCTGCCTCAATAAGCATTCCATCAAATCCGAGTTTGTTATAAAGCTCTTCGGTAACGAAAGGAATAAATGGATGCCAAAGTTTCAAAATATGATTGATAACATAAATAATGACATCATTTCCAAATTTTGAATGATCTTTTAAAATTTTAAATTCTTCAATATAATAATCACAAAATTCATTTTTTGTAAAATTTTCAAGCTCAATTCCACTTTCAGAAAAATTATAATTTTCCATTCCAGCATTTACAAGATCTGAAATTTGTCTCAAACGAGAGAGAATCCATTTTTCAGAAAATAAAAGTGAATCATAGTTTTTTTCAAGTCTTTTTTCAATTTCTGAAATACTATCAAGTTTATAATCAGATTTTTCAAATAAATTCGTGTACACAAAACGGGTTGCATTCCAAATTTTATTGATAAATACTTTGTTTTGTTCCACATTATCTTCATCAAACTTCAAATCATTTCAAGGAGTATTTCCAACGCTTACCGTGAGACGAAGTGCATCTGAAGAGTATTTTTCAATCATATCAAGTGGATCAATCCCATTTCCAAGAGATTTTGACATCTTTTTCCCGTTTTTATCTTTAATAAGTCCATGAAGATAAATCGTTTCAAATGGAGTTTGTCCGGTAAATTCATATCAAAATAACAGCATTCTAATCACCCAAAAGAAAATTATATCGTGTCCAGTTTCCAAAACTTGAGCAGGATAGAATTGATTGAAAAGATCGTTTTGTTTTTCTGCACCAAACTCAAAATCAAGTACAGAAAATGGCCACAATCCTGAAGAAAACCAAGTATCAAGTACATCTTCATCTTGAATATAATCAGGATTATTACTCATATCTTCAGCCGTTACAAGAATTTCTCCCGTTGTTTTATGATAATATGCTGGAATTCTGTGTCCCCACCAAAGTTGACGAGAAATACACCAATCTCTTAAATTAAAAATCCAATCTTCAAAGATTTTATTAAATCTTTCAGGAACAATTTCAAAATCTTTTTTCTTGTATCCAGCAATGACTTTTTGAGCCATTTTTTCTACTGCAACAAACCATTGTGTTGAAATAATTGTTTCAATTTTACATCCTGATCTTTCACAATATCCTACTTTTGAAGTATGATCTTCAATTTTTAAAAGATTTCCTTTTGATTTCAAAAGTGCCACAATATTTTCTCTTGCCATCATATATGGTTGTCCGGCAAATATTCCAGCTGCTTGAGTCATATTTCAATCTTTTCCAACAACGACTTGATCTAGAGGAAGTGAGTGTCTACGAGCTACTTCAAAATCATTTGCATCGTGTGCTGGAGTGATTTTTACAGCTCCTGTTCCAAATTCCATATCTACCATTTCATCAGCTATGATAGGAATTTCTTTATTGAGAATTGGAAGAATAAGAGGTTTTCAAGATTTGAGAATTTTTTTGTATCTTTTATCTTGAGGATGCACAGCAACAGCCACATCTCACAAAAGCGTTTCTGGACGAGTTGTTGCAACAATGATTTCATTATCACTTCCAGAAACAAAATAGGTAATATGATAGAGTTTTGATTTTTCTTCTTTGTAAATTACTTCTTGATCTGAAACAACCGTATTGAGTGCTGGAGAATAATTTACCATATATTCTCATTTGTAAATCATTCCTTTATTATACAAATCAACAAAAGCTGCAGTTACTGTTTTACTCAAACCTGCATCCATGGTAAATCTTTCTTTTGACCAATCAGCACTCGCTCAAACTTGTCTCATTTGATGGGTAATTGTATTCCCGTATTTTTCTTTCCAAGCCCAAACTTCATCTAAAAATTTTTCTCTTCCAAGATCGGTTCTTTTGACTCATTTTTCTGCGAGCATTTTTTCCACTCTTGCTTGTGTAGAAATCCCAGCGTGATCGACTCAAGGAATCCAAAGTGTTGAATCCCCTTTCATACGATGATATCTCACCATAATATCTTCCAAAGTAAGAGTAAGAGCATGTCATAAATGCAATACTCCTGTAACATTTGGAGGTGGAATTGGAATATAAAAATTTTTACCATTTTTTGATGGTTTTGGCATAAAAACACCTGAAGTTTCCCATTTTTGATATACTTCTTTTTCAAAAATCTCAGGTTCATACTTCTTTGAAAATGTTGTCATTTTTGCAAAGTAAAAAAATAAAGTCATACAAAAAAGAAAAATACAACTTTTTAATTGTATTTTTCATTGTATAAAAGCATTATATGGCTATTTTTGAAATAGCAAGAATTTTTTTGAAAATTATTCTGACCAAAGACGCATGCAGTTTCTTGTAGTCCATTTATCATTATAAGTTAGTTGATAATTCCAGTTTACAACTTGTCTATAAGTTCCAGGTGAAGCACTTGTATTCTCAAATGCATAGGTTCATACTAGTGTTAATGAAGGTATATTTATAAATGCTGCTCATGGAACAGTTCTAAGCTGTTCTGTATTATCATAATCATAACAATTATATTGATTTAATTGTGTACTACTACAAGCATTCGCTGGACGAGTTATAGATGGAGCATATGTAGAAGTAGAACAAAATTGAGAAAAACTCGCTCATAACCCTCAGCTATTTTTGCTATATCCTCCACCAGATACAGTGATATATTGACTGAGAGTTGAATTTCAACCTCCATTTAAACCATCTTTCCTTGCTTTTACAATAATGGTACAATTTGAATTTCAAGAAAGATTTGCTCAACAAGTTCAACCATCTCTATAAAATCATTGTCATGCTGGATAATTTCATCCATTAAATGTTATAGTTAATGGAATTGAAGAAGAGCTTGTGTTTGAAATAGTAAAAGTTGCTGATGAAGTATGAGTAACAATGGTACTTGGATGAACCAATCAAACATTTTGCTGTCAAAAAGTCAGTGATCAACTTTGCAAAGTTATATTCAAACATTCGCTTGCAATTGTTCCACTCATTGGTGTTGTATGAAAATAAGTATTTCCACTTGCATCACGTACACGTATCGTATTTGCAGGAAGAGAATACGAGGTTCCTGTTATATCATATATATTTGATGCTTGCCAAGAAACTCAGCCATTAAAACTATATGGAGTTGCATGAAGTCAAATTCCAATATCAACAGCTCATAGAATAGTCGCACGAGCTACTCCACAACTGAGAGGTGCAACACTTAGAGCATCAAAAGTTGGTGCTATATTATCATTACAATTTCAAGCGACAGTAGTAAAATTTGAATTTAAATTTGCAGGTCCATTTGTGTTCACACTACAAGTAAATCATGGTCTTGAAAGTGAAAGATTATTACAATTTGTTCATGCAGGTCTTGAAAGAGTAAATGCTCAGCTTGCATTTGTTGTCACATTTGTTCCACAAATACTTAAAGATCTATTTGGATAATTGGTAATCGTTCCACTAATAGTATAGTTTGATGGAACACAACTTCCTGAACTCCACATATAATTTGCCTCACAAATAAAAGTACACACTCAAGGAGTTTCACTATATCCCCAAGAAGCTGAAGAGAGTTGAGAACTTGCATTTGATAGAGCATTATCAGGTACATTTCAACTACATTCATCAGGAATACAATTTGTGTTATCACTTATATATCATACTTCACACACTATATTCATATTTTCTTGAGCATTTGGAAAGTCAAACTCTCAATTACTACATCAAATTTCTAAATTCCATTGACGTGTTCCATGAGTGATGGGTTCTGTTTTTGTAAAATTTCCTGTAATTCAGTGATTGAGAGAAGAAAGAGAATAATCATTATATATTTGAGAAGGACACGCAAGCGTATTTGTTTCTAATGAATTGTATTGTATAATAATATCATCTTTTGAATCTGAAATAATTTTTTCCTGCGTAATCAAAATGTATTCATCATTTCCTGATCATAAGTCAATATTTGTATGGTGATTTTGAACTGGATTTTTATGAATATCTGTGAGAATTCCTATATTATTTCCATATAAATATGGAAATCTTTGAGAATCTTGTGCTGAAACTGAAGAAATGATACTTTGAGTTTGTGGAAGCTCTAAAAAAGCTAAAAGCTGATATTTTTGTTGTGTTTGATTGGTTGTATAAGTATATAGAGTTCCATCTTTTGGATCCACAATGTTTCAGATAATTCTTCCTGCATGTTTTGTAGTCTCTCAAACATTTCATTGAATCGATAAAATTTCTCCAGAATTTTCAATATGTATTTTATCATCAGGAAGAGGATATTTTCCAGTAGTTGTTGCAAAAATTTGTAATCATTTTCATACTTGAGTCAAAGAAGAAATTCTATGAGTATCTCTTGAATACAACGTATATTTTGAATACCCTACAAAAGCAATAAGGCTCAATATACTTAAAATAGTAATAACAATAATAAGTTCTACGAGAGTAAAACCTATAAGGTGCCTACCCCCCCCCGCAGATTTTCAGCTTATTTTGAGTATGTTCATACAAAATATATTAAAAAATAATTTTCTCTCAATAGTATAAATCATTTTTTTTATTTTGCAAAAAAATTCAATCTTTTCTTATAACGATAATAGATGAGAAATAAGAAACATAGCTTCTCATCTCGTAATATTTTTATTTGGTTGAAAATAACGTGTTTCTCAAAATACATCTTTCCATGTATTTGAACGTAAAACATCTCTTGAAAAAATCTTTTGCTGAGTATTTAAATCTCTAAAATCCATACTATTTCCAGCAAAAACTCATGGTTTGGTAAATGTATACAACATTTCTACAAAATCTATTCTTGAAAGATATGTAAAACGAGAATTATCTTGTTTCGAAAGTTCAATAATAAGCGAAGAAATGCTACTTTTACATGTTATATCTACTCAACATCAAATCATTCTATATTCTAAATAATTTCGTATGAAATTTACTCCATCTTCAGCAGTAAGTTCTCTATCTTGTAATACAAATCCATTACTCATTCATGAAATCATTCCATATCATGCTAAATGCATAATTTCTTCATAATATGGATGAGTAACTTGAAGTCACAAAGGAGTAGTTCCATTTACACGAAAAGTTGAGAGTTCTTTTGCATTTGATTCACTCATGATTTTAATAGTATTGACTCCTTGATTCATCACTTTAAACTCAAATAATACAATACCAATCGAAGCATCAATTCAGCGAATTGTTTGCTCAAATTGAAAAGATTCTTCTTTACAACTTGCATTACTTTGTCTTTGAAGTTCTGTTATAGTTCTTGCTTTTTTTACACAAAATTTAATATTTTTACTTGGAGAAGTCAGTGTATAATTTCCAGAAAATGGAAATCATAAAATATTGAGTCCATAATTATTTTTAAAATACAAAATTCATTTCGTATTTTGACTTATCGGAGCATTTCTCTTTATTCAAAAAACAGCTGCTGCAGGAATGATAGATTTTTTGGTATCAAAAACACCAAATTGTAATTTTCTCAAAAAAGTTTCACCAATATAAATATCAAGAGTTTGTTTTCCTTCCATTTTTGGGGTAATTTTAAAATCCCTTACTCCATTATCTATTTGAAAAATTCCTGTTGGAAAAATATCAAATGCATTTTTTGAATATTTAAAATTCATTTCTCAAGGGAAACTTCCATTATATGGTCGTCTTGTTCTTTTATCAGTAACGCTAATACGAACTGTTCAAGCTTTTCCAAGTGTAAGATTTCATCAAATTCAAGAAACTTGAATCTTTATTTCAAAATTTTTAAAAAATTCTTGAATTTCCATTCTTTCAATTTCTTCTCTTGATAAAACATTAACAGGATTTAAATCAGCAGGTTTTGATTGAGGTTTTTCTATTACTCATCATCCAGTAACGATAGAACCATTTGTTTCAAGAAATCTCAAAGGATCAACAGTATTTATGGCAAGTTGATCAAAACAAACTCCAGAATTTATAATCGTGTCATAATTTGTTTCTCGACAATTTGACCGATACCGTGGTCATTTTCCAGAAACTGCAAGATCAATTTGGAAATGCAAGTGATTTCCTGTACTATTTCCTGTACTTCAAACTTCTCATATTTTTTGTTTTGCTCAAACTTGATCTCATGTTTGTACGTGAATCGCAGACATATGAGAATAATTTGAATAAATTTTTCTTCCATTATGCGTATGTTCAATCTTTACCGTATTTCCCCGTCAAGACAAATTTCCAGCAAATACTACTTTTCATGAAGTCATAGAATATACAGGAGTTCCCTTTGCAGTTGCAATATCCACTCAAGAATGTCATCCATATCACACATCCCAACCGTATTTATAACTTGCTCACCATAAAACAGTATATACTCTTCTAAAAACTCCATAATCACTTTTATATTTACTATAATCTGAAGTTTTTAAAATAGGAAGAGTTTGTTTACAATCACTTCAAAGAGTTCAAAAATCCTGAAAACGACATTCTGGTTTACTCATTTCTTGTATTGGATAAAAAAACTCTGCTTTTGCATAAGAAAAGGAAAATAATGCAATTCAACAGCCAATAACTATCTTTTTCAACATATTTTTTTTTGAGAAAATAATACAAGAAGTCTATAAAAAAAAATAAAAAAAACAACCTTGATTTTAAAAAAAAAGTTGTTTTTTTAGATATATATGCTGTAATTATTTTTTAAATTTTTCCAAAGCTTCAATAACTTCATCACTCAAAATATATTCAATTTTACAAGCATTTGTTTGAGCAGTATTTTCATCAAGTTTCAAAATATCAATAAAAAAATTGAGTAAAATTTCTTTTTTATATTTTGCTTTTTTTATTATTTCTTGTCCTGATTGAGAAAGAGAAATCATTTTATTGCTATCTTCAATGATCAATCATTTTTTTCATAAACTTTTCAGTCCAATACTACAACTTCACGGTGTAATTCAAAGATGATTTGAAATATCCACTCCTCTTGCATATCCATTTTTCTTGCGAAGCTCTTCAATTGCAAATAAATAATGAAGCATTGAATGAGTGATTTCTATAGTATTTTCTCTCCAAACAGAGTTGAGACATTCTTGCATAATAGTGTAATAAAAAATATTTTTTTCATTATACAAAAACTTCTCAATATCGCAAATTTGTTTGAATAAAATAAAAATAGTTTGACATACATAACTTTTTTCATAATATTCAAACTTGATTTTATTTTTGATAAAAAATATGTTTGAAACTCTCTATAATAATCTCGTTTCTTTACAAGATTTAAAACCAAATAAAAATACAAATTTCCTTTTTACTCAACTCTATAATTGAGTCATTTCTTGAGAAATTTCTTGTCCTTTTTGTGATGAAAAAAAACACACTATACAAAATATTTGCGCAAGAGCTGAATATGAAATGGAAAAATATTTTGCTGAAAAAATTCTCTCTTGAGAAGAAACACTTGAGGATTTTCCTTATTTAAAAAATTATGAAAAACTCATAGATCTTGAATATCAAAATATAAAAGAAATGGGAAAAGATTTTACAACTTTGCTCTTTCTTTGATGATGACCTTTTCCTGTATCAGCAATATTTTTTGCAAAAAAATATAATATAAAAATCACTCCTGTTGATTATTCTTTAGAAGCAATTTCTCTTTGAAAAAAAATAATAGAAAAACTCTGATATTCTCATCTGATTACCTACGAATATTGAGATGCTCAAAATTTTTTCTCAACAGAAAAATATGATGTGGTGAGTATTGCAAGTCTTGTTTTTACAAGCTCAAATTTAGAAACTATTTTAAAAAATACTCACAAATTAGATTTTAATATTTTACACTTGAGAAGTTCTGAATGACAAAGAGAACTTTTATACAAAAAACTTCCTCTTGATATTTTACAAAAATATTTCCAACTTCTTTTTCTCTATCATCCAAAAGATGAAATTATAAATTCTATTCTTTTATTTCAAAAATATGAAAAATAATCTTTTATTTCGTCCAAATCAAACAATAGAAATTCAGTGAACAAAAGCAAAAGTAATTCTTGTGCTTTGAGCATTGTGAAGTGGAAAAACACATTTTATCAATTCTCTGCTTCCCTATACTCCACCAAACACAAAAATTCTTGTAAATGATATTGGAAGCATAAATATTGATGCAAAACGACTCAAAAATCCAAATATTACGACTCTGAGTGAATGATGTGTGTGTTGTGAAGATCTTGGATGACTGAAAAAAGCTTTGATTGAAGCAAAAAATGAAGAAGTTATTATTATCGAACCTTCTTGAATTGCTGGATGAGATGATCTGATTTCTCTGGTGAAAAATCTTGGATTTGATCTTTCTGTTATTACTTTGCAAGATGTCGAGCATTTTTCAAAAAGAACTTCCACAGAAATACATATTATGGAAAATCAAATAAAAGTTGCTGATATTATTGGTTATACTTGGATAAGTGAGAATTTTTCAGAAGTGCAAAAATGGGTTGAAAAAAACAATTCCTGAGCAAAAAATTTTCTTCTTCAAAATCCAGAAAACGAAAATATTCCACAAAATCCTCTTTTACAAGAAATATATTCTCTGCTTTCTCAAAAAACAGCAAAACAAGTTTTCAAAATTTTATGAAATACTCCAAAAGAAAAACCAAAACATCAAAATTCGCTTCTCACATATTCTTGGATTGATGAAATTGCTTCCATGAATTTTGAATGATTACAAATATTTTTAAAAAATCATCCTCACATGATCCGCGCAAAATGAGTGATTGAAAATATTTCTTTTAATTATACTCATGGAAGTTTGGAAATTGAATGATATTCTCAAGAAAATAATTATGCAAATTTTATTTCAGAAATTCCGCTCAAAATTCCTCAAAATATTTCTTTTAAAAATAGAACTATGTCTCAAAAAAATATCCAAATCATCCCTGAAAGTGAATTTCCAGAAAAAATTTCAACTCTGGTTGCTCAGTATCATGAACGGATGAATTTAGAAATGCAAATAAAATCGCTTGAAACAAAATTTAAGTTATTTAAATATTTAAGTAAGTTTCGCACGGAAGAAGAAATAAGTGAGAAAAAAGCAATAAATGCACAAATGATTCAAACTCTCCAACTCAAACAAAAAATTCTCTGAGACGCTATGAAATATGATAATCCTCATATTTGGCTGAAATACAAAATAGAAGCCTATAAAAATTCTTCTTGAAAAATTGAAACTCTTGCAGATTTAAAAAAACATGCTCAATCACCAACTTATATTTGTCACAAAAGGCTTCAATTTCTCAATCAATATACGAAAGAAAAATTTTGAAAAGATATTTTTGATGAAAGTCTTGATCAAGATATGTCAGTGAAAGACTTTTATGCGTGAGATGACACAATAGCTTCTCTCGATGTTGATTTTATGCAAGAATGGCTGAATTATGAATATTTTGAAATCAAAGGAAAAACAGCAAAATGGGAAAATTATAAAAAATAAAGAGAAAATTTTCTCTTTATTTTTTATATATGATAATACTTCTATTTTGGAGTAAATTCCATTTTCTGTACCATTCTGAAATAGGAATTTCTAATTCTCAAAATGTAGTATCCCAAACAATAACACTACGAGGATGAGAAATATCTCATCTATATCATAATAAATAAAATGCATGTTCTCAAGAAAGTCATTCATGTTTGAAAATATTTCCATTTTCATCTTTATAATACCATTCTAAAACTCTATTTTTTGATCTTGATTGCGTACAAGTTTTGGTATTTGTAGCATTGGTAATATTAAAATCACAAAAATAATCTCACCAGAGTTGCACCATATTTCACTCAACTAATTCTTGAAGCAAAAGAGTGAGATGCTCTTTTTGAAAAAAACCTCTTTTATAATCTTTTGAATTGATACGTAATGTTTCATATCAATACATATTATAGAGTTTTTCTATTGGTTGATCAAGCACACCATATCAAGTATAATTATATTGTGCTCCATAATTTTTATTTGGCATTTGATGAATATATCAGACAAATCCCCATTCTGGATTTCACCAAAATCTACGACCATTTTCTTCATATGGAAGCTGATTAAAAAAACTTTTTGGAATTTTTTCAATGAGTTCAATTTCAGTAATATTTGTATTTCCTAAATAGTTCATCACATCCTGAGCTGCAGACATCTCACAACTAAGAGCTCTTTCTTGATAAGTTTTATCTATTTTATGAGAGAGAGAAAAATATTTTGGATACGCAATAGAAAAAGAAAGTGGAATCTGTCTTGAAAAATTATTATACTGAATAACAAGTTCTCAAGAAAAACTTCCATATGATGAAGTCACAGTCGAACATCCTGTTTTTGTACAAGAAATTCAAAAATCTCCATTTGAAAGAAATTGAAGAGTTCCTTGTTCATATTTTTCAAATAAATCTTTGGAAAGAGAAAAAAGTTTTTGTGTTGGTTTTTTAATTTCAAAAGCAGAAACATTTGAGATATTAAAGCTCAAAAGAAAGAAGAAAAATAATATTACTCATTGTTTCATATCAATCTTGATAAAAAATAATTTCATTGAAGATAACAGAAAAATAAAAAAAGTAAAGAGTTTTATAAAAATTGACATCATTATAAAAATATGTAATATAATTTTGTTATCAGTAAATAAATATATGACAAAAAAATTAGTTTTTCTTGATTATGATGGTGTGATTTGTGATTCAAAAAAATCTTTTTTTGATGGTGTAGAATATGTTTCTCAAATGATGAATCTTGGACTTTCCCGTGAAGTTTGTGAATCATCCAAAACACGAGAAGATTTTGAATGTATTTTATCATCTGTATGAGATAGTAATGTTGATTTTTGAGCTGCAAAAAATGCAAATATCCCATTTGTATGAGTTGAATCTTGAGTAAATTCAAAAAATGATTGGGAAGCTCTATCTATAAAAAGCATTCCAAATCTTACCCATCTTCCAGAATATTTAAAAAACACCTGAAATTAATTTCAGGTGTTTTTCTCTTAAATTCAAAGTTTTTTTCTTTTTTCTTCTGCTCTTTCTTCTTGAATTTTTCTTGAAGCATTTTCTTCTAAAGTTCCTACTTTTATGTATTTTGCAAATGTTGGAGCAAGTTTTCTAAATTGTTTATAACTTTCAATAAAAAGTCTTCTATAACTATCATGGCCCCAAGGAGTAGTCCTCATTTCAAGCACATATGCAACTTGTCCTGGATCCATTTCAAAAGTTGTTCTTATAAGATGCCCAAGACTTGCACAATATTCTGAAATATACGCATTTTCTTGTACTACTTTTTTTGCTAAAATAGTTGCTCTTGTCATCACATCATCATACGTTTCTTTAAATTTTTCCATTCATGGAAGTTCAATGTATTCAGGATAATCATATCCATGAATTGCTGTTGCTCCTTGCCAAAGTTGTTTCGTAGCTCTATGTCTTTGGATATCTCTATACGCTCCAAAATCCACCAAATATTCAAACATCACCGTTGAGTGTTGTAATGCTCTTGGCATACGATCATGTTCTCCTCTATCTTGAAGATATAAACGCATCAGAACATCTTTATCTGAGTTATCCATTTCCTCTGCAATTTCCAAAGCTTCATCATAACTAATTCCTTGTTGTCTTGCTGTTTCATACAAAATACTTGCACAAATATGTGCATCTAAGTCTCCTTCAAAAACAATATTTACTCTGTCTGTATCTTCAATTCATTGATACAGTCAAATTTCTTCCTCATCTGTCTTATCTTCTCACAAAAGATCATGAACATAATTTTCAATTTTTTCTCTTCTTTTAAGATCATATTGACTCGGAGCAACATGACGTAATAATCATGGAGAAAGTTTTAAAGCTTCTGTGTGCATATTTTCTGCAATACATCTCACTTCATGAAGTGGATGAGCCAACATATAACTCAAATGTGATTCTAAAGTACGTGTTGAAAAACTTGCTCAAAGTGATGTCGAAACATTCGTTGGAAGAAGATATCTGAGAATATCAAATGTTTTTGCGCTCAAAGTATTATCATACGCTCTTTCAGAAGAAAATTCTTCTCTTTTGACTATTTCGTTTTGTGCAAGAATTTCTTTTACTTTTGGAAGATATTCCAAATATGTTTGCATAAGTTCGTTTGAAATTTCGATAATTTCTCCAGCATATTTTGAAGATTTTACATCTTCTGGAATAATAAGAGACTCTGCTCAAAAATGAATATAACGAGTTGATTTTTCTTGAAAATCCCCAAGTGCTGGAAATGGAGATTCAATCACTTTTGTGAATACTTGACTTACTCACTCGATTGCAAATCTGATTCTATCCGCATCTTTGAGAGAATTATGTCCATAATCAACTCCCCATTTTTTTAAGAAATCACTTGCTTTACTTTCAAAAAAATCAAGATTAAAACTTCCTGAACTTTTAAGTCCTAGAGCGAGATCATCAAGAGAAATATGTTCACTTTGAGTAATAATTCCCTTTTCAAGAGCTGTTTTACTGTCTTCAAAAAGTTGTAAAAAACGATCTCTCATACTCAAACTTGAACGAGAATATTGTCCTACAAGAAAAGCCCAAAGTTGGTTTGAAAGGGTATTTTTCGCACAGTAAATATTTTTATCAGTATTGGTAAAAAAATATTCTAAAACAATTTTTTCATTTTGCGTATATTCTCTTTTGTTTTGCAAAGGAGCAAGCGTTCAAGTAGACATAATTTTTTAATTAAAAATAAATTCCTTTTGATTATATAACAAATAAAAAAAACTCAAAAGTTTTTGAGTTTTTTATTGGATTATATCCCTATCAATTTTTCAAATAATATTTTCAAAAGAAATGCCTCCGAGTTTTCTTGAATCAATGCTATTTTGTAATTGTGTTCCAAAAACAAAATATGCATTCTCAATTAATGTATCTTCTTTGAGATATAAATTCATCATGTCTAATTCTGATTTAGTAAAAACATACTGTCCATGAGGAGAAAAAAGTTGTTCATTATTTATAAAAATACTTCACTTATCAAAATCCATACGAATTTTATCTCCTGGAAGTGCTTTTACTTGTTTGAGAATTTGTCAATAATGTGAATACGTATCAACAATAACAATATCATCTCTCTTTAAAGAATGACAATTATAATAATTTTGTTTTACGTGAATTTCTTCTCCATCTCTAAAAAATGGACTCATGCTCTGTCAAACAACTTTTGTTGTAATATTTTCATAACATTTCTGATGAGAAAGGAAAAACTTTCAAAAAATAAAACAAAAAATTATTATAATACAAAATCATATTTTATATTTCATATCTACATTTTTTTAGCACATGTTCTATGCTTATTATAAACAAAAGTCCAATATGATCATCAAGGAGTTCATCAAACAGGTATTGATCAGCTTAATCATATTTCAAACATAATTCATTTTAAAAGTGATTCTAGAATTAGCTTTTTCATAATTTTTTATTAGAAATTAAAAATTAACGAACACATCTATAATATAGACTAATATTAGTATGTGAATCTCTTCACCAGTTTCAAGAAGACAACGAAAGATACTTATAGTAATTTGGATTATTTCCGTCAGACTCACGAGTCCATAAAGAGTGTCAAGTAGCTCATCATGGAATACTTGTATCATTTATAAAACACGAAAGTTCAGTAAAAGTTGGGATTCTATATCAACTTCACATATCTCTACATGCTTTCATAGCTGCAGATAATGTTGCATAGCTTCAACTGAGTGCTGTAATTTGAGTTGGACATGGTTCTCATCAACCAGATGCAGCAGCCGAAACTCTTGCATCAACATAATTTTTTGTTGCAAGATCACTATTTCAAACTGGTGTGACTCATCAAATTGGACTTGAAAATGTTTTCACTCCAGCAATAGTTTGATTTCCTGTAAGTTTTACAACACTCTGATCAAGATCTGTAATTGCTCATGTCAAAGCTGACATCGTATCGTTCCAGAGATTGGCTGTCAAAACCGTTTGATTATCAACGCTTTGAATCGATAACAGATTTGATGTTGCGTACACTCAAAAAATTGTGAGCATAATTCATCCTGCAAACATTACTCATTGGAGTAAAGATTTTAATAATGTATTTTTCATAATAGTATTATTAGAAATTAAAAGTGACACGTTCCATTAAAGAGATTTCCATTCCCAAACTTACAACTTGTTTCATCAACACAGCTATCAAACTCATATTCAGTTACCGATGTAATTGGATTATTTTCTTCATCAAAAACATCTCCATTAATACATTTATAAATGATTGCTTCATTTAAACAACTATAAGCTTCTTGTTTTTTATAAAAAGATTCTTGCGTATTATGAGCAAAAACATTTCCACTATACGTACAACTATTGTAAACAATACTTGTTGATTGACCAAAAATTTCAGTTCAAATTTTTTCTATATCTCCTCAAAAACTTTGCAATAAACCATTGACTTCACTAAATTCTGTTGCAATATTTTCTGAAGTAATCGTATTAATATTTACTCACGTTAACATTGCACCACTTCAATATTGCTCTTGAAGGATAGTATTTGCTCAATCAATATTTTGAATATTATAATAAATATTTCTTCATCCATCAGTTATAAAATACACTTCATCACTTCAGAGAAGATTTACACTTCAAGAATTGTTAATAATGAGTCCTGGAGGATTTGTAAGATAGACATTTCATCAAGTTGAAAATTTAATCATTCCATTATAATCTCCATCAACAATTGAATTATATTCATTCAGGTCAGCATATGTATTTTGAAGAAATCAAACTGATCTTTCTTTTTCTAAAAATCATGCAATTTCAAATTTTGTGTAATCAGTATTCACTCAATATAAATAGTTTTTTCCAGTAATACTATCTTTTTTCAAACCATGTATTTTTAATAATTTTTGTAGATCATCATCTATTTCTCAAACATAAATAATGTCTTTTCAATACGTCGAGATAGTTGATAGAGTATTTGTGATTTTTGGGATTCATCAAGTCTCAATAGAAAAAATATCGATTGCTTTTTTTATATTTTTAATATCAGTAAGCCTATTACCATCTCGAGCATTTGAAACAAATTGAGAAAAACCAAGAAATGAAATAACTCAAAGAATACTTAAAATAACAATAACAATAATTAATTCTACCAAAGTAAATCCTTTATGTAATTTTGTTATCATACATTATAGGTTATAAAATATATGTTACTATTATATTACAAAAAAACAGGAAATCAAATTTCCCGTTTTTTTGTAATATAATAGTAACTAATTACTAAATTTAAAAAGCATTATATCACCATCTCTCACTACGTATTCTTTTCATTCTAAACTTACTTTTGCTTTTTCTCTTGCTCCAGACCAACCTCCACATTCTACGAGATCTTTCCAGTTTACAACATCAGCTTTGATAAAACCTTTTTCAAAATCGGTATGTATAACTCCAGCTGCTTGTGGAGCTTTTGCTCCTACTGGAATCGTCCAAGCTCTTACTTCTTGTTCTCCCGCAGTAAAATAATACATAAGTTCGAGAGCATCATAACTTGCTTTAATCAAGTTATCAAGTCCTGTAGTAATAAGTCCCATTTCTGATAAAAAAGCTTCTCTCTCTTCATTTGACATTTCAACCATATCAGCTTCAAGTTTCGCGCAAATTGGAACTACTTTTACATTTTTTCCTGAAAGTCAGAGAATATTTTTGAGCTCGTCTTCACTTGTATCCATCATATCTTCAGAAACATTTGCTGCGTATACGAATTTTTTATTGGTAAGTAAATGAAGATCTTCATAAAATGTTTGTTCATCCTCAGGAATTGCTTCAATTGCAAGAATTCCTTCGTTGAGTTTTTTTAGTATAGTTTCATAACTTGTTTGTGCAACTTGAGCTTCTTTATCTACTCTTACTTTTTTTGCATTAGTAATAATTCTTTTCTCAAGACTTTCAATATCTGCTAAAATAAGTTCAGAATTAATAACTTCAATATCTGATTTTGGGTCTACTTTTCCATTTACGTGAATAATATCATCATCACTAAATACTCTTACCACTTGTAAAATAGCATTTGCTTCTCTGATATTTGCAAGAAATTTATTTCCCAAACCTTCTCCTTTACTCGCTCCTTCTACAATTCACGCAATATCAATAAATTCACAACTTGCAGGAATTACTTTTTGTCCATTCACCGTAGCTCTAATTTTTTCAAGTCTCACATCGTTTACGTTTACGATACCAATATTTGGTTCAATCGTACAAAATGGAAAATTTGCTGCTTCTGCTGCATAATTTTTTGTTAGAGCATTAAAAAGTGTTGATTTTCACACATTTGGAAGTCATACAATTCCTACTTTCATAATTTATAATTTTTAAAGATAAAATTTGAGAGATTATAAGGAAAAAACTCAAAAAAACAAAAGAAAAAATGTGTTTTTTAAAAACACATTTTTTATTCATCTTGTGCACCAATAATTTTTCAATTTTCATCATATTTATAAAAATCCTTCAATAATGGAACGGTAATCACTTCATTTGTTTTATAAATATTTTCCTCATCATTTGGATATACAATATCAAAACGAATTGCTGGAATAATAAATTCTTCCGTAGTATTATTTTTATAACTTATGCTTTTTACAGAAATAAGTTGTGGATTTGTTAATTCATACTCAACTATTTCTGATTCTGTGTCATGAGGAATATCATAAATTCCCCATATTCCTCATACATTTGCTACCTTTAAAATATTTTCTATATCTGTTTCCATAGCATATTCAGAAGAAAAATAATCTGATTGAACTATTCCACTCATTCCAGAAACTCTTTTCTCAACAGGATCTACCTCAACACGAATCCCTATTTTTCCTCAAAACTCATCTTGTATTTCTGTATCATTCAAAATAAAAGGATATATAACAACTGGCGCAGGTCTATCAATATATGTTCAACGAGGAGATACTCATAAAGAGTGCTTATAGTTTTCTTCAACTATTGGAGTTCCATATGATGAAAAATCTATATTATATTCTCTGAGAAAATCCTGAACAATTTTCAATAATTCTTTTTCAGAAATAGGTTCAGATTTTTGTATGTTTTCCCAAGAATTTTGAGGCCAAGTTGTCCAATTTTTCCAGAAAGAAAATGTATCACTTTCAAAATCAATATTTAAAATATATCAAAATGGAATATCTTGTTTGAGCGACATACTTCATACTTTCAAATTTGAAAATTTTCATAAATCAACTCCATGAAAATTTACTCCTCCCAATATTTTATTTAAAGCACTATAATCAGCATTTGTTTGAGATTTTTTATATATAAGTGCTGTTTCTGAAAGAGAAAAATCAATTTCTCATGAAAATGTATAACGTGCAATTGCTGGAACATATATTTCCGAGTCAATAGGAAGAATAGTCATTTTATCAAGACTCACACGTGAATTTTCCATATTTTGGGGTAACATTTCCTGTTCTTGTGTAAATAATTCATCTTCGTAAACATCGTTTGAGAATCATTCTATACTATCTCCTGACATCTCGAGTATTCACATCGGAGATGCAACTCAATGAGCAGACATATTTGTTACAGCTTGAACTTTCCCATCTTGTCCAAGTTGCCTTAAAGATCAGAAACTATTTGCATTCTCATGAAAAATTTGAGTACGAAATGCAAGAGGTTGTGATACATCCTCAATACTATGAGACAAAAATGATTGCTGAAAAATAAAAAATCAAAATACTGCAACTCAAGCACCTCAAAAAATATACGAAACTACTTGAAAAAACGTTGGTTTTTGAGAGTTTTTATAAGATTTTACCGTAATATCTGCTATTTTTGAATCAATTTTTGCTTTTAATATTGCTTTAAAATTTTTATCAATTTTTGCTTTTGGAGATATTTCTATCATAGTATCAATAAATTCATCGATTTTAAGATCTTTTTCCTGAAAACTTGCATCAATTTCGTAGAGTTCTGAGAGAATTTTTTTTGTATTCTTTTTCATATTTTAAATAACTTTATAAAATAAATAATTCTCACTATTTATGTAATGTTTTCACCGTATAATTCAGAAACCTTTTTAAGAGTTCTTGAAACTATTTTTTTACAGTTATCCAATTTTTCTCACAAAATTTCACTAATTTCTTTGTAGCTTAAATCATCCCAAAGTCTCATAATAAGGATTTCCCTATGACGAGCATTCAGTGTGTCAAAGTATTGAAAAACTTTTTGAAGTTGTTCCTTATTATCAAGCTCACTTCAAAAGTCAACCTGATATCACATCTCAAAAACTTCATTTAAAGAAATATCTTCTTTATTTTTTCTGAGAGTATCAAGAATTTGATTATATGCAATACGATAGAGCCAAGCTCTAAAGTTAGAATCTTGTGTATTTTTAAAAGTATGAATTTTTTCCAATGCTTTTAAAAAAGTATTACTCACAATATCTTCGCTCAGTTCTTTATCATAGGTTTTTCCATATACAAATCTATAAATCGCATCTACATACATTTCATAAATTTCAGAAAAATATTCTAATTGCCCTGATTGACATAAATCAATAACTCCTTTCTCTGACATCATGATTTTTAATTAAGAGTTATAAATTAGAGAAGTTAGTGAGAGTTATGATTCAATAATTTATAACTCTCAGACCTTACAACGATTCTCTAAAGAAAAAGTGACATAATTTATACGTCTTTTGTTTTCATTTTTTCAAAAAACATTTTGCACGCTTGTATAACATTTTTATAACGATCTGTTTCTAATTTTATCCCTCCAAAGTAACGAGTAACAACTATGACAATATTTATTGCATTTTCTCTTTGTAATTCTCTTAAAATACACATTCAAGCTCATGTTTCCCCATCATCATTTTTTCATTCCAATATACTTCCATTTTCTTGTTGGATACGATACGCATAACTATTATGAGTTGCTTTTTGATAATAGGAATCTTTGAGTAAAAATTTCATCATATCATCTACTTTTTTCCTCTCTGCAACAAAAGATGCAACCAATGTATACTTTGACTTTCTATCAATAATAAGATCTTTCAAAACGATAAGTTTTTCTGGCATTTTAAATCATCCGGAAATTCAGAGTCAAAGTTGTTTTTCGTGGAACATATTCTTTTACTTAATTTTTCATACTATATCAAAAAAATAACTTTTTGCAAACTTTCTCATTTGATTTTCTTTCATTTTTTGATACAATATGGAAGTATTTTGTAATTATTATCCAATGAAACCTTTTCATACTCCATCAAAAACTCTAAATCCTGAAAACCCTTTTCTTAAGGGAATTGATAAATATGGAGCAGTAAAAACTCAAACACAACATGCAGCTTTATTTCAACTTTTCCCAAAAGAAATTCAAGATTCTATAAATCAACTCTCAGAGGAAAATAAAAATAAAG
Organism: uncultured Candidatus Peribacteria bacterium; assembly: GCA_964470525.1. Lineage (GTDB taxonomy): Bacteria > Patescibacteriota > Gracilibacteria > BD1-5 > UBA6164 > CAYYDE01. Next base: position 146,265 of record CAYYDE010000002.1, read on the forward strand.
TTCTTGAAAATAGATTTTTAATAGATTTTTTTTCTGTAACTACTCGTATTTCTCTCTCACAAAAAATATTAGAAAATTTTTGAGATAATATTGAAAGTATCATCTCGCTTTTCGAATACGAAAAATCAAGAACATTCTTCCATTTTTGTGATACTGAACTGATTTTCAAACTTCTTGATATAGCTACTACAATAGAAGAGTTAATAGAATTAACTTCTCTTTCTTCCTTTACAACAGCATTTAAAGGTGGAAAAAAAGAAAGAAATATGGTACTTTTAGACTTTATTAAAGAGACTCATGAACTTGTAAGTATATTTCGTAGCTCATCTGCTGAAAATTTAATCACAAAATCACGTACATCATTATTACATATATTATTTCATCTTTGTGAATCAATTGAAAATTTTATTGAATTTTCTAAAAAACCTATCTCTGAAGAATTTGCTCTTTATATGGATGAAAATATAAGTTTATGAATTTTACAACTTTGTAAAAATAAAGAAGATTTATTTAGTATTTCAGAAGAAAACTCAATTATAGAAGAACTCAAAAAGACAAAAAGACAAAATATTTTTTTAATGATTGCTTTTACTGAAAAACTTTCTTCGTTTCTCTTTCTTTTCAGAAATAATCACTCAAAATACGTTATACAAAATATAGATGAAAACTTTTTATGAATCATAATATGAGCTTCTCAAGACAATTCTGATTTTCTTGCTTTATGTCAAACTCAAACAACACAAATGATGATAAAAAATGGATGGAAAGACGATTTCACACATACATTTCAAGAAGTAAAAACAAAAAAGGATTTTGATAAAATCCCATGGTCTGTATTTCACAGAAACATATAAAAACTCTGCTTCTAGCAGAGTTTTTATAATTATCCAACAATTGTGTCAGAAATTTTTTCATATGATGTAATTTCTCCTTCTTGGAAAAATCTTTTTAATTCTACAACAGCAGTTTCTTCACTGTCTGAAGCATGAATAATATTTGCATCAATCGTGAGAGCAAAATCTCATCTAATTGATCCAGGAAGTGCTTCAGTTGGATTTGTTGCTCCAGTCAAAACTCTTACTGTTTTAATAACATTTGTTCCAGAAATTGCCAATGCAACTACAGGAGAAGAAGTCATATATGATTTAATTTTTGGGAAAAATGGTTTATCTGCCAAGAAATCATAATGTTCATTTACGATTGCATCTGTAAGAGTCATCATTTTCATTCCAACAATTTTTAAACCTTTATTTTCAAATCTTGAAACGATTTGTCCAATAAGTCCTCTTTGAACTGTATCTGGTTTCAATAATACAAGAGTAGTTTCCATACCACATAATTTATAAAATAAAATACGCAAAGATTATATGAAATATTTTTGAAAAGCAAATTTTTTCTTGCAGAATATTACTCTTGTTGAAGAAGTAATCTATCAAATCTTGCTAAATAATTCGACCACTCTTGCGATTGAAATAAACGTTGTTGAGATGAGAGATCCATATCTTTGAGAAGTTTTAATTTTTCAAGATGTTTTTCTAAATAAAGTTCCCCCATATCTGCCCAATGATATTGAAGAAGTTTGTGCCAAGAAGAATTTTCTAAACGAGATTCTTTTGGAAAATTCTCAAAAAGTTGAAGAATTTCTGCGCGTATTTGAGTTGCTTTTAAAATTCAAATCTTTCCTGTAGTATCATATATGCAATTACTGATAGATCTTCTGTATGAATCATGCATAAACTCATAACAATACGATTTTCTCACAATATTTTGTACGATTTGAGGATATGTAGAAAGTACTTGTTCTATTGTGTTATAGGAAGTATTATCTGATTGAGCCATAATATCAGCAGAACTATGTAATGCTATACTCAGAGCTAAAATTTTTTTTGAAAAAGACATTATCATCTTATTTAATAAATATTTATACTAAAAGTCAATGTAGTGATTTTTTCAAAAATTGCAAATAAAAAATATCCACAACAAATGTTTATAAGAAAATTTTTCATTTGGAATATACTCATTTTTTTATATAATGAAAGTATTTAATTTTTAAGGTAGGAACAAATGAAAAAAATAATATTGTATTTGGTTCTCTGTACTTTACTTTATAGTTGTGGTTCTCAAGAAAGAGAACAATTCAAAAATATGAAAAATATGTGAGATCAACTTGTTGCTGGTCTTTGAAGTGTACAAATTGATGAAAAAAAATCAAATACTATCAATGATAAAATAATGGAGCTTCAAGAAAAAGTAGAAAAATGAGCATATGCTGATTTCAAAAAAAATGCTATTTCTCTGTATTCAAAAGAAATTTCAGATCTTGTTTGAGATATAAAATGACAAAAAAGTATTAAAGAAAATACAACATGTATGGAGCAAATTGAAAAAATTGAAACCTCTATTTCTCTCTCAATACAATGAATTGATGGTTTCGAAACCCAAGCAGCAAACGATATGGAGCAAATAGGTCTTCACTGATGATATCTAACAGCTGTTGCTGGAATTTCAACTATAATGGCAAATATCCATCTCACTCCATTTTGTACTATCAGTATTCCAAAATAAAAAAGAGTAATATACTCTTTTTTATTTTTTTATTTTTTCAAAAAATTCTTCTATATTTAAAATTTCAATTCCAAGCTCTGTTGCTTTTTTAAGTTTACTTCCAGCTTTTTCTCAGGCAAGCAAAAAATCTGTTTTCACACTCACACTTGAAACAAAAGCTCATCCATTTTTTTCTAATATTTCTATCAATTGATCTCGAGAATAATTTTCAAAACTTCCCGTAATACACATTTTTGCTCCATTAAATATTCCCCCCTCCACTTCTTCTCTAAAAGTAAGAGTAATGAAAGAAAGGAGTTTTTTCAAAAATTGTTGATGATGTTGAGAAGTAAAAAATTCGTAAATATTTTTTGCCGTTCCTTCTCCAATATCATTCATAGCAATCAAATCTTCAAGATTGAAAGAGAAATAAATCAAATCATCAGTATGTTTCAAAAATTTTGAAAGTTCTTTTGCAGATTGTTTTCAAATTCAAGGAATATTTAAAGCTACTAAAAAACTTACAATATCTTGATGTTTTGCTTTTTCTATTGAGGAGAGAAGATTATTCACAGATTTTTCTTTATATCATGGTTCACTCAAAATAAGTTCTTTTTTATTTTCTAAAGTAAAAATATCTCATACATCTTGAATCCATCATTTTTCTAAAAATAAATCTATTTGTTCGCTTCCAAGTCCATCAATATCTAAACCATTTTTTCAAACAGCATGAATCAATTTTTGTTTTCCTTGTTCTGGACAATAATCATAATTTGGACAATAATAACGTACTTTATTGTCATCTTTTTTTATTTGAGTTTGACAACTTGGGCAATGTGTTGGTATTTCAATAAAAACTTCATTTCAATCTCTTGCTTCTTCAATCACAGAGATAATTTTTGGAATAACTTCTCATGCTCTTTTTATAAAAATAGTATCTCATATTTTCACTCAAAGATTTTGAATTTCATCATAATTATGAAGTGTTGCTCTTTTTACTGTGACTCAGGTAATAAAAACTGGTTCTAAATTTGCAACTGGAGTCAAAGTTCCAGTACGCCCAATTTGATGATCAACACTCAAAATTTTTGTTGTCAAAATTTCAGCTGGAAATTTATACGCAATAGCATAACGAGGATGATGTGCTGTAAAACCTATTTCTTGCCAAAGTGAGATATTATTTACTTTGATTACCAAACCATCAATTTCAAAATCAAGAGTTGATTTAATATTTCAAAGGTTTTCAATTTGAGAAATCACTTCTTCAATATCAGAGCATTTTGGAAAAAATGATGAAATTTCAAATCAAAAATCTTCTAAGTCTTTAATCACATCATAATACGTTTGTTTTTCTTCTTTGAGGCGAAATTCCTCAAAATTTGCTAAATCGTATGCAAAAAATTTTAAATTTCTTGTTGCTGTCACACTCACATCTTTGAGTCTTAAACTTCCAGAAGCTGCATTTCTTGGGTTTGAAAATATTTTCTCTCATGTTTTTTTTGCTTCACTATTGAGTGCTTCAAAGCTTGAAATTGGCATAACTACTTCTCCCCTTACTTCCAAATGATGGAAATATGGAATGTGTTTTGGAATATTTTGAACTGTTAAAACATTTTGTGTAATATCTTCTCCCTCTACCCCATTTCAACGAGTAATTGCTTGAAAAAGTTCTCCATTTTTATAAATCAACTCAACTCAGAGTCCATCAAATTTAAACTCAAGAGTATACGATAATTCATCAATTCATCTTTTAATATTTTTCTTCACTCTTTCATCAAAATCACGAAGTTCTCAATCATTATATGTATTATCTAAACTAATCATCGGACGAGAATGTTTTACTTTTGCAAATGTTGATTGAGTAATAGTACTTCAAACTTTATGAGTATTTTTTTCTCAGATATGAAATTTTTCTTCTAAAAATTGTAATTTTTTAAACAGCATATCATATTCAAAGTCGCTTAAAACTGGGTTTTCTTTGTTATAATACAAGTCACTATGATATTCTAAAAGACTCGCAAGTGTTTCAATATCTGTTTTCGTAAGTACATTTTCAGAAGTTTCTAAATAATGTTTTGAAAGTTCAATTTGATTCATATCATTTTCATAAAAAGTAATTTTTTCTATTATACTTGAACAAAAAATATGTAAAGAAAAAAAATAAAAACCACAAAAGTGGTCATAAAAAATCTAAAAAACAAAGCTCTAAGAAACTTTTCTCTCAAGAGTCTCTCGAACTTGATATCGAGAATGATCAATCGTATCTCTAATAGCTCATTTAAATTGAGGAGCAAACACAGGATTAAGAATTTCTTTATCAAATAAAAATAAAATTTGTTTTTTTACTTCCTTAGTAATTCCATGTTTTTCAATAGCTCGAGTTGCCTCTAAAACCTTTTGTTGATCTTGTTCATTGAGTCTTTCATAAACATTTCGAAGTAAAATTCATGGGAGTTGTTGTTGCATATAATTTTCTTTAAATAGTAAAACATGGAAATTGTACTATACTTTTTTTAGAAAATCAAGAGAAATAAAAAAATCAGCTTAAAAGCTGATTTTTTTATTCTTCTTTAATTCATTTCATCTTCATTTTCTTCTCACTTTTTCATTCTATTATTGAGTTCATCCCAAACATCTTTTGGAATATTTTTTGCAATTTTTACATCTGGATAATTTTTTGCTGCAAGAAATGGTCATTTTCTTGAATTTTTTAGTACCATTTCTTCTCAAGATTCTTGATCAATAAGCAGTCATTTTTCCTGAAGAATTTGTTCAAGCATTTCATCTTTTTCTGATTTAATAGCTCCAATCCATTTTACTCTTGGATATTCACTTGATGCAAGAAATGGTCAAAATCTTCCTGTTTTTACTACAATTGTTCCTTCAATTCCATCTGGACAAGGTTTTCCTTCAAAACGAGCTTTCAAAGCAAGAAGTGCATCATTTTCTTCTTTTGGTTGTTCAATATAATCACAATTCGGATATCAACTACATCCAATAAATTTTCCAGTTTTTGAGTAACGATATATGAGTTCACTTTCACATTTTGGACAATTTTTTCCTACTTTTTCAATTACTTTTTCAGCATTTTCTCAAGCATTCTCAATATCTTTTTTGAGAGTTTTTTGCCAAAAATTATCAAGCATAACTTGATAAGTTGCTTCTCATTTTGCAATTTTATCAAAATCTTCTTCTACATCACGAGTAAATTTATAATCCATCATTTCCTTAAAATATTCTTCCAGAAAATCATTCACCGTAAATGCAATATCTGTTGGAGCTAAATATTTTTTATCCATTTTTTCAACATATCATCTATCAATAATAGTTGTGATCGTTGGAGCATATGTTGAAGGTCTTCCAATTCATTCTCATTCTAATTTTTTTACCAATGATGCTTCAGTATAACGAGCTGGTGGACGAGAAAAACTTTGTTTTGCTTGAGTGAAAAGAGAAGAAAGTGTTTCTCCTACATCTACTTTTGGAAGCATAGAATTGTCTTCTTCTTCATTTTCTTCATCAGTTGATTCAATGTATAACTTCATAAAACCATCAAATTTTATGACTTCCCCAGAAGCTTCCCATTCACTTTCTTGATAATTTTTTGGTGAAAATACATATTTTGTTACCTCAAAAATTGCATCACTCATTTGGCTTGCTAATGTTCTTTTCCAAATAAGAGTATAGAGTTTGTGTTCTTGTTTTTCTAAAACTCATTCAAGTTTTTCTGGATGAAGTGCAAGATTTACTGGACGAATTGCCTCATGGGCTTCTTGCGCTCCAGCAGATTTGGTTTTGTATTTTCTTTCTTTCAGATACTCTTTTCCAAAATTTGAAACAATCACTTCTGAGGCTTGTTTTAATGCTAATTCAGAAAGATTTACACTATCAGTTCTCATATAAGTAATAAGTCCTTGTCTTTCTCCATTTCATAAATCTACTCATTCATAGAGTTTTTGAGCAATCATCATCGTTTGTTTTACTCAAAAACCAAATTTTCTTGAAGCTTCTTGTTGGAGAGTTGATGTCGTAAAAGGAGCTCATGGAGCACGTTTTGAGTCTTTTATATCTTTTGATAAAAGATCAAAATTCAGTGACTTGTCTATGGTAAACACAATATTTCCATTTTTATCAGTTTCTTTTTTCAAAGCTGAAAGATCAGAAAAAAGCAAATGAAACATTTTTTCTACATCTTCACTTGATAAAAATTTTTTTCCTTTTCCTGAGAGTTTTTTGAGTTCAATGGAAAATTGATTTTTTTCTTTTTGAAGTCTTGAAATAATTTTCCAAGATTCTTGAGGTTTAAAATTTTTAATTTCTCTTTCTTTTTCAACAATAAGTTTTACAGCCACCGATTGAACTCTTCAGGCTGAAAGTCATTTTCTAATTTTTTTCCATAAAATCGGACTCACTTTATATCAAACTAAACGATCTAAAATACGTCTTGCTTGTTGTGCGTCAACTAAATTTATATCAATATTTCTTGGATTTTTGATGCTTTGTGTAATAGCTTGTTTTGTAATTTCATGAAATACAATTCTTTTTACATTTGTTGGATCAAGATCCAAAATATGACACAAATGCCATCAAATTGCTTCTCATTCTCTATCCTCGTCCGTTGCAATCCAAATACTTGGATGGGTACGAGCAAGTTTTTTGAGAGCATCAACATTTTTTTGTTTTTCTTCTGTTACCTGATATTCTGGTAAAAAACCATTTTCTATATCAACTCCTAATGTTTTTGAAGGCAAATCTCTGATATGCCCATAACTTGCAACAACTTTATAGTCGCTTCAAAGGAATTTTTCAATCGTTTTTCATTTTGCTGGAGACTCAACAATTACTAAATTTTTACTCATTTTCTTAGTGTAAGTGAAATATTTTTTGAATTTCTATATTTTAGTTTGTATTCTTTTTTTGTGTGTTGTCAAAAAATTTTTGACTTTTCATGATTTTCCAAAATAAAAAATCAACTTTTAAAGTTGATTTTTTATTTTATAATGAAGTTACATTTTTCACTAAAACTTTATTATCATAAGGAAATTTATAGTTTTCAATATAACGAATCAGTGCATAATACATACTCCAAAGATTATTTTCATCATACAAAAACGCATTTCCAGTTCATTCCATTGCATCAAATTCTGATACAATCGTTTTTAAATAATGGTTTTTTGGTAGAATTGGTACAATTCCATGTGCGAAATATGAGTGAAGTCATTCAAAGTCATTATCGGTAAGAATTGCATCAAATCAAGGTAATAAATCCTGTTTTACAGAAGTTACAGAATTCATATTTGCTCAATTTTGTTGAGAATCATTTCATAAAATAAGTACATTGATTGGTAAAATTTGAAGTCATTGAAGAAGATCAGTAAGATTTTGCGAATCTTTTATTGCAAGAATCAAATGTATTTTATACTTTGATTCAGGAAAATAATAATTTTTTAGCATATTTGAAAAATTTTTTTTGTCTTTTGATAATAATTCTCCCATGTTTTTTTGATTTATTTTGTAAACTTGTATTTAGTGTAGCATATTTTTTTCAAAAAATCCAATAAAAAGTGAAAATAAATTTTTATTCTTGAATTTTCTCAAAAAATATATATCTTAACTCATATTTAAAATTTTAAAATTTCAAATGAAAAATTTCTGGAAAAATCTTGCTGAAAAATGACCAATTCTCGCACTCGCTCCAATGGATGGTTACACTGATAGTGCGTACAGACAAACCGTGAAAAAAATCTCTCCTGAAGTCATCACTTTTTCAGAGTTTTATTCGGCTGACGGACTTGTGCATTCAAAATTTTTAGCTGGAAGTGTGCTTCCACATCAAGATATTGAAAAACCTCTTATTATTCAAATTTTCTGAAAAGATCCAGAAATGTTTGCTCGTGCTGCTGAAATTATTGAACAATACAATATTGCTGGGATTGATATCAATATGTGATGTCCAGCAAAAAAAGTCGTGAGAAGTGGTCATGGTTCATGTCTCATCATCAATCGTGATACAGCATTTGAGATTGTTGAAACGCTCAATAAACGCTCAAAACTTCCAATTAGTGTAAAAACTCGTTTAGGATTCAATGGAAGCGAAAGTTTGATTGATTTTGCGAAATGACTCGAATCAGCAGGAGCAGCAAGTCTCACCGTTCATGGAAGAACTGCTTCACAATGATATACATGACACGCTGATTTTACACAAATTTATGAGCTCAAAAAACATATCAATATTCCTGTTATTTGTAACGGAGATATTATGAATTATGAGGACGGAATGAGAAAATTAGACAATCTCAACGGATTTATGATAGGAAGAGGAAGTTTTGGAAATCCTTGGTGTTTTTTAAAAGATTGAGATTTAATTGAAAAAAACGGAAATAAAAGACCTGGAAGTTTTATAAATGGACAATACCAACCAACTCTTGGAGAAATTTTAGAAATGATGGAATTTCACGCAAAAGCGCTTGTAACATGCAAATGAGAACGCAAAGGAACGCTTGATATTAGAAAACATCTCGTACAATATCTCAAATGATTTCCATGAGTTTGAGCGTACAGAAAAAGACTGGTAACAATTGAAAGCATTGAAATATTACTTGGAATTATTGCAGAAATTAAAAATGAATTTAGAGAACATCTCTCGCTTCTTCCGCTTCAAATAAATAATTTAGATGAGTTTAAGGGATATGGTGGAGTGGATTAAAAAATTTAGAAAAATCTTATTTAAAAATAAGATTTTTTATTTTGGCTTTTTTCTAAAAAAGTTTGATTTCCTCAAAAAAGTATATTATCCTTTGACCACTTTAGTTTTATATTTTAATAGTGGGAGTTATGAGGAAAATATATTTTTTATTGTTTTGAATTATTTTATTTTGATGGTCTTCATCATATGCGTATGAAAAGCTGAGCTTTGAGTGAAATCTTTTCAATAGTTGAACCCTTATTTCCACTTGAAACACTCTTACTGGATGAGTCTTTTCTTGAAGTATACAACCAGAAATTTCAGCAACAGATTTTTCAAATATAAAATATTATTCTTGATTTTTTCAATATGAATAAAATACTTACGGAAATTCATATTATGATGAAAATTATGAATTTCCTGATAATATTTTAGAGGAAAATAATATTGAAATTTTAGAAAAAGATAATTTTGAAAATATTTGAGTAAATCAAAAAAATGTCACTGGGGCATTCAATGAAAAAAGTAATTTTAATACTTCTCAAATGATAATGAGTATATCAAACTCAAATACTCTCAGAGATGGATTAGTTTGAAAATGGCTTTTAGATGGAAATGCTCTTGATACTTCTTGAAATGGGAATCATGGAACTCCATATAATGTGACTTGGGTTGATAGTGGAAGATGAGATGGAAAGAAAGTTGCGAGCTTTAATGGGAATAGTAGTTATATTGATATTCCAAATATTATGTCTCAAATATATAACTCTGATTTTACTATAGATTTTCAAATCAAAAAAGAGACTTTATCATGACAAAGGGTAATATTTATATTTTGATGAAATCTTATCTATCAAACATCTATAAAATGCTCAATCAATTGATTAAATGTATTAAATTGTTATTGAGAAAATTGACAAAAAGTAATATTTAATTTTTCTAGTAATATAGAAAATCATACTAATTATAGGAAATTTACTTTGAAAAGAGAATGAAATAATATATATATTTATGAAAATTGAATTTTACTTAACCAAACTACTGGAATATGAAATTTATACAATTCAGATAGTGTTTCAAAATTAGGAAAACAATTATATTATAGTACAAATTATTATTATCTTGATGGAAATATACAATCTTTTTTAGTATATAACCGTGCTCTTTCAGACACAGAAATTCAACAACTCTACCAAGAATGAATCACAAACAACAATACTTCAACCAACACACCAAACTACATCTACAACCCACTTTTCATAGATCAAAACAAAATCTATAATATTTTTGATAAATCAACCAATGCTTGCCATGTAAATGAAAACTTAAAGCAAACAAATACAACAACTGCTAAAGCAAATCTTGATAATGCTTGAGATCCAGTAAATCTTGCCACTTGAGAGTTTGATTATGAAAACACATTTTTAAGTATTCCTTGAGGAAAAATTCCTTATGAATTTACTCTGAACTATAAAAACCAAACCTATTATAATTGACCTGTCTGAATCAACTGGGATCATAATTATAATAAATACTTAGTCGAAGAAGACAATGGAAATATACTCTATTATAATTGAAAACTCTGAGTATTTCGTTTTCTAGAAAATACTTCAAATACTTATGAGTACAATCTCTGAATAAAAGCAAACCTTGTATATTCTGGATGACTCTTTGAAATACATTATGATTCTTGAAAAAAAGAATATTTTAATAGTAATCAGAAACTTTCTCAAATACAAGATCTCTCTGAAAATGAGCTCAATTTTAGCTATGATAGTAATAATTTACTCTCTCAAGTAACTGATACACTTGGAAGAAATATTTATTATTCTTATGAAAATAACAGACTTACAGAAGTAAAAGATTTTCATAATAATTCTGTTGAAATATCATATTATGATGGAAGTAGTAATTCTTGAAGTCTCTATGATATACAAGAAATTACTATCAATAATAATGAAAATACAAAAACTATTTCTTTTGAATATGATAATAATAACAATATTACCAAACTCATAGATTCTAAAGAGCAAATTTATGTAAGTAATATTTATGATACCAATAAAAGAGTATTAACTCAAGTATATGGAACTGGTACTATTTCATATAATTATACTCTTTCTGGAAGTCAAGTGACAAAAAATACTGTAACTGATAGAGTTTGAAATATTACAGAGTACATGTATGATAATTCTTGAAATAACACTCAAGCTCTTTATAAAAGTGGTTCTCAAAATATTATCTATAATTATGCATACAATACTGCTTGATACCTCATTTCAGAAACAAAACCTCTTGGAAATGGAGTAAAATATGTTTATGATAATAAATGAAATATCATAGAAAAAAGACAAAAAACAAATATGTCTGCTTCTGATAATAATACTTCTGATATTATTACTACCTATACTTATAATACAAAAAATCAAGTGCTTACGCAAACGCTTCCAAATTGAGTTCTAATTGAAAATATCTATGATACAAATGGAAACTTGATTTCAAAAGAAACTTCAAATATTCAAACCAGTTCTTGAAGTCATTATGCTACTTTGAATACTTTTGCATATGATTCTCTCGGACAACTTATAGAGTCAACGGATGCAAAGTGAAATACAACCTATTTTACTTATTCTTCTGGAATGCTTATTGAAACTCAAAATGGAACTGGAAGTAATGCTCTTTCCAATCAATTTACTTATAACGATTATGGAATACTTACGAGCAAAACAGATGGAAGATGAAATACTATTACTTTTGAAATCAATGATTTTAACCAAACTGGAACTGGAATCACAAGTGAATGAATCGTAAAAAGTTTTCTCTATGATGAAAATAATAATATTATAACTGAAAATCATTATTTTACTGGATGAGTCAAACAAACTCAAAATATTTATGATATTTTAGATAATCCAATTCAAATCATCTCTGATTATGAGAGTTGAAAACAAGTTATTACTCATATAAAATATGATAATAACGGAAATATCACAGAAAAACAAACTGGAAGTGGTGCAAAAGTAAAATATATTTACAATAATTTTGCAAAAATAGTTGAAGAAAGAATTATTGTAAATCCAAGTGATAATTCAAAAGATATTGTGACAAATTATACTTATGATGTAAATGGAAATATTCTTTCAAAAATAGATGCTGTATGAAATATTACTTATTATCAATATGATTGATTTGATAGAGTTAGAAGAGAAACTGTAAGTGATGGAAATTATACAACTCTTTCCTATAACAAAGATAATTCTCTTGCAAAAGAAGAAAAATATAATTCTTGAAATATTCTTCTTGCAAAAAAAGAGTTCATATATAATTGAATTGGGAAAATACTCAAAGAAATTTCTTATAAAGATCCTCTAAATAATAGTGGTACTGTTATTATAACTTCTGATTATGATTTGAATGGAAACTTGATTTCTCAAACTGATGCTCTCTGAAATACGACTACTTTTGAATACGATAGTTTCA
>CAYYDE010000003.1:0-44542 GCA_964470525.1 uncultured Candidatus Peribacteria bacterium
AAGCCGACTCAGTATATTAAATCTTTATCCTTTGTCAAAACTTTTTTTGTTTTTTTGATTTTTGTTCAAAAAAACATTTTTTTTGGAATGGTGGGCCTGGCTGGAATTGAACCAGCGACCAATCGGTTATGAGCCGACTGCTCTAACCCCTGAGCTACAAGCCCCCAATTGTATCCAAAATGGCGGAAGGGATGGGATTCGAACCCACGGAATCCGCGAGGATTCACTCCCTTAGCAGGGGAGCCCGTTCAGCCACTCTGGCACCCTTCCAAATTAATATTTACTTTTAAATAAAACAAATTAACTTTTCTACAAAGTTAATTTCTTTTTTATAAATGGCGGAGAGACAGGGATTCGAACCCTGGGTGACTTGCGCCACGACAGTTTTCAAGACTGTTCCGTTCAACCGCTCTGGCATCTCTCCGTAAATAAATATCAATATTAATGTGCTTTCTTAAAAATGGCTCCCCCGACTGGATTCGAACCAGTGACCAAATGGTTAACAGCCATCTACTCTACCGCTGAGCTACGGAGGAATACTTAATACAAGTAATGCTTCAAAGTATTTAGAATAATATCTTGCATCTTAGTTGATATTTCTTTACTTGAGCGAGAAGAATTGTATTTTTTTTTTCTGAAATGTCAAAATTTTTTTATACTTTTATTTATAAATATTAAAAAGGGCTTAAATATCATATTTTACGTAAAAATAAAATATGATATCTTTTTCTCAGCCTTTCATATTGTTCACTTTTTTACAACAAAAAAAAACTTGAAAGATTTTTCAAGTTTTTTAAACATCAAGATTTTTTACTGATTTTGCACGAGATTGAATAAATCTTCTTCTTGGGGCAACTTCTCATCACATCAAGATTTTAAATATTTCATCTGCTTTTTTTGCATCATCAATAGTAACTTTGTACATTTTTCTCAATTCTGGATCCATAGTTGTTTCCCAAAGTTGCTCTGGATTCATTTCTCAAAGCCCTTTATATCTTTGAATATTTTCCCCAGTTACTCCATATTCAGCAATAATTTTCTCTTTTTCTTCATCAGAATATACATACCACGATTGTCTTCATTTTAATAATTTATATAAAGGTGGTTGAGCTATATAAATATATCATCCTTCTATTACTTCTCTTAAATACCTAAAAAAGAAAGTTAAAAGTAATGTTCTAATATGAGCTCCATCAACATCAGCATCTGTCATTATAACAATTCTATGATATCTAAGTTTTGAAAGATCAAAAGTTTCTCAAACAGAAGTCCCCATTGCAATAATAAGATTTTTAATTTCTTGATTGGCAAATATTTTATCAATTCTCGCTTGTTCTGTATTTAATATTTTCCCTCTGAGCGGAAGAATTGCTTGAGTTTCTCTATTTCTTCCTTGTTTTGCAGATCAACCCGCTGAATCTCCTTCGACTATATAGAGTTCTGATTTTTCAGGAGATTTACTTGAGCAGTCTGCAAGTTTTCATGGAAGAGTCATTCACTCTAATGCTCATTTTCTGATAATAGTGTCACGAGCAGCACGAGCAGCAAGACGAGCTTTTGCAGCAAGAAAAACTTTTTCAATAATTGATTTTGCCGTTGTTGGATTTTCTTCTAGAAATTCTCATAACTTTTCTGAGAACACTGAATCTACTGCTCCTCTTGCTTCTGGAGTTCAAAGTTTTGATTTGGTTTGTCATTCAAATTGAGGATCAACCACTTTTACAGAAATTACAGCAGTCAATCATTCAACCACATCTTCATTCGTAAGATTTTGATCTTTTTCTTTTAAAATTCCTTTATCTCTTGCATATTTGTTAATAGTTCTTGTGAGAGCTGTTCTGAAACCAACCATATGAGAACCTCCTTCTGGAGTATGAATATTATTTACAAAAGAAATGATATTATTTGAAAATTCTTTATTAAATTGAAAGGAAGCTTCTACAAGAATTTCATTTTTTTCTTTTTCAACATAAAAAACATCTCCTAGTGTTTCTTCAGTTTTGTTGAGAAAGTTTACATATGATTTAATTCCTCATTCAAAATAAAATTTATATTTTTCTCCTGATCTTTCATCATGAATAATGAGAGTAATACCTTTTGTTAAATATGCTTGTTGTCTCAATCTATTTACAATCGTTTTATATTGAAACTCTGTAGTTGTTTTAAAAATTTCAGCATCTGGCCAAAATTGTATAATAGTTCCTGTTTTATCTGATTTCCCAATTACTTGAATATCTCATTCTGTTACTCATTTATTAAATGCTTGAAAAAATATTTTTCCTTCTCTATGAACTGTTGCTTCCATACGAGTAGAAAGAGCATTTACTACAGAAGATCAAACTCCATGTAATCATCCTGAAACCTTATATCCTCCTCAACCAAATTTTCATCCAGCATGAAGAACCGTTAAAATTGTTTCAAGAGAAGATTTTCCAGTTTTTGGATGAACTGCTGTAGGAATTCATCTTCCGTTATCTTCAACCATACAACTTCCATCAACTCCAAGAGTCAAAGTAATCGTATCACAATGACCAGCCATTGCTTCATCGATTGAATTATCTACAATTTCCCAAACAAGGTGATGGAGTCATCTTTCATCAGTAGAACCAATATACATTCATGGTCTTTTTCTTACCGGCTCAAGTCATTCAAGGACTTGTATGCTCTCAGCTCAATAATTTTGTTGTTCAGACATATTTTTACAGAAATTAGATTTTAATCGTTTTTAATATATAGGTTTTGGGAAAGAAATCAAGTTTTTTGATATGAATAGTAAATTCGCCTTTATAAGGAAATAAAAAATCAAGATCTTTTGACAAAAATAATTATTTCAATATACTTGATTAGTCAACTATTTATCAATAATTATTTTTTATGACTCAAAATATAAATTTATTTTTGAATATAGCAAAAATGTACGCTATATTATCAAAAAGCCTTGACAGCAAACTTGGGGGAATTTGATTTAACGATTTTATCGTTTTATATTATTTAAGTAAAGCACCTGAAAAAAAACTCAAAAGAATTGAGCTTGCAGAAAAAGTATGACTCACTGCCTCAGGAGTAACAAGACTTCTATTACCGATGGAAAAAATATGACTTATAAAAAAAGAATCAAATCCAAATGATGCAAGAATAAGTTACGTTATACTCGCATCTGGTTGAGAGAATCTCTTACACGAAGCTTTAGAAAGGATAGAAATATTTTCTCAAGATGTTATATGAGAAATTAAAGATGAAGAAATTCAGATAACAAATAAAATTATCTCAGAAATAAGAGGAAAAATTATGTGGAAATAATATTTCAAACCTCACTCAACAATAAAAATCTCACGGAAATCCGTGAGATTTTTATTTATGCATTTCATTTTCCAGCTGCTTCTAATTTTGCTTGTTCATCAGCAATTGCAAGAGCATCAACAATAGGGGAAAGTTTTCCTGTCATTACAATTGGAATTCAAGAAAAATTTTGTCCAATACGGTGATCAGTAATTCTATCTTGAGGATAATTATACGTTCTGATTTTTTCACTTCTTTCTCATGAACCTACTTGTGCAAGACGAGCTTCTCATCTTTCTTGAGCTCTTTTTTCTTCTTCTACTGCATAAATTTTTGATCTGAGAATTTGATATGCTTTTTCTTTATTTTTGTGTTGTGATCTTCCATCCTGACAAAACACTGAAATTCCTGTTGGAATATGAGTCATATGAATAGCTGAATCTGTTTTATTTACATGTTGTCATCCAGCACCTGAGGCACGAGTTGCTTTGATTTCTAAATCTGATTCTTTGAGATCAATATCAAGCTCATCAACTTCTGGCATGATTGCAACTGTGATAGTTGAGGTATGCACTCTCCCTTTTGATTCTGTTTCTGGAATTCTTTGCACTCTATGCACTCAAGATTCATATTTAAATCTTGCGTATGCTCATTCTCATTTCACTTCAAACATAATTTCTTTTATTCATCATGTTTCATTGAGACTTTGTTCAGAAATTTCTGTTTTAAATCATTCATTTTCAGCAAATAACATATATGCTTTTGTAAGTTCTGCTGCAAATAAAGAAGCTTCATCTCATCAAGCTGCTGCTCTTACTTCAACAATAATATTTTTATCATCATCTCTATCTTTTGGAAGAAGTGCAAATTTAATTTTTTCTTCTAAATCGGCAATTTTTTCTTCTGATTCATCTTTTTGCATTTTTGCAAGTTCTCTCATTTCTTCATCTTTTTCTGCGTATAACATATCTACAGCTTCCTGAAGCGCTTGGTGAGAACTTTTATATTCTTTGTAAAGTTCTACTGCTTGTGAAATTTGTTTTTTTCTTGCAGAAACCTCTCTCACTTTTTTTTGATCTTTAAAAATTTCAGGATTTGAAAGTTCTTGTTCTAATTTTTCATACTCTCCAACGAGATTATCAAGATTGAATTTCATATTTATATTCTTTAATTTTAAATTTGCATTATTTTATAAAAAAAACAAAAAAAAGCAATTTTTGCTTTTTTTTGTTTTTTATTTTTGATTTGTAAATAAAATGGAGAAAGCAACTTTGCTTTACAAAACCAGCATGAATTTTTTACGATTCCATATTGAGTCTTAAGTTGATTTCTCCAACTATTTCTCAATATGCAACAAAAAACTTGCAAAATGCTCGTAAAAATATCTAAAATAGATAAAAACTGGGATGTAAAGCACAAGTATTATATAAAAAATTCAAAATTATCAAAATAAAAAGTTGAGAAAAATTATCCTCAACTTTTTTTCTACAAATTAAATTTTAATTTATTTAATTCAATGAGTTTTTCACCAATTTTACTTTTGAGGTAAAATTATTTTCATCACTTTCTCTTTCAAAAAACCTCTAAATATCGAGAGGTTTTTTATAAAATTTATAAAATAATGGTTTTGCATCTATTTTTTCTTGAATCCTCTTTTTTGAAATCTCTATATCATCTTGACTTGGAGTAAAATCTCAAAAAAGAGAAGATGGTATATTATCAAAATTTGTAATATAATTTTCAACATCAAATCATCTTTTTTTACACTCTTGATATAAATCAATATATCTTTGTTTCAAAAAACCAAGTTTATTATAGAAAAATTTTACATGTCCTGTTCAAAGAGTAAAATGTATAGGAATATTATCAAAATTCACTTTTCATTTTTGAATCATACTTGGAATTCGTTTCAGCTCTCTATGTTCTGCTAAAAGATGTTGATCAGTAAGTTTTTCAACTGGAATAAGATTGATGCGTGTCATATTTGAAAACTTTTCTACAAATTAAATTTTAATTTATTCAGTTCAATAATTTTCTCACCAATTTTTACTTTTGGAGTAAAATCATTTTCATCACTTTCTCATTCAAAAAAGAAACTATTATCAACTTCTTCATTTGCAAGAATAGCAGAAAGTTTTGATTCAATTTTTTTGATAACTCCAAGTTTTTCAAGAACATCATACACTCTCATCACAGCTTCAGGATTTTGAAAATCCGTCATTCTTACAATTTGTTCTAATCTTTTTCCAGAAGCAGAGAAAATATAATCTCATAAATATTCAAAAGAAATATTTCTTGGATCATCTTCTTCACGCAAATCAATTACTTTTAATTCTTCTTGATTAATAAATATATCTTCTTTATTATATTGCCAAGCTGTTGTATAATTGGTAATCAAATGATCTTTTAATTCATCAACTCATTCTCATGTTGCAGAAGAAATAACAAATGTTTGCTTTTTTCAAAATCTTTTTTGAAATTCTCATACGATAAATTGTTTCATTTCTTCATCAAGTAAATCTCATTTTGAAAAAACAATAATTTCCTGCTTTTCCAAAAGTTCAGGGTTAAATTGACCAAGTTCAAAACGAATATTTTCATAATCTTCTAACAATTGATCTAATCTATATAAATCAAGCAAATGAAGTAAAACTTTCGTTCTTTCAATATGTTTTAAAAATTCTATTCCAAGTCATTTTCACTGACTTGCTCACGGAATAAGTCAAGGAACATCCTCTAAAACAAGAGATTTATTTTTATGATCTAACACTCATAAATTTGGAATCAATGTTGTAAATGGATAATCTCCAATTTTTGGTTTTACATTGGTAACTGTTCCAATAAAAGTTGACTTTCCTGAGCTTGGAACACCAATAATCCCAATATCAGCAACCAATTTCAATTCTAAAATAACCTCTTGTTCTTCTCAAATATCTCATAATTCAGCAAAACCTGGAGCTTGTCTCGTACTTGAGGTAAAATGTGCATTTCAAAAACCACCTCTTCATCATTGACATAAGAGGTATAACATATTTTCCTGATCAAGATCAATAATGATTTCTCACGTTTGTGCATTTTTGACAAGAGTTCCAACAGGAACATTTACAATAAGATCTTCTCCTCTTGCTCCATGCATCAGTTCACTTCCTCACTTTACTCCATCACGAGCTGATAACACTTTTTTGTTTCTAAAGTCTGAAAGTGTATTGATATTTCTTGATGTTTTTAAGAAAACATTTCATCCATGTCACCCATCTCCTCACCGAGGTCATCCGTTTGGAACACATTTTTCTCTTCTCCAAGAAACAAGCCCATCTCATCACTTTCCAGCTTTCAGTAAAATTTTTATTTCATCGATAAACATTTGATTGTATTTAATAATTAGAAAATATTCTGAAAGTTCGTTCAAAAATTATTCTATTTTCCGAAACGGATTTTTTATGAATTTTCATCAACGCTATTATATTTAAAAAAAAAATTTGACAAGATAAAATTTTATATATAATGATGAGGCTTTCAAAATTGAAGAGTTTTATGCTGCTATCGTCTAGTGGTTAGGACATCGGGTTTTCATCCCGGTAACCGGAGTTCGATTCTCCGTAGCAGTGCCAAATATGTTATTCTATAAAATGCAAAATATAAATTAAGGCTTTTTTTTAAGAATTCGTTTGTATTTTGCATTTTTCTATCGCGGAGTAGAGAAGTGGCATCTCGCAAGGCTCATAACCTTGAGGTCGCAGGTTCGATTCCTGCCTCCGCAACCAAAAAAATCACTACCTATGTCAGTGTAGCTCAGTTGGTTAGAGCGCAGGATTCATATCCCTGAGGTCGGTGGTTCAATTCCACTCACTGATACCATAAATTAAAAATAAAAAATCACTAAGGAAACTTAGTGATTTTTGTTTACACAAAAATATAATAGACATTTTGGACAACTTTTAAAAAATAAAATTTGAAAAAAAAATCTTTTTGTGTATGCTCAAAGAGAGTTTATTTTATTATAGACAAATTTATGTACAAAATTACTCGTGAACAAGCTTCTGAAGAATTAAATATGTCTACCAGAAGTATTGATAGATATATAAGAAGTGGGAAATTAAGATCAAAAAAAGAATGAAAAATTGTCTATATTCACCAAAGTGATATAGAAAAACTTCAATGAAAAAACTCTCATCAAGAAATTATTGTCAAAGATAAAAATATAAAGAAAACTTCTTCTTGATTTGAAAAAAAAGAAATTATTCCTCAAAGTCATAATTCTCATCTTGATCAAGTATATTATGATCTAAAAAATGAATTAAAAGAAAAAGATTTTGAAATAAAAAAACTCAATATAGAAATTGGAAAAATGCAGGAAATTGTAAAAAATAGTATTTCTCTCATTGATTATAAAAAATCTCACTTTCTTTTAGAGGAATCCAAAAGTGGACTCACTATTGAATTAGAACAAATTAAAAAAGAATTAGAGAAAAAAGAAGGAGAAATCAAAGAAGAAAGGAAGCTCAATTATATTATGATTACTGTCACTTGCATATTATTCTTTATAATTTTGTGAATCTGGTTTATAAAAATATAAAAAGATTATGATAGAATCATAATCTTTCTTTGTCCTCGTAGTTCAGTGGAAGAACAACTCCCTCCTAAGGAGTAAACACAAGTTCGATCCTTGTCGAGGATACCATCAGATAAATTTTAAAACATATTTTTGAAAAAAATCAAAACAATATTTTTTTTAAAGTTTGAAAATATTTTTTGTTTGCATATAATTATCAAACATTATTTTATAATTTTATACTACCATATATGACACAAAATCAAAATAATAATGTTCCTTACATTATAATTATTCTTTTACTTATTGTAATAGCTGTTCTTGCATTTTTTCTTGGAAGAAGTCATGGAAATCCAACATGATGAACAACAACTTCTGAAAAACTTACAGTAACTGTTGTTGATGATAAAAGATGTAATGACTGTAATACTTCTGCTTTAGTAAGCGAATTACAAACTCTTCCATTTCTTGCAAATGCAACTATTGATGTGAAAGATTTCTCTGATGCATGAGTAGAAAATATGATAAATGCTGCTGGTATCTCAAAACTTCCTGCAATTATTTTTAGTCATAATAAAATCAATGATTATAGCTTTTTACAATATCTTAGTGCAACAAATGATGGAAAATATCAACTTGCAACTTGAGCAAATTTTGATCCATATGCAAAAAGAAGTGAAAGATGATTTCTCTTTCTTGATGAAGACACATTAACACAAGTGACTCAAGGACTTCATTTTTCTGGAAATGAAGATGCAGAAATACTTTGGATGGAATACAGTGATTTATGATGTGGAGCGTGTCAACAATTCCATACTTCAGGAATTACAGAAGCAGCTCTCAAAGCATATCCTGAAAATCTTTCAAAAGCAATGGTTGGTTTTCTCTCAGTAGGATGACCTACAAGTCTCAATGCTATGAAATCTATTGAATGTATGGCATCTCAAAAACCAGAAGTTCATTTTACTGCTTGGGAAAATTTCTATAAAACAGGAAGCTATGGTGAAAATAATCTTTCAGATTTCGCAAAAGAAAATGGAATAAATGTAGATACATATACTTCTTGTATTTCATCAAGTGAAGTAAATACAAAAATTGAGAATGAAAAAAATAACGCTATAAATATTTTTGGAATTACTGGAACTCCTGGAAATGTTTTATTAAACAAAAAAACTGGAGAATATATCAGTGCTGGTTGGGATATTGAAGCTGCTGTTGCAAATCTTCTCACAGAATAATAAAAAAATCGTGAAATTCACGATTTTTTTATTTCAAAATTTTACTTGTAATTTTTTCATTTTTTCTCCATTTTTCAATAGTCTTTACTCTCAGAGAAAGAAATACTTTTTTTTCAAAAATCTTTTCTAAATCAAGTCGAGCTTCTGTTCATATTTTTGTTACTAAATCACCATTTTTTCCAATAATAATATATCTTTGAGAATCTGTTTCAGTATAAATATATGCTTGAATTTTTAGAAGATCAGCTTGATCATCAATTTCCTCAATTTCTACATATATGCTGTGAGGAATTTCTTCTTTTGTATAAAGAAAAACTTTTTCACGCACAATCTCAGAAATACGAAAAAACATATCTTGATCTGTATAATAATCTTCTGGATAAAATGGTATCGCTTTCGGTAAATATCATTTTATCTGATGTAATAACTCTTGAAATCCCTCTTGTGTAAGAGAAGAAATTTTGATATATTTTTCATCTTCTTGAAATGAAATTTTTGTCTCTAAATCAAGCTTTGTATACACTTTTATAATTGGGGCTTGTACAAATTCTAATAATGATTCTATATGCTGCTCTTCTTCACCAGATGCACGAGAACTATCAACAAAATATAAAACAACTTCAGCTTCTCTCATAGACATAAGAGCTTGTTTATTGATTTTTTCATTAAATGTTTTCTCATTTTTATGAATTCAAGGAGTATCAAAAAATATAATTTGACTTTCATCATCATTATAAATCGCAAGAACTCTTTTACGTGTTGTTTGTGGAATAGCAGAAGTAATAGAAACTTTTTCTCAAATAAGTGTGTTAATAAAGGTTGATTTTCAGACATTTGGTCTTCATACAATTGCAACATATCATACCTTTTTTAGTGAAATATCTTGATTATTTCATAAAAACTCGTTTATATCTAATTCTCTCATGAAAATTCTTAAAAAATATTTCTTCCATTGTAATGATTTTTTTATTTTTTTCAAATACTTCAATATTACACACAAAAAAGTAAAAAAGAAAAGTAAAATATTTTGATATTCTCTACAAAATGTGTTACAATATAGAAAATACTTCTAAACTTTCTGATATGAGAAAATATTTATTGATACTCATTGCTTACTCTTTATCTCTCCAAAGCTCATTTGCGAGTCTTTTAGAGGCAAGAAAAAAATTATGAGATACCGCAACTGCTCCGACACCAGAAACTCCTTCATGAGAAACTACAGGAGTTCTTTCTGTATTAAATGATATTGTCTACTATATTATTTTAGTATTCATTTTATGGTGTGTTGGATTATTACTTCTCAAACTTACAAGACTTATTTTTGAACTTATTTGGACAAAAAATCTTATCTATATGAAAGTAACTCTTCCAAAATCTGATTCAAAACTCGATAAAGAAAAAGAAACAAAAAAAGATTTCAAGGAAAAAATTGGAATGATGAGTATGTACTATAAAGCGATTCATAAACTTTCTGATGCAGGACTTAAAGATAGTGTGTTAGACTTTATTTTTAATCACTCAAAAGTCAGTATTGAGCTTGCATATGAAAATGGAGAACTGAATTTTTATATCGTGACGTATAAATGATATGTGAATGTTGTTACACAACATATTACAAGTATTTATAACGATGCTGAAGTAAAAATTATTGATAAAAATACTGAGTATATTGATATCAAGCCTTTTGGTTATACGATTCGTGCAGCATCTCTTCACAAAGAAAATGATGATGCTTTTCCAATTCGTAGTTTTAAATATTTGGAAGATGATCCTCTCAACAACTTTACCAATGTATTTTCATCTCTTGATAAAGAAGATAAGGCCGTCTATCAAATCATCATGAAGCCTATGAATTCCAGATGGAACAAAAAAGCTAAACATGCCGCTGGACTGGTGGCAAAATGAGAATACAATAAAAAGAGAAAAATTCCATTTCTTGATATTTTTTGGAATCCTATTGTTGCTCTTATCAAAGGACCTGATGAGATGATAGATAGTGGATCGAATGCTCCTTGAGCAAGTGGTGGAGATAGTTATAAAATCTTCAACCAAGCAGAAACAGAAGCTCATAAAATCATGGGAGAATCAGCATGACAACCAAGTTTTCGTTGTAGTATCCGTATTTTAGTATCATCGAAACATCCAAAAAATGCTGAAGATGGTGCTCATGCTGTTATTGCTGCTTCAAGTATCTTTACAGATGAATACAATAATGCATTGGATAATCCTCAATTTTATGAAGATTTCTTATACTTTATCTTTACTCCTATTCGTTATTTTGCATTTCAAACAAAATTAGTAGGGTTTTTTCAATGAACCTCTGTATTTAGTGCTGATGAATTATCTACTTTATATCATTTTCCAGATATAAATTATAATAAATCTCCTATCATAAATTGGCTTGATTATAAAAAACTCGCTCCTCCTCACAATTTAAAACTTCCTCGTGATCCTTGTATTTTAGAAGAAAAGGTAAAAATTTGAACTCGTGAAGTTCTTGATGAACAAACAGGAGAAATCAAAATAGAAGACGTCTTTGAAATTAAAAAAATTCATAGACACCTTTGAGGTTTTCCTGTTTATAAAGATGGTTCTCTTATGGGATGGAACGAATACAGAAACAAAAAAACTCCTGTTTATTTTGATAAAAAAGATAGAGGAAGACACCACTATATTATCTGAAAATCATGAGGTTGAAAATCAGTATTTATCTGATATATGGCCAGACAAGATATGCGGAATTGAGATGGTCTTTGTGTCATTGATCCTCATGGGGATTTAGTAGAAGATGTTTTAGCTTTTACTCCAAAAGAAAGGGCAAGAGATACGGTTGTGTTTGATCCAGCTGATGATGAATATCCAATGGGACTCAATATGCTAGAGGTAATTTCACAAGATCCAGATTTGAGAAAAAGAGAAATGGACAGAGCAGCAATGGACGCGACCGAAATATTTATCAAAATATTTGGGGACGAAATATTTGGTCCTCGTATTCAACATTATTTCAGAAATGGATGTTTGACACTGATGGAAGATGTCGAGGATGGTGGAACACTTATTGATGTACCAAGACTTTTTGTTGATGAAGCATTTATGAAATATAAAGTTTCAAAAGTAAAAAATCCTGTCGTAAAATCTTTCTGGGATCATGAATATGCCAACACATGAGACAGAGAAAAACAAGAAATGATCCCGTATTTTTCTTCAAAATTTGGTCCATTTATTACCAATACTACCATTAGAAATATTATCGGTCAACCGAAATCTGCTTTCAATATCAGAGAAATTATGGACAATAAAAAAGCTTTACTCGTAAATTTGTCTAAATGAAAAATTTGAGCATTGAACGCACAACTTCTTGGGCTTATATTTGTATCAAAAGTAAATATGGCTGCGATGAGTAGAGCTGATATGCCAGAAGATGAAAGAAAAGATTTTTTCATGTACGTGGATGAGTTTCAAAACTTTGCAACTGAAACATTTTGAGAAATTCTTTCTGAAGCAAGAAAATATAAACTTGCTTTAATTATGGCTCATCAATTTATTGCACAAATTTGAGGAAATTCTGGACAAAAATGAGATAAACCATCAATCAAAGATGCCGTATTTGGGAATGCAGGGACACTGATGTCATTCAAAGTCGGAGCAGACGATGCTGAATATCTTGAAAAAGAATATGCTCCTTTACTTTCACAACAAGATATTATTGGTATTGCAAATTTTACAACTTATGTTAAACTGAACATCAATAATGCAACCACTCGTCCATTTGATATGAAAACCATTTGGGACAACAATTATAAAAACGTAGAAGCAGCAAAAATTATTAAAGAATATTCTCGTAAAAAATATGGAAGAAAGAAAAAATATGTCGATATGGAAATCGAAGCAAGACTTGGAATCACTTAGTACATTTTATGTTTTAATTAGAAATATTATGAAACAATTTTTAAAATATCTCTCTCTTATGTGTCTTGGGTTCTTTCTTGCAACCTCATATACTTTTTGATGAAATCTGATAGAAATAAAAGAATGACCTGCATCAAATAATCTCAATACACAATGACAAGGAGATCGTGGAAAAGATAGAATAGATCGTTTAGATGACTTAGATGATGGACAAAATTTCTTTCGTTGAACAACAAATTGAGAACGTGGAATAAACAATTTGATGATCAATATTGCACGTGATATAAAAAATGTAGTTTTTATCATTGCTACAATCATTATGTTTGTTTTAGTACTCCGTCTTTTATTTGCAGAAAACTCAGAAGAAGAAGCTGGAAAATTTAAAAGTGGTATTATTTGGATTGCTCTTGGAATAGTTGTTATGCAAATAGCATTTGTTTTTTACAAAGTAATGTTTGATGCATGAGCAGATGCAATGACAGCAACACGATTATCGGAATATATACTAGAACCTTTTACAAAATTATTAATGACAGCTGCAGCTTTTATATTCATTGCAATATGTATTTATGCTTTTTATAAAATTGTTACAGCAAATGGGAATGAAGAAGCTATTTCAAAGTGAAAAATGAGTATAGTCTATGGATTGATAGGATTCATTGTTGTAAAAGTAGCTGACGTACTTGTAGAAAGCACCTATGGGAAACTCAAATGATGTGATACTTGAAAACTTTTTACTATAACAAAAAATGATTGTATCACTCGACCTGAAGTAGAATGAATCATGTGAGTAATAACAACAATTATCAATTGGTTAAATGGTTTTTTGGGAATTGTAATTGTTCTATTGATTATTTATGCTGGATTTTTAATAATGACAGGTTCTTGAGATGAAGAAAAAGCATCAAAAGCAAAAAATATCATTTTCTATGCTTTTATTGGACTTTTAGTACTTTTGATGAGTTATTTACTCCTTACTTTTTTCATCATTCCAGAAAGTCCTATTGGAGCAACTCTAACAAACCCATAATATTTCTTTACCTTAAAACTATGAAAAAAATATTTCTCATTTTTCTCTTGTTTTTTTCATTTATAGGATTTTCTTTTGCTGGAAATATTGATTTTTCCAAATGAAGAGAAGCTGTAACTGATATAAAAAAAGTATCCATAAACTCTGAAGCAAATACAGGAGATATTGGTCAAAATATTGATACCTTAGGAAAAAAAATACTCACTACTATAAAATTTCTCCTTGGATGACTTCTCGTTATCTACATGGTATATATTGGTATAATGATGATTCTTTCTATGTGAGATGATGAAGAAAAACTTTCATCTGCAAAAAAGCAACTCTGGTTTGCTATTATCTGACTTTTATTTATAAATATTCCTGGAACAATTTATAATTCATTTACTGAAAATAAGACTCAATTTTGAAATGTAACTGAAAATGTATCTATTGGAAGTTTTACAGATTCTGCAGAAAATTTTGAATGAAATATTTTTATCAGTACGCGTGCATTTTGATACACATTAGAAGATAATATCATTGGTTTTTTAAGAGTTATTATATTATTTATAGCAATTTTCATCATTATTTACGAATGAGTAAAAATGATTGCTTCTGCTGGAAATGATGAAGTTATTACTAAATCCAAACAAAAAATCTTCTATTCTCTTTTATGACTGGTATTTATCGGAGTTATGGAGGCTTGGAAACAATTTGCATTTAGTGGAGATATTGGACAATGACAAAGTATTTTTCAAAGTTTAGCGAATCTTGCACTCTATTTTGCTGGTCCAGTTGCTATATTTTTCTTATCTTTAGCATGATATTATTTTATCACAGCTGCTGGAGATGAAGAAAAAATCAAGAAAGCAAAAACAATTGTTATCAACACTGTATTTGCTACACTTATACTTCTTGGAATGTATACTTTCTTAATCGATTTAGCAGGATTCTCTCTTGGAGGAACATCTCCAAATCCATAATATTTCCTTATCTTAAAATATGAAAAAAATTCTAAAATATCTCAGTATTCTCCTTATGTGAAGTCTTTGTTTCTCTGGAGTTTTTGCAGATAATTCAACACCAACCTCTACTGGAAATGACAATACAATTGAAATTAAAGTCACACAAAAAGTTCCAGGAGCACAGTGTGATAAAACAGACTGAGAAACTCTCTATACTTGTACGATTACACCTTGATTTTCATCAATCATGCTCATGATAGGTAATTTTATTAAATATTTTACAGCTATTACAGCTCTTGCTGGAGTGTTATTTTTAGTTATCAATGGAATTATGCTTTCTATGTGAGGACTTGATAGTGAAGCAAAACAAAGAACAAAAGATTTTATTACTCGTACGATTTTATGACTTTTACTCCTCATCTTCACTTGAGTATTTCTCAGAATTTTAGCCCCTTGGGTATACAACTAAAAAGAAAATGCGAATGCATTTTCTTTTTTTATCTTTCATATTTATTTTTCAAATCCTCCAAAGAAATTTCATAAATTACTGGTCGTCAATGTGGACAAGTTGCTGAATAGGTTTCTACACTTTCATTTAATAATTTATTCATTTCAAAAAGATTCAATTTATTTCAAAATTTAATAGCACTACGACAAGCTGTATATGCAAAAATTTTGTTTTTCACTTCTTCCAAAGTTTTAAAATGAGTCAAATTTCCTGCTTGAATATCTCATAAGATTCATAAAAATATTTCTTTCACATCTTGTTTTTTTATGAAGTTTGGAATAGATCATAAAGAAATCATCATATGAGAAAGTTCTTGAAATTCAAATCACAGTTCTTGAAAAATATGTTCCTGTTGTTTGAAAATATCGTATTCTGATGGAGTCAATTTTACAACTTCTGCAACTAAAAGAGATTGAGAGGCATCTTGCAGAGAAGTATGGACAAGTTTTTCATAAATGACTCTTTCAGCTAAAGCATGTTGATCAAGCATAATAAGTTTTCCATCTCTTTCTACTAAAATATAACTATTAAATGCTTGCCCTATAATTTTTCCAAGCTTGGTATAATGCAAATCTCATGAGTTTTCTTCATGAAAATCATTTTTTTCTCAGGAAGCAAGTATCTCTTTTGTGAAATCAATACTTTGTGTAAAACTCATTTGTCATGGGTTTGGTGTCATATCTTTATACGGAGAATACGAATGAAATTTTGTTCCACTTCCAGTATAATAACTTGGGGAAGAGGTGGTTTTTTGCACGAACGATGATGAAGGAGTTTGATGGAATGATGAAGAATCTTGTGTTTGTGTTTCAGATGAAAGCAGACTTACTTTTTCTAAACGACTTGAAAGAGCATGATATACCACTCGAAAAATATTTTGTTCATTTTCAAAACGTACTTCTTGTTTTCTTGGATGCACATTGACATCAACAATAGTAGGATCAACAGCTATATGAACCACAAATGCTGGATACATTCCATGAGGAATATATCTATTATAAGCATCATGAATGGCTTTTGAAATAAGGGGAGATGAAATAGGTCTGTGATTTACGAAAATATTTTGTCTATTTTTATTTGAAAAACTTCATTTTGGATCACTAATATATCCAGAAATTTGTACTCCTGTTGTTTGAGCTTCAATGGCAAGCATATTTTTTGAAAATTCTTCTCCATACACTTCATACAAACGTGTTTGAAGTGTTTCTGATTTTGGAAAAGAAAATATTTTTTTTCCATCGCTTATACACTCAAATCATATTTCAGGATAACTCAGAGTCATACTATAGAGATAATCAAGAATTTTTGAATGCTCTGTTTTATCTGTTTTGAGATAATTCAAACGAGCTGGTGTATTATAAAAGAGATCTTGTACTACAAGAGTTGTTCCTGTATTACAAGAAGTAGAAGCAATTTTTTGTCCATTTTGAGTATCAAAAGTGAGATGATATCATTCTAAGGAATCTCTTGTTTTCGAAATAATTTCAAATTTTGATACGCTTGAAATACTTGCAAGTGCTTCCCCACGAAATCAAAAAGTCATGATATGATACAAATCTTGTAAGTTTTTTATTTTAGAAGTTGTATACTTTTTCAAACAAATTTCTAAATCATCTTTTTGCATTCCTTCACCATCATCTGTAATTTGTATCAATTTTTTTCATCATTCTTCTATCTCTATTTTTATAAAACTCGATCCTGCATCAATAGCATTTTCCACTCATTCTTTTACGATTGAAACTGGTCTTTCTACGACTTCTCAAGCTGCTATTTGATTGGAAAGATGCGTGTCAAGTTGGATAATTTTTCCCATATTTTTTTGTTAGGATTACTTTAAAAATATAATAAAATTCTCTCAAAAAGCAAGAGAAGAAAAAAGATTAGAATTGAAATAAAAAAACGTTGGAGTTCCAACGTTTTTTTATTTTTTTCCAAACAAAGCATTTTTAATTGCCTCTCAAACAAAATTTGGAATTTGTCTATAAAGAGCCAAAATTTCTTTTACTTGATTATAAAGCTGAGTAATTTCTTCCAAAGTATTCACAATTTTTAATACTTTCCAAAGAATCACACTCAAAAGTGTTCCTATCACAACAACAGTAATAGTTAAAACAAAATATAAGATTTCTAAAATAGTAAATTCCATATGATATTTTTAAAGAAATAAAGTGATTTATAATTCTTCTACTGTCTTATTTATATCCAAACTCAGTGATTTTACAACTTTTTTTATATTTTCTTCTCATACAATTGTTTTATATAATGATCTATCTTCAAAGACTAAAAGTGCTGGAACTTCTCAAACACCATATTCACTAAGGTTAATTTCTTTATTTTGAATATCAACCACTTTAAAAGAAACATTTTGTGAAAAAGCTTTTGTTATAAGTACTGGAAATAAAAACAAAAATTCTTTATAAAAATCTTTTGTAGAATCTCCTACAACTAAGAAAACTCTTTTTGTAAAATTTTTTGTGGCTCATTCTTGTGTCACAAAAGTTTTATTTTCTGATTTTTCAATAAATGCTGTTACTTCTGATTGTGTTTTCATAACAAGAGATGATTGTCCTACTTTTGTTGCTGTATTTTCAAGTGTTTTATCCTTAAATTCAACTGCTTTATCTTTGAGTTCTTTTGCCTTTGCTTTGATTTTTGAAAAATCCATAATTTTATGTTTAAAAAATAAATATATCCCAATTATAACAGATAATTCAAGAAAAATCAAGAAAAGTTACTTTTTATAGAAATAAATTTGCATTTTTTTATTTTTTTATTATGATATGCTCGTTTTTAGAACATTTATTTATTTTTTAGAAAATTATATGTCAAATAATATTTTAGTACATCAAATTCAATCAGCTTTCCTAAAAGAAGGAAGACCTGATGTAAGAACTGGTATGGAAGTTGAAGTATATCAAACTATCAACGAAGGAAATAAAACAAGAGTACAAAGATTTAAAGGAATTGTTATTAAAACTGCTGGAAAAACAGCATTAGAAAAAACAATTACTGTAAGAAGAAAAATCGGAGCATTTGGAGTAGAAAGAGTTTTTGCACTTCATTCTCCAACTATTGAAAAAATTGAAGTCCTCAGACAATTTAAAGTAAGAAGAAAACACATTGGTTTTATCAGAGATTTGACAGGAAAAGCTGCAAGACTCAAAGAAATCAGATAATTTTTCTCCTCAAAAAAATCCCTCTTTCATTTGAAAGAAGGATTTTTTTATAGTTTTTCTCTTTCTTTTTTGAAAAAATCCGTATAATATTGGCATATTTTTACCATTAAACAAATTGTATGAAAGATTTGAGTTTGACAGAAATTATTGAACAAATAAAAGCAGGAAAAACTTCTTCTCAGGAAGTTTTTGATTATTTTCTACAAAGAATTAACAAATACGATTCAAAAATACAAAGTTTTAACTTTATTAACCAGGCAGGATATACTTCTGAGATCAATACTCCTCTTGCCGGAGCTCCGATCGGAATAAAAGATATTTTTTGTGAAAATTGAGTTCCAACCACTTGTGGATCAAAAATGTTAGAAGGATTTCTCCCTCCATATGACGCAACTGTTATTAAGCACCTCAAACAGGCTGGAATGAGCTCTATTTGAAAACTCAATATGGATGAATTTGCTATGGGATCAACATGTGAAACTTCATACTATAGAAAAACCATCAATCCTTGGGGAACAAACAGAATTCCTTGAGGATCAAGTGGATGAAGTGCCGCAGCAGTAGCAGCTTGACTTGTACCAGCTGCACTCTGAACTGATACTGGATGAAGTATCAGACAACCAGCAAGTATGTGTAGTGTGGTAGGATTTAAACCGAGTTATGGAAGACTTTCAAGATTTGGAGTCATTCCAATGGCATCAAGCCTTGATTGTCCTGGAATGTTTACAAAAACCGTTCGTGATAGTGGATTACTCTATGATATTATGAACTGATATGATGAAAAAGAACATACTTCATATAATGAGAAACAAACTATAAATCCAAAAATTTGGGAGAAAAAAGATCTCAAATGAGTAAAAGTATGAATTCCAAAAGAATATTTTGAAGAATGACTTGATACTGGAGTAAAAACAACGATTTTAGAAGCAATTGATAAGCTCAAAGAACTTTGAGCTGAAATCAAAGAAATCTCGTTGCCTATGACAAAATATTGAGTTGCAACGTATTATATCATCATGCCAGCAGAAGTTTCAACCAACTTGGCAAGATTTGATGGAATTCGTTATTGACATAATTCAGATCTTCCATATGAAAATCTTGATGAACTCTATGAAAATAATAGAGGAGAATGATTTGGAGATGAGGTACAAAGAAGAATTATTTTATGAAGCTATGTACTTTCTGCAGGATTTTATGATGCATATTTCAAAAAAGCCTGACAAATTAGAACGCTTATCATTGAAGAATTTCAAAAAGCATTTGAAGAAGTAGATGTAATTGTAAGTCCTGCAAGTCCAAGTGTTGCTTGGAAACTTGGTGAAAAATCAGACGATCCAGTAAAAATGTATCTCAGTGATGCATATACGATACCTGCAAGTTTGGCAGGACTTCCTTGAATCAGTGTACCATGTGGTTTTGCTTATTCAGAAGATGAAGAAAAAGAAAGACTTCCTGTATGACTTCAAATACTTGGAGCACAATTTCAAGATGAAAAAGTTTTAGAAGTTGCTCATGTATATGAACAAGCTACTCCTTGGCATAAAGAAAATCCAAAAGGTTTTGAAGAATAAAAAAAGACGTTTGAAACGTCTTTTTTTATTGTAAAATTTGATTTTTATTAAAAACTAGTATAGTAAAAATTACTATATAATTTAATTATTTTTTTTATGAATAAAGAAAATTTAAATACTTTTAAGAAAGAAAATACTATAAAATTACAAGAAAATTATTTTAAGTATCAAAACTTTTTAGATAAATTTTGAAAAAGTAAAATAGATAAACTAACTCTAGAAAGTTATTGTATATGAACTTGAGAATGATCTTTTTCATATGATTTAGAATTTTGATTAAAAGAACTTTGAAGTATCGGATGATGAAGCTCTTTTAAATTTTGAATTTTTAAAAATTCAAAATGATGATATTCATTTGTATCATCAAGATTTGAAGATGAAAATAATGCTTTAGAAAGAATAAAGAAAGCTATAAAAACTATAATAAATTTAGATATAAATATCTCAAATCAAAATGAATTAGATGAAATATCAAAGGTTTTTTCTCCTATGGTAGCTAAAAAAATTATTTATCTATTTCATATAGAAGAGCTATTACCCATATATTCAAATGATTTACTTGAAGAATTTTTAAAGTTTAGAGAAACTACAGAATATGATTTATCAAATGAATTAAAATGATGGATAAATGCAAATAAAAAATTATTAAATAATGAAATTAAAATAATAGAAAAAGTTGATAAAAATTATTTAAAAAATCTTAAAAATGAAAATATTATTAAAACTGATTTAATTTCTAGAATATTATTTGAAGAAAAAAAAGTAGATAAAGATGAAGTAAATCAAAAACTAAAAAGTGATAGTATTGAGGAAGATAACAATATTTATGAAAGTTTACTACAGGAAAAGTTAAATGATTATAATAATCTTTTAGATAAAAAAAATATAGAAGTCAAAGAAGACATAAATCTAAAAATTATTGAATTAAAAAACGAATTAATAAGAAAAAGCGCAGAACAAGTTGGAATATTATGAGTTATTTTAACTGTTATAGTCATGAATACTTCAATTTTTTCAAAATTAGAAATAAGAGATCCTCAAGATATATTTTGAACAATATTGTTGATAAATACACTTCCAATTATTTTTTACTTTGTAGTTTTATTTTTATGAGATAAAAAACTAGAAAATGAGAAAAATAAAATATTTTTTTTCTGATTATTTTTAATAATTCAATTTTTACTTGCTTATGTTTTTTTATTTGGTAAAATTTGATAAAAATTAGAAGATCTTTACAATAAATTTATTACCCTATCTTTGGATCTAACTTATTTTTTATCAAATTTTATGCAACAAAAAACCTCGCTTTCGCGAGGTTTTTTATTTTATTACTTATTCTAAATAAAGAATTATCTAGTTTCAGTAATAGGAAATTCTCCCATATTGTTGTAAGCATTAGCGTTAATTGTAACGTTTCCTGAAACAACTTCTAAGTTAGAAAGAGAAACTTGCCAATCTAATGTGTTAGCTCCAGATTGAGCAACAACACCTTCAAGAACAACGATATAGTTGTTAGTTGAACCAGCATCAACAGTATTTTGAGCAGTAAATACTACATTTCCTGTTGTAGTTCCAAGAGCAGTTTCACCTAATTTATTATTAGAAGAAATAGAGTCTTTATACACTACGATTTTTCCAGTAGCAGTTTCATAACCAGAGAATAGGTTAGAGAATGTAGCTCCTGATAATACTACGTTATCTTTACCAGATGCCGTAACAGAGAATCTTAATGCAGAAGTAGTTAAGTTTTTAGAAGCATTTGAAGATTTAGCAACAACTGCTTTATTTTCAGCAACTAAATGTAAGTTAGAAGCAACTGAATTTCCAGTAGCTAGAACAACTCTTCCGTTTGAAGCTCTTACTTGAGTTTGAGCAACATCAAGAGAAACAGTAAATGTAGCATTTACGTTTGTATTGATATCAGCAACTAAGTAGAAAGTTTCTGTTCTATCCATAACGATTGAATCTTCTGGATTTACATTTGAGAATTTTACTTCAGTATTAGTAGTTGAAGTAGCAGCAATATATTTATTTGTTGGAGTTAATACTCTGAAGTTAGATAAGTTATCTAAGTTAGTTCCTGTAAATACAAGATCTCTTAATTTAACTGCATCATTTTCAGCTTTTACTCTAAATGCTAATACTTTTTGATCTTTATCTCCAGCAAGAAGTAAAGATGCTTTTGGATTATTATCAGAAACTGATACGATTCCTTTTGCATCAGCTACAGTAAATTTAGCAGAAGATGGAACAGTAGGTAAAGTTACAGTTTGAGACGTAAGAGTATCAACGATATCTAAATCAGTAAGTTTAATAGAGAATTCTCCTGCATTATATGCGTCTTGAAAATCTACTCTTACTTCAAGAGATAAAGCTGTTTTTCCTACATTTTGAGACAATCCATCAAATACTACAGTATTAGAGTTGATTTGTCTTGTAGAACGAACTACACCATTTACGTAAAGAGTTGCAGTTGCGTTATTTAAATAAGTACCTGAACCAGTAATAGTATATTCAGCGTTTGAAATTTGAACTTCATTTCCTTGATTTACTACTAAGTTCAATCTGTTAGCAAGAACATCTCTTGAACCAACAGCAACTTTTGTATCTCCAAGTCCATCCACTCTAGTAATACTTAATCCTGTTGAATCAACAGAAACTTGTACAGCAGAGATAGCTCCGATAGAAGCAGTATTTTGAACGTTATTTTGGTTTGTAACGTATTCTTTTTTATCAAAACTTGCAAGACTTACATCGTTAAATCTGAAGTTTGATGCAGGAGCACCATCTTTTAATTTAGCGTAGATTTTTACTTGAGCAGATCCGCTTACAGTAGCAAGTCCTAAGAACTCAGCTTGTCCTGCAGCATTAGCCGTCCAAGTCATTACAGATGAACCAATTTGAACATATACTGTATCAAATAATTGATTAGCACCTGAATTTGCAACATTTTCATATGTATATCCAAGTTTTAAATCTTCTAAAGTAATAGGAGATTTAGTAGTAATAGTACCTTGTAATAATACAACATTATCAGTACCTTTTGCATAGTTTTGAGAGAGAGCTACAGAAGTATCTCTTTCAAATTTAATATCTGAACCTCTTACTGTATAAGTTGATAGATCAGTTACTGTTCTAGTAACAGTAGATCTGAAACCATTTAATACTTCAACAGCACTAAGATCAGTATCATTTCTAAGAGAGAATTGGTAAGTATCTCCACCTTGGTTTTGAACATTTACAACTTTTGCTTTAATGTAGTAAATAGCAGTTGATGCATCTTTTACAGTATCATTTAAAACAAATGTAGCATCTTTTCCGTTTGTAGAAACTTCAGTAGAAACTTTTACACCATTTCTTTCAATATGTAAGTCAGCAAGATCTAAAAGATCTGCGTTACCAATATTTCTAAGAGAAACACTTTGAAGTAATACATCTCTTGTTTCAGATGATTGGTCTTCATTTCTAACAGTAAATCTACCAAGTTCAACAGCATCAGCTGATTGATTTGAAGTAATACCAGCACCAGTTACATTGAAAGTAACAGGAGCAACTGTATAAAGAGCAGTTCTTAATGCAGAAGTTACAAATGATCCTCTGTTATTAGCAGCTGAACTTTGAGTAATTTTCCCAGAAAATTGGAAATCATTACCAGCAACATTACTAGCTAATCTAACGTAAAGATCAAGAGTTTCAGTAGTTCCAGCTTTAATTACGTAAGCAGGAGCAAATGAAACAACAGCAGTTCTATCAGAAGAAAATGCAGCTTGTCCAGATAATCTTTTTCCGTTTTTTTCAAACCATACTCTTGTAGAATTATCTACAGCAGCAAGACCTACAGAAGAAAGTTCAACTACATTGATAGATACATCTTTATCACCAGCAGTAAAATCAACTTTTGCAAATCTAATTGATCCACTACTTGGAATTTGAGTTCCATTTGAAGGAGAAGCAGGATTTAATGAAACTTCAACATCACCACCAGTAACTACAACAGTAGAACCATCGTTAGAAGTGTTTCCATCAGTAGAAGTATTATCTTCATCTGTTTCATCTTCATCATCCCAATTTCCATTAAGAAGATCATCTAAATTAAAATCAAAATCATCTTCGTCATCTTCAATAGAAGCGTTTGTAACAGCTGAATCAGCAGAAACAAATACGAATGATCTTTTAGCAGCTCCAGCAGATAATTTAGTACCAGCAGCAACTACACCTGCTTCAATAGCAGCTTCTAAATAAGCTGTTTCCCAAGGTTCAACCCCAGCAGCTTTTTCAATTCCTCTTGCTTGAAGAATCATTTTTAGAGCTTCAGCTTCTGTAACATCAGCATCTGGTCTAAAATTTGTATTAGCAGCAATATACCCAGCTCTTAATGCAGCTTCAGCATATTTACATCCCCAATCAGTAGCTTTAAGATCTGCAAAAGATCCTACACATCCTTCAGTTGCTTCAACTGGAGATAAATTAATCATAACTTTTAACATTTCTCTTCTCGTAATAGTTGAGTCGAGTTTGTATCCAGCTTCGCTTACTTGTGGTTCAATAACACCAAGTGCAGCTAATCTAGTAGCAGCGTCAGAAGCAACAGTATTAGCAGAAACTCCAGCAACTGGAGCAATAACTGAGAATACTACAGCAGTAGCAGCAACGCTAGCAGTAACTTTTCTAAATAAATTACTCATATATAACATATAAGTTAAAAAATAAAGATACTCACAAGAATATATCTTGTAAATATATATTGAAAAAGGGTTATAAATCCTCTTTCGACCAATTATTACTATATTCATATAGTAACGATATTTATTAAAGAGGAATATCGAAACTCTTTTTTTATAGGTAACCCTATAAAGGTTAAAGCCTTAACCTAAGTAAGCTTGCGCATAACTCAGGAAACCCAAAAACTATTTTCAATAATTTTCATATTTCCTAAGTCATACAAAAAGCCTTCTTATAGAAAAAACTTTCTTTTTTATCTTAATTCAAGTCTTATACAACTATGAATAAAAACTCAGACTATGTTAAAGTACAACATAATAAACATAATTCATTATAGATTTTTTTATCAAAAGTCAAATGTGAATGATGAAATTCACACATTCTTCACATAAAAAATTTTGATAAAATAAAAAGACTCCTTAAGAATTTTTCTTTTGGAATTGGAGTATCTTTTTATTTTTTTTATTTGTATTTTCAAAGATGTAACGATATATCAAAAAGAAAGTGACATAAATATTATCCATTACTTACTGTATCCGCTAAATTCATGATAGGTTGCATGATAGCAATTGCAATAAATCATACTACTCATGCCATCGTAACAATAATAATTGGTTCTAATAATTTATTTATCACACCAATTGTATTATCAACCTCTTCATCATAAAAGTCTGCAACTTTCAAAATAATTTCATCTACTTTTGCTGTTTGTTCTCAGATTTGAATCATAGAAACCATCATTTCTGGAAAAAGTGGATCATCTTCTATTGCTTCATAAATCTTTAAACCTCTTTTTATATCATCTCTCAAA
Organism: uncultured Candidatus Peribacteria bacterium; assembly: GCA_964470525.1. Lineage (GTDB taxonomy): Bacteria > Patescibacteriota > Gracilibacteria > BD1-5 > UBA6164 > CAYYDE01. The sequence continues at coordinate 25,741 of CAYYDE010000003.1, forward strand.
AAAAGAATTCTTTGTCTATATACCTCATTTCCAACTGCATCTGAAGTAATTCTCAGTCATTCCACTATAGAAACTCCACTCGAAAGCATTCCGGAAAGAACACGCGCAAATTTTGAAAGTATAATCTTTTGACTAATATTTCAAAAAATAGGAATTCTTAACATACATTTGTCATAATAATATTTTCCTTTCGGTGTTGTTTTCCAAATAGATATTCAAACTACAACCAAAAGAATAACTCATAATAATATATACCAAGAGTGAACAAAAAAATCAGAAACTGCAATAAGTGCTTGTGTAGAAGCTGGAAGATTATCTCATCCTTCAAATATTTCTAAAAGTTTTGGTACAACTGCAACCATCATTACAGCAATAACTCAAATAACCACAACTATAACCATAGCTGGATACATAAGTGCTGATTTGAGTTTTCCATTGATAGACGCAAGTTTTTCTGTTTGATCGGCAAGATCTCTGAGAGATTTATTGAGTTTTCATGTTTTTTCTCATGATTCAATCATCCCTATTTCTGCTGGATTAAATGATTTTGGAAATGAAGCCATACAAGAAGAAAAGTTTTTTCATTCTTTTAATTCTTTTCACATCTGTTGAAGAATGGTCTTCAAAACCGTTCATTTTTTCTCTTGTTTTTCAAGAATTTGAACTGCTTTCATCAAAGTAATTCAAGCATTGATCATAGTTGCCATAAGACGAAAAAATATCACTTTTTCCTTCACACTCAGAGCTTGTCAAGCAAGAAGAGAATGATTCAGTCTTTCCATAAAAGACATATTTTCTCTTTCACTTTTTTGTATTTTTGATTGTTTCTTGTTTTCTTCGTCCAAGATAAAAATATCTGACATACAACGATAAATTAAAAATTAAGAAAAATAAACTAGTCATTATTTTGAGATTTTGCCACACTATATACTTCCTCTAAAGAAGTAGATCCATTCAAGGCCTTTATGATCCCATCTTGTTCTAAGGAAATCATTCCATCTTTAATAGCTTGTTTATTGATATTAAAAGCAGAGTCTCATCTGAGTACCATTTCTTTCACTCCATCTGTAATATTTAACACTTCATATAACCCAACTCTTCCTTTATATCAAGAACCATCACAATGCTCACATCAAACTGCTTGAAAAAATTTTGGATTTTTTAATTTATCAGCTCATACTCTTGTTAATAATTCTTCTTTTGGAGTCATAGCAATTGCATTTTTAATATCATTGAGAGTATCTCCATCTATCTGAGTCACATCAATTTCTTTTTTACAATGTAGACAAAGTTTTCTCAAAAGTCTTTGTGCAATAACAATATTGAATGAAGCTGGGATCAAGAAAGGTTGAATTCCCATTTGAATTACTCTCGTAAGAGTTTCAGCAGCAGAATTTGTATGGATTGTAGACAAAACTAAATGTCATGTCAAAGATGCTTCAATTGCAATCTCAATAGTTTCATGATCTCTAATTTCTCATACCATTATAATATCTGGATCTTGTCTCAAAGCTGTTCTCAGTCCAGAGGCAAATGTATATCAAATTTGAGGCTTTACTTGACTTTGATTGATTCCATCAACTTGATTTTCAACTGGATCTTCAAGAGTCATAATATTTACTCAAGGTTTATTGAGAAGTGTAAGAGCAGAATACAATGTTGTTGATTTTCATGAACCTGTTGGTCATGAAGTAAGTACAATTCCATTTGGTAAAGAAATTCATTTTTTAATAAGTTCAAGGTTTCTTCCTTCAATTCAAAGATCTTCAAGTTGAGGAATTTTTTTAGATTTATCTACAATACGCATTACTATTTTTTCTCCATGAACTGTTGGGAGAGTTGAAACTCTCAAATCAAGAGGTTTTTCTTCAATAGTTTTACTAATTCTCCCATCTTGAGGAACACGAGATTCATCAATTTTTAATTCTGACATGATTTTAAATCTGGCAACAATTCATTGATGTAAAAATGCCTGATATTCTAATATTTCCTTTAATTCACCATCTACTCTATATCTGAGTCTCACTCATAAACTTAAAGGTTCTATGTGAATATCTGAGGCTCACACTAAAACAGCCCCCAAAATAATATAATCACATATCATTGGAACATCATCTCATGAATACACGAGTTCTTTCAGTTTATCAATCATTTCTTTTTGGTTCATATATAGATAATTTAATGTGTATTATTTTGAAATAGTGTCTAAAATAGTATTATTTTTTTCTAATAAAGCTTCTATGACATCGAGTTCTTGTTCTGCTTTATATGCTTGCTTAAAAAGAGTATCACTGATCTCTCTTTTCTCAAAACTTTGTCTAAAATGATGAAATTTTGGAGTATTATTTTGGACATACATACTCAAAGTTTTCAATGAATTTGCAACCTCTACCATTTCTGGAGTTTTTAAGATATTTTGACTATTTACTCTTGAAGTTGTAAGTGCAATTTTTCAAGAAAGAGTTTGAAATTTTTCCACAACACTCAATACATAAGAATCTTTTTTATAAATTGGTAAACCTCTTACAAAAAATTTTAATTCTATTGTAGCTTTAAATGCTTGATTTGCATTTGGTCATCCTTTTATAAATTGAAGAAAAGAAAGTGCATTTTGTTCACCTGTTGAAGGTCTCTGTGTTGTTGAACTATCAAGAAATTCTTCAAATTGAATACTCTTTATATCTGTAAGAATATTTTCATATATATTATATCATGGCTTCACTGGATCTCATATTATTCTTTTCTGAACCACAGAATCTCTATGAAATTCAATGTCTTGAAAATCTTCATCTTTACTTACAATAGAAATATTTCCTACATGTTGTATAAAATGAATAAAATCAACAACATCTGCCTTTCTTCCTTCAATATCAAGAGTAAGAGGAATATAAAACATTTGAGATGCAAGAGAATTTTGTGTATTTTCAAGCTCTTTTTCATCTACTAAAACAGCATTTCCAACTGAAATAGGAGAATGTGTAACCAAACTAAACGATCTCATAAGTCTTTCAATATAGTTTACATACCCAACATCTGTTAAACGAACTTCTGAAATATCTTGTAATTCATTTGATGATCAAGATCATGTTCTACGAATCACGCTATCAACAGCTTCTCCATAAAAAGGTAATGCTATTGAAAGTTTTTGATTTCTATTTTGAATAGATTCATCTTGTAAATATTCTCAGATATTTAATTCTTTTTCTGAAAGAAAATCAAGATAATTTTTATCTGTTGTATTTCAAAAAATATTTTTATACACAGATTCTTGAGTATTTGATTTCTCTGATTCTTCAAACATTTTTTTCAAATCAGCCTCTTCATTTCAAATACTTGCTAATATTTGTTCATAAGAAAGTCATTGTTTTTGAATATCTTTATATGAGTTCATCTCTTGTTGTAATGCCGATTTATTCGCTTTTACAAGAGATAATTCTCCTGAAAGATACAATCCATATGTTAAAATAAAAACTACAAAAATTCACATATTTAAAAAAATATTTTTTTTATATTCATTGAGTTGATATTTTTTTTGATTATTTATTGTTTCGTCCATACTATACTATTAAAAAGATAAATTATTTTCGAAATCAGAGTATTGTAACTTCAAATTAAATCTTGTTTGTTTTACAAAGTCTCATTCTCATATAATATTTTCTGTTGAAAAAACATTTTGTTTTTCTAAAATACGAAATTTAAAATGTGGATTTTTTTCAATAAAATTTAAAAAACTTGCTGCAATAGTCATACTTGTTCATTGTACAGAAGAATCCCTTTTTCATGTTTCTCAGATAATCAATCTTGTAACATCATTTGATCCTGTCCAAAAACTTGAATATGCTGTACAATTTGCTGTTAAAATATTTTCACTTGTAATTTGAAATCCTTTACAATCAATTATTTTTTTATCTACTCATGTAAATTCATTTTTCATAGTATCAAAATCACTCAAAATTGACATTATTGGTAATTTAGTATTTTTTGCATTGAGAAGAAAAGATACTTCTTTTGAAAATAAAAAATTCTCAAAAGAGTAAAACGGTCCAATATTTGCAATTACTTTTTGAGCAATATCAGATGAAAGTGTTTGTTTTTTCTCTTGATAATCTCTGAGCAATGCTGAAATAGATGAACAAGATGAATGAGTATTTTCAACTGATTTTGGGAGAATAAATCCACATATCGGATCAAGATATGATTTTGAATACATCTCAGGATTGTTTTGAATTTTTACATATCAAAATACTGATACCAATACAAAAAATAAAAATATATTACAAACTGAAAAAACAGTTACTGCTACTTTTAGATAATATTCTTTATCTCTTTTTTCTTTCTTGAGCTCTTCTTTGATTTCTCAAAAATCAAGATCAGCAGAAAGTTCTTTAAAAATATTCTCATTTTTTTGAGATGAAAGATCTTTTTGATCTGTATTATTTGCCATAATTTCGAACAAATTAAAATATAACACTATTATGATAACATATTTTTTTAAAAAATACAAAAAAATAAACTCACAAAATTTATTCTTGATGAATAATATAGTTTTATGAGTTTATAATACTATCATTCTTGCTTTTTTGAGAGCATTTGAAGAAATGTATCTGAATGTCATGTTTTTTTATTGATTTCAGGAGGAAATGCTTGTAACATTTGTGATCACCATGAAGTTTGTAATACTCTGTCATCTAAAAGTACCACAATTCCTGTGTCATTTTTTGTACGAATCAATCTTCCAAAACCTTGTTTGGTTTTAATAATCGCTTTTGGAATAGAATACTGAGAAAAACTATCATTAAAAAGCTTTGATCTTGCTTTAAATATAGGATCAGTTGGAACATCAAATGGAAATTTATGAATGACTAAATATTTCAATTCATCTCAAGGAAAATCAATTCCTTCCCAAAAACTATCTGTTCCAAGAATCATAGACTTATCAAAATGTTTTTTATAATGATTGATAATTTTATATTTGCTTCATCAAATAGATTGAGCTAATACATCTATTCCAATTTTTTTAAGTGCAGAATTCATAAAAATATATGCATCTCGAATCGAAGAAAATGAAGTCATAAGAACTAATGTTTTTCCTTTTACTAAAGTAACAAAGTCCTGAATAAATTGAAATAAAACTGGATTATTATAACGAGCAGATCATAAATTGTTTGGCAAAAATAACAATGCTTGTTTCTTATAATCAAAATCACTTTCCAGTAAAAAAGTCTCAAAATCTTCATCAAATGATAAGATATTTTTGAAATAATCAAACTTTCCATCTATTTGTAATGTTGCACTGGTGAGAATAATTGTGTGAACTGTATCATATAAATGTGTTTTGAGAAATTTTCATGGATGCAAAAATGTATATCACAAACTTGCCCCATATCTTTGATTGAGAGAAAAAAGAGAAATATACTCTTTTGAACTTTTTTCATCAAAAGTAATACTGATAATATCCAGCATTTCTTCAAAAAAAGTCACATTACTACGAATCATCACATATACTGATTCATGGAGTTGATTGAGTTTTTCAAAGACAAGAGCCAAAGCTTCTTGAAGTTTCCCAGAAAGAGAAAGTATATCAATATCTGTACGAAAAAAATCTGCTTCAATTCCTACATCAAATACTTCATTTCCATAGGTATTTTTTGAATTCGCATAATCTCATAACAAATCAAAACAAAATGCTGTTTGATGAAAAATATCTTCAAAAAGTGTATCAAGATTTTCAAGAGATTGAGAATTTTTTGATAAAATAGAAAGAATTTTTTGACTATTTTCAGAAATTTCAGCAAGCTGAATAGTCCTTTTAAGTGCATCTGTTGTAGTGTCTTCTAAATTATGTGCTTCATCAATAATAACATTTTTTATATCAGAAAAAAAGCCATTTTTTGACTTCAAATCTTGAATCAAAATAGAATGATTTACGATCACAATATCAGCTGTTTTTGCAGCACTACGAGCCTTAAATAGAAATTCATAATATTTGTACTCATTTTCGTCTTGCAATACAAAAAAATGGTCTGCGTGAAATTGCTTTACAAAAGGAAGTTCTTTGGGATATAAAGTCAGTTCATCGAGTTCTCAAAACTCTGTTTCAAAAAGCCAAACAACTATTTTTGCATATAAACTTGTTTCATCCAAAGAAAATGCTCCACCTTGAAAATAGAGTGAAAAAAACTCACAAAGAGAGAAATAATTTTTCTTTCCTTTCAATTTTGTATATGAAAAATCAGTTCAGATATGCTGTTTTAAATAAGCTAAATCCTTATAAAAAATTTGATCTTGTAATGCTTTTGTATGAGTTGAAATCAATACTGTTTCTTCAAATTGAAGTGCGTATAAGACTGAGGGAAGACTATAGGCAAATGTTTTTCAAACTCCTGTTGGAGCTTCAATAACCATTTTTTTATTTTCAAAAAGAGCTGTTTGAACTTTTTGAGCCATTTTTGCTTGATTCTCCCTGATTTCAAAATTGGGAAGTTTTGAAAAAATTTCCGTTATATCTTGTCAAATATGCTGTTTTTCAGTAATTTCTATTGGTGGTTCATATTTTCAAACCACCCCTAAAATTGTCTTTATAAAATCGTCTTGTGAAATTTTCACAAAAGAAGAAATTTCAAAATATTCTCTATAAAAAGCAAAAGTTGGATCATATGATTTTGAAAACACATCAGCCAAAAGTTGTTTTTGTTTCTCTCATAATTCACGAAATTGTTTGGTAAAATATTGAAAAAGTTGAAGTGTTGCTTTTGTATCATCAAAAGCACGATGTGATTCTCACATATCAATTCAAAAACTTTCACACAATGCTCATAAATTCAATGATTTTTCTTTCCAAGCCAAGAAATTTGCTAATACAAAAGTATCTAAAACAAGATTTTTTTCTATATCTACTCCTTGTATCATCAAAAAATCCCTATCAAAATAGGTGTTATGTCACAAGATAGGATTTTCTCAAATAAAATCTTGTATTTTTTTTCTCATATGATCATCAAAAATAGGAGCAGTTTTTACATCCAAATCAAAAATCCCTGTAATATTTGATGTAATTTCTGGAATAGAAATTCATGGGTTGATCAATGTAGTAAAAGTGTCCTGAATTTCAAAAGTATATTCATCAAATGCAATCAATGCCACTTCAATGATTTTATCTTTTTTGTTATCAAGTCAGGTTGTTTCTAAATCAAGTGCAATAATCATTGTTGGGTAATAAAGAATAAGAAATTATTTTTCAATTCAGAGTCGAGCAAATAACTCTTTTCATTCTGATGAAGTAAGAGGAGCATATTCTCATTCTTGCAGATTTCAAAGTACAATATTTTCAATACGAATTCTTTTGAGTTTTTTTACTTCACTTCAAACTGCTTCCACCATTCTTCTAATTTGTCTATTTCTTCCCTCAGAAATAGTAATAGAAAATTTTCATGAAGAAATTCTTTCTATTTTGGCTTGTTTCGTATATTTTCATAAAATAAAAATTCCATTTCTCATTTTTTGTAAAGCACTCTCACTTATTGGTCAAAATGTTTCAACAATATATTCTTTTTCATGATTATAGCGAGGATGCATGAGAAAATTTGCCAATCTCCCATCATTGGTAAGCAAAATCAAACCTGTTGTTTCTTTATCAAGTCTTCAAATTGGAAATACTCTCTTGTCAATGTCAAGAATGTCTATAATCGTTTTTTCTCATATTTGAGCGCAAGTTGTCACTACTCATCTGGGTTTATTCACTTTAAAATACAGAAATTCTTTTTGTTCTTTGACTGCTTTGTCAAGGAGTTTTATTTCATCTGTCGTAGGATTTACAGACATTCAAAGCGTTGCAATTTCTCAATTTACTTTCACAAGTCATCTTTCAATATATTCTTCTGCTTTACGACGAGAACAAATTCCCGCTTGGGAAAGATATTTTTGAAGTCTCATTATTTCATTCATTTTTTATTTTTTAGGAAAATTATTGCTCTGATTGTATAAGATTTTTAAAGTGAGTCAATTATTTTTATACCAGAATGAAAAACAGCAGTTCATTTTGCTGTAAATCCTGAAGATTTTCTATGTCCTCAGCCAGAAAATTGCTTTGCAATAGCACTCACATCTATATCATCTCGCAAAGTACGCAATGAAGCACGAATATATTCTCATTTTTGTGTCAAAAGTGTTGTATAATCAACTCATTCAACCGTATTTAAAACATCTATCACTCCAGAAATATCATCATAATCACATCACACGCTTTCAAGAAGCGTTTTATTTACATATGCATGAAGAACATTCTCATGGCTGATAAAACTTTCTTGTATAATTTTTCAAAAAAGTTTGAGTTTTGCAAGTGAATTATTTTTGAAAAATCTTTCCACAATCTTTTTGCGATCTGCTCCTATATGCACTAAGTACGATGCCATATTATACGCTAATTTTGATGTATTTGAATGTTGAAATCATCCAGTATCGGTATAAATTCAAGCAAGTAAGCAAGTAGCAACTCTTTGAGAAACAGACAATCACATTACAAAAAACATTTCTAACAAAATCATAGTTGTAGAAGCGTATGTTGTATTAAGAATATTTTGACGAGCATATAATTCATTGCTTGCATGATGATCAATATTTATGGTATTATGAGTTTTTCCATCATATAATGTGGGATATTCTTGAGAAAATCCAGTTTGACTTTTTGATCATGAATCAAAAAAGAGAATTAAATCATATTTTGAAGGAATAAAGTCTGATTGATACAACTCTGATCATGGTAAAATATTCGCTGAATTTGGAATCTTGCTTGCACAAATCAAATCAACATGAGTTTGAGGAAAATGTTCTTGAAAGATCCAATACGTTGCTAATGCACTTCCTATAGTATCAATATCAGGATTTATATGACTTATAAGCGCAACGTGAGAAGCTTGTTTCATCTTTTCTCCCACTTGTCAATACACTCTTATTTTTTTGTCAATCACATGTATTTGATTAAAAATTAAGGGTTTATTGTAGTTATTTTTCATGAAAAACAAATAAAGATGTATTGACTGTTATACATCTTTATTTGTAATAATTTGAACTTCTGGAGTCAAAAAAACTCAAAATTTTTCTTGTACTTTTTTCTGCGCAAGCTGAATCAAAAATAATTGATCTCTAAAATCTCACCCTTGCGATTTTGCCATAAGAAAATTTGCATGTTTTGGAGAAAAAAATGCATTTTTATGAATATATCATCTCAATCAAACTTCTTCTATCATTTTTCCAGCTGAATATTCTTGACTTGGGTTTTTAAAAAAACTTCCACAACTATTTCCAGCAGGCTGTACTTCTTGACGAAAATAAATATTGTCCACATCACTTGCATATTTTTCTTGTACTTCTGAAAGATCAAAATAGGCTTGTATAATAAAATATTTCTTTGTATTTTTAAAAATACTTTCTCTGTATGAAAATTCACATTCTGATTTTTGGAGTGTTTCAAATTGATGCGTATCAAGATTGTAGACATCAACTTTGACAAAATTTGATGCTGTTTCCAGTCAAAAACATCCTGCATTTCCATATACTGCTCATCAAATACTTCCTGGCAAGCCAATAAAACGATGCCAAATATTTTGCTGATAGAGCGTTTCTAAATCTTGAGCAAGATCCCAGATTTTTTGTTGAGAAAATGCTTGTAATTCAAATGTTTTTGGATTGTAGTGATATCCTGTTAAGTTATTTTTGATCACAATTCCATCATATACATCAAAGGCAAAAAGCATATTGGTTCCTCAACCAACTATCAAAACTCAAAGATTTTTCTGTTTTGCAAATTCGTATAGATCTTTGAGTTTTTCCACATCCTCTCTTGATGAAATTTCAAAAAAATATTTTGCGATAGCTTTTGTTTTGAAATTAGACAAATGAGAAATGTCTATATTGGTGTCTAAAAAATGAAGCATAAAATAATATAAGAGATAATATTTTTAATATTTGAAATTTTTCTTTAATTTTTTTCAAATTTCAAATACTTTTTTATAGCCATTCCTGTAAAGCTCTCTTTACAATCAGCAACTTTTTTGAGATCTCCAGCAACTACCAAATTTCATCCTGCATCTCATCCATTTGGTCAAATATCTATAATATAATCCGCATTGAGAATCACATCCATATTATGCTCAATCACTAAAACAGAGTTTCATTTATCAACCAAAGAATGGAGAATTTTAAGAAGTTTTTGAGTGTCTCAAAAATGCAATCCTGTAGTTGGTTCATCTAAAATATAAAATGTTTTTGAAGTTGATCTTTTTGAAAGCTCACTTGCAAGTTTAATTCTTTGAGATTCTCATCCTGAAAGAGTCGTAGAAGATTGTCCTAAAGTGATATATCAAAGTCCTACTTCATTGAGCACTTCAAGAATTTTGAAAATTTTTGGCTGATTTTTAAAAAACTCAACTGCTTCTGCAACTGTCATATCAAGCACTTCTGCTATAGTTTTTCCCTTAAAAGTCACTTCAAGCGTTTCTTTGTTAAAACGTTTTCATTCACAATATTCACATTTCACGTATACTGGTGGAAGAAAATGCATTTCAATTTTTTTCACTCCATCTCCATCACAATATGGACATCTTCATTCTTTTGTATTAAAACTAAATCTCCCAGGAGCATATCCACGGATCAGAGATTCTTCAGCAGCAGCAAATACATCACGAATATGATTAAATACTCCTGTATAGGTTGCAGGATTTGAACGAGGAGTTCTTCCTATTGGAGATTGATCAACAATAATGGTTTTGTCAATATGTTCAAGTCACAAAATTTCCCTACATTTCCCAACGCTGCGAGAAGCACGATTGAGTTCATTAGAAAGATGATTTGCTAAAACATGATTCACTAAACTTGATTTTCACGATCCAGAAACTCCCGTAACTACAACAAGATTTTGAAGAGGAATCGCAACATCTATATTTTTCAAGTTATTATGAGTTGCTCATAGAATTTTTAAATAATGTTGAATCTGTCTTTTATTTCTTTCTACTAAAACAGAAACTTTTTTGGCAAGATATGGTCAAGTCAAAGATTTTGGATCATTCATAACTTCTTGTACTGTTCACTCAGACACAATTTCTCAACCATATACTCATGCTCACGGTCAAATGTCTATAATATAATCAGCATTTTTCATAATATCTTCATCATGTTCGACAACGATGAGGGTATTTCCAAGATCTCTGAGTTTTTTCAAATTTTCAATAAGCATATCATTATCTCGAGGATGAAGTCAAATAGATGGCTCATCTAAAACATAAATAATTCCTTCCAGTTTCGTTCCGATTTGTGTTGCAAGACGAATTCTTTGAGATTCTCATCCCGAAAGAGTTCATGACTTTCTTGAAATAGTCATATAATCAAGCCCAACTCATGAGAGAAATTCTAATCTCTCTTGAATATTTTTGAGAATATTTTTTGCAATTTTTTGTTCAGAGATTCACAAAGAAAGATTTTTAAAAAATTCAATTGAATTTTTTACAGACATCATAGACAATTGTCCAATATTTTTTCACTCAAAATATACAGAAAGACTTTCCTTATTCAACCTATGTCAATCACAAGTTGGACAAGTCATATTTGTGATATAAGTAGACAATTTTGAATCCTCTAAATCTCAAGAAAAATATTTTTCTGTCAAGATATTTACCACTCATTTATATTTTGCATGGTAAACTTTTCCAGACATATTATTTTCTGGAGAGAGTTTGTATGTACGAGTTTCTCATGTTCCGTACAAAATAATATTTTTTTGAGATGGAGAAAGTTTTGCATATGCAAGATTTGGATTGATCTCATTTTGTTGACAAACTTGATTTAATAATTCATTATAATATCCACTTCCAAACCAAGGCAAAATAGCTCATTCAGCAATCGTTAAACGAGGATTTATAATATTTTCTTCTAAAAATACTGGCTTTTCTCATAAACCATGACAATCATGACATGAACCTGCTGGTGAATTAAAAGAAAAACTTGAAATATCTAATTTTGCTGGAATATGTCCACAATCTGAACACACAAAAATATTTGAAAACTTTTGTGTTTGAATATCTTTTTCAAGATAAAAATCTATTTCTAAAAGTCATTTTCCTATTTTTAAAGACAAACTTAAAGAATCTTTCAGACGCTTTACATCTAAAGAACTTTCATCAGAAAAATCTTTTACCACTAATCTATCAACAACAATAAAAAGAGAATCTTTTTTGCTTAATTTTGGAGTATCATTGAGTGTATAAATGGCATTTCCTACTGCATAACGAATAAATCCTAGACGAAGTACTTCTTTTTTTACCACTTCTATATCATTTTCATGATCAAGAAACAATGGAGTTTTAATAATAAATTTTGTAGCAAATTCATATTGAGAAATATCTTGAATCATAGTTGAAAGAGTATCTTTTTTGATAGAACTTCCACATTCAATACATTTTCTGTCTCAAATATTGAGATAGAGAAGTTTATAATAGTCATAAATTTCTGTAATCGTTCCAACTGTAGAACGAGGATTTCTATTGGTTGTTTTTTGATCAATAGAAATAGTTGGAGAAAGTCCTGTAATTTCATCATACAAAGCTTCTTCACTCATTCCACCGATAAACATACGAGCATAACTTGATAAACTTTCTAAATATTTTTGTTGTCAAATATTATAAATAGTTTTAAATGCAAGGCTTGATTTTCATGATCAAGAAAGTCAAGTAATAACGGTTAATTTATTTTTTGGAATAGAGACGTTTATATTTTTTAAATTGTGAGTACGAGCTCATTTTACCTCTAAAAATTCAGACATTTTTTTGTTTTTACGAATAAGAATATATAAATATATATTGTAATGAAAAAAAATTATATTCAAGTAGAATATAATTTTTAATGATTTGTATGATAATATAAAAGAAAAACTTCTATCAATCTGAATGATTTTTCTTTCATTTCAAAAGGAGTTCCATATTGGACAATATCTTGATGATAAAAAGCAGAGATTGGAAGTCAACGATACACTTTTCATTTTGTTTTACGAGTATTTCATGGTTGAAATGAAATACTTTTTGCGTCTATATCAATTCCTGACATATCAAAAACGTATCCATGGAGAGTAAAAATAAATGTGTGCTGTTTTGAAATTTTTACAAAAATTTTTTCAACATTTTGCTTTGTTTCATCCAGAGAAATTGCATATACTTCTAATCATTTATATTCAAATTTCTCACGTAAATAGAGTTGTCTTTCTGGTGCTTTTTGTTGTTTTTTTGAATTCCAAGATTCTGGAAGATCAAATTCTGGAGATTCCATATTATATCCACAACTTTGGCAAGCTGACTCAGAAAAAGAATTTTCTCAACATCCTGGACACACATCATAATCCAAAATATTTTCCACTTCTTTTCCAAGAGTTTGAAACTGAAAAGATTGCACTGGAGGAAAAAATAAGTCATATTGTTGTTCCACCGTTTTATTTACCAATATCATACAACAAAAATTAAAAAATATTTAGTCAGAAGCAAATACCAATCCATAGACTTTTTTTACTCCATTTTCCTTTAAAATTTTTGAGAGCTCGTTGAGAGTTGTTCCAGTAGAAGCAACATCATCAACAAGAATACATGTTTTATTTTTCAACTGATCTTGTCTCTTTGTATTTATTTTAAAACTATTTTTTAAATTGTCAATTCTTTTTCATTTTGAAAGATGTGATTGAGCTTGAGTTGATTTTATTTTCTTTAAAATATTTTGATCATATTGATATCAATATTTTTCTCAAATATGTTGTACAAGTATTTCTGATTGATTATAAGTTCTTTTTATTTTTTTCCAAAAATACATCGGAGTTGGAAGTAAAAGAATCTCGTTTTTAGACTCAAAAACATGATTTTGGATATATTGTACCAAAATATCAGAAAGATCTTCTAAAACATCCTTTTTTTGATAAAATTTTGCATCTTTTAAAAGTTTCTGAATCGGAAATTTTTTATAATGCGTACACACAAAAACAGCATCAAAATAAATATATTCTTTTTTACAATAAAAATGTGTTTCAAAATGACGAGAAGGAGCCTTACAAATATAACAATATGGTTCTTGTATCAATAGTTCTTTTTGACAATCCTCACACAGATATCTTCCATATTTTTTACAAGAATAACACCTTTTCGGAGCAAAAATATTTTTAAAAAATTCTATCATTTGTTTGTTATGAAATTTTTAAAATATATCCTTCTTCAAATCCTCCATTTTTTTGCCTTTTTGCAAGTCGTACTTTTTCTACTTCTTCTTTTGTCCATCAAAATTCTTGATATAAAGCCAAAAGTACTTCTTCTACATCAGCCATTTCTTCAAGATTTTTATCTGTTTGAAGTTCTAAAACTTCTTCGATCAATTTTTTGAGTAGAAAAGAAAGTCTTTCTTCTTTTGAAGCCATTCTATAGTCTGGAGTTTCTCCATTATCAAGAATTTTTTGAATGATTTTATCTCTCACTAATTTTTCCATAATTTTGAAATATATATGATAAACTATCTATTCAGAAACCTGTTGCTCAAACATTATACAATCCATATTTCTCCTTCACCATTGAAGGTCCTGCAATATCAATATGAGTAAATTTTTCATTATTCAAACAAAATTGTGATAAAAATGCTCCTCACATACTACTTCCTGCCATCACTCATGAAGTATAATTTATGAAATCAGAAATCGTTCCTTTCGTCTTTGAAATAAAATATTCATCAAATGGAAGTTGCCAATATTTTTCAAAAGTTGGATTTTCAAGAAGTTTTTGAATAGTATGTGTATCATTTCCCATAATTCCTGCATATCTGTATCACAATGCTACCATACATGCTCAAGTAAGAGTTGCAATTGAGAGAATTCTTTCCAGTTTATAATTTTTTGAAAGATAACTTATTCCATCTGCAAGAACGAGCCTTCATTCAGCATCTGTATTCGTGACTTCTACTGTTTTTCCAGAATATGATTTCAAAATATCTCCAGGACGATATGCATCTCAAGAAATAGAATTTTCTGCAATAGGAAGAGCACAAACAAGATTAAAATCAAGTTGTTTTTCATCAAGATTTTTCATAGTATACAAAGCTGCTGCACTTCCTGCCATATCATCTTTCATGCCATACATATGATCATCTGTTTTTATATTCAATCATCCCGTGTCAAAAGTTACTCCTTTTCCAACGATTCAAAAAGTTGGAAGTTTTTTATTTACTATTCTTTCTAAAATGACTAATTTTGGTTTGGAATGTGCTGCTTTCCCAACTCACTCAATCAGACCAAGTCAGAGTCTTTTTAACTCTTCATATTCAATAACTTTTACTCGAGTATTTCTGAAATTCATATTTTTAATATGATATACGTATTTGTCTGGAGTTTTGTCATTTGAAGGAGTATTTACAAAATCACGACATTCGATAATCTGTAAAAGAGTTTGATATCTTTCTTCAAGATTTGAAAGTAAAATATCTGTACATTCTATTGTAAAAATATGGTTTGATTTTTCTGATTTATAAGTATCAAAGCTATATTTTCATAAAATAATACTATCAAATAAAATATTATCTGGATTATATGAAAAAGTAATTTTTTCTCATAGAAGTGGTATATTTTCTGCTAAAAATTGAAAAATATCTTGTTTTATATCTAAATAAAATAAAAATGTTATTTGTTCAAAATCATTTCTTCCTAAAAATATGGTTAAGGAAGTATTTTTTTGTGCTTCAAAAATATTTTCTACTTTTTTTATTACCTTTTCTCAGAGTCAAAAAGGAATATATTTTTCAAAATCAAAACGGTTCGTTACAAGAAAAACTCAATTTGCATTTTTTGCTTGATTGAGCGAAGAAATAATCTCTATCATGGAAATACATTAAAAAATATTACTTTCATTTTAATATTGGCCTATGAAGTTTATGATAACTTAAGAAAAAATAAAATGATTCTAAAAATAATAATATTCAAATATAAAAAACCTGCAAATTTTTATAATGAAAAAATAAGAAAATCAAAATTCAAATTACATTCAAAATATGAGCTGAAATATGAATAATATATATATCAAACAATGTTTTTCCTTTAAAAAAATATGTAGATATTACCATTCCATAAGAAAGTATAAAACTTAAAAGAAAAAAAGAAAGATTATGAATAGAAATAAAATTTAGTTCAAAAAGAATATAAAATAATACAAAAATACTTCAAAGAACACTGAGTCAAAAAGAAATAACATTTGTATATTTTTGATGAATAAAAAGATGATATCATATTTGAGTTAATACTAAAAATAATACAGAAATACTAGAATCAATACATAAATATATCATTCATAATATTACTCAAAAATATGAAAATAATATTCAAATATAACGTAAAATTTTTATTTGAGAAGAAAAAAATGAAATTTTTGGTAACCATTCAAACCAAATAATTCAAAAAATACTACAAATCCAAACAATCCAATAAAATAAGTTTTCATTTAAAACATAAAAATACAAATAAAACAAACATACGAAAAAGAAATAAATACTGAAATGTGCAACTAAAGTATAATCATAACTTTCTTTTTTATTGATCTGTTTATCAAAAAATATTAAAATTCAAAAAGTAAACAAAATAAAAACAGAATTGATACTATCTATCCATGAAAAAATTTTTTCATCTGTAATAAAAAGAGAAATATATCAAAAAATATAGGTAACAGAAAATAATATTGAATTTATTTTAAGAAAATCTAAAGTAATTTTTGAATATTTAGAGAGAAAAAAGAAGATTAAAATCAATATATTTACCATTAAAATAAACCCTGAAAATTCAAAAAAATCAATTCATTTTGAGATCAGATAAATTGAAAAATAAAACAAAAGAAATCATATATAATATGAAAATTTTTGAAGAAATAATACAAAATGTTTCTTTGTTATAAACGAAAAATGAGTTGTTTTTTTGAGAGAAGAATTATCTCATAAACTTCAAAAATAAAAAAAGAAAAAAATTCAAACAAGAAAAAAGAAAATAATTTCTATTCTCAGATCTCAAAAAAAAGATTGAATAATCATTGTTTGAGAATTTGATAAAATATGAGGATCAAAAACAGAAGTTGTTAAAATATTTTTTTGATGTTCTAAATCCTGCCAAAAAATATTTTTATTATTTGAAAGTACATAAAAAATATAAAATCAAAAACTGTATAAAAATGAAATGAGAAACAATAAATATTTCATATTCAAAAAATAAAAAAATATGAGGAATTAAAAATTAATTACTCATACTATAAAAAGAAATCAAAAAATTACAAAATTAAAAATCAAACTCAAAAGTCCTTTAGAAAAATGGACACAAATTGAATATATTCCCAGTAAAATAAAATAGAAAATTCAGGTGAAATGGATCTGAAAATCAAATCCTTTGTTGAAAAAAATTAAAATATGAAAAAAACTAAATATTATCCCATAAAATAACATAAACAAACGTATTGGAGTATTTATAAAATGGAGTATTTGTAAGAATCCTTCAACAAAATAATTATATCCTTTTACGATTTTTGTATAAGAAATTGGTCCATTTGTGAGTTTTTGTTTTAAAATAAGCATATTTTGTTCTGCAACTTTTTTACGTAAAAGAAGATATTCTGCTTTTTTTTGAAATGTTGGAATTGGAAGAAAAAATATATAAAATTTTTTCAAAATTTCCTTTTGTATTTGTTGTTTTTTACTTTGATATTTATTAAATAATAATTGAGTTCTAAGATAACTGGTAGATTGTTTATCAAGTTGTTGTGATATTTTTTTTGGTTTTTCTTCTGAAAATTTAAAAAATCATACTACTTCTTCTAGAATTTTTTCAAAAATATAAGAAATATCTTTTTCTTTTTCAATAAATGTTTCTTTTGATCCAACATTTTTAAGAAGTTTATTGGTTTCTCAAAGAAGTTGTTTCATTTCATCTGTTTTTCTTTTTTCTAAAATTTCTAATTCAATTTGTCAAACTTTTAAAAGTCATAATTCTCATATTTGTTTGAGTTTATAAATATTTGTTGAAGTTTTTACTTTTATAATTTGATCATATACTTGTTTCAGTTTTTCTTTTTTTTCATAATTTATCAATTCAGGATCTGAAAGTTCTATTAAAAACTTTAATTTTAAAAGAACTTTTTCTATAATTTTTGAAATATATTCAATTTCCTTTTTCATTTGAAAACTATCAATATTTTCCTCTTTCAAAGTAACAGACTGTACCTTTTCTTCATTTCGTATATTTTCTTGATGAATATCTTTTTTATTTACTTTTAAATAAATTTGATATTGCTCCTCAAGATTATGAATTATTTTTTGTTTTTCATCTAATGAAGTATCAGCATTTTGATAAATATATAAAAGATCGTATTTCATTTCATATTTAATTTTTAAATACGATTTAAAAATATCATTTGACTCTATAGTTCCTGTTCTAATTGCTCATTTTTCTAAAATATCAAAATAGTATTTATTTCAAGAAACCTTTAAATCTCCTATTTCTTCAAATGATCACACCGAAAAACCCTCTTTATGAAGGTCTTCTTTGAGTTGAAATTCATTTATGGCTTTGCGTACTAATGTAAATTTTTGTGTTCATTTCAGTACGACAACTTTAAAATTTTTCATTTGGTGTAAATTCTATAATAAATATTTAAAAATAAAGTATTTATACTATTTGAAGAAGATGTTTATCAAAAAAATCACACAATGCTCTTGTTTGTTTATCATTATAATACATTGTTTCTAAAGAAAGTTTTACATCTTTTAT
>CAYYDE010000003.1:44642-94513 GCA_964470525.1 uncultured Candidatus Peribacteria bacterium
TTGTTTGTTTATCATTATAATACATTGTTTCTAAAGAAAGTTTTACATCTTTTATTGTTTCTAAAGAAAGTTTTACATCTTTTATATCTTCTCAAGATATTTCTCCTACTTTGCAAGTAATATCAACTTTTTGTGAAAGCAAAGACATATTTTTTTCCATTGAATCTATTCAACCATCTAAGTTTCTTCCTGTTTCTTTTTGTAGTTCATATCTTTGATTAAGAAGTTTTCATAAATCTTCTTGTTGATTTAAATTTTCCACTGACATATTTTATAAATTATTTAATAAAAATCAAAAACTATTTATTTCTTTTTGTTTCTCTAAAGCTTCTTTTTTTCTCATTCAAGCAATTGAAGTAAAATTTTGTTTCGTAATATCTGATAATTCTTTCATTTCTATTTCTTCAACAAAAGAAGTTAATGAGGTATAGAGTTTTTCCAATCCAACTTCATCTAAAATATCTAAAGAATTTAAATAGAGCTCTTTTTGTTTTTCTTGAATATTGAGATTTTTTATAATCGTTAAGACTATTTTCCTTTTTTTATTCGTTTCAGAATATTTTTTTAATATTTTTAAAATCATATATTTCTATTAAAAATTAGTACTTATATGCATTCTATCATATATTTTTTAAAATTACAAATTTTTTACATTATGAATTGTATTGTTTTAAGAAATATATTTATATTTAAATATAGTAATAGTAATAATAAAAAATGTGTAAAACTTTTTTTGATTTTTCCCTTAGTTTTTTATGAAAAAATACTATTTTTTATAAAGTTTTACAAAAATATGTATTTTTTTTGGCTTAAAATTGACAACAAAAAATAATACACAATTTTTTTACATAATATATTTTTTTTTATTGACTTGTGTTTCTTTCATAAATCAATATGATAAATTTGTGAAATACATTTTTACATTTTTACACATTTTTATGGAAAATATAAAAAAAAATAAAAACATTTTTCTTCTTTTCTTCTTTTTTTTAACATCTTTCTGACTTGGTTTTTACATATCTTCAACAATTCCTTATTTTACTGATAAACAAGCAAATAATGATTTTTTCTTTTCTCAAAATTCTCAACAAGATTTTGATTTAGATTTATTTTGGAAAATATATAATATTGTTTCCACTCAATATTATTGATCACAAAATCTTGATAAAAAAACTTTAGAATATGGAATGATACAATGATTTATTTCATCTCTTTGAGATAAATTTACAGAATTTATGACTCCAGAACAAAATAAACAATTTTTAGAAGCACTTTCTTGAGATTTTGAATGAATTTGAGCTGTTGTAGAAAAACATGAACTTTGAATTATTGTTGATAGAGTTATAAAAGGTTCACCAGCTTTAGAATATTGAATAATAAAATGAGATATTATTGTTGAAGCAAATGGAGAAAGTTTGCAAGAATTAACAGTAACTCAAGCAGTTAATTTTATTAAATGACCAGCTGGAAGTACAGTAAAATTAAAAATTCTTCGAGCTGGAGAAGATGATTTTTTATGAAAAGAAATTATTCGTGATAAAGTGAAAGTTCCATCAGTTGATTCTGAAATCTTTGAAGAGGAAAGAATTTGATATATAACATTAAATATTTTCTGAGAGGAAACTTCTCGTGATTTTGAGAAAGCTTTGGTAGATATGAATCATTCTGATATTGATGGAATTATTATTGATTTAAGAGATAATGGAGGATGATATTTACAAAGTGCTGTTGAAATTCTTTCTTTGTTTGTTGAAAAATGAAATGTTTTAGTGAAAACAAAATATTCTGACATTATAAAAAATGATGTGTATTATAGTAAAAATAATGGATATATTTTTCAAAAGAAAATAGTAGTTTTAATCAATGAAAATTCTGCATCTGCTTCTGAAATTACAGCTGGAGCTCTTCGTGAATATAATAAAGCAATTTTAGTATGAGAAAAAACATATTGAAAATGATCAGTTCAAGAACCATTTGAAATGAAAGATGGAAGTTCTTTGAAGTTAACTATAGGAAGATGGTATACTCCAAAAGATCACTCAATTGATCAAAATGGAATTCAGCCAGATGTGGAGGTATCGTTTTTGAAAGAAGATTTTGAAAATAAATATGATAGACAACTTCAAACAGCAAAAGAAGTTTTAAAACAATTTATTCAATTTGAAAATATAGGAGTTTCTGTAGAGAATTATGAAAAATCACAACAACAAAATATTTCTTGAGCATCACAAGATATTGTTCAAGAATAAAAAGCCTTATTATAAGGCTTTTTATGAAATTATTTTTATTTTTCTAAAAAAACAATATAATCTCCATAAATATTTTTTAAATTATTTGTATGTTACAAAAGCAAGATAGAGAATTATTTGAATTGATTCAAAAAGAAGCTCAAAGACAAGAGGATGAAATTGAACTTATTGCTTCAGAAAATTATGTTTCAAAAGCTGTGTTAGAAGCAAATGGAAGTATTTTAACCAATAAATATTCAGAATGATATCCATGAAAAAGATATTATGCTGGACAAGAATTTATTGATCAAATAGAAAATCTTGCGATTGAGAGAGCTCGTGAGCTTTTTTGAGCAGAATATATAAATGTGCAACCACTTTCTGGAAGTCCAGCAAATTTGGCTGTTTATTTAGCTGTTTTGCAACCTTGAGATACTGTTTTATGACTTTCTCTTGATCAATGAGGACATCTCAGTCATGGACATCCTTTGAATTTTTCATGACTTCTTTATAATATTGTTCCGTATTTTCTTGATAAACAAACACATATTATTGATATGGATGAGGTAGAAAGGCTTGCGTTAGAACACAAACCAAAAATGATTTTAGCTGGATTTTCAGCATATCCAAGATCATTAGATTGGAAACGTTTTAGACAAATTGCAGATAAAGTTTGAGCAGTTCTTATGGCTGATATTGCTCATATTGCAGGATTGGTTGCAGGATGAGTTTTAGAGAATCCAGTTCCATATTGTGATATTGTGACAACAACAACACATAAAACCCTCAGGGGACCAAGAGGAGCTATAATTATGTCAAAAGAGAAATTTGCTCAACAAATTGCAAGAGCTGTATTTCCATGAGTTCAATGAGGACCTCATGAAAATCTTATTGCTGCAAAAGCAGTCGCTTTTGCAGAAGCTTTGAGACCTGAATTTAAAGAGTATACAAAACAAGTTATTGAAAATGCAAAAGTATTTGCACAAGAACTCCAAAATCACTGATTTAAAGTTGTTTCTTGAGGAACGGAAAATCACCTCATTCTTATTGATGTTTTTGGAAGTTTTTGAGTTACCTGAAAAGAAGCAGAACATGCTTTAGAAAAAGTTGGATTATCAACAAATAAAAATATGATTCCATATGATCCAAGAAAACCTCTTGATCCATCAGGAATCAGAATTTGAACTCCAGCTGCTACTACTCGTGGAATGAAAGAAGATGAAATGAAAATTATTGCTCGTATTTTTAAAGAAGCAATTATTTCAAAAAATGATGAAAACAAACTTGCCACTCTCAAAAAAGAAGTGATGGATTTGTGTGCAAAATTTCCTATTTATAAATAAATATAATTATGGCACGTATGGTGTTTATTTCCAATCCAGAAATTACAAATGAAGAACTTCTGAGTAAAAATGAAAGGAAAGATATTTTTAGATGAATTTTTCAAGAACTTTGATATATTTATAGTTCACCATTTGAAATTACTCTTGAAAAAATAAAAAATTCAGATGGTCTTTATATTCAGGAATATAAAGAGTTAGAACAAATTTTTTCAGATGCAAATTTCTTGAAAAAAGCACATGAATTTTTTTCGTATAGAATTATTTTTCAGGGTTCTCAAGAAGCTTTAAAAAGAATAAATTTAGATGTAACAAAAATCTTGGAACAAATTCTATTCCAATGATTTTTGTTACTTATAAAACAAAGAGTTTTTGATGCTACTTCGGAATATGTTGTTTTTAAAAATGATTCTATTTCTTTGTATAAAAATAAAGAAAAGTATTTTTTATCATCAATAGATGGTGTATATTTGAAAGAATTTCAATGAGTCAATTTATTTTCAAAAGATATATGAATTCTCTTTTTACAGGAAAATAATACTTGGAAAAAATTTGATATATCTGGAAATTTAGTGGATGAAAATACTTATGATTTCCTTATAACAGCACATTTTCATCAAACAGGTTTTATAAAAGTCAGACAAAAATGAGTTGAAAAATTACTTTCTCGTCTCTGAGTCGTGAAACATGAGGCAAAAAATCAATATATATGTTATGATGAAAAAGTAGGACAATTTTATCATTATGATGCGAATTTTCCTGTAGAGAAAGATTTTATTGCTAATGAAAAATAATAAAATAAGAATATCTATTTATTCTTCTTATTTCATTATTTATAAAAAATGTTTTATAGTATTATTTTTCTTTCCGTTCTTTTATATGTAATCAGTGACATATTATTTGCAACACAAGTGAGAAAATGAGAAATATTTGTTTTAAATTTCTTTAGAAGTTGTATTTTAGTATGTTTTAATCTGCCTTTTTTGTATTTCTTTTGAGATGTTTCAAATATTTCTTGAGAAATTCTTTTTTTAAGTCTCTTTTTAGGGATTTCATGAACAGTGTATTTTCTTGCAAATATTTACTCATATAAATTTTTACCAGCTGGAATAGCAACGTTTATTATTTCTTTGGAAAGTGTGGTCGTTATGTTTTTATGATATCTATTTTACGAAGAAAAATTCAGTACTTTGTGATATATCTGAGCAGGAATTCTTATTCTTTCATGAATTCTCATAGGAATTGCAAAAACACAGTTTTCTCATTTAGATAAAAGATGGTATCTTGGGATGATTCTTGCATTTGCTGGAATGTTTGGAGGAGCATTTTGGTGATTTGGATTTGCCTATGTTTCCAGAGAAACGGATGTTTTTGTTGGGTCATTTCTTGCACAATTGAGTATTTTTGTCTACTTTGCTCTATGAATTATTCTCTGGAAATGGATTTCATTGAAAAAACAACAACAGCAAATTTTTCAATGAAAAATAGAAATATCATGATATTTCCTTGCTTCTCTCATCTATGGGTGAGCGACATTGAGTTATTTTTATGCCACGACTCTTGGACCGATTTCCTTGTCTATTTTATTTCTTTCTTTTTGTCCACTATTGGTTTGAATTGTAGCACATTTTCTTTTTCAAGAAAAACTAAATTTGTTTCAATGGATGTGTCTTGTTTTTTGAGTTATATGATTGATTCTCGTAAATAGTTAGTTTGACAAAATTTTTGAAAAATGTATTATAAAAATGTCATTTTAAAAGAGGACAAGATTATGAATGATATTACTTTCTTACAAGGGCTCGCTATTTTGCTTCCTTTGTGTGTGATTGCGATTTTAGTCAACTACGATATTTTGAGAAGGAGGAGGGCTTTGGATGTACATCCTCTCTTCAAAAAAAAGTAGCTGAAAATTTTGAAACTCTGAGAATTATTTCTTAGAGTTTTCTTTTTGAAAAAATATTTGATTATAATCAATTTTTTCCTAAACTATGGACAGTATATTTTACCTATTGAATATGTGAGAATTTTTGTTTATTTTTTGATATGGAATTCTTTTTTCTTTGCTTGCGATTCTCATTATAACACATTTATTTTATAAATGGAAAATTTTGGATAATCCTATAAAATATTGAAAAAAGAGAGCTCCAGTTCCATATAGTACTTGAGTAGTATTTTTTTTGGTGTTTTTTATTCTTTCTTTCTTTTTTATTGAAGAATGACTAAAATTATATTTATTATGGTTGTTTTGATGAATTATTACCCTTGTAAGTTTTATAGATGATAGATTAAATTTAAGTCCAAAAATACGTTTGTTGATACAAATTGTTATTGGAATGGTTATTTGAGTGAGTGCTATTAAAATAGGATATATTTCAAATATTTTTTGAGGAGTAATAGATTTGGATGCTTTTTTTATAGAAATTATGAACTATAAAATTTATTTAGTTTCACTTTTTTTTACAGTCATTTGGTATGTGTTTATTTTTAATTCACTCAATTGGACCGATGGAATTCCTGGAAATACTTCTGGAATAGCACTGATTTCTTTTTTTGTATTATTTTTACTTTGATACAAATTATATCTCACTGATACATATGAAGGTGGAAAAGAAAATGCTATATTTATTATGAGTTTGTCTATAATACTTTTGTCTATATTGATACCGTTTTGGTTTTTTGATGTAAAAGAAAAAATTCTGATGTGAGATTCTGGAACGATGTTTTTGGGATTTATGTTAGCAAGTTTAGCAATTATTTCAGGTGGAAAAATCGCAACGGTTTTAGTAGTCTTTGGTTTGTATGCTGTTGACGCGTTGTATGTGATTGGAAGTCGTTTAAAGAATAAAAAAAATCCTATGAGTGGAGATCAAACACACCTGCATCATAGACTTTTAAAAGCATGACTTTCACAATCACAAGTATTATGTTCTATTTATGGAGCTTCATTTTTATTTGGAATTACTTCTTTGTTTTTAGACACTATTTGAAAAATTATTCTGTTTATTGGAATTATTATTTTTGTACTTTCTTCAGAAAAGTTCGTTTATTTTTTTAAGAAATAACAGATGGAATGCTATAAAAAAGGTTTTACATTGGTAGAAATTATGGTGGTTATTACTTTGATTACACTTTTAACAACTGTGTGAGTTTTTTCTTTTATACATAATATTCAAAAACAACAATTTCGTTCTGAATTGATAATGTTAGAGAATCTTACAAAAGATCTTGATGGCCAAATAGGAAAAACTATTACAGATTATACAATTTCTTTTCATACAGGAACTTTATATCAAGTTTCTTTGAATAAATTATATAAAGATGTGACACAGAATATTTCTTTTTCTGGAACACTTTGAACCCTTACACTTTCGGAATCTGCACAAGGAATGTATGAACTTTTTTTATACAAAGATAATAAATATGTTACAAAAGAGTTTTTTGGTTCTGGGTGAATTTTTGTCTATGATTTTCAAGAAAAGTGAAATTACAGAATTGAATGATATTTGAATGCACAAGAGTTAAATACATTAGAAATTCGTTTTTATTCTTCTTTAGGGTATGAAAATGCTTGAGAAGATATTCTGCTTACTTCTCCACATAGAGGAGAAATTTCTGCAAATATTTCTTGAGAAAAGAAATTTCTTCAATGAAATGAATCTGTTCCAACACTTTCTTTAGAATTTGAACAAAATGGTATTCTAGAAACTTTACTTTTTAAATAGATGATATGAAAATAATTTTTTTTGGAACGGCTGAATTTTCTGCAAATATTTTACAAAAATTGATAGAAAATACATCCGTTGATGTTGTGGCTGTGGTGAGTCAACCAGATAAACCAATTTGAAGAAAAAAAGAACTCTTACCAACACCAGTGAAAGATCTTGCAATGCAGCAGAATATTCCGGTATATCAACCAGAATCACTTAAAAATAATAGTGAAATTTTTGATTTGCTTTCATCATATCAAGCTGATTTTTTTGTGGTTGTTGCGTATGGAAAAATTATTCCAGAAACTATTTTAGACATTCCAAAAAATATGTCTATAAATATTCATGGAAGTATATTACCACTCTATCGTTGAGCAAGTCCTATACAGGCAGCAATAAAAAACGGGGATTCAAAAACATGAATTACCCTCATAAAAATGTCTGCTGGAATGGATGAATGAGATATTTTGTCGACATTTGAAGTTGATGTTGGACATACTACAAAAACTCAAGATCTTTTTGAGATCTTTTCAAATATTTGAGGAGATGTTTTGGTTCATACATTGGAAAAACTTCAAAAATGAGAAATTATTCCAGTTTCTCAAGATCATCAAAAAGCCACATATTGTTCAAAAATAGCAAAAGAAGATGGACAAATATTTTTCCAGACACAGTTGTGACAAGATATATATAATACTTGGAAAGCATACCATATTTGGCCTGGAATTTATAGCTATTATAATGAGAAGAAAATTCAGTTTCTTGAAGTAGATTTTGAAGTAAATCAATCGTGTTTAGATGAATGATTTGAAGTGTGAGATGTTGTAGAATATGAAGATCACGGGAAAAAACAAATTGCAATACTTACTCTTGATGGACTCCTCATTGTAAAGAAAGTAAAACTTGAATGAAAAAAAGAAATGGATATACTACCATTTGTAAATGGAAATAAAAATTTTTTAGAATATAATTTTAAATAATAATTTATGTGGAATATCGCACTCAATACTTTTAAAGAAATTATTAGAAATAAGCTTTTGTATACTATTATAGTGTTCGCTTTTTTGTTTCTTATTTTATCTAT
The DNA here is from genome assembly GCA_964470525.1 of uncultured Candidatus Peribacteria bacterium. GTDB lineage: Bacteria > Patescibacteriota > Gracilibacteria > BD1-5 > UBA6164 > CAYYDE01. The sequence continues at coordinate 53,002 of CAYYDE010000003.1, forward strand.
TGCTTTATGAAAACTCACAATTGGAGAAGGAGATAAAATTATTCTTGATTTTTGAATTGCTCTCATTGAAATTTTTTGACTTATATGAGTTTTGTTCGTTGGAAGTCAACTTGTTTTTAAGGAAATAGAATGAAAAACTATTTTTTTGATTCTGAGTAAACCAATTCAAAGATATGAATTTATTTTGTGAAAATTTATAGGATTTTCATGAGTTATTTTTATGATAACATTGCTTCAATCTCTTTTATTTTTAGTGGTTTTATTTGTAAAAAATATCCCAATTGATATTTTAGTTTTGTTTGCGTTATTTTTCATTTTTCTAAAATTATTGATTTTAGTTGCTTTGGTATTGTTTTTTTCTACGTTTATTTCTCCAATTTTGACCATTCTTGTAACAGTTATGGTCTATCTTATTGCACATAGTTTTAGTCTTTTGATTTCTCTGTTTGAAACCTTTCAAAATACTTTTTTTGTTTCAATAGCATTTGGTATACAAGTTTTATTTCCTCCTTTTGAAGCATTAAATATAAAGGATCTCATTGGGAGTGCTTTGGTGTTTTCTCCTTTGTATTTTGTAGAAAACATTGTATATAGTATTTTTTATACTTCTCTTATTCTTTTGTTTACTTGTTTGATTTTTAATAGGAAAAAATTTGAAAACTAATATGATGGACAAACACGAAATTTTCAAAATATTGACTCCATATTTTTCAGAAAAAGAAATTTTTTGAGTGATCTCAAAAATAACTGGATTTACAAAAAAACAGTTATTTTTTCTCGATACAATAGAACTTTCTCTTGATCAACTTCAATATTTTATTGAAAAAAGAAAACGATGAATTCCTTATGAATATTGCATAGAAAGTGCTGAATTTTTTGGATATGAATTTTTTGTTGATGAAAGATGTCTTATTCCGAGAAATGATACAGAAGTTTTAGTACAACAAGCAATTCATACGATAGACTCATCATCAAAAAATTATTCTTTGATTGATGTATGAAGTGGAAGTTGATGTATTCCTATTAGCGTTTTTTTACAAGCAAAAGCAAAAGGAATTCTTCTGAAAAATAATTATATTATAGACATATCGAAAAAAGCTTTAGAAGTGTCTACAATCAATATAGAAAAGTATGATTTAATGAGTCAATTTCAGGTATTTCAATCAGATTTATTGTCATGTTTTTTTTGAGAAAATGCAATAAATATTTCTAAAAATGTTATTCTTAGTGCGAATTTACCGTATATTAAAAATGGAGATTTTTTGCATATGGAGAGTCAAGTATATTCTTTTGAGCCAGAAATTGCTCTTTTTTGAGGTGAAAATACAGGATTTGAATTGTATGAAAAATTGACTTTGCAAATACAAGATTTCAAAAAAATGTATGATATAGAATCACTCATTGCATTTTATGAAATTGGATTTGATCAATATGAATATTCAAAACAATTTTTGTCTTGAAAATGATTAAAATTTGAATATTTTCAAGATTCTGGTACAATATATAGGTGTATAAAAATAGAATTTTAATATTTATTTTCAAATAATTATGTGATTAGAAGATTTTATTCCCAGTGAATGAATGGATGCTTGAGCAAAATCAGCAGAAATTTCAGAGAAATTTAAAGAATCAGTCAAAAAATCCTCAGCTGGAATTAAAAGAGTACAAAAAGATGAAAAAAAAGCAAAAAAATACGATCTCCTTTTAGCTCATTTTTTGGTAGAAATTATTAGGAATCCAAAATATGATTTTTTGTTGAAAGATTTATTTTGATCTTTGGATCATTGATTTCCATCAAATTTTTTACTTTGAATTTTATCGTTGATTCATGTGGAAATTTCAGATTATATTCGTGGAATTTCTGGAAAAACACCTATTGATTTTCATCCAATTCTTCCAGATGAGAGAAAAAAATTTTCAGCAGACAATATTGATACTCAAATTCAAAAAAGAATCAATTTTTGGATTGAAGATGTTGTAGATGTTTTATCTTTAGAATCTTCAACTCTCCAAATCCAAAATATGCTTGAGATGATGGAAAATAATGCAAAATGAGATGTGTGAATTTATACTTTTACCAGTTTAGTATTTCAATTTTTCTTTGAAGAAATGAATATTGAACTTTCATTTTGAGAATCTCAATCGTATTGTGAATTTATTTTGTGAGAAGTATTTAAAAAAATCAAACATATTCCACTTGAAGAAGTATAAAAAAACTGCTTTGAAAAGACAAAAGTGAATTCTTTTATTTTTGTCTTTTTTGTTTGAAAAAATTTGACTTTTTACGATTATTTTATACAATTAGCCAGTCTATTTTTAGAAAATAGTTATTTTTTATTACAGTTTTAATTTTTTATTGAATATTATGGCACAAGGACCAGCACCTTTAAATAAGGTTAGAAATATCGGTATTTTTGCGCACATCGATGCGGGGAAAACTACTACAACAGAAAGAATTTTGTTTTATACAGGAAGAATTCATAAAGTTGGGGAAACTCATAATGGGGAAGGAACTATGGATTGGATGGAACAAGAAAAAGAAAGAGGAATCACTATTACTTCTGCCGCAACAACTGCGTTTTGGAAAGACAAACAAATCAATGTTATTGATACTCCAGGGCACGTTGATTTTACTATTGAGGTAGAAAGATCTTTGAGAGTACTTGATGGAGGTATTGCGGTATTTGACGCTTCACAATGAGTAGAACCTCAATCAGAAACAGTTTGGAAACAAGCAGATAAATATGGTGTAGCAAGAATTGCATTCGTAAATAAAATGGATAAAACAGGAGGAGACTTCTTTATGACTATTGAATCAATCAAAAAGAAATTAGCTGGAAATAAAGTGGTAGCAATTCAACTTCCAATTGGTGTTGAATCAGAATTTGCATGAATCATAGATCTTGTTGAATTCAAAGCATATAATTTTGAAGGAGATCATGGAGAAAAAATTGTTGAAATTGATATTCCTGCTGATTTAAAAGAGAAAGCAGAAGCAATGAGACTTGAACTTATTGAAAAAGTTGCTGAACAAGATGATGCTTTAATGGATAAATATTTTTCAGAAGGTACTTTGTCAATTGAAGAAATCAAAGCATGATTAAGAGCATGAGTTATTGCAAATAATTTGTATCCAGTAACATGTGGATCTGCATTACAAAATATCTGATTACAACTTGTTATTGATGCAGCAACTGAATATTTACCAAGTCCAATTGATGTAAATGGAGGAAATATTGATACAATGAATCCAGATAACAAAGAAGAAATTACAAAAATAAAAATGGATGATAGCTCTCCTTTAGGAGCGTTGGCATTTAAAATTGCTACTGATCCATTTGTTTGAAGAATTACTTATGTAAGAGTATATTCTGGAGTATTAAAATCAGGATCATATGTATATAATCCAGTTTCTGGAGAAAAAGAAAGAGTTGGAAGACTTCTTCAAATGCACTCAAATGAAAGAATAGAAATTGAAGAAATTAGAGCTGGACATATTGGTGCAGTTATTGGTTTAAAAGATACAAAAACTGGAGATACTCTTTGTGATATGAATAATAAATTTCTTGTTGAATCAATGGAATTTCCAGAACCAGTAATTCATATTTCAGTAGAACCAAAAACAAAAGCTGACCAAGAAAAAATGGGTATGGCTTTGAATAAATTAGCTGAAGAAGATCCTTCATTTAGAGTTTCATCTAATCCTGAAACAAATCAAACTATTATTGCAGGTATGGGGGAATTACACCTTGATATCATTGTAGATAGAATGAAAAGAGAGTTTAAAGTAGAATGTAATGTTGGTGCGCCTCAAGTTGCATACAGAGAAACTATTAGAAATGTTGTAGTTGATGCTGAATGTAAATATTCAAAACAATCAGGAGGACGTGGACAATATGGACATGTTGTGATTACATTTGAACCATATAAAGAAGCTGAAGCTGATGATAAAGATGGAATAAAATTAACAAATAAATTTGTTAATAAAGTAGTTTGAGGAACTGTTCCAAAAGAATATATTCCTTGAGTAGAAAAAGGGTTGAACGAAGCATATAAAAGAGGTATTTTAGCTGGATATCCAATGGTTGATATTAAAGCATCTCTTACATTTGGTTCTTATCATGATGTTGACTCTTCTGAACTTGCATTTAAAATCGCTGCTTCAAAAGCATTTAGAATTGCTTGTAAAAAAGCAAGTCCTGTACTTTTGGAACCTATCATGAAAGTTGAAATCAATACTCCAGAAGAATATATGGGAGATGTACTTGGACAAGTAAACTCAAAAAGATGAAGAATTGAAGAAATGTCAGACAGAGGACAAGCAAAAATTATTCAAGCATATATTCCACTTTCGGAAATGTTTGGGTATTCTACAGAACTTAGATCTGCTTCTCAATGAAGAGCTACATATGCTATGGAATTCCATCACTATGATGAAGTACCAGCAAACGTTGCTACAAAAATTAGAGAAGAAAGAGGATTTAAACTTGAAGATGACGAAGATTAGTCAAAAAAATAATTCACAATATTGTGAATTATTTTTTTGTAAAAATACTTTTTATTTGACTTTTTCCCATATTATATACAATAAAAATAGCTTTTCAGAGAAAAGCAACTAAGATTTAAACAAATATGAAGTAAAAATTATTATTTTACTTCTCTTCATACATTCAATTTTCATTCATTTATTATTTGTTCAATTTATTGATAGATTTTATACTATTTGGTATGATACTATTTTTGTGTTTCATATTTTATTGAGAAATATTGTGGTGTTTATGAGGAGGGAAATAGTACTTTTTCGCTATTTTATTCCTAAAAAATTATAAAATGATAGAAGCAATTCTGGTATGAATATGAGCTATTATTTGATCTGGAGTGAGTTATTTTGTCTTGCAAAGAATTGATGCAAAAAATACTCTTCAGGCAAAAAATGAAGCTCAAGAAATCTTGAAAAAAGCCCAAGATGAAAAACAAAAACTTATTTCTGAAGCAAAATCAGAATCAAATTCACTTCTCGATAAGGCAAGAAATGAATCAAATGAACTTACAAGAAAAGCTGAAAAGCTTGAAGAGAGACTTTTAGAAAAAGAGGAAAAACTTGAAATAAAACTTGATGATATTTCTAAAAAACAAGAATCTCTTCTCCAAAGAGAAGAAGATTTAAAAGAAAAAAATGTTCAAGTAGAAAAAATTAAAGAAGAGCTTGATAATAAACTTTCAGAAATTTCTAAACTTTCTATAGAGGAAGCACGTGTTTTATTTCTTGATCAAATTTCAAGAAAATATGAAAGTGATGCTCTGACTCAAATAGAAAAATATAAAAAATCTCTTGATGAGAGAAAAAATGATATTGCTCGAGAGACTATTATTAAATCTATTCAACAATATGCTTGAGATGTTACTTCTGAAGTAACAACTACTTTGATTCAACTTCCAAACGATGATGTGAAATGAAAACTGATTGGAAAAGAAGGAAGAAATATTGTTGCATTTGAGAGAGCAACTGGAGTTGCACTTATCATTGATGATACTCCAGATACTGTATTTATTTCTGCATTTGATCTTTTTAAAAGATATGTTGCTAAAAAATCTCTTGAAAAACTTTTAGAGGATGGAAGAATTCAGCCAGCAAGAATTGAAGAAATTGTTGATATTACTTTGAACGAAGCTGATGTATTATTGAGAGATATTGGGAAAAAAACACTTGATGAACTCAATATTACTGGGGTTCCAGATGAAATGGTACCATTGGTTGGAAAATTGAGATTTAGAACAAGTTATGGACAAAATATTTTGAAACATTCAACAGAAGTTGCATATATTGCAGAAAGTATTGCCAGAGATCTCAAACTTGATCCAGATCTTGCAAAAAAATGAGGATTACTTCATGATATAGGAAAAGCTCTTGATCATGATATTGAATGAACTCATCCTGAAATTTGAGCAAAAGTAGGAAGAAAATATGGACTAGATGAAAAAGTAATTGATATGATAGAAAATCATCACTGAGAACATTCTGCTATTTCAATTTATGCAGCTGTAGTACAAATGGCTGATGCAATTAGTTCGGTGCGTCCATGAGCAAGAAGAGAATCTATTGAACAATATGTAAAAAGAGTAAAAGAAATGGAAGCTTTAGTGCAAAGTTTTTCATGAGTAAATAAAGCATACGCTATTAGTGCAGGAAGAGAGATTAGAGTTCTTGTTGATAGTTGAGTCGTAAGTGATTTTGAAGCACAAGAAATGGCAAGAAATATTGCCTTGGAGATTGAATCAAAATTGAATTATCCATGAGAGGTAAGAGTGAATCTTATTCGTGAAATGAGAGTAATAGAATATGCTAAATAATTATTATATTTCACAAAAGTCAAACCATGAAAAGTTTGACTTTTTGTGTTATAATCGTACAATCTTTTTGAATTTATATTTTATAAAAATAATATGTATCCTTTTTTTGAGATTTTTAATTGATTTTATATTTATACTTTTTGACTTACTTTAACATTTTGTTTTTTCTTATTTCTTTGGATGTTGAAAAGATTATGTCAAAGATTCGGTATTAATGATACATTTTTCTTTAATAGAATTTTTAAGTATTTTCTTTCAGTTTTTGTGTTCTCAAGACTTTTTTATGTTATTGCAAATTGGGATGAGATGAAATTTATTAAATCACCATTAGAATTTTTCTTGATGAGTGATTATAATTTTTCTCTTGTAGGAGCATTGTTTTGATACCTTTTAGTTTTATTTATTTCTATTGTACTACACGGATTACGTTCTGGAAAATATATGGATGTTTCTGTTCTCTCATTCCTGTTTGTGAGTGTACTTTGATATATTGGAGCATTTTTATGATGACAAGTGTATGGAAAAGAGACAAACTTAGGGATAGAAATATTATATAAATCAATTATTTCTCCTGTTCCTTATGAAGTGCCAATTTTCCCATTAGCTTTAGTGTATGCTTTTGTCAGTTTTCTGTTGTTTTGTGGATTATATATGGTAGCTATGTTTGTCAAAGTGAGAGGGATTATTGGATATACAGGAGTTATTTTATTTTCTATTTTCCTTTTAATCCTTGAAATTTTTAATGGAAAAAGTGATTATTTTGAAAAACTTGGAATTTGATTGAATTTTACTCAGATTTGTGCAATAGTTCTGATATGATTTTGATTGAGTGGATTATATAGAATTTATAAAACCCCAACTATACACGAAATTATTTAATATTTATTACAAAAAGAATGCAAGCTCATTTCTTATTTATTTCCTCAATGGTTTGATGGCTGATTTGAATTTTTATGGGAAATATTTTATTTGAAAAAGATTGGATTCTTTTTTTTCTTTTCTGAATTTTGTTTTTAGGAATATTTTTACTTATTTTTCTAAAAAAACATCATATTTGTCTTATTTTATGAATTATTTTTTTATTTTTTGGAACAGCATATTCTACATATCATCAAATTTCTATACTACAACAGACTCAAAATATTTCACATTTTTTTTGAGTACAACAATCATTTGTTGGGCAAATATATCAAATTGATAAAAAAACAGATCAATATCATGCTTATATAGTAGACATATCAGAAATTTCTTGACAAAAAATACAAAATATGCGTATTTTAATACGAGTGCCTCCTTACTTTTCTTTTGGATACAAACAGAAAATATCTTGAAAATGAGTATTAGACAAAGTAGACAATTTTTCTTCAAATTTTAATTATCAAAAGTACTTATTAGTAAAAAACATTTATGCTCTTTCTTATTATCCAGATATTCAAAATCATGAAGATTCTGATGTAAAATCTTTTGGAAAGAAAATTTATGAAGTTCGAGAATATTTTCTGGAAAAAATTATGAGTTTTTTTCCAGAAAAAGAAGCAGTATTATTAGCAGGAATTTTAATAGGAGCTCGTGAAAATATTCCAAGCGATATGCAGGCAGATTTTAATAACTCTGGATTGACACATTTGATGGCAGTGAGTGGATTTAATATTACTATACTCATATTTTTTGTACTTTTTGTTGGAAAATATTTTCCTTTATATATGAGAATTTTTTTAGTAACGGTGGTAATTATTTTTTTTACTCTCATAGTGTGAGATGCTCCACCAGTACTCAGAGCAAGTATTATGTGACTCCTCTCATATTATATTTTATCACTTGGAAGGCAAGCAGATGCTTTTGTGATTCTACTATTTACAGCAAGTGTTTTAGTGTCTTTTCAACCATTCTATTTGAATTATGATATGTCCTTTCAACTGAGTTTTTTAGCAGTTTTATGATTACTTTATTTTCAAGAATTTTGGAGAAAAATATGTTTTTTTCTTCCAAAATTTTTTGCAATACAAGAAAGTTTTGTACTCACTTTATCGGCTATGACAACTACTCTTCCGATTATGATTTTTAATTTTTGACAAGTATCTCTTTTGGCTCCTATTGCAAATATGTTGGTTGGAGGAATGATTCCATTTGTTATGTTTTTTGGCTGTATTACTTTATTATTATCAGAATTTTGGTATATTGGAGCATATTATATTTGATTTCTTTCTTATTTTTCTTTGTGGTTTGTAAATACAATCGCTCATATATTTTGAAATATTGATTTTACTTTGTTAGAATATGACTTTTGATTACATGCACCGTACTTAAAAATACTGTATTTTATGATACTTGGTTTTTGAATTATTTATTTTCGCAATAAAAAAACTCCTGAATAAAGGAGTTTTTTTATTGCGAAAATATTATCCCTGAAAAGATTCTGACAATCAATCTAAAATTTCTCATGCTTTTTCTTGATCTTCTCAACCTCTTTCTTGGGCTATTTGTTTTTTTTCTGCAAGTTTTTCAGCTTTTTCTTGAGCAAGTTTTTGTTCTTCTCCAAGAGATTTCTTGAGAGCATCTAAAAAATTCTGAGAATCTTTTTGAAGATCTTGAGTTTGTTTTTGTCTTTCTTGGTATGTTTTATCAATCCCAGCTTTTGCAGATTCAGCATTTCTATCATGAATGATTTGATCAATTTCTTTATATAAATGAACGAAATCTTTTGTATTTCAAAGAGCAAAATCTTGCTTTTGAAGTGTTTTGAGAGATTCTATTTTTTCAGCAGGAAGATTTTTTAAATTTTTTTGTAATATTTCATCAATTTTTGAATGAAATGCATTTTTGAAGTTTTCATCATCATTGAGGGATGGATTTGTTTGAAATCATTGAAGGATTTCCCCAGCTACTTTTTTATCTTCTTCATTTTCCATGTCTGAGCTAAGAGAGTCAAGTAATTCAGTATTTTCAGGATTTTCAAAATTGTTTTGTTTTTCAATAGATGATCACATAACATATGTGTTATAAAATAATATGTATTATTCTAACATATTTCTTATGGAAAAGCAAATAATTGAAAATGAATACTTTTTTTGACAAAATATAAAATTTATGATTTAATAGTACTAGTAATCTTTAATTATATTATATGAGTTTAGAAGCAATTAAAGGAACATTTAGGGATGTTACAGTATCACATCAATTTAAAGAACGTATTGAAAACTTAACAGATATAGATTTTTTAAGAAAAGAACTTGATTCAATATCTCAAGCGTTTTATCTTCCAGATGAAGAAAGAGTTTGAAAAATAAGATTTCTTTCAAAAAGAATTAAATTCTTAGAAAAACGTAGTAATATTCGTGAATCAGTTCAATCACAATCTACAAAAATTGTATATGGTTATTTTTAGATTGACATACTTTAAAAAAAATATACAATTAACCCAATTTATTTATACAATCAAACTATGACTTTTAATCTTTACAAAGAATACCTAAAAAGGTTACCAGAAGATGTTGTTCAGAAAAAAGAATTTTTTCGAGAAGTTATGTCTTGATTAGACGTTGATGTTCAGGTTTTAGATATTCTAAAGTCTCAGAAATCAAATGATGTACTTATGAGAGAAATAAAACAACATATTGGTCAAACAATAGATGCAGTTTTAGTAAATAAAGTGTGATATTTTTCATCACATTCTGATCTACAAAATTTAGCACAGGTAAATATTTCTACGCATTTGGAATTATGACACGCAAGGTTTGTAAAAATTTTGAAACCATTTTATGATGGGCTTACATGAGTTCTAAACAGAGCGTTTTATGCAGAATGGGAATCATTAAATAAACAAGATTATACTTTGTTTTTTGTTGATTTGAATAATTTAAAACAAATCAATGATGCACAATGACATGCTGCTTGAGATAGATTGATTCAGGATATTTGTGAATATCTAAAATCAATTGTTCGTAGTCGTGATCATATTGTGAGATTTTGAGGAGATGAATTTCTTATTATTATCGAATCAACGCATCCAGATATGATAGCAAGGATGAATAAATCGTTGTCTCAATCTCAGATACCGATTTCTTTTGGATATGCTCATTCTCAGGAAGCTCAAACAACAGAAAACGTAAGAAATTTGGCAGATGCAAGAATGTATGATATGAAACAAAATTTGAAAAACTCTTTTGTAAAAAGAGCATAAAAAAATCAGAAATGAAAATTTCTGATTTTTTTAATTTATAAAGTGTACTATTTCTACATCAAAAATGAGATCTTTTCATGCAAGAGGATGATTGAGATCAATAGTAACTGATTCATCACTTACAGCTTTTATTTCAAATAATCCATATGCAGTTGGAAGTTGTACTCATACTTCAATTTTAAAACCTGCATCTTCAAATTCAACAAGTTGAGCTCTTGGAATTTCTTGAATATATTCTTGAGAATATTCTCCATATCATTCAGCAAAAGGAACTTCAATTGTTTTTTTCTCTCCATTTTTCATTCCGATAAGTCCATTTTCAAAACCAGGAATCATTTGTTTTCCTCCTATTTCAACATCAATAGGTTGACCTCTTTCAAGAGATGAATCAAATACAGAGTTATCAGATTTGAGTTTTCCAGTATAATGTACTTGAATAATATCTCATACTTTTACAACTCTTTGTGCATCAGCAAGTTGTTTTGCTTCATATGCTGTTTGTTCTTCTTTGAGTTTTGCTTGAGATTTTTCAGTAATTTCAACTTCTATTTTTTTAAGAGCTTCTTCTTGGTTAATTTTTTCTTTTTCTTTGAGAACTCCATTTTCAAATGTTTTTATTTCAATTTTTATGATTTTTACATCTTTTTCTGGTTTATCATTTGCATCTGTTTTTACACTTGCAATAGCATCAAGATTTTCAAGTCATTCAACGATTTGTCCAAAAACAGAATGTTTATTATCAAGGAAAAAGTTATCTTTTTGGTTGATAAAAAATTGACTCCCATTTGTATTTGCTCCTGCATTTGCCATAGAAAGAGATCCTCTGAGATTTTTAAGTTCTGAATCAAATTCATCTTCAAAACTTTCTCAGTAAATACTTTCTCCTCACATTCCAGTTCCTTCAGGATCTCATCCTTGGATCATAAAATCTTTTATAACTCTATGGAAAATGAGATTATTATAATATCCATTTTGAGCATGTACCATAAAATTTAATACTGTTTTTGGTGCAAATTCTGGAAAAAGTTTTACTTTTAGAGTTCCATTTGAAGTAGTAATCACAGCAACTGTATCTCCGTTTTCAAGTGCATTTGTTTGCATAGTTGGTTCATTGTTAGAAGTATAGGAACTTGGATCAAAATTTTCTCCAAGCAGTTTTGTTTTGAGTTCATCATACGTAATTGTTGCTCCACATTTTTTTTCAATAATGTTTTTTTCTTCATCCAAAATAACATACGTTGGAACATAATCACAGGCTTCCCCAGTCATTTGTTGGTAAGTAAGAGTATTTTTTGTATCTTGTGGAATTGAAAAATTTCCATTAAAATATTTTTTATCACTTACTATGAGTTGCATGTTTGTAAAATCTTTATAATCATTATAAAATTCATTTAAAACAGGAACTTCACTATTACAATGTGGACACCAAGTTGCCACAAATCATACGAATGTTTTCTTACCATTTTTTTCCATGATATCAATATTTGCATCTGGAGTATTTGAAACACCACAACTTGCTATTATAAATGTAAGTATAAAAAGAAGACATAGTTTTTTTATCATAATATTTTCTTAAAAAATAACTGGTTTGCTTTGTGTTCCTAAAAATATTTTAGAATCTTGTTGCAAAGCCATTTTGTTTGAGAACATTTTTCAAACAGCTTGTTCATTGTATTTTTTTTTTCATTTTTATCAATAGTATTTTAGAGTTTTTTTGGTCTTCATATAATAATCTTTCTTTTTTTGAGATTTTCTTTTTTTTGGAAAAATATTTTATCAAGATATTGCAAAAATTCAGTATCATTTTTAAATTTTGAAACAACACATTTTACTTTTGTAAGATCAACGACACTAAAATAACGCTCTTCATCGAGATCTAAAAAATTTTTTAATGTTTCAATTGTAGAAGAAGATTCAAAATCTATATGATAACTTACTCACATTCTTTTAATAGAGACAATACCATAATTACTTGCTTGGATACGTACTTTTAGGAGCATAAAAAGATGGAAAGCAGATGGAGACAGTGATTCATTTTGAGCTGAAAAATCTTGTATAATTTCATCGAGTTCTTCAAAATCAGAAATGCTTTCAATTTCTTTATAAAATTGTATTTTATCAAGCTCATTTTGAAATAAATCAGATGGAATATATGCCTCTACATTCAAATCAAGCGTTGTTTCAATTTTTTTGTGGGATGAGATTTCTCCAAAATGATTATTCTTGAGTTCTTGAATCTTTTCTTCGAGCATATTCATATACAAAGTGATTCCAATTTCAGAAGTTTTTCCAGATTGTTGTATTCATAAAATTTCTCAACCACCTCTATTTTCTAAATCTTTTACTGCCAGTTCGAAACCTGCTCATAAATGACTATATTCTACCATAGTAGACAATCTTTTTGCAGCATCTTCTTGAATTTTATCTTTTGCAAAAAGTAATACACAATATCATTGCCTTTCTGTTCTTCCAACTCTTCCTCTGAGTTGGTGAATCTGAGAAATACCAAATTTATATGCATCATTGATAATAATAGTATTTACATTTGGAAAATCTATACCGTTTTCTATCACAGTTGTAGACAATAAAATATCATATTTTTTTTGTTTAAAGTCAATAATACGCTGTTCTAATTCATCTCATACTAATTGTCCATGAGTGACAATAATGGATCTATCAGGAAAAATTTTTTGAAGATGTTGTTTTACGTTTTCTATTGTATCTACACGATTATGGATAAAATAGAGTTGTCAGTTTCTCGCAAACTCTCTTTGTCCAGTTTGGAAAATCAAAGTGTCATCAAATTGAGAAATTGATGTATCAATAGGCAATCTATTTCTTGGAGGATGAGCTAAAATAGAAATATCTTTTATTCCTCCAAGAGCCATATTTAAACTTCTTGGAATTGGGGTTGCTGACATTGATAAGATATCAATTCAAAACAGATTTTTATTTTTAATTTTCTTAATTGCTTCTTTGTCTTTTACTCAAAATTTGTGTTCTTCATCTATAATCAACAATCAGAGATTTTTGTAGACAATATTTTCGTCAAGAAGTTTATGAGTTCCAATGACGAGATCAAGAGTTCCATTCTCTAAATCTTTAAGGGTTTTTTCTACTATTTTTGGCTTTTCAAAACGAGTGAGAAGTCAAATTTTTATTCCAAAATCTGCAAATCTTTCTTTTGCTTTTTCATAATGCTCATATGCAAGTACCACCAAAGGAGAGAGTAGAATAGATTGTTTGTTCTGCAAAAATGCATTGTAAATTGCATGAAATGCAATTTCTGTCTTTCAAAAACCAACATCTCCAACCAAAATTCTATCCATTGGAATAGGTTTTTCCATATCTCAGAGAATATCTTCAATAGCACTTTGTTGATCAAGAGTATATTCATATTCAAAACTTTTTTGAAATATATGTTCTTGCTGAGGATTTCTTGGAAAACTATATCATTGTAAAATTTTTCTTTGCGCGTATATTTCTAAAAGTTCTTGGGCTGTTTTATAGACATCCTCAGATGCTTTGTCTAATTTCTTTGACCACTCTTTTGTATTGAGTCTGGTGAGTTTTGGATCTTCACTTCATAGATATTTGCTTACTCTTTTTATTTCAGTAATAGGGACAAAGAGTTTGTCGTTCGCTTGATAATGAATTTCTATGTATTCTTTTCTAATAGCTCCAACTTCCTTTTCTATAATTCCAGAAAAAATTCATATTCCATGATCTCTATGGACTACATAATCCCCAGATTTGATGTGAAGTAAGAGATCTACGTTTTCACTCACACTTTTACGTTTCCTTTTTTTTATGAAGATTTTAGACAAATTATCATCACAAATAATTTGTACTTGAGGAGTTTGGTATGATTTTAAAATCACAAGGTGTGTTTGAATAACTTCTATATTTTCATAAAAGTTGTTTTGTGTGAGAAAATTTTGGAGTACTTTTGGAGATTTTGTATAAAAAATTGTTTTCTTTTCTTTTGATACAATTTTTTCTTCAAGTTGTTTGAGATTTTCTATAAAAATATCGGTAATATGCAAATTTTTTTGATCAAATAAAGCACTTTTAAAGATATCAAATGCAACTAGATTTTGATAATTTTCAAATAATTTATAGACATTATGAATGTCTATCATGTCTAAAATCACAGGGATATTTTTTGATTCTAAACATTCAAAAAATCCTGATTTATTCATATCAATTGAGTCAAAAATATCAATTTTATTTCATGAATAAATATTGAGATGATCGATCTCTGTAAATGTATTATTTTCTTGAAACCCTATTGCTTCTATTTCATCTCACCAAAAATGTATCAAATAGGTTTTTGGATCATTTTTTCATTTTATATGGAGAGTATCTCATTGTCTCTTATAATCATTTCCCTCTAAAAAATCATGAAATACATATCAAAACTCTTGAAGTTTTTTGATAATTTGAGAAATATCATATGTTTTTCATTTTTCTATTTTGAGATTGAAAGTATTTTCTAAAGTGTAAAGATTTGGGGTTTTACATTCAAAAAATTCAGGACTACACAAAAAAATTCCAGGTGTTTCAGAAATGAGATTTCCAATATCTTGCACAGACATAAGGGTTGCGTGAGGAACTTTGAGTTCTTGTAAAATATTTTCATATTTTTTTATATTTTCTTGTTTTGTTACAACACAAAAACTTTGTTGTGAGGAAAAATAGTCTTTGAGAAGTTGTGCACGAGAAAAAATATTTCATGTATTGATAAAATGTCCAAGCATTGGAAAGGTATTATTTGTAATTTTTTTCATTATAGGTATTATGTAAAAAATTTAAAGAATAATTTTAAAAAATGAATTTATTTATTGATACTATTTCTCCGAAAAATGTTCTAATTCTGTTTGATGATGAGAAAAATATTATACATAATTATTTTTTTGATGTTCGTTTACAAGAATCTTCTCGTCTCATAGAAGAAATAGATATGTTTTTACAAAAATATCAGATTTCTTATTTTGATATACAAAAAATAGTTGTGGTACATGGTCCGTGAAGTTTTACTGGTGTGAGAACTACTGTGCTTTTGGCAAATACACTCAATTATGTTGTTGGTGGAAATATGTTTTTTTTGTCATATTTTGATCTTTTTACTACGTTTCCTATTGTGAAATCTTCTTCAAAACGAGATGTGTTTTTCAAAAAGGATTTTGTTTCAGATGTAGAAATACTTTCTCATGAAGTGCTGATACAAAGAATAGAAAATGAAAAAATTCCTTATATTTTTGGTGATGTTTCATGAGATTTTTGAGTAGAAATATATACTGAAGTTGATTATAAAAATGTTTTACAAAATCTTTCTTTTGCTCATCCACAAAAGAGAATCGAACCTTTATATCTCAAAAAACCAAATATTTCTTAAAAAAAATATATGAATACTTTTGTGTTAAAACATACTCTTTCTCGTAGTATTTTCTTCTTTTTTCCATTCTTCTTACTCATTTTAGTGTCTGTCGGAATTATGGTTATTATTTGGTTTTTCTGGAAAACTCCATTATATTGGTGGATTTGTTTTGTATGGTTTCAATGATTGAGTATTATTTGATATGTGTATGTTCATATGTTTCAAGCAGCCAAACTTTATTTTGGAGAAAATTCTCTACAATATCTGGATCAAACGATTTTATTTTCTCCAAAAAGTAAAGAAATCTCGTATCAAAGTATAGAAAATATTTCTTTATTTCAAAAATGATTTTTTGCACATGTATTTTGATATGGAACTCTATTGATTTATATTTCTGGGAAAAAAGAAGTATTTCATTATATTCCTCATATTCAGGAGAATATTTGAGTCATTCTTTGAAATCTTCAAAAATAATTATGTAATCCACATAGCATCTCAAAATGAGAAAAAACGAAATTCATTTTTGATAGCATACTCATAAGCAGACATGATAAAATCTCTATTTGAAAATGCACTTATAAGCATTAACAATGTGGACATTGGGAGATGAAAATTGGTAATAATACTATCAACGAATTTCCAAGAATATCCAGGATAGATAAAAATATTTGTTTCTTTTTCGCCACTTTGCAACTTACCATTTTCTTCACAAAAACTTTCTAATGTTCTCACACTTGTTGTTCCAACAGCAATGATTCTTTTTCATTGTTGTTTATATTGGTTGAGTCTTTGAGCAACTTGTTTTTCTATTTGAATATATTCATAATGCATTTGATGTTGAGTAATATCATTTGTTTCAACAGGTTTAAATGTTCAAACTCAAACATGCAAGAGGACATATTCAATGATAGTTCAGGATTTTTGTATCTTTTCAAGAAGTTCTTTTGTAAAATGAAGTCAGGCTGTTGGAGCAGCAGCACTTCCAGGAATTTCAGAAAAAACGGTTTGGTAGCGATGTATATCATCTAATTTCTTTGTAATATAATGAGGAAGTGGAACTTCTCATAAAATTTCAAGTGTTTTGAGAAGTTCATATCAACCCTGATTGAAGCGAATAAATCTTCCCATTTCTGAAATTTTTTCGATATATCATTCCAAAATATTTTTTCAATTTTCATCATAAAAACGGATAGTACGTCATACTTTTAAATTTTTTCATGGATATCATAAACATTCCCATATGTGAGATGAAATTTCTCTATGAAGAAGAATTTCTACCTTTTTAACTTCTTTTTTTCAATTCGGGAAAATATCTATCTCTCCATATAATCTTGCAGGAATTACTTGTGTTTTATTCAGGACTAGAACATCATTTTTTCCTAATAAAGAAGCAATATCAAAGAAATGTGTTTCAGAGAAAGTCTGAGTTTTTCTCTCACAAATAAGGAGTTTTGAATGGTCTCTTTTTTCAAGCGGAGATTGTGCTATGAGATGTTCAGGTAAAAAATAATCAAAATCACTCAAATTCATACAGAAATTTACAAAAATATTGGATGTATTGTATAAAAAAATGAAAAAATACCAAAAAGATTACAATCTTTTTGGTATTTTATTTAAGAATTCTTCTAAATGCTTTCTGAAAGACGAAGAAATCTTTGAGTTTTACTCTGTCTTGCAATTTTTACAAGTTCGAGTCTTGCTGTACTTTCACTCCTTTTTACAGCAATTTTTTTATTTTTTCTATTCATACAACAAGTATTACAAAATAAAGTAAATATATTGTAATATGAATTTTTAAGTTTGTCAAGATAAAAAATAAGACGATTTTAATCGTCTTATTTGAAACTTGCAAGATCTGAAAAAGATTGTCTTTTTGTGAGAAATGGGAATTTCCACATAATCAGTCAAATAGCGAGTCAGAGTTCAGGATTTGTTTGTAAAAATCACCATGCAAATTTTCAAGTTTCTTTCGCAACTTTTTTTGCTACTTCAGCACTTGCTTTTGTGATTGATGTAAAGATATTTTTGACATCATCAGATATTTGCACATTACTTTTATCGAGACTTGTCATATCTCATAGTTTTTTTCCAATTCATTCACTATCACTAAAACCAAAAAGTATTAATGTAGTAGTATTCATTTTTTGAATAGGATTAAGTTTTGCAGGATCTGTTTCTCAACCTGTTGCCATATAAAGGCGATACACGTCTCTGAGAGTAATATCAGATTTTGAAATAGAATTTAACCCAGTTACTAATGTGTTACTTTGAAAAACATTCGTATAAAATTGATTTCCAAAATCCATTAATTCTCAGTGAATAAAATTATTCGTTTCAATATCGTTTAATTCAGTAATACTATCTTTATTATTTTCAGGAAGATTAAATTTGCTTTCAAGAGTACGTACTTTATCAGATCCCATACATGCAACTGTTATTTTACGAAAATGATCAACTTTTTTGAGAGTTCCGGGCAGATGATTTTTTATATCAGTAAACTCACTATCACTCAAATCACGCAGAGCTATTGTAGAACTATGTATGTATTTATCTGTTCATCATCTCATGGCTTCCACAATTTTATCAAAGTCGACTCATTGTGAATCTGTAAGAAATGTAAAATCTTTCATAAAAGTCATTTTTTCAAAAAGTTCACGCATAGTAGGATTTTCTCATTCGGGAGTTTTTCCATCTTTTGCATAGATTTGAGCAATAAAAGAAGGACCTTTTGTGATTTTTTCAGAGTGATCTTTTTTCCAAAACCATTTTCCAGTAGTGTATTCAATTTCTCACCCATGAATACTTCCAAGAATCGTTTTTATATGAGAAATTAACGTAGCATCATCATATTCAATATATCTTCCTTTATCTTTATTTCTTAATTCTGTGAGTAATTTTTGATGTGTATCAGGAGAATTTATATTATTATAAGGAGTTTGTTCAAAAACGTCATTCCAAATTAAATCATGAATAATTAAAGATTCAAGGGGAGATTCGATATTACTTTTTTGATTTATTTCAAGAGATGGTTTAAAGAGTGCAAAAAATGCTTTTGCATATCCCTTATAACCTATGTCTGACATTTTTATAAGAGATTCTTGAGTGGTTTGTGCTTTTTGTCTTACTTCCTCCATGGTAGACTCGGCTTTAGCCTCAGCAGCTAATCTTGCTTCTTCAGCAATTTTTGCTTCCGGATTATCAAGTCAGAAAAGTTTTGCGAGAGCCGGAGCTTTACTCCATAAAAAAGCAGAAATTCCGAGAGTAATTTTATCCCATACATTTCCAATTTTATCAAACATTCCAGCAATTCAGTCGAGTTTTTTAAGAGGATCTGTTTCTTGAGAAAGTTTTTGAATTTCTTCTTTTACTTCAGAGGTAGAAGCTGCAATGACTCATTGAAGCGTTCCATCTCACATAAGGTTTTGACGAGCTTTTTCAGAGTTATCCAATACATCAGCTTTTTCTTGAATAAAAGCTTTAATTCTTTCATATTTTAGTGCTTCAGGAGTTTGAGAAATTTCTTCTCGAAATTTTTTTAAATCTTCTCTTGAAACTTTTAAAGGAGCTTTAAAATCTTCTTCAGTAAGTTGAGATTCTTGGACTCAGATTTCAGTTTGAAGTTCTTGAATATTTTTTATTTCAATCTCACTTTGAGTTCATGGAGTTTCGTTATTTCTTGCCATAATATTATATTTATTTTTAAATTCTCTTTTATTTTATCATAAATTTATACAGAATGCAAAAAAAAGAGACTTTCGTCTCTTTTTTTTAGTCATCCGAAGATCCATAATATAAATATGCCATACTACTTCAAATAAGAATCTTAGTTGTCTGATTTGGAAGTATTTTTGTGGAAGCTTTTGTAGCCTCTTGTATTCATAATGTTTTTAATACTCAATTTTTTCCAATCGTCCAAACTCATTTGATTACTCAAGCAGCTGATTTTATAACAAAGGTACTTCAAGCTCATAGTGCAAATCATGTCATAAAATGACTGATTAAATCATCTGTAAAATCTCATCAAGTAGCTTCATTTAAAATTCATCATCAGACTGAAAAAGTTGTTCATCAAATTCCTCACACAATTAGAGATTGTTTTGTAATCTCTATAATAGATTTTGTTAAGTTTGTTTTTACAGAATCAGGAAGTTTCAGATTTTTTACTTTTTCAGATATTCATTTAAATATTCACACTTGTTCTTTTGGAGCTTGAACTTTTGCTTCTACTTTTCAGTTTTTTCTGCTAAAGTTTATTTTTCAAGCTCATCTCATTATTCATATCATCATAACAGCTTGCATGTATTCTTCCCAAGTCCATTCTGCTTCTCATTCAAATACATATTCAAGTCATACTGATGTTCATGTTACTAATCATCATTTAATTAAAATTTCTCAAGTATTTCTTATTATTCAAGCAGGAACTTTATCAGCCATTTTTCATATAAATGCTAATGTTTCTCAAGTTTTAGGGTTATTGAATCCTCTAAACAGAGTGTGATTTTTTGCTAAATGAGCAGCTTCAGCATTTTTCATAACTCAAGAAACTCCCCTCAATACTCACATAAAAGCCACTGTTTTTAAAATTTCTTGTCAGTTTGTAGAATTTTCGAATACATCATCTAAACTATTTATATCGTTATAAATAAGATTATTCATAGTATTGTATCATTGATAGAAAGCATATCATTCTACAGTAGAAGCTCATGCAAATCTTGAAAGTCATCATACTTTTCATGCTTTATGAGAAAGTGTTGTCAATCTTGTTGCTTTTGCTCCCCAAGTAGCAGCTGCAAGTGCTCATCTCGCTGCAAGTGCTCATGCTCACATAGTCACGACAGCAAGAACAAGGGTGAGAGAAACATCAATTGCTATATCGATATTATTATCTGAAATTTTTCTCCAATCACTTGATGCTATTTGCCCAAGTCATGAGATATTTGCATAGAGTCATGTGTAGCTTTCATTTTCATTTCATCTATCAGTCATTTGAGAAATTCTATTTCTTAATAGAGAATGTTTTAAAAGTTCCTCGATAGTAATATCGGTATTAAGATCAATAAAGTCATTTAAACTAATTTCTTTTTCTCAAGCTTCTTTTCTTTGCTTATTTATATTTACGAGATGTTCGCTATATTTTTCTCTGTATTTTTCTTGTTTTCTTTTTGTTTTTGTATAATCTTTTAAGATATCATCTGCTATATTTTTTCATAAAAGTTGTTCTAAAGCACCTCTGTTATGATTTTTAATCAGATCATACGTGTTAGAGTCTTCTAAAATATCATTTATATCTTTGAATTTTTCATTTCTGAGAAGATGTTCAGCAACTTGATTTTTTACTCATTCACTATTTCCAGACCATCCTCCATATCTCATAGTATTATATATTGCAATAAGTTTTTGGTCTTTTGAAGAGTTAGAATTAAATAAATCTCTTACTTTTGTCATATCTGAAGATCAAATAATAGGTTTTGATTGCTCAGCTCTATTGATTTCATTCCAAATAGTATTGACTTCCGTCATATAAGATTCTCATTTTTGAAGTTTTTCAAAAAGAGTTTCAAAGTTTGAATTTATTTTGTTAATTGCATCAGGAATAATAGTTGTTCCACTTCTCATTCATGGAATAAGTAATGATTGAGAAATTTGTTCTGCATGAGGAATCCATATTTGTAATATTTCATAAAGTATTCCAACTTCTTCATATTTTTTTAGAATTTCTTTTGCTTCAGGAGAGAGATGATTGATTTGAGAGAGTTGTTCTCAATTTTCTCAAATAAGAAATACTCTACCATCAATTATTTCAAAATTATATGTTGTAGAATAAAGTTCATTTATTTCTCCCTCCCTATCTTCACTTCTATTCAAAAAAGTTACCATTACTTCATCATCTTTTGGACTGATATTATTTTTTGTTCTTTCTTTTAAAATACTTACAAAAAGATCTTTATACATTACTTCATTTTCAGTTGTAAGATCTATTCATAAGTTATATTTAAAATATTGTTGTCTTTTATCAAAATTAGGTTCTGTAGTAAAAATATTGAGAGTTGTTTTCGCATTACTACTTGATAGGAATTTTGTGTTTGAAAGAGTTTCAGCCAGAGTGTTTTGATATTCTTCAGAACGATTTTCAACAATATCTTTGTATGTTTGATATAGACGAAGTTCTTTTGCTGATTTTTCTTTTTGAGAATTTTGAGACTCTATACTTATTTCAACTTTCTCTTCATCCTTCTTCACTTCACCATTAGCTCCAGTCGCAGCCCCAGCTGAAGTATTTACACTACTATCAGCATCTTTTCTATCTAGAAATGTTGCCATTCTTTCATTTTCTTGAGGAGTGATATTATTTTTTGCTTGTTCCTTTAAAATACCAGAAAATAAATTTTTATAAATTTCTATATTCTCACTATTGAGAGTAATTCCTAAATGATTTTTAAAATATTCTTCTTGATCTTTAAAATCAGGTTTATCTTTAAAAATATTCAGAGTTTTTTTAGCATTACTTTTTAAAAAATTATCGTTTTTTGTAAGTAAATCAACAAGAGTATTTTGATATTCTTCAGAAAGATTCTCAGTAATTCCTTTATATTTTTGATACAAAGATTTTTCCTTTGCTGATTTTTCTCCTAAAAACATATCTTGAATCGCATTCCATCAAAGTTTTCCACCAGCTGCACCTCATACAAGCCCAAGAGTAAGTCATCCAAAAAATCACGCTTTTCCACCGAAAAAATATCCAAGTATTCATAATAATACTCCAGCTCCAAGTCATCAAACAATTCCATCACGAAGCAGTTGTCCTGATGTCCCGACAGGATCGTGTCTTAATTGTCTTGAAAGGTGTTCCATTCCATTTGCATCTTTGATACCAAGACTGTAGAGTTGTTCTGAAGAGAAATTCGTATTAAGAAGTTTCATCATTTCTTTTTTTCCTTTTTCTTCAGTATCTTTATATTCTTGAAAAGTTGTATCTTCTAAAAATTCATTTTCAAGTCTTCCATTATAAAAAATATTATCAAAATATGCCACCAAAAAATCAGCATCTGCAGGATGAGATTGAATTTGTTCTCTCATTTGAAGTTTGAATCTTCTATAAATTTCTTCATCTTGATGTCCAAATACTATATTTCCATTCTCGATTTTAATATATCTTTCGAGTTGAGGATGTTGTTTGACAAGATGGAGAGCATATCCATCGACACTTGCTTTGTCTTTTAACATTTCAGAATAATTTTCTATTCCACTTGTTCTGTACAATAATGCTTTATGAAGCACTTTTGTATCAAAATTTGAATTATTAAGAATATTTTGATAGAGATCAATATCATTTCCGTGATTTTTAGCAATTCATCTTCCGATGTATGGACGAAGAAGAGAGATGTTGCTTCTTTCTATTTTTTGAATGGCAAAACCTGCTTTGTTTAAAGCACCAAAAATCGACCCTACATAAAAAGCTTTTTTTTCTGGATCTCAAATTTTTTCAGCAAATTCAAGATGTTCTGCGAGGAGGCGAGGTGAAAAAATCCCATTTTCAATATCATCTTTGAGTTTTTCAAGTTTTTCTTGAGTTTCAATTTTGATATCGTTCTTTTCTGAATTATCCGCATTTTCTTTATTTTGAGGACTTTGTGTATCTTGACTTGGATATTTTTTTAATGTTTCAGTCATAAAAATATATTAAATTTGTAAAATCTTCTTCATTTTATCATATTAAAAAAATAAATGCAAATATTTGCATTTATTTTTTACACATCTGATTTTTCTATTCTTGCCATGACACTTGCAAGTTTTTGATCATATTTTGAATCCGTAGCATATCAGGCTCTCCAAAGAGCAATTCCAAATTGAAGAGCATCTCTTCATTTGTGTTCTTTTGGAAAATGATTTGTATTTGATATATTATTACTTGCATATTGAAATGCATTTTTATATCTTGGGTTTTTGATGAGAAATTGAGCATATGCTTCAAAAGAATCCTCCATATTTTTATAGGTTCTGAATTCTGCTTCCTCTTTCACAAGTCATTTTCCATAATCTTCTTTTGTCATCATATGAACTCATTTTCCTTTTATTCAAAAATAATTTCCATGTTTACGAGCGAGTTTGGATTGTCCCCATCAAGATTCTAAAATACATTGAGAAAGTGATACTTCCCAAGGAATTCCATATTTTGCTTCTATGTTTTGAGCATGTTTTTTTGCTTCTTTGATAAACTCTAATCTTTCTTTTTCAGTGATGGGATTGAGTTTTTCTCTTTTTGTATAATTTTCATCTTGTTCGTCTCATTCTTGATTATATGAAGGTTGAAAAATACTTGAAAATATATTGAGTAATACCATAAAAATATTATCTGATCAATCCAGTATTTTTTCAAGGAAATTGAATTTTCCACTTTCAATACTTTTTTTTGCTTTTTGTTGTTCTTCACTTGAAAGTCATGAATCTTTGAGTGATGCTTGAGCAGATGCAATTTGATTTTCATTGAGAGGAGCTGTTTGTTGGAGGTGTGTTTGTGTATCCTTCATTAAATCTTCTCTTTGAGTTTTGAGAGTAGAAATTTTTGTAGAAATATTTTCAATTTCAGAAATAATTTTTTCAATTTCACTCTCATTGACTTGATCTTTTTGTGATTCAAACTCTCATTTTTTTGCTTCTAAAGCTTGAATTTGTGTATCAATTTGAGAGATTTTTTGAGTATCTTTGCTTATTTCATTGTTTTTTTCTTGTAGATTTACATTCATATTTTTCTTATAAAAAATTAAATTCCTTTCTATTATAGCATATTATTTTTTATTTTGCAAAAAATTGATTTTTTCATAAAATAGCATCAATATATCTTTTGTTTTTCTTATGTTGAAACGACTTTGTAAATATGGAATAAAAAATATTCTCAGAAATAAATTTCTTTCTTTTTCATCAATTTTAGTTTTAGGACTTTTGATGTTTTTTGTGAACATTTTAATGATTTTACACAATCTTTCCAATACTCTTATTCAAAGCGTAAATGCAAAACTTACACTTTCTTTGTATCTGAAAGATGAATATCAAAAAGAATCACCAGATACACAAATTTTACTTTCTCAAATTGAAAAACAATTTCCAAATATTATTCTTGACTTCAAATCGAAAGAAGAAGTCTTGGAAGAAATGAGAAAAAAAGATCCAGGAATTGTTGAAATTGTTCAAAATATCAATCCGCTTCCAGCAACTTTATACATTTCAAATATTCAAATTGAAGAATATGAACTTCTCAATGATGTGATAGAATCAAAAGCATTTATTCTCTCTGATTTTCATACCAATTCAACCTTTGATTATAGAAGTCAGTATCAAAGAATTCAGAAAATTCTTGTGATTCTTACTACATTAAAATTAGCTTTATATGTGATTATTGCAATATTTTTATGAGCAATTTTTGTAATTACTTATTCAATTATTTGAAATTTTATTTATCATTATAGAGATGAAATTTCAATTACAAAACTTGTTGGATGATCAAATGGCTTTATTTATTGACCATTTGTGATTCAATGAATGGTGTATGCATTTCTCGCGTTTTTGCTTTCTACAAATATATTTTTGATAGGAGCGAAAAATATGAGTTTTATTTTTACCAGAGAAGAAGTGCAAAGTTTGATTTTCAATCAATCTCTCATAGTGATGCTTTTTATACAAGTAGGATTATTTTTGCTCATAGGATGAGGAAGTGCGTATTTTTCTACTCGTAAATATATTAAATAATTCTTAAATCTGATGTACTTATGTGGTTTGTAAAAAACTATGGAATTTTATGACAAAATGCAAGAAATTTGACTTATATAGCATGATATAATGACGATGCAGCAAAAAAACTTGCTGATTCTAAACTCAAAACAAAAGATTTTCTTTCAAAAAAATGAGTTCAGGTTTCAGAGAATATTTTTGTGTTAAAAAAACACGAAGATTTAGAACATTTTGATCTCAATAGTATTGATCTTCCATTTGTAATTAAGCCAAATGCTTGATATGGGTGAAAATGAATTTTGATTATAGATACAAAAGATGCACAATGAAATTTTATTACAAATGATCAGAGTGTGTATTCTCCAGAAGAACTTTTAATACATATAAAAGAAATTTTGGATGGGTTTTATTCTTTGTCTGGTTCAAGAGATAGGGTTATTTTTGAGAGGAAAATTATTTTAGATCATTCCATTGATTTACTTGGAAAATATGGACTTCCAGATATTCGTGTAATCGTGTTTAATGGAGTTCCTGTTATTGCGATGCTCAGAGTTCCAACAGCAAATTCAAAAGGAAAAGCAAATCTTCATGCAGGAGCTTGTTGAGTGGGAATCGATATTGGAACAGGAAGACTTACCAGTATTACTCAATTCAAAAAATTGATAAAATCTATTCCATGAATCTGAGATGTAAGATGAATTTTTCTTCCTCATTGGGATGAAGTATTAAATTTAGCTGTTACTGTACAACAAATTACACAAATATGATATATTTGATGTGATATTGTTTTGGATGATTCGGTCTGACCTTTGCTTCTTGAAGTGAATGTGCGTCCATGACTTGAGGTACAAGTTGCAAATAGAGTTCCATTATGAGAAAGGCTTAAAAAAGTTGAAAAACTCAAAATTACTTCAATTGAAAAATGAGTTCGTCTCTGAAAAGATTTGTTTTGAGGGGATATGGAAGAAAAAATTAAAAATATTTCTTGAAAAAAAGTACTTGGAAATAAAGAATATTTAGAATTATTTTTTGGAGAAAAAAACTATAGATGTATTACTGAAATAAAGACAAATAAACCAAATTCTTATATTCATTCGGATTATTTATTTAATACGCTCAAATATCCTTCAGAAAAAATTAAAAACGATACAGTAAAACTTAAAATTTCTCTTTTATGAGAATCAAGAAATGTAAAATTTCATATTAAACCTTTAGAAAAATCAAATGCCATTTTAGGAAAAGAGGCTTTGTATGGGTTTTTAGTAGATCCATTTAAATACAAAGATGGAGATCTTCCACTCAATACCAATAATGTAAATGTGAAAGAAAAAAATATAGTTATTTTGAAGTGATATGAGGAAAGTCTTATAAAAATTGATAAACAACTTGTAGAAATTGATAAAAAAATAAATCTTCTTAAAATTATTTCTCCGAGAAATGTTGCTTCAGAAAGGTTAAAATTTATACAATCACAATGAAATTATGTTCCTATTTTTGAATATAATCCATTGAATTTTGAACCTCAAGAATTGATTCAAACGGTTGAAAAAATTGAAATTCCGGATATTCCACTCTGAAAACTCTATGCAGAAAAAAAACAAGAAATTTTACATAAACTTGCTTTTCTTGTAGCTTTTTCAAAACAAAATGTAAAAGATATGAACAAGTATATGGAATTATTGTATGGAGAAGTTGAGAGTGATTGCTTACTTACAGCACAAAATGTTATTGCAGAAAAATGAAATATTTCTGAACTTGAAAAAGAAGAACACCTTACTATAGAAGAAATACGAGATTATATTACAAAATTTAATCATATTTATGATTTGCAACTTTCCTTAGTAGAAAAAGAATCTTGAGCAAGATTTTCCCTAAAATGAGATCGTCTCACTGTTGTTTCTCGAGTTGGTATTTGAAAAAGAGAGTTGAGAGCAGTGATTGCTCATGAAATAGAATGACACTATTTAAGAAAAATAAATGGAAGAAAACAAAAATTTGGAATTTTTGCCTTCTGAACTGCTTGATATATTGTCACAGAAGAATGACTTGCTATTTACAATCAAAGTAGATTTTTATCGAAAAAGGATAAAAAATATTATTCTATTTTTGAGAGATATTTCTTTTTAGATTATGCTTTACAACACTCATATGAAGAATGCATACAGAAACATTTAGAATATTATAATAATGAATATGGACTTGTGTTTTCTTATTTGCTTCGTATGAAAAGATGAATAAAAGATACATCACAACCATATATTTTTACAAAAGATTTTGTGTATTTGAAATGATTTTTGAAAATTCAAGAATATTTAAAGCAATGATGAAAAATTAACGAGTTGTATTTTTGAAAAATTAAAATAGAAGACATAGAAGAGATAAAAAAATCAGATATTATTTCATTAAAGACTCAAGATGTAAAATATCCATTTTTTACATAATTCTATTTGAGATCAATTTTGTTCAAAAAAATTGATCTCAAATTATAAAAAATGAGAGAAAAAATATAAAAATTTTTTGATAAAAATGGCTTAAATATAATGTTTTTTATAAGTTTCTTACTTTTTTGTAAAAAAAATTTGCATAAAAATATTTTTTTCATATAATTCTTCTCGCTTTGGTAAAAAGAAGCATGACAAAAAGAATTGGGGATGTAGCTCAGTTGGTTAGAGCGCAGCACTGTCACTGCTGAGGTCGCGAGTTCGAATCTCGTCATCCTCGCCATTTCAAAAAATGTTGGTATATTGCCGCTTTTGGGGCATTAGCTCAGTTGGCTAGAGCGCCTGCTTTGCACGCAGGAGGTCAACGGTTCGACTCCGTTATGCTCCACCATTTTTTTAATTTTAGAAAGATAAGGTTTCAAAGATCTTATAGTTTTTTATTTAATTACATATTGTGTATGTGACTTAGTAACAAAAGACCGAGAAGGTTGAATTATGCTGTTAATCAAAAGAGGATTAAAAGTACGTCTAAAGTAAATAATGCTGTAAAACATTATTTATCGCTGAAAAAAAGAGTAGCATTCGAATGAGAAACAAAATGGTTATCTAACGCATTTGAAATTGTTACTAAAAAATTAAGAAAATATTGAATAAATATTAATAGTATATAATTATGGCTAGATTAACAGGACATGCTCATAGAAAATTAAGAAGAGCAATTAAATTAATTACAAAAAAAATGAGAAAAAACAAAGCATAGTTTTTTCCTAATTTTTTACATTTTATTTTTTTTATCTATAATATTATGGCTTACGATAGATCTAAACCACATATGAACATCGGTACAATTGGACACGTTGATCATGGTAAAACTACTACTACTGCAGCTATTTCTGCTGTATTAAATACAAAATATGGTACTTGAGAAGTAAGAGATTTTGCTTCTATTGATTCTGCTCCAGAAGAAAGAGCAAGAGGTATTACAATCAATACTTCACATGTTGAATACGAAACAGCAAACAGACACTACGCTCACGTTGATTGTCCTGGGCATGCTGACTATGTTAAAAACATGATTACTGGTGCTGCTCAAATGGATGCTGCTATCCTTATTTGTGCTGCTACTGATGGACCAATGGCTCAAACAAGAGAACATATTCTTTTATCAAGACAAGTAGGGGTTCCTTACATTGTTGTTTTCATGAATAAATGTGATATGGTAGATGATGCTGAAATGCTTGATCTAGTAGAAATGGAAATTAGAGATCTTCTCTCTAAATATGATTTCCCTGGTGATGATACTCCAGTTATTAGAGGTTCAGGGCTTGCTGCATTAGAAAATCCAAGTGATTTTGACGGAAAAGCAAAACCAATTTTAGATCTTTTTGATGCTATTGAATCATTTGTTCCAGTTCCAGAAAGAGATCTTGATAAAACATTCTTAATGCCAGTTGAAGATGTATTCTCAATTAAAGGAAGAGGTACTGTAGTTACTGGTAAAATTGAACAAGGTATTGTAAAAGTTGGTGAAGAAATTGAAATCGTTGGTATTAGAGATACAAGAAAAACGACTGTTACAGGAGTTGAAATGTTTCATAAACAATTAGATCAAGGTCAAGCTGGTGATAATGCTGGGTTACTTTTGAGAGGTATTGAAAGAGATGATATTGAAAGAGGACAAGTTCTTGCAAAACCAGGAACAATTAAACCACACACAAAATTTGATGCTGAGGTGTACGTTCTTACAAAAGATGAATGAGGAAGACATACTCCATTCTTTAAAGGATATAAACCACAATTTTACTTCAGAACTACTGATGTAACTGGAAATATTGAATTACCAGCTGGAGTTGAAATGGTTATGCCTGGAGATAATATCCAAATGGCAGTTGAATTACAAGCTCCAATCGCGATGACTGAAGGACTCAGATTTGCGATCAGAGAAGGTGGTAGAACTGTTGGTTCAGGAGTTGTTGCTAAAATTCATGCATAATTTAATGTAGATTAAACTACTAAGGAAGAAGAAATTCTTCCTTAGAATTTAACTTATATTATTTGTTATTTAAAATAAAATGTCTGCAAAAAAAGCCTTAGAAAAAATGAGAATTATTGTAAAAGCTTTCGATCATAGATTGCTTGATGAAGCTGTGAAAAAAATAGTTTTAGTTGCAAAAGATTCTTGAGCAACAGTTGTTGGACCAATTCCACTTCCTACAAAAGTAGAAAAAATAACTGTAAATAGATCTACTTTCGTAAATAAAGATGCGAGAGAACAATTTGAAATTAGAAGACACAAAAGAATTGTTGATATTACTCAACCAACTCCAAAAACTTTGGAAATGTTACAAGAAATTAACATTGCAAATGGAGTATGAGTTGAAATTAAATCAGTCTAATGCTTATGCATTCAAAATCCTATTAATTGTTAATTATTGAATATTATGTCAAGAGTTTGTGAAATAACTTGAAGAAGAACAGCAACTGGAAATAAAAGAAGTCACTCAATGAGAGCTACAAAAAGAAAATATTATCCAAATCTATTCTATAGAAATATTAAAGATCCAGAAACAGGACTTGTATATAGAATTAGAGTTTCTGCTGCCGGACTTAGAACATTAAAAAAGAAAGGAATTCTTTAATAATAAAATAGCAACATATTGTTGCTATTTTGCCCAGGTGGTGGAATCGGTAGACACGCAGGACTTAAAATCCTGTTCCAAATCTGGAGTGCGGGTTCGATTCCCGCCCTGGGCACCATTTAAAAAAATGATTGTTTTACAGGATTTAAAATCCTTATCCAATCTGAAGTCCAAGTCCGAATCCTCGGCCCTCTGGCACCATTTAAAAAAATATTTGTTGAATAACGTATATCATCAAACAGATAGTTCCTACATTTTGTACGAATTTATCGAAAGGAGGAATATTATTCTTGGGTATACACCAGAGATAATGCAAAAAATTATCTTTTATTTTATATAACTGTCGTGTATGTTAAAAATTAGACTTGCAAGAGCTGGAAAAAGAAATCAACCTTTCTTTAGAGTAGTTCTTACTGAACATACTGCATCTACAAAAAGTTGATATAAAGAAGTACTTGGTTTTTTTAATCCAATTACAAAAGAATTTAAAATCAATGATGTAGAAGCTGTAAAAAAATACGTTTCTCATGGAGCTCAATTATCTGAAAGAGTTGAGAAACTAATGAAATTTAACAATATTTCATTGTAATTTATTCCTCTTCTGCTTCTGTGGAGGGGAATTTATTTTTTAAATTATAAAAGTATGAAAGAAGTAGAATTTTTACAATTTGTAGTAGAATGACTTGTTCAATATCCTCAAGATATTGTAATTGAAAGAAAAGAAGATGAACTTGGTGTTTTATTAACACTTCAAGTAAATAAAGATGATATGGGAATAATTATTTGAAAAAAATGAAATATTGTAACTTCTATTCGTTCACTTTTAAGAATTCTTGGAATGAAAATGGATAAAAAAATCAATTTAAAAGTTTTAGATTAGTTTTTCATTGCATTTTTTCAAGAACTGAGTATAAATAAGGAGGTTTTAATATTTTTTAAAATGATATTATGTTCATTGAAACAGCACTTGCTATTGCTCCAACAGGACAAGAAACAGGATTATTTACATCAAGAATGGATTTCTGAGATTTTATATTGATGGCTATTTCTCTGATAGTGTTATTTGCAGGAGTTTTTTCTATTTTATATATTTTATGGTGAGGAGTATTATTGATACTTTCATGATGAAAAGATGAAAAAATCAAACCAGCAATTAATTCTATTCGTTATGCATTGATTGGGTTATGAGTTATTGTGATTTCAATATTTATATTTCCAAAACTTGCATGACTTCTTGGATTAGATGTTTCAAAATATTCATCACCAGATAAAATTTTTATGGAAATAAAAAATATTTGAGATAAGATTTTTTGAAATCCAGGTTCGTCAAATGTCGATTTTTCAAAAGATATTCGTTCGATTGATAGACTTCCATCTGATTTTTCTGATTTATAAAAAAAGACTTGTATTTACAAGTCTTTTTTTATTTTCTTATATCTTTTTGAAAAAGGAAATAAATCCATTTTTGGAATATAGTCATAGAATCATAAATATTGGGTTCATTATAGAAAAAATCTTGTATTACCACATTTGATTCACTTTGTGTGTAGGTTTGAAACGTTTCTTCATTGATAATGAGAATTACTTTTTCTCCTTTGTTTTTGAGAGATTGTTCTTCTTTTAAGAGTTTATTTTTGTATGCTTTGGTATTATAAAACTCTAAAGTTTCTTTATTATTTCTGATTTCTTGAGCAAGTAAATTATTTTGTTCTTCTAAGAAATATATTCTATTATTGGTTTGATATTCTTTATATTTATAACTTACAATGAGATAAGAAAGATATAAAATGATGAAAATAAGAAATAAAAATACGTATTGTCTTTTCATAATGTTTGTTTTTATAATAATTTATGATATAATTCATTATATTATTTTTATTTATTAATTCAAATCAAATGAAAATTTTTAAAAATAAATTTTTTCTGATTTTTACTATTATTATTTCTGTGTTATTTTTGACACAATTTTATTTTATTTCAAATTCTTTTCAAAGAGATACCAATTCATATGTTACTTTGATTCAATGACAATGAAGAATAAATACTCATCTTCTGACTTTATATCAAAAACAACATATTCAGCAATGAGATGTTATATCTACTATTTGAACTGATGCGCTTGCTGTTATTGAATGGTGAGATAAAAGTATTACCAGACTTGGATGAAATACAAGCATGAAAGTAGAAGAAAATTTTGTTGGAAGTGATGTTTCTGAAATACGTATTTCGTTTGAGCTTCTCAGATGAAAAACTTGGTCAAATGTCTTGAGTGTACTATGAGAGAAAAGTTACTTTAAACAACACGTAAAATGAGCTGTTGCAGCAGTACGTGGAACAGTATTTGAAGTAAATTATGATAAAGATTTTATTTCTGTTCATAATCATGAAGTTCAATTTACTTCCGTTGGAGGAAATGAAACTCTCTTGCAACAAGGACAAGCTTTTTCTTTACGTTATTCTGATTTTATTACTGATATTTTGCAATTTAGAGACCAAGCATGGGAAGAACTCAATAAAAGATTAGATGCACAATATTTAGAAGAACTCAGAAAACAATTTCTTCATTCTTTAAAACAAAATAATCCTTTGAATCTTTTATGATATATTTCTCAAGATACCAAAATTTTTCGTATGCTTGAAGAAAATAATCCCTTAAAACTTCAAACATATTTACAATCTCTTCCTGAAGAAAAACAAGCGAATGTCCTTGCTCAGATTGAAAAAATTCATCAATCAATCCATTTTGAAACAGGTGAAAATTCTCAATTGTATACCATCAAACAAAATGCTCGTGATCTTTTAATACAAAATTCAGAAAATCAAGAAAAAGCATTATATCTACGTTATGTTTTGTTTGATATAAATGATATGATATATAATGGATGGAGTTCAGAAATTTTAGAAAAAAACGTTGAAATTCTTCAAAAACAAGTTGATTTTATTCAAAATTATGGACAGTCAAATATTTTTTGATTTGAAAGTGAAGCTCTTAAAAATATTTTATTTACATCGAATCCAAAAAAACTTTTACAAGATATGGTACAAAAATGGAAGTGATTTGACCAAAAATGACAGGATTTTATTCATAATCAACTCAGAAATATCTTTCAAAGATAACTTTTATTTCTAAAAAATATTTGTATGTTTAAAAAAATTACTCAGATATTTTGAGTGAGTATTATCATCTTTCTTTTTTCATATTCTTTTTTATGACTTTTTTTTCATGAACTCAATAGTAATTTTGTGTATTATATTAAAGATCATAACAAAGATGTAATCAATAAAAATTTAGTTGTTGTAGAAATTGATGATGTATCGTATTCGCAACTTGGTTTTCCTATTGATAGAGAGGATTATATTCCTTTTCTAAGAAATTTACAAATGGCAAAACCAGCAGTGGTAGCATTTGATATTTTGTTTTTAGATCAGGGAAAAGATTCAGAAAAAGATACAATACTTGCTCAAGCGTTTCAGGAGATATGAAATGTGATTTTGGGGTTTGATATTCGTGATGATAATTTTGCAGTGCTTCCGTTTGATATTTTTTATAATGCTGCAATGGGAGTGGGATATGTACAACCATTTGTGAATCCTTATACTCAGAAAGTTGCTTCTATTGAGCCATTTCGTTCACTTCTCTCTGAAGGAAAAAATATCGTATTTGAATCATTTTCTTTTAAAATACTCAGGGAATATTTTAATTACATTTATACGATACATTCAGATGAAAATGATATCATTCTTTCAGGAAATCATTATACATCATTTGGAAAAAAAGTTCCTCTTGTTTTTTCTCATATACTTGGGCAAAGAGAAGTTTCAGAGTTTTATATCAATTATATTGAGGCAGAGTTTTTTCAAAGAGAATCATTTTATAATATTTATACAGGAAATTTTGATAGAGAAAAACTTGCAGATAAAATCGTTCTGATTTGATATACTGCTGAAGGGGTAAAGGATGATTTTTTTGTACCAAATTATGGAATTATAAAAGGAGTATATGTCCATGCAAATGCTATAAATACTATTTTAAATGAAAATTTTATTGTCTATTTTGATCGAAAAATTGAATTACTCATTTCATTTTTATTTATATTTTTTGTGGTATATATAAATATTTTTTATTTGAAAAATAGGAATTTAAAGTGGATTATTTTTTGATCATGATTGGTGTTTTTGTGTATTTTGCTAGGGTATTTTTTGTTATTTTTAGGATCATATTATAAAAGTTGAATTTTACTTATTCCAAATTATCCATTTGAATTTGGGTCGGTTTTGTTTTTGTCATTCTTTTCATCAGCAATTTTAAAATATGTAAACGAGGATAAAAATAAACGACTTCTTTCAAAAGCATTATCAGAATATGTTTCAAGTGATATTACACAAGAAATTTTGCACTCTACTGGACAAGTGAATCTTTCAGGAGAAAATAAACAAATTACTACATTTTTTTCTGATATTGCTGGTTTTACCACATTGAGTGAAAAACTTTCTCCAGAAGAATTAGTGAAATTTTTGAGATTATATCTTTCTGAGATGTCAAATATTATTATTGATTATAAATGATTTATCAATAAATATGAATGAGATGCTATTATGGCTTTATGGTGAGTCTTTGGAAAAGTAGAAAAATTTTGAGTATTACATGCCTGTGAAGCTGCTTTGTTGCAACAAAAGAGACTCTCTGAATTAAATGATATGTGGAAATCTCAGTGACATGATACATTTGAAGTAAGAATGTGAATTCATACCTGAAATGCCATTATTGGAAATATTGGAGCAGAAGGAAGAAAGATGGAGTTTACAGCACTTGGAGATACTGTCAATCTCTGATCTCGTTTGGAATGAGTAAATAAATATTATGGAACCTATATTTGTATTAGTGAACAAGTTTATGAAGAGGTACATGAATATTTTGAATGTCGTTTTCTTGATAAAATTCGTGTAAAATGAAAAAATAATGCACTTAAAATTTATGAATTAGTTTGATACAAAAATATGGTTTGAGATTTTAAAAAACAGCTTATTGTTGAGTTTGAACAAGCTTTAGAGAGTTATTTTGCAAGAGATTTTTTATCTGCACAAAAGTTATTTCAAAAACTTTCTCAACTGGGAGATGCTCCGTCAAAAATATATATGGATCGTTGTGAAATGTTTCTTAAAGCACCTCCTGAAAATACATGGAATGGAGTCTGGACAATGACAGATAAATAGATAAAATAAAGACTAAAAAACTCGCTTTGCGAGTTTTTTAGTCTTTATTTCTTGAATATTTTTTTCTATCAGTTTCACTAAGATATTTTTTTCTTAATCTGATATTTAAAGGAGTTACCTCAACGTATTCATCATTTCCAATGTAATCAATAGCTTCTTCAAGCGTCATGATTTTTGGAGTTGTAAGTCTCAAAGCTTCATCTGTTCCAGATGCTCTTACGTTGGTAAGTTGTTTATTTTTTGTTGCATTTACAACAAGTTCTCCTCATTTTAAATGTTCTCATAAAATCATACCTTCGTAAATTTCTGTAGCAGGTTGTACAAATAATGGACCTCTATCTTGAAGTTTCCAAAGAGAATATGCCATAGTTTGCCCAGCTTCTCCTGAAATCATAGATCCAACTTCTCTTTTTTCAATAGGACCTTTATATGGTGCAAATTCTTCAAATGAACTTGAAAGAATTCATTCTCATTTTGTAATTGTAATAAATTCTGATTTAAATCCAAGAAGACCTCTAGTAGGAACTTTAAATTCAAGAGAAGTGAGTCCATTTTCATCTACCATATTTATCATTTCACCTTTTCTTTTTCCAAGTCTTTCAATAACTGCACCAGAAAATTCTCAAGGAACTGATACAGCAACTCTTTCAATAGGTTCCATTTTTACTCAGTTTTCAACGTGCATAATTACTTCTGGAGCTCATACTTGGAGTTCAAAACCTTCTCTTCTCATTGTTTCAATCAAAACTGAAAGGTGAAGTTCTCATCTTCCTGAAATCATAAAATTATCTCCAGAAAAATCAATTTTCATTCATACATTTGTTTCAAGTTCTTTTTCAAGTCTATCTCTAATTTGTCTTGATGTTACGAGTTTTCATTCTCTTCCAGCAAAAGGAGAATTATTTACAAGAAATTCCATTTTTAGAGTTGGTTCATCAATCGTAATTGGAGCAAGTTGAGGAACTCAAGCATCTTGTGCAATAGTTTCTCCAACGAAAATATCAGGAATCCCTGCAATAGTTACAATATCTCCAGCTTCTGCTTCAGAAGCTTTTATTTTTGTAATACCATGATTTGTAAGAATTTCAGAAATTTTTCCTTTTCTTTGTACTCCATCATTTGAAGTAATTACAACTTCTTGACCAACTTTTACTTTTCCTTCATAAACTCTTCAAATAGCAAGTCTTCCAAGGAAGTTATCATATGCAAGATTTGCTACTTGCATTCTAAATGGTTTTCCTTCATCGTTTGGTGCTTCTGCAACTTTTTCCATAATCATATCGAAAAGTGGATTAAAGTTTGTTGATTCATCTTCAAGATTTCTTTTTGCTATACCATCTCTTGCAATTGCATAACATACTGAAAAATCAAGTTGTTCATCATTTGCTCCAAGAGTTACAAACAAATCAAATAATTGATCAACTACCCAGTCAGGACGAGCAGTTGGTTTATCAATTTTATTGATAATTACCATAGGTTTTAATCCAAGTTGAAGAGATTTTTTCAATACAAATTTTGTTTGAGGCATTGGTCCTTCATATGCATCAACTACAAGACATACAGAGTCAACCATTCTCAAAACTCTTTCTACTTCTGAACCAAAATCAGCATGCCCAGGAGTATCTACAACATTGATTTTATTTCCTTTATAAAATATTGAAGTATTTTTTGCATAAATAGTAATACCTCTTTCTTTTTCTTGATCATTTGAGTCCATTACTCTTTCTTCAACTACTTCATTACTTCTGAAAGTTCCAGATTGTTTTAACATTCCATCAACAAGTGTTGTTTTCCCATGATCTACGTGAGCAATAATTGCTATATTTCTATAAGCCATTTGATATAAATAAAAAATTAAAAACGAAAAAATAAAAAATAAACATATTTTTTAAAAATTACCGCATAATTATAGATAAAAAAGTGGAAAAGTAAAATTTAAAAATAAAAAAAATCGTGAATTTCACGATTTTTTTTATTATTTTTGATTAAAATTTGGATCAAATCTATTTACAAATGGAAGAAGAGCCATCATTCTTGCTCTTTTAATTGCAATTGCTAATTTTTTTTGATTTTTAAGAGATACACCAGTATAGTATCTTGGAGTAATTTTCCCAAATTTTGTAATATACTTCTTTAGAAGTTCAACATCTTTATAGTCGATTGCAATTCCATCTAAAGGACATTTTGTAGTTGCCATGGTAAGGTTTAGGTTATTTTTATAAATTAGTTTTGAAGAGTATTAAAATTTATCATCAATAAGATCATCATCTAAATCAAGATCATCATCTAACGATTCAAAATCTGATTTTTTATTTAAGAAAATGAGATGAGAAATAACAACTTCTGTTTTATATGATTTTGTTCCGTCTTCTTTTTCTATACTACGAGTTCTGAGTCTTCCTTCAGCGTAAACAAGTTTTCATTTCACTAAGTGAGTTTCTACTCGAGAAGCGAGATTTCCCCACGCAACACAATTATTGAATTCAGCTTCTGATTTATTTTCTCATTCAGCTGTTTTATAATATCTGTTTGTTGCTATTGTAAACAAAGCTACCTTTTTATTTCCTTCAGTATTTTTCACCATAGGATCTCTCGTAATATTTCCTATAAGAATCACTTTATTAACGGTTCTCATATTCCTCTTTTGTTATACATATAAATAATTATGAAGCTTTTTTAACAAACATATATCTCCATACATTTGATTCTAAATTCATTGAATTTGTCATATTTTTAATAGCTGTACCATCAAGTTCAAGATCGAATAGTACATAAAATCCTCTATCAGAAGAATTGATTTTGTATGCTAATTTTTTGTCTCCCCAAATATCTTCTTTTTCGATTTTTACTGAGTTTTTTTCAAAAAGAGCTTTTACATTTGAAAGAGTTTCAGTTCTATCAGCATCAGAAACACTCGGATTGAGTATAAGCATGAGTTCGTATTGTGCCATATTTTCCTATGGGTTATTATCTTTCAAATATTTTTGAAAGAAGGATATAAAATATGCTTTTAAAGCTCGGAAATTATAGTAAAAAAACTCTTTTTGTCAAAAGAAATTTTAAAAATATTTTCATCATTTTTAAACTCTAATAAAAATTATATTGACATATTATTAAAAATATGATATTATGCAATTGCGTAAAATAAAAAACTTTTGATTTTCTTTTATAGGATGCAAATATTTTATTATTTATATTTTTCATACTCATGGATATATATAAAAAACAAATAGGTAAAAAAAGGAGAAAGAAATGATTCACACTTGTGGAACTGATAGTAGTTATAACTATTTTGGCTATTTTGGTAGTTATATGATTTGTATCATTTTTATGATATTTTTCTCAAACAAGAGATAGTGTGAGAGTTGCAGATATTAAAACAATTTATACAGGATTATCTTTACAGAAAATTCAGTGATGAACCTATCCTCTTCCAGAAAATTTTATAGAAGTAATGGCTTGAGGAGAGGTATTAACCTATCAGTGAGAAATTTGAGAAAATCTCAAAACATTGTTAAAAATACAATGAAAAGCAACTGATCCAAAAGATACCTATAATTATACATATGTTGTTGATAAAAATCAACAAAAAGCACAACTTCTGTGATATTTGGAAGAAGGACATAATATACAATATATTAGTTTCTTAGAAAATACATATGCAGATTACTCTCAGAGAAAACCATATGTCTATGGAGATAAAATAGGAGTAATTACAGATGCAAATTTTATTCCTCTTGGAAGAGATGATGTTTCTGAAAATCGTGTAAACATACTTGATGAAATTTGAGATTTAACAACATATTTCTGATGAAATGTACACGATGGATGAAAAACAAATGCAACAGGAAGTACTCTGGCAGCTATGCTTGATCAGTCTCTTGCATGAATTTTACCATGTAGTTCATTGGAACATAATGGATATAATATTACTTCTTTGTCTCATGGTGAAACTCAAAATTTCACAAAACAAATTTCAATAGATCATGGAACTCAAATACATCAACTCAGTGTACAATGTACAAATGGAGATGTGGGTTTTTCATGAGGAGAAACTATTCTTTCAACAACATGTACATCAGAATGATATGTACCTTTTAATAATACTTGTGTAGCAAATGAATGTCAGTGAAGTATGCCTCCAGCAAATGTAACAAGTACAGCTCTTTCATCTGATCATCAAACTTCATGGAGTTATTCAACAACTCCATGAGTGTGTAGTTTTGAGTGTAATCAAAACTACACATACTCTTATGAAACTCATACTTGTGTGGAAAATACTCAAGATGGTATTCAATGTGCCCCAATTCCAGATAATGCAAGCTATAATACAGTAAACACAATTACCCAAACATGGAATGGAACGACCTGGGCACCAAGTAATACCAGTCAATATAGTACAAATGCAAGTACACAGGAATGTAGATTTCAATGTAATGCTGGATATACCTATAATGAAGGATCAAATATGTGTATTTGAAATACTTGTACCACTCCTGCAACCGACACTCATAATTCACAACCTTATGATATTTCTTCTTCTTCAATTCAACATTGAAACGAAACATCAGTTTCTGGAACAAGAAATTTTGGAGCAGGACCAAATGCATGAAGTATAGAAGTTACATTCACCTATAGTTGTAATGCTGGAGTGAGAACAAAAGAAAATTCTATCGATTCTTCATGAACATGTGGAGCATGATATGTTTTCAACAATGATTTTGCAAATCCTGCGTGTAGTCAAATTATAAATGCAACATGTGGAACATCAAACGGCACAGCTACTTTGACAGCACCAAGTGCAAATTTATGTTGAGCATGAAATGCATCAGCAGTGACAAGTAATGCTGGAACATTTACATGGAGTTGTAGTGGGGCAAATGGATGAAGTAACGCAAGTTGTAGCGCACCGAGACAATATACAGTGACTTTCAATGGAAACTCTGGAAGTGGACATAGTCCAACAAGTAGAGCAGTGACATATAATACAGCATTGTGAACACTTCCAAGCAATCCAAGTAGAAGTGGATATGTGTTTAATGGATGGTTTACAGCAAGTAGTTGATGAACAGCAATAACCACATCAACAGTCATCACAGCCAATGT
This sequence comes from uncultured Candidatus Peribacteria bacterium, assembly GCA_964470525.1. GTDB lineage: Bacteria > Patescibacteriota > Gracilibacteria > BD1-5 > UBA6164 > CAYYDE01. The sequence goes on from CAYYDE010000003.1 coordinate 94,039, forward strand.
AACCTACTACGCTCAATGGACACAAATTATAAATTGAACATGTTGAACATCAAACGGCACAGCTACTTTGACAGCACCAAGTGCAAATTTATGTTGAGCATGAAATGCATCAGCAGTGACAAGTAATGCTGGAACATTTACATGGAGTTGTAGTGGGGCAAATGGATGAAGTAACGCAAGTTGTAGCGCACCGAGACAATATACAGTGACTTTCAATGGAAACTCTGGAAGTGGACATAGTCCAACAAGTAGAGCAGTGACATATAATACAGCATTGTGAACACTTCCAAGCAATCCAAGTAGAAGTGGATATGTGTTTAATGGATGGTTTACAGCAAGTAGTTGATGAACAGCAATAACCACATCAACAGTCATCACAGCCAATGTAACCTACTACGCTCAATGGACACAAATTATAAATTGAACATGTTGAACATCGAATGGAACAGCAACTACAACAGCACCAAGTGCAAAT
>CAYYDE010000003.1:94613-155857 GCA_964470525.1 uncultured Candidatus Peribacteria bacterium
CGACAAGCGGAAAGACATCAAGCTCAATAAGCCAATGTGTATGAAATGCATGATACTATAATTGTGCAAGTGGAATATGTAGTGAAGCTGGAACATGACATTATAGTCCTGCCGGAAGTGATGGTAGAACATCTTGTCCAAGTAATAGTACGACAAGCGGAAAGACATCAAGCTCAATAAGCCAATGTGTATGAAATGCATGATATTATAATTGTGCAAGTGGAACATGTAGTGCAGCTGGAACATGACACTATAGTCCTGCATGATCAAATTCCCAAGTAGCATGTACAAATAAACCAGCAAATAGTGCGTATACTTCATCGTGATGAGGGACAAATACTTGTAACTATGCTTGTAATAATGGACGCTTTTATTATAACAATGAGTGTGTTTCATATATATGGCATACTGGAGCTTGGACTACATGTAGTGCCTGAGGAACACAAACCAGACAAGTAACTTGTACGCGTTTTAATAATCCAGATGATAGAGTAGCTGATAGTAATTGTTTGACAGCAAAACCTGCTACATCACAAAGTTGTACTCCACCTTTAGTATTAGTATGGAAGAAAACAAATTGATGAGTGTGTTTTTCTTCACCCCCTCCACCAACTATTTCTAATAATTCAGAGTGAACTACATGTACTAGTGAATGACAGATAAGATATGGGAACTCTGCAATTGGTGCTTGTAACCCAGGTGGGGCATATCCTCAATTTACCTGTTCTCCAAAATAAAACAAAAATTCGTGATTTATCACGAGTTTTTGTTTTTTTATCTTGATTTTTTGCTAAAAAAAGGTATTATCGGCCATATTATTTTTTATTACCAAAAAACAAAAATATGTTTGATTATGGAAATGAATCTTTGGATAGAATGGAGAAAATTAAAAAATTAAAACAAGCCTGAGTTATTGTGTATGCGAATAACTATCACGGGAAACAAGATATTTCAGATATCTCAAAAAATACTCAAAATCTTTCAGAAGTAGAAGTATTTCAAGAGTCAGGAGCTGAAAAAAAATACCAAACAGCAGGAAGAATGATGTCGTATAAAAGTCATGGAAAACTCGCTTTTGCAAAAATTATGGATCACACTGGAACACTCCAAATATGTTTTATGAAAGATAAATTTCAATTTCATACAGGAAGTGATTTAGTTGATTCTTTAGTAATCGATGGAGAAGAAAAAACGTCTTATAAAATTTCTGAAAAATTTGTAAATGTTGGGGATTATATCTGAGTAAAATGAGATTTATTTTTTACAAAACACGGAGAATTGACTCTTTTTGTAAGTGAATTCCAAATTCTCGCAAAATCAGTGCGTCCACTTCCAGAAAAATTTCACTGAGTAACAGATGAAGAAACTATTTACAGACAAAGATATCTTGATCTTATCATGAATGAAACAAGCTTTGAAAGATTTAAATTGAGAAGTAAATTTATCAAAGCACTCAGAGATTTTTATTCAAAAAATGAGTTTTTTGAAATTGAAACTCCAGTTCTTGGAAATGCAGCATCTGGTGCTGCTGCTGCGCCGTTTATTACACATCATAATGATTTTGATGAAGAATTTTTTCTTCGTATTTCTCCTGAAACGTATCTGAAAAGAGCAACTGTCGGAAGATTTGAAAGAGTGGTAGAATTTACAAGAAATTTTAGAAATGAAGGATCAGATCCTTCTCATATGCAAGAATTTGCAGCTATTGAACATTACGCGTGTTGGTGGAATTTTGAAGATAATATGAAATGTACCGAAGCAATGTTTGATTATATTTTTGAAAATATCCCAGAACTCAAAAAAGAAGTGATGGTGAAAGATAAACAAGGAAATGAAAGACTCGTGAATTTCCAAACTCCTTGGCAAAGAATTGACTATGTTGAATGAGTAAAAAACGCTTGTGGAATTGATGTTTCAAAATATTTTATCGGAGATGAAGCAAGATTGATTGCTGATATTAAATCTGCTGGAGTTGAATTTGCTGGAATGGATCAAATGGTGGTTCCAACACTTATCGATTATCTATATAAAAAAGTTCTCAGACCAAGTATTACTGGACCAGCATTTGTGTATAATTACCCAAAAACAATGCAACCTCTTGCAAGACAATCTGATGCAAATCCAGAAATTGTTGAACAATTTCAAGTGGTGGTAAATGGTTGGGAAATTATCAAAGCATATTCAGAACTTGTTGATCCAGCTGTCCAAAAAGCAAATTTTGATAACCAAGCAAAAGCAAAAGAAATGTGAGATGAAGAAGCAACTTCTGGAGATGATGATTTTGTTTTAGCAATGGAATATGGTATGCCTCCACAATCAGGTTGGGGAATGGGAATTGAAAGAGTATTTTCACTTTTGACCTGACAAGACAACTTGAGAGATGTAACACTTTTTCCTTTGATGAAATCTGTGAAGAATAATGTTGAAGAAAAATAATAAAAAATCCCGTAAGGGATTTTTTATTATTCTATTATTTTTATTTACTTGCTACCATTTTTTTCTTTGATTTTTCTTCTTGCATTTTTGCAATTTGTTCGGTAACTGGAGAATTTGAAAAACCTATTTGATTGTTGACGATAACTCTTTCTTCTACCCAATCTTTTGGATTTTGTCTGATATTTTGAAGAAATTTAAAAATTTCCTCTATTTTATTGTTTTCATATTCAATTTCATTTTTTCTTTCAAGTCTGCTGGTTTCAGTATCGGTATGTTTTACTAAAATATCATCTTTAAAACCGAGAAAACTTCTTTCATAATCTCCCCAAGTATTGTTTTCAGCAATTACTCTAAAATGAAACTTTCCATCAAGATACAAAGGATTTTTTCTTTGAGCTCAGTCATGAATAACTTGAGAGAGTTGAAGGAGATTTTCCACTTTGTCTATTGGAATATTCAACACAAAATGATCTTTGGTAATATAATATTTTGGAAAATCTTGTAGAGTTCTATCAACACAAATACTGAGTCAAAGTGAATTTGTTTCTTCAAGTTGGTTGAGTACAAATTGTTCTTCAATATGTCTAAGATTGTCTTGTGTATTTTTTTCAAGTTGGTCAAGTTTTTGTAAGCATTCTACTTCAGGAGAATTTTCTATAGAATAATGATGAATTTCATTCATAATTTTATTTTAGTAATATAAAATCTTTCTCTATTATATCATAAAAAAAATTATTTTGCAAAAATACGGAAGTATTAAGTTTACATTTTTTAAAAAATCAGTATCTTAGGGATAAGAATTTTTATCGTTAATTTTTTGTAGAAAATATGTCATTTGTCCATCTTCATAATCATTCGCATTATTCTATTTTAGAATGACTTCCGCATCCTAAAGATTATATTAAAGCTGCAAAAAAATTTGGTATGTCAGCAGTTGCAATTACAGATACTTCAAATATTCATGGATGTCATGAATTATATAAATATGCTTTAGAAGAGGGAGTGAAGCCAATTTTGTGAACAGAAATATATATGCAATCTCAAAATGATAAAAAATTATTTCACAAAATTGTATTGCTTGCAAAAAATTATGAATGATATAAAAATATTATTTCTTTGGTTTCTCTTGCAAATCTTGAAAGACCAGGAGATAAGCCATATATTTTATGGGAAGAATTAGTAGAACAATCACAAGATATGATTTGTTTGTCTTGACCAATTTCTTGAGAAATTTCATATATGATTTTATCAGGGCAAGAAGAAGAAAAAATAGTACAAAGAATTCAAGAGTATCAATGAGTTTTTCAAGATGACTTTTATCTTGAACTTCTGTATCATGATGATATTCCAAAACAAAGACTTGTAACAGATGAAATTATTTCTCTTCATAAAAAATATAATTTCCCAGTTGTAGCATGTAATAATTGTTATTATATTTCTCGTGATGATAAAATGACACAAGATGTTATTAAAGCACTTGGAACGTGACATCAAATTGCAAATCCTGATAGACCAACCTTTATAAATGGGGATTATTCATTTCTTGATGCTGAGGAAATGCAAGAATTGTTTGGGTTTGTTCCAGAAGCACTTTCAAATACTCTTAAAATAGCTGAAAAAGTTGATATTACTATAGAAATATGATGAATTCTTATTCCTAAATATGAACTTCCGCAGGAAGATCAAGCTATTTATGAAATGGCTATGGAACAAGAAAAAGAGAGAAAAGATATTAAAAAACTCACGAGTGATGAATGGTATTTACGTTATTTATCATATAAATGATTGAATTGGAGATATGATTATGGATTGACTCAAGATCAAATTTTTGATTTAGTGGAAAAACGTGATGTTCCTTGATTACAAAAAAAACTTACAGAGAGTTCTCCAGAAGAACTTAAAGAGCTTTCATTTACTTTTTATACTGATGGGAAAAAGTCTTTTTTAAGCAGTATTTGAGAAGATTTGCTTCATAAAATTGAAAGATTAGAATATGAACTCGTGGTAGTGCATGAAATGTGATTTGATGCATATTTTTTGATAGTTGCCGATTATATCAACTGGGCAAGAAAAAACGATATTCCTGTTTGACCATGAAGATGATCTGCTGCTGGAAGTTTGATGGCGTATTTATCAGGAATTACTGATATTGATCCATTGCCATATAATCTTCTGTTTGAAAGATTTTTGAATCCTGCCAGAATTTCGATGCCAGATATTGATACGGATTTTTCTGATGATGCCAGAGATAGAGTAATAGAATATTGTAGAAATAAATATGGTGCTGATCATGTGGCTCAAATTTGTACATTTGGAACTTTTGCTGCTCGTGCTGCGGTAAAAGATGTGTGAAGAGTTATGTGAATTGATTTTCAAGAAATGAATGAACTTGCAAAATTGATTCCTGAAAAGCCTGGAACCAAATTAACTTGAGCATTAGAAGAAAGTTTTGAGTTTAAAAATGCATATGATACCAACCCAAAGTACAAAGATATTATTGATAATGCTCTCAAAATTGAAGGAAATGTGAGGCAGATTTGAGTGCATGCATGTGCGGTAATTATTGCTCCAAATAAAATGACCAATTATACAGCACTTTCACGTCCTCCAAAAGATCAAAATGCAATTATTACACAATATTCAGCCTATCCTTTGGAAGATTTAGGGCTTTTGAAAATGGATTTTTTATGACTCAGAAACCTTACTATTATTCAAAGATGTTTGAAAATTATTAAAAATAATAAAGGAGTTGAAATTGATATCTTACGAGTAGAGAGAAATGATCCAGAAGTTTTTAAAGTCTTTGCTGCTGGAGATACGACAGGAGTTTTTCAGTTTGAATCTGAGGGAATGAGAAAATATTTAATAGATTTAGCTCCAGATAGTTTTGAAGATCTTATTGCGATGGTATCATTGTATCGTCCTGGACCATTAGCGTATATTCCAACCTATATTGATGTAAAATATGGTCGTCAAGAATTGAAATATATGACTGATGCTTTGCGTGAAATTCTACAAAAAGCGTGATATAGCGAAGAGGAAATTGTAGAAGAAAAAAGGAAACTTGATGAAGATTTGGCACCGATTTTGGATGTAAGTTATGGGATTGCTGTATATCAAGAGCAATTGATGTTTATTGTACAAGTGATGGCATGATTTAGTCTTGGGGAAGCGGATTTGCTCAGAAGATGAGTGTGAAAGAAAAAAATGGAAGTAGTGGAAGCTTTGAAAAAAGAATTTATTGAAAAAGGTGCTGCATACAAAAATTATAAACCAGAAACAACCAACTATATTTATACAGAAATGATTTTGCCAGCAGCAAATTACTCGTTTAATAAATCCCACGCAGCGTGTTATGCTTTTATTGCATATCAAACAGCGTATTTGAAAGCGTATTATAGAACAGAATTTTTGACTTCTCTTATGGTGAGTGATGAGGAAAATATGGAAAGAATCGTTTTGGAGGTATGAGAATGTAATTCAAAATGAATAAAAGTATTGCCTCCAAGTATCAATGAATCTATGAAGCATTTTACCTATATTGATGATAATACGATTCGTTTTGGACTCAAGGCAATTAAATGAATTTGAGATGGACCAATTGAAGCAATTAAGGCTGGGAGAAAAGATGGAAAATATATTTCTTTAGAAGATTTTATTCAACGTGCTGGAAAAGAAGTGATCAATAAAAAATCTCTTGAAGCATTGATTTTATCATGAGCTTTGGATGTATTTTGAGAAAGAGGAATGTTATGCAAAAATATTGATAATATAATTCGTTTTGTTAGAATAGGTGAGAAAAAGTCATCTACATCACAAATATGACTTTTTGATATGACGCAAGATAAAGATACTTTGCATTTAGATGAAGTAGAAGCATTGACGTTTGAACAAAAATTAAAATGAGAAAGAGAAGTGATCGGATTTAGTATTTCTGGACATCCACTTGATGGACTTTCTCGTTATATAGAAAAAAGAAGTCAAAATCATAAAATTTTAAAAATGTCATTTGAGCAAATTGATGTATTGCCAGAAAAACAAAAACAAAGAGGTCTTCCTCTTCAGTTGATTTGATATGTGAAAGATGTAAGAAAAATGATGACAAAAACATGAGGAACTATGGTTTTTATGATATGTGAAAGTTTTGATTATGATTTTGAAGTAACAGTTTTTCCAAAAGATTATGAAAGATTACAGGATAAAATTGAAGCAGATACGATGATTGTAGTGAATGGATGATTGAGTTTAAATACTGAATATAAAAGAAAAAATATTCTCGCAAAAGAGATTAAAAAATATTCTCTCACTACAGTGAGACAACAAGCTATAGAAAGCCATCTTTTTGATAATCGTATTTATAATCCATTTTTGAAACAAGCGCAAAGTCATACAGAAGTGGTATGAAATAATTGAGATGATGGAAGTGAAAAAATACAAGAGTCATCTTGAGAAGATTTTGTGGAAGATATTCAAAGTACAAAATATGTGATTCAAATACCTACAACCACAAAAAAAGAAGATTTATTAGAATTGAAAACATTTCTTTTAGAATTGAAAACATGAGAGATTCAAATTTTTTTGAGCTTTAAATGACAAGAAATAGACACGAAAGTTTCAGTAAACTCTATTGAAGAGATAAAAAACTGGGAGGGAAAAACCTTTAAATAAAGCAAAAAATTAAATACTCTAAAAATATGTGTTTTTTTGTCTTAAAATAGACAAAAAAACACATATTTTCTTTTGAAAAAAAATAAAAATATGTTACAATAGAATCCAGACATATTTTTATCTTTTAGATGCTATGAGAAATTATACAAAAATACAAAAAATTTTATCTTTTACGTTGATCTTTTCAATATTTTTTTCGTTTACGTTTAATATTACGTTTTTAGGTTTTATTTGACAAATTTTTGCACAAGATGCCACAAAAGTAAAAGTGGTATCTATTTTTGTGCAACAAGAAATTTATAGACAGGTAAGCTCTCAAATTAAAAGATATGCTCAAGATATTCAATGAGTGATTCCAGATACAAGAACGATGATTATTCCTGTATCATCACAAGAACATCCGTATAATATAGCATCTTTGATTGAAAAATTATATTTTGAATGATATAATGGATTTTCTGGTGAATCAAAATTGATAGGTACCGTTTTTGTTTGAAATATTCCTCTTCCAATTGTTGAAAATCAGTGAAGTTTTGAAAAAACTATTCTTCCATATACTGATTTTGAAAATAAATTGTATGTGTATGACGAACAAAAACAGAAATATCAACTGAATGCTGATTTTATTTGAGAACCAAAAGTAGAGATTTGGCATGGTTTTATATCTCCAAATACTGGAGATATAGGTGCAGACGTGGAACAAATTAAAACATATTTTGATAAAAATCATGATTTTTATGCAGGAACAGGAAATTATGAAAATATTCAAAATAGTATCAATGCAGTAAAAAATCAGGATGTTGGAAATGCATATGAGCCATATGTATTGTATTATGATCAAGTGAGAGAATTTCAAGCACTCAATTATGTGAGTTATAAAGCATATGAGCAATATCAAATCAATAAAGAAGATATTGTATATGATAGATATTCTCAAGAATTAGCAAATGTTTTGCAAAATACATACGTGCAAGAAGAAGCTTCTGCTCTTGCTGATATGCAGTCAATTTGACTTGATATTTCAGCTCAAACTAATCATGCAAGCCAAGTTCCAGATATTCTTACAAGATATCTTATTCAAAAATCTATAAAAAAATTTCCTGAAATTTTTAACACCGATGTATTATGACAATTCAGAAAAGATGTTCATAATGCTGGAAGATATAATACTGGTTCAACCACAGTTCGAGTGGATCTGATTCCGCAAATGATTGCGAATATGGATGTGTTATCACAATCTATTTTAAAAAATGCAAATTATGATTTAGAAAAAGAAATTGATAGTATTGTCAAAAATGGTCTTGCAAGGGATATTGCAGTACTTACGGATTTTCATGAAAATCCAGAAAGTTGTAGAGGATGAGAATATATGAATTTCTTTTATGGGCAACAAGCAAAAGCTATTACTTCAGCACAAGAATGTTCAATATATAGATGAAATAATACAAATTCTGGGACTTTGGTAGAGTCAAATAGAGCATACAATGTTGCAAATATCGAATCAGATTTAGAGCTTTTATGAAATAGAAATGCTCGTTCTGAGAATACGCGTTGATATTGGTGATGAAATTCTCCCCTCAATATTGATACAAATAGTCTTTCGTGAGGAACGTATAGTTTGCTTTTTAGTAATCCAAATGAGGCAATACGACCATTATTTGATGTTGCATGACAAAAAAAATCAACAGATGATACGAAAATTTCGAGTCCTATAAATTGTTTTGATACACAACTCACTCTTGTAAAAAAAGATGATAGAGCTACTTTGTGAAATTGTAGAGAGGATTATATTGTGCCAGCAGAAAACGAACGTTCAAGAAAATGGGATTCTCGAACTCAAAATGAACTCAAGAATATTTCTTGAAATTTTGATCAAATTTATGATAGCGTATGTGTATGAAAGGAAATTATTTTAAATGGAACTCGTATTTGTTGAAGTGAGGGAGATGATGTATATAGTTTTAAAAAAATTGAATCTTGGATAGAACACAAATCTCCAACTCAAGAAGAATTGATTGCACAAGTGAAATCTCAAATTACTCCAAATCTTGCAGTCGATAAAAATAGATATATTGACTTTATTACAGCACTTTGAAAACATGCAAAGATAGAATATCCGTTTTTGTTTCGTTTGTGAGAAGAAAGTAATATTGAATTATCAAGAAATTCAATTCAGGCATTATTACGTTCTGAATTAGCTCAAGTAAGTCATGTGATCAATGAAATTATTGTTCAAAATCATCCTGAATCATGAACTGCACAAGAAAGAAGAGTATATAATCTTTTGAAACGTGGAAATTATCCTGCTTCAAATGTAAATTTATGGAATAAACTTTCGCAAAAATCATCTCAAGATGTTGATCTTTTTTGAGAGAAAAAAAGTGTGAATTATGTCGATCTTCTTGCTCTTGCATTGTATTGGAATACTCTTCCATCTGTTTCAGCAAAATATAAGTTTGTATATGAATACCAGTTTTGAGATCAAACATTGAGATCAGATCTTTGAGGAATATTTTTGCCAAAAAATAGAGCACTCTATGAAATGTCTTATATGGTTGCACCATGAAATGCTCAAAATATGTTTATAAAAATGGATCCTGAAGAAAAAGCAGACAATCCGTATGCAGATATTTTAGCAAAAAATTTGGAAGCAAATGCATATTTACAACTTTCAAATAAAACTGATGGAGAAACAGCAGAAAAGCCGTTTCGTTGTTCTCCTCCGGATGGAGTACCTTTGCAAGATTGGTTACCAGCAATTCAATGTTGGATTGATGATATGTTGCCTCCAAAAATTGAATTTTCATCAGGAAGTTGTTGAGTAAATGATGTGTTTGATTTTGAGGACTCACTTTTTTTTGACCGTTATGATGGGCAAGGAATGTTGCCATTTCTTCGTTCAGAATTTGCGGGATGAAGTGTAAAAGTTGCGACAGATAGTCCTACGTGTTCGTATAATACGACTCGTAATATTACTCTTTCTACACATGATGATCAAGGGGAAATACTTGGTTTTGATAATTATTCTCAAGCACGTGTGAGGGTGCAAAAAATAGAAACTGCAAAAGATACAACTCAACCAATTTCTGAAAGAAATAAACAAGTAGTATTTGAGAGTTCATCAGGTGATTTTGATCAAAAAGAAATAGAAAAATATATTACTCTTGCATCTGGTCCGATTCGTCTGAGAAATGGTCAGGCAAAAATTTCTTATAGTACAAAAAATCTTGATGCTGATGTGACTTTAGAAATAGAAATTTTTCTTTTAGATCATGCATGAGATCTTTTATTGGAGAAAACAGAAGTGATCCCATTAAAAATCAGATGAGAAACTTTAACTTCAACCATTACACAATTATATGATGGAAAACTTTCTCCATGAACACAAAATGTGAGAGCCGATAATGTTACGAATGTATTTGTAACTTCTTTGTCTCATTTTCAAAGCGCTCAAACAAATCTTAATACGCTTAATGCTCCTTCTTCTGCATCAGAAAAACTCTTTATTTCTCTCACAAATCAGTCAAAAGATGGAACATTTTTCCCATTAGAATGACCAATTACATTTGAGGTATTATATAATGGAACTCCAGTTATAGAAACAAGAAATTTTTCTCAAACCTCTTCTATGCTTCCTCTTCCAGCGTTTTCTCAAGCTTGAGAATATGTGTTGCGTTTTCGTGACTGAGTATGAAGAACCTGAGAAAGAGTTTTTCATGTTTTGCCTGCTGAAACACAAAAATTAGAGGTTCATTTATGAACGAATCTTCAAGAAAAAGGATGAGTTATGACAACTCATATGGTTTCTTTACTTGATGAATATGGAAATTTAACCTCTTGAAGAAATGAAACCGTTGAAATCTTTCTTGATGGAGAAAGCGTAACATTTGAGGATGGAACAAAATCTAAAAAATATCAAATATATGAAGGATTTAAAAAATTTACTCTAAAATCAACACAAAAATCTTGACAAACACAGATAAAGTTCACGTTGTATAAGCCAGATACAGCAAATATTTCATATTCAAAAACTCTCTATGTTGTAGATCAAATAGATTTTGATATTCAGATTTGAGAGAATCCTTGGAAAGTATGAGGAAATGAATATGAATACACACTTCAAATAAGGGCTGAAAATGAACAAACAAATTTTCAATCAAGAGCATATTTAGTAGCTGATGATTTATATGTATCTCATGCTCAACCATATGTAAATATTCAAAACAATACTGCATCTGGGAAAATTCGTACGAAAAATAAAGCAACAGAAAAACTTATGCTTCAATGGTATATTGAAGGGGTGAAAAAACCAGTTGTAAAAGAATTAGAAATTTTACATGATGCACCAGTACGTTTAAATATCGTGACAGATCGTACTCGTTTGGAGGCAAATGCAACTGATTCAACGCAAATGAAAGTGCAGTTACAAGATCGCTTTTGAAATACAACATTTTGAGAAAATCAAGTTTTTGTCTGAGTTGAACTTGATGGAAAATATTCATCATTGCTTCGTTTTGATACTCATCAAAAACAAGTACAAAAATGAGAAGCATTGTTTCGTATTTCAAGTACCCCAGTTCCATGAACAGCATTTTTTAAAGTATCAGCTCCAGAACTTGAACAAAATAATATTTTTATAGATGAACAAGAAACTATTTCGTCTATTTTTGAGAATGTTTGAAAGATCGATACATACTATTTTTGGAATAAGCAAAAAATTCAAGAAACATATCATAATAGTTTATATGCAACACTTTTGTGAGGAAATTATGGTGATATTACACAAAGAGACAGTCTTGCAAACGCACTCATTTTTGAACCTACATCAAAAACTTTGTCTGCTACATCTTTATTATCAGATTTAAAAAAATATAATGAAGTTTTGAAGGTTGCTCCAAATGGAAATGTTTCGCTTGATTTAAGAAGTGCAGATATATCACAAGATATTAGTCAAAATGTGGTAATTGAAAGTGATGGAAATATGTATTTGAATTTCTTTAATAATACTTTTTCTCAAGTTATTGCTCAGATATTTTTCAATCTTCCATCAAATATTTTGGTGAAAAATTGTACAACAGTTGATATATCAACTTGTTTTGATGCAAAAAAAACAACACTCTCTCTTTATACAAATACTTCAGAATATATTTATTCTTGAAATGAACAAAGATGAATTTTCCTTGAAGATCTTTCATGAAAAGAAGTTTTTTCCATTACTCGTGATGGGAAAATTTCAAAAGCAAATTATGTTGAACTTTCTTTGAATTCAAATCATACTTGATATCTTGCTCTTGATGTAAAAATAAATGGAAAAACAATCGGTCTTTTGGCTATCCATTTTCCAAATGGACAAACATCTTTTCTACGTGATCTTGCAAATAAAGAGACTATTAAAAATGCCCAATCAGATGGAGGAATGATTGTATATGTTGAATCATCTGATTATTCTGGAAAAGTTACATTTTTATGATCATCAAGTCAACAAAAAACATGAATAAGTTTGGTTTATAACGATCCTTTTTCATCAGATTCTCAACAATATTCTCATTTTTTAAATCATTTTGATTTTTGATATGAATATGCCTTGAAAGAAAAATCTCGTGGGTGGGAAGGTTCAAATAAAACACTTCTTTCTTTTGCTGCGGGAAAAAGTGTTGGAGAGGCTACAAAAGATTATGCAAGTTTTAGTTTGATAAATATTTGAGATCCTGTGATTTCTCTCAAACCTATCAAGCAAAAACTTCCAAATACATCAATGGAGAGAAAATTTGATGCTACTATTTGAAAAGCTCTTTCTCTTGATCAAGAAAATCTTACTTTTACAACGTTTGATTATAATAATGATGGAGTGCAAGATATTGCAATTCTCAAAAGAAATGGATTTGTTGAACTTTTAGAAGGGCTTTGATCTCCATGAGATTTTGAGAAAAAATGAAGTTTGTTGCATATGGCAGATGCTTCTTCAAAACCAATTTTAGAATCATGAGATTTTACAGGGGATGGATATCAGGATCTTGTTATGCTGAATAAAAATGGAGAAGTAGTATTGTTTAATAATACCCAAAAAGATTTTGTCCGTGTAGATCTTCATGAAAGTCTTGGACTGAAAGGAAAAATAATGCAAATTTTTTCTTTTGATATGGATAATGATGGGAAACATGATTTAGTTATTTATGATGATAGTTGAGAAATTCATATTTTTTATGGAACGTCACAAGTTGGAATATTTCAGAAAAAATTAGTAAATGATGGAATGTGAGCACAACTTTCTTCTGATCTAAGAAATGATGGATGAGCTGTGTATTTTGCTGGATTGTTTCAATTATCAGATAATACATCAACTTCATGAATTGCTCAAACAGGGGATGATTTTATGCAGCAAATACAACAAAATATTACAAGAGTAAAAAATCAAGATCCATCTCGTGTTACTACTTCTTCTCTCAATGAGAGTTTGATAGATACAATGATGTTTGTAAAAATTCCATATACACATCCATTGGAAAATGAAATGCAAGAAACAATATCAAATAAAACATTTCTTCATTCTCCATATACAGAATCTGAATGAATGAGAATTGAAAAAACATTTACGGATGTGAATGCTGGAGTGCTTCAGGCATGAGATGAAGTTCTTTTAGAGGTGCGTATTGAAAATACAACTTGAGTAAAAAGACAATTTGCTTATGTAGAAAAAATTCCAGAAATATTTGAACTTGATTTACAAAAATCAGTTTCTCTGACAGTATGATGAGAAACTATTGATTGAGAAAATGTTTTACTGAAACCTTCTCCAATTCCTGAATATTCGTTTTTAATAGATGAATATAAACAGAATGAAACTTTAAAAACATTTACTTTAACTCCATGACAAGAGATTGTTTTACAAGTTCCTTTGAAAACAAGACCATTTCAATCTGGATTTATTGAAGTGTGAATTTTTGATGAAAAAGACACATATGGAGATATTTCTTTTAAAATGAAAAAGGAATCTTGTAAAGAACCATATAGAATGTTTACTTCTACAGATGCAAGATCATACATAGAAGATATAAAGTCACCACAATGTGAGGTACCTGCTGCTGCAAATGGGATGTCAAAAGAAGATATGGAAAGACTTTTGGAAATGGCTGCAAATCCAAATGCCTCCAATACAGCTGCATTACAAGCTTTTTCACAAGAACAATTAGAAAAACTTTTAAAAGATAGTGATGGAGATGGAATTCCTGATAATGAAGATTGGTCTCCAAATTTTAATGATAATGAAGATTTTCTTTCAAATCTTGATAAACTCAATGATACGGTTGATGATATTGTTGGATGAATGCAAGCATTGATAGATGGTTTTTCATGTGGATTTTGAGGAGGATCTTGTTTATCTTTACCGATGAACTGGGCACCTCTTGCTCCATGAAATGATCCAACATTATTTTGAGTTCCAGTTGGAGATGGGTTAAATATAGATGAATGAATTCCTATTTTTTCTCTTTTTACTTGGATGCAATATGGTCCAGTATGTTGACCTTCTGTATGGCCAGTGAGCCCGTTTGGTCCATGATGTTGAGATTTATGAGCTGGATGATATCTTGGTACTGATAGTCCATCAAACTTTTTACGTATTTTTGTGACTCCAACTTTGACCTGAGCGATGTGAGTTGCAGTGTGTTTTTGATGACCTGCAAGTGTTGCTGGATATGGAGTTATGCCAGGAATTTCTCCACTGACTCCTTGAGGAAATTGTATTGTGTATGCTGAACCAATTATTGGATGTAAAAATGATGGAAGTGACGGAGAAATTTATAATGTTGGTTTACCAACAGCTTTATGAAATGGTTTTGGTGTAATAAATGGAAATTGTTGAGATGATTTGAATCAAATATCAGATGTTGCAATGATTCCTTGAGATCTTGCAAGTAATTATTTACGATATAAAAAGTGATGATCAAAATGATCTTTGGAAAAAGATTTTCAGGAATTTCTTGGATGAGCATATACACAGAGAAATAATACTTATTGACAAGATATATTTCATCAACCTTTAATTACGGCATTTGAAGGAAATTCAGGAAGTGAATTTTCATTAACCGTAGATCTTTCTGATGGAATTGGAGCAGACTTTTCTGATATTGTGCAGATACAAATGCAAAGAGTTGCAGCGTTTCCAGATTTTCTTATGGAATGGGTGAGGAGACAAATAGAGGAAATTGTGAATAAACTCACGGCATTTCCAAGTCTTTTTGTGGTGCTTCCAAGCTTTGATGGAGTGTTTGATGGATTTCAAAATTTTTCTACTAGATATGATGAAGCATTTCAACAATGAGAACAAGAAAGAATTCAAAAAGAACAAAATATTGGAGCAAGAATAGAGGCTTTAGAAAAACAAAAAGCAAATTTAAATTGTGAGTCAGAATCAGATAAGATAAATTGTTTGTATTATGATATCGAAATAGCGAACTTGTCTCGTGAACAAACATTTGGAGGAAATCAAACCATGAGTGGAATCAGAGGAGTGTATGAATTTTTGTGAAATCTTCCGATTATTTCTATTGTTCCTGAACAAGTGAATGTGAATATTCCATGGATTGATGAATCTACTTTGAATAAGGCTCTTCTTGAATGGGAACTCACTCGTGAACAATGGAGAAATGAGTGGGAAAGAGTAAAAGCAGAATGAGGATGGAATAATTATAATTGTGTTGGAACTCCAAGCAGTGATGATTGTCAGGTGATTTTAGATATGGAAAATCTTCTCTCAACTTTGGATAAAAATATAGAAATATTGAAATCATATAAAGAATTTCCAGCAGAACTTCATAAACTTCTCAGAGCAAAAGATTTGTGGTTAGAACAAATTTTGTGTAATGTTGAAATTATTTCTGAGATTGTTTGAGGATGGATTGGTGAAAATGGAAAGAGATTTAGAGCTTGGGTAGATTTATATATTTTAGTGAAAGCAATTCTCAAATCTTGGCAAGTATTTATTGATATTTTCCTTGATTATGAAGCAGAATGTCATCAATGTAAAAATGAAAGAAATGATTTACAATATTTTATTTGGAAAATTATCAGTGGGGTGATTCCAAGTATGCCAATTGTACAATTTCCAAAATGGCCAGATATTTATATGGATCTTCATAATATTCGTGTTGGACTTGAAGTTGCTATTCCTGACTTTCATTTTAATCTCAGACCGATAGTGTTGCCAAGTTTACCAAATCTTTATCTTCCTGATGCTCCATATATAAATATTGAAGTACCAAAACTTCCACTTCTTCCTGAATATCATATTTGAGAACTTCCAGAGATTCCAACACTTCCAAGTGTTGAACTTCCTGATCTTCCACCACCACCAAAACTTCCAAAATTATTTGGTTCATTGGAATGAGTCTTGAAAATTCTGAAATTGATTACAAAGGCAATGTGTATTTTGAAATTCAGTCCATTTGTACCAGAATGGAGAGCCTGAGATCAAATAGCGTTTATGACAGAAAGATCTGGATATTTATCAACAGATTTTTTGGATTTGACACTTCCTCAATTTTCATATCCAGTAGTTGATGCTATTAAGATTACTACTTGGGTGAACTTAGAATTTGAAACGGAATTTCTTACAGAAGTTGCACGTCAAATAACTTTACCACTCAATACATTTACCAATAATGTATATCATCTTTTTAATGTGAGAATTGATGATTTTGATTTAACAAATATTCCATCACAAGTGGATTTTGAAATACAATCAGATGGTGAAATAGATTCAAGTATTTCGTTGAATCATTCTGCAAAAGAAATTTCATTGTTAGATTTTGCTGTAAGTTTAGCATCAGGAATTCCTCAAATTTGGGATTATTTAAATACTCAATGAAGTACAGAAATTTCTCTGGATGAATTTAAGAAAGATATTATTTCAGAACTTGGAAATGCTGAACTTTCAAAGGATATGACTGGGCAAAAACTTACTCAAATTTGGACACAAGCATTAGAGTATTCTTTTGAAAAGGAAGATGCATTGATTCAAGAACTTCAAGATTCTCATACTCAAAAGTTTCAAGCTCTTGAAACAATTCTGAAACATGAAATCGAAAAAAATAAGCAAGATCAAAAAAATTTATTGGAAACTTTGAAACAACTTTCTCAAGAAAATATTTTAGTCTATGCTCAAAAATCAGATTATGATGCATATAATAAAATTTTTGAACCATTTACCACACAAGCACTTGCTTCAACTCTTGGAATGACTCAAAAAGATCCAGATGTTGAATATATTCAACAGTCAGCAAAAAATATTCAATCTCAAATTACACAAGGATTTGAAAAATTTGAGCAAGAACTTTCAAGCACACAAAAGCAAGTTCATACCACTCTTTCAAAACAAAATACATCATTATTAGCGATGAATATTCCTTCAAATAATAATGTTGTTGTATGACCAAATAATCAATCTCAACCTTTTTCTCTCCCATCGTCAGAAAGTTGTAATCTCTCTGATGGACCATCTTATACATATAAATGAATTTATATTGTTGAGAAATTTCTTGGGAAAAATGTAAGTTATAGATTATTTGATATGGTGGATGAACTGAAATGAGATGAAAGAGTACAAGAGGTGAATGATGATCTTGTATATATGGTTGGAAATGAAATATTTTTCAAGAAGAATTTAGTTTCTGATTCAAAAACACCGAGATATTATACCAATCCTGCATTAGAACGTTCTTTTATAGGATTAGGATATATGACAGAAAATAGATTTTTATCAGCGGTAAATAATTTTACAGAATCGCTAGCGGAAAGTGGGTATATTAACATGAAATTTCAATCATCAACTCGTCATGATGTGAATAATTATAGAGTAGAATTTTATAATATTGTAGATAAATTTACTCATGTGATGCAACAAAAACCAGCATGATATATTCCACAAAAGACACAAAAACATATTATTGATGCATTTACAAATATTGATACAATTACTCAAACAATGGAATCAAGTCAAAATGCTCCATATGTCATGAGACAAAATCTCGCTGTATTGGAAAGTTTAGATAATAATTTTGTAGGCATGGAAATGTATACAAGAGAGTTGATTCCATTGCTTCCAAATTCTCAACAAACAGTGGTAAATCGTTCTACTTCTGTGTATAGTGGAAATTCAAGCATGAGAATTACATATTATCCATATACTGAAAGAACTCAGTCTCAAAAAACAATAGCATCTATAACTCTTCCAAAATATTCAAATATACAATTTAATGAGGATGTTGTTATTGAAAATATCTCATGATGAGATGCGTATGTTACATCTGCTCATTTTGTAACTTTGAGATGAGTAGAGATAAGAGGGTATATAGGAAAACCACTTTTTGCTTGAACGAAAATTTCATATCTTTCAAATGAACAAAGTGCTCGTTTGACAGCTTCAAAATGAGTGAAAATAATGTATTATGATGGAAGTGTATTTCATCAAGATTTTCAAGAAACACAATCTTATGAAATCGTTGATTTATGACAAAAAAATCAAAGTTATTCTCTGAGAGTTTCTTCAGAAAATGATTATTTTTATGCAAAAATACAAGCTTTTTCAAGAAATAAATTTTCGTCATATTCTCAACAAATTCTTCTTTCTCCACAAAAACAATCAGATACAACGGCTCCAGAGATTTTATGACTTGCTCAACTCAGAGTACCAGTATATCAAAAGCAAAGAATAGATATTACAGATTTTATTTATGAAAATAGTGGAATTTCTCATATTCAAGATATTTATATTGATACTGATTTGACAGTGGATAGTTCTTGAGATGGAAACCCAGCAAATGATAAAGATGTGTCGCTGTGAGATGGAGAGCCGATAAAAATTTTGAAAACAGCTCGTAATATTTATTTAGAAATAGGGGTATATGAAGAAATCTTTACAAAAAAAATTCGTTTATTTCTTGTTGATAGTAATAAAAATGTTGGATTTAAAGATATAGAACTTCAAATTTATGCTCCAACTCCAAATATTATCTGAGTTGAAGGATTGTCACATGTTGTTTGAAGAATTGATGAAAGATTAGAAAAAGAACCAGTGAGTATGTATCGTATGAGATGAGGAAATTTAAGTCGTTTATTTACCAAGGAATGAGAAAGTACGACTCCAACGACATCAGATGGATGATTTTGATTTGTTACAGGAGGGAATAAGGAATGACTGAAAGTTCAGTTTGCAGAGAAAGAAATTGCAACAATAAATGAACAAACAGGAAAAATTTCTCTTGCACCTTTAACTCGTACAAATATTGAAATAGAGCCAAGTTCTTGAGCAAATGTATATCCACAAATTCTTATTAAACAAAATGGAGAGATAGTATATAAACAACATATTGTTGTTCCACCAGTTTGACAAGTGGAGAAAGTGCAACATTTTCAAGAAGTACTTGAGTGAAAATATCAAGCGAAACCTTGAGTGTATTTTCTTCAAACAGAATCTTCATACGAAGCATATGTCTTGCCAGGAGGAATTAAAAATAATTCTGGAGATATGGTAATTTATGCTGCAAATGAGAGAACAACACCAATATTTACCATATATAAAGACGGAAGAATAGAAACAATGCATGAATTTCTTTCTCTTGCATATGAGGAGTTTGGAGATTATGTTGTATTTCGTTTATTGGACAGATGAAGAGAAGTTTGAAAAGTGATGTTGATACCGGAATGAAATTTTGTGATACAGTAAATGTGTGAAAAACAAACCCTATTTTCATAGGGTTTGTTTGTAGTTTTATTGAGTAATTTTTATTTGAGTTCAATCATCTAAAATCTTATACACTCCATCCAGTCAGGCTCATTTGTTAAATTTTTTTAATAAAGTATATTCTGCAAACTTTGCAGTTAGAATTATTTCTTCAATTTGTTTGAGGAGTTCTTCATTATCAATGATATATATTTTGAGATATAATCCATATAAATTCATACTGTGAAGTATATTTACTTCATCTTTTCACATACGATAGTGATGTATGAAGTCTTCACTTCAACTGATTGATACAGATCACCATTTATGATGGTTTAATTCTTTAAGTTTTTGAAAAGTTTTCGTGAGTGTGTTGTCTCATGAGAGTGGAGTATTAAAGAAAAGATCTAATTCTGTAAGTGTATTATTTGAGTCTATTATTTGTTCAAAAATAGGATAAAAATTATCATTATAATTGTCAAACTTTAGAGAATAATATTTAAATTGTATTTCAGAAGTAATATCTGAAATAATAAAAAAATCATTACGATCTATATTATTTACACTGATACTTTTAGGAAAGGGAGAATTATCAATATTTATTTTCTGAATTATTTTTTTGATATGATTCTTGTTTATAGAGCTTATAAAAGTTGGATAATCAATTTGTAAGTGTCAGTTTTCATAGGTATATCACATTCATGTTTGTGATTTTATATTATTATATTGGTACAATACTATACACAATAATAGTACCAAGAATAGAATTATTCAATTTTTTATATGAAACATGTTTATTTATTACTTTTTAAAAGGAAAGTGAGGAAAAATCCTCACTTTTTTAATATCAAGGAGCAATTGTTAAGAATGCAAATCCTGCGAGATTTACAGCTGTAGAAATTTCTCCTCTTGTAAAATAACCATTACCACCATAGTAAGGATCATAAAAATAAATCCTATCGTTTTGTCTATTATTGTAGGGACTAGTTGCTCCGTTACCATTGTTATCAGGTCGTTTTTGGTACGCATAAACGATAACAATATGATCTATTCCGTGAGTACCATAAGTAGGATTACCAGAATAGTAACTGCTTAATACAACAAGTGCAGGAATATCATTATTGAGATAATCAATTAGATACTCTACATTAGTGTTGATTCCAGAGCTTGTACTCATCCGATGTACTCTACTCCAGCCCCATTTGTATTTTGCAATGTCTCTCAATTGGTTTAAAGAAGTTATTGTATTATAACTTTGACCAATATAAGAATATAGTGAACTTAATTCACTTTTTGCATTAGGTACATTTTCAGCAAAAATAGGTTTTATACCTGTATTTTTAACAGAAAAGTAACTATTTACAAATAGCAGGGATGTCGGACCACAGGAATTTGAGGCCCCAGTAGCTTGTTGACGAAGAGCAGATTTTACATTTTCAGAGTAATCATACAGTCCATTCACATGGAAAAGTATGTTTTGGTTATTCGCACCAAAAGCAATGGAATTTAAACAGAGTAACATTCCTATAAAAACTACGACATGCTTCATTTCTACCTCCACAGGTATTTAAGGTTTTTTACTCTCAAAATTGAGAGTATGAAATATATATAAATTTATTATTTTTGCAAATGTTTTTTAAAAATTACACAAAAAACATTTGCAAAATACTAAAAACACTATATAATTTATAGTGTTTTTAGTATTAAATAATTTTTATGTTACAAATTATACCTTCAGAAAAAAGATATTTTTCTGATATGGGAAATATGAATTCTCATTTTCTTTTTAGTTTTGCTGATTATTATGATGTGAACAACACACATTTTTGAAATTTACGTGTGTTTAACGATGATTTTTTAGAGTGAAATTCTGGTTTTGGAATGCATCCTCACAAGTATTATGAAATTATGACAATAATGCTTGAGGGAACGATTACTCACAAAGATACGCTTGGAAATGATATAAAAGTTTCAAAAAACCAAATTCAAGTGACTGATACAGCAACGGGAATTATGCATAGCGAAATCAACGCAGAAAGTGAATCTTTGAAATTGTATCAAGTATGGTTTTCTCCCGATGAAATGAGTCCAAAACCAAAATATTTTACGGCAACTTTTGAAGAAAAAGATTTTGAAAATAAGCTTGCTGTTTTGGGAACTGGTTTGCAAGACCATGAACGAGGACTCACCTCAAAACTCAGTGTTGAGAGATGAGTGTTTGATGCTGGAAAAGTACTTGAAATAGACTATGAGAAACATGTATTTTTATATATTACTTCCGGAAGTGTAAAACTTCATAATTGAGAAGTTTTGCAACCAAAAGATCAACTCAGAGCTTTTGGAGAAGAAAAAATTATGTTAGAATTTTTAGAGAAAACAGATTTTATTTTGATTGAGTCAGAGTAAAAAATTATTTTATGTTTAATATAAATTCATTTTTTCTTTCATTTACTTCTACATTAGAGATAACTATGATGTTTTTTCAGAACTGAAGGTTTAAAATATCATAACTATCAAGAGGATTTTTTCTAAAAAATTCTTCTTTTCTATTTATCCATCCAACGAAAGTGATTTTCCGATTCTTTTGATTCCAATAATATATTGAAATATTTTTTGAACATGAGTTTGCTGGAATTTTATTAATATAGGCATGATTTATCCTGACTTCGGTTAATGCTATTTCGGAGAAATTACATATTTTTATTTTATATAATCATTGTATGGAAAAATAGAGAAATAGTATGAATAATAGAAAAATAATAATTTTTTTCATATGATTTTTATTTATTAAATAGTTATTATAGTGTAATTTTTATACATTAAAGTCAATTTTTATTTTACTATTTCAAAAAATAACTATAATTTTTTATAGTTATTTTTTTTCTTTTTGATTATGGGAGTATTGGCAAAAATTTTCAATTTTTCTCGCTTATTTTCTCAAAAAATGGAAACACTCAATCGAGTGACGATTTCAAAACAATCCATTTTGCATAATTATGATTTGATAGCGAAACTCAACTCGGGAAAATATGTTTTTCCTGTTTTGAAGTCAAATGCATATGGTCATGGAATTCAAGAAATTGCTAGTATTTTGCGTGAGAGAAATCCTGAATATCTTGTGGTTGATAGTTATTATGAAGCACTCAAAATTTGGGAAGTGAATCCGTCAAAAATTCTTTTGATAGGACCTATTTTGCCAGAAAATATATCAAAAATGAATTTTAAAAAAATAGATTTGGTAGTAAGTGATATTGCACTTTTAGAAGCTTTGGGAGCATCATGAAAAAAAATAAATATTCATATTAAAATTGACACAGGAATGAATCGTCAATGAATTTATCCCCATGAACTCAAAGATTTTTTAAAATCTCTAAAAAAATATAAAAATCTTCATCTTCTTTGAATTTGTAGTCATTTAGCTGATGCAGATAATAAAAATAATTCGTATTCAGAACTCCAAATGCATCGATTTGAACATGCATTGGATCTTTTAAAATCACAAAGAATTTTTCCAAAATATGTTCATATTTCTAACTCTGCAGGTGCTTTAAAGGATTTTTTATCTGGGGAAGTGAATAGCGTGAGGTTGTGAATCAGTTTGTATGGAGTGCATCCTTTGCTGGAAAGCGATACAGCATTTCAAAAATGAAACTCACTCAAATTGGCTCTTGATTTTGAAACAACATTGATCCAAAAAAAACTTCTCAAAGCATGAGAAAAAGTTGGATATAACGGAAGTTTTGAAGCAAAACAAGATATGTATATTGGGATTGTACCAGTAGGATATTTTGAGGGAATTTCTCGTAATCTTGGAAATAAATTTTCTTTTTTTGCAAAAAATAAACCTCTTCCGATTATCGGAAAAGTATGTATGAATTTGTGTATGGTAGATTTATCACAGATTCCAACTTTGAAAGTCTGAGAAAAAGTAAGTGTGATTTCTTCCTCAAAAGTTGCAAAAAATTCAGTCTACGAAATGGCAAAACTATCAGGAACGATTCCGTATGAAACTCTGGTAAAAATCAATGAAAGTGTGAGAAGAGAAGTGATATAAAAAAATCGTGAGAATCACGATTTTTTTATTTATAATTTTCTAAAAAATTTTTCATAACATCAATTTCTGCTTGCTGAGAAGCAATAATATTATCAATAATTTCTTTTGTTTCATGTTGTGCTGGCTTATCTTCCATTGCTTGGGCCATTTGAATAGCTCCTTGATGGTGTACAATCATTCCTTCTAAATATGCTTTTTCAGCTTCATATGTTGAGAGAGAAGTTAGATCTGGATGCATCATATTTTCATATTGAAATATTGTATCATTTTTATAAGAATTTTCAATAATTTCTCTCATAATTTGTACTTCTGCTTCTTGTGCTGAAATAATATTTTGTAAAAGGTTTTTGAGTTCGGGGTCTTGAGTTTTTTCTAAAATAATTTTTGAAGTCTCAATAGCTTCTGAGTGATGTGGAATCATCATTTTGAGAAAACTTTCTTCTCATGTAATCATATTTCCGTGATTCATGGTTTGATGTGTTCAGTGATCATTGTTATGAAATTGAGTATTTCCAAAAAACGGAATTTGAATTTCTTTATGACTATTGAGATAAAAATATCCTCCTATAACGACTAAGAGTATTATATCAATGATAATAAGATACCAATATGTTTTTTTCATATATTTCATTTTAAAAAATAAAATTATTTCACTATTTTATACAAAATTACTGTTTCTCCATTTTTTTCAAATGTTTTTAATTTTTGAAGTCAAGGGTATGTTTCATCAGGAAAATGAAGCAAAAAATCCAAATCAGGACGATATCTTGCAAAATCAATACTATCAACTACCAAATAATCAATCGAATGATGACGAGCATAGATGAGAAGGTTTTCTAATTTATTGGTATAAGGAGTAAGCCATCTTTCCCAACTTCCTGCATAATACGTAACAACAGGAAATCTTTCCATAATTTTGAGGTGTTCTCCAGAAAAATGATATTCTTTTAAATAGATTCCAGCTTCTTTTTTGACCTCATATTTTGCATCTTCTCATTTGAAAGTATTGTAATAACTCAGTATTCCAAGAGCAAAAATTCCAGCAAAAACTCCAGAGATTCACAGATATTTTCCCCATTCTCAAAAAATATTTTTTATGTTCCATGATTGTAATCAATAGACAAAGAAAAAAAGGAAAAATGGTACAAAAATCACAAAATATCTATCAAGGACAAAAAATAATGTGAAAAATAAACTTGCTACTCAAAAAAAGCTCAAAAACGTGATAACGAGAAAAGATTCACCATTTCTTATAAGAGCGATGATTCACCAAATCATGAAAATGATAGGAATACTCAAAAGCAACATAAAGAAAATATTCTTGTAAAAAGTACTTCATTCTACATGGAAAAGTTTGTATGCATTTCATACAATGATATGTGGAAGATTTTCTCAGTAGAGCTTGAGTTGATTTTCGGAAATTCTATGTATGACTTTTTGTGGATCGGAAAGCATATAATTTTTAAAACTTTCTCACTCTGTAGGTTTTTCATATTTTAAACCTCCAGCAAATCAAGCAATGAGTCCAAGATTATCAGGACGGAGTTCTCAAACAGCTTGTTCAAATCCGTCATCATCCATTTTACTGACTCATCTGAGTTCTGCCTGTCTGAGGTTGGAACTTCCTTTGTTGGTGAGTCACCATTCTCAGGTAAAACTGTTCATATATGCTATATATGGCAAAGCAATAATGAAAAATCACAACAAAATCATGATTCCATGATGAAGAGTTTTTCCAAAAGAATTCTCTTTTTTTATCCATAAATATGCTAAAATAAGTCCAATACTTCCAAGATAAATAAAGGCTTCTGCTCGAGTGATATAGAGAAGTCAGACAAAAAGTCCTATAAAACACATATTTCCAGCAGTAGGAATATGTTTATATTGTAATACTGCAATAAATAAAAGGAAAAATAATGGAATATATAAATTTTCTGAAAGAATATGAATATTATAATGTAATAATATCGGACTGAAAAATAAAAATCCAACAAAAGCAAAGAGATATTTTGGTGAGAGATAACTTTTTCAAAACAGATATGCTATGAGAATGAGAAAATTAAAAAGTACAATATTTCCTACAAAACTTGCGAGCATATCATTTTCAATAATACTTCCAAAAAATGCAATAGGAACAGAATATAAAAATCAAAACCATCCATTTCAAAAACCTTCCAGAGAAAAATTCTTTAAGTGATGAGCCATCTGAAGATATGCAAAACTATCAGCAATTTTCATCACTTCATTGAGAGAGAAAAAATAAATATGTAAGAGATTTCCAAGAAGGATGAGTCATAAAAAAAGAAGTTTTTTCATAATTTTGCTTTAAGATTTATTCGTAATTTTCCATTGTATAATCAAAGATTTCAAGATCTTGGTTAAATCTGTATACAATTCCATATCCATCATATTGTTGATAATCAGTTGGAATAAATCAAATATATCCAGTATTTGCAAGCTGTTCAGGAGTATTTGCATATTCACCATTTTCTCTAAAATGTGTTTGATTTGCTTGATCAAGATAGGCAAGGTTAAGCTCACGAATGGCTTTATTGATATAATTATTACACGTATTTCCAGTAATAAGATCTTGTTCAGCTTGTTCATCAAATATGAATAATTCTTTTCTCATATTTTCCATATTTTTTATGACATTTTCATCAAGTGTGTGTCATTCTTGAAATGTTACAAAACTCAGTGATTCCAAAGCTTGAGCAGCTATTTCACAAGAGGGATTTTTTTCTTTTGTTGCTTGTGCAAGATTGAGAAACATGAGAGTTGATTTTTCTCTTTCTCATGACTTTCCTCTCATAATTGCTGCCATAATTTTTGCTCATTCTACTCAGCCATCAATCATAGACGCAATTTTGTAATAATTTGATGAAGCAAGAGAATCTTTGAAATAAAAATAATATAAAAAACCTTGATGAAATGGAATTTCAAAATCTCTACATGGATTTCGTAAAGATGTGTTTCAAAAGAGTTTTCATAGATCGTCCTCTTGGATTATTTTTTCAATTTTTTCTTGATCACAGAAATTTTTTATTCCTTTGAGTCAAATTTTTTCTCCTTCAATATTGTGTATTTCTTGACTTTCTAATGAAAGATCTTCATATCTTTGATTGAGAGAAGGAAGTAATAATTGTCCAATCAAGTATGGTTTTTGGAAATTTGGATCAAGTTCTGTAATGAGATCAAGCATGTGATACAAATATTTTTTGTATTCTGAACCAACAGCATTCCCTCCGATATATTGAATTGCTTGCAGCCAATAGAAATCTGCTCTCAGATTTTTGAATCAAAAAGAAGTAGAAAGAGCAACCTCTTTTTTAGGAAGCAAATCGGGGTGTTGGATGATTTGAAATTGTTTTTCTTTTATTTTTGAGTAATTGTTTTGATTTATCTCATAAAAACTCCAGCAAGTTCAAAGAACGAAAAAGAAAAATAGAACAAAAAATATTTTATTTTTCATAGGTTTTGTATGGTATATTATTAAAGTAATTAAATGTCAATTGCATCAAGGTCAATATTTTTGAGATGGTTTATTTTTTTATATAGTGTTATTTTCCTGTCTTTTCCTTCTCAAATACTTTTGCTTGAAAGAGATTCATCATTTAAAGTGAGAATAAAAGAATGAATTTTTTTTCTTTCATAAGCATTAAAAAAAGGAAGAGTAATTTCTTGTCCAGTACGTTGTACTATTTCAGCTTTTCTACGAACAAAATCAAAAAGTTTTTCATCTTTTTTTATTAAATAGTCATTTATTTCAAGGTGAATGAGTGTTTTTTCTCAAGAAAATTGACGTAATAAACTTGTAAGAATGAGACGAATATCCTCAAGAGTTTTTCATGAGTAGCCAATTAAAAGTGATGAATCAGGAGTTTGAAGTTTGATGTAGAAAATATGCTCTTCTTCTTTTTGTACTTCAAGAGAGTCTATTTGTATATTTAATTTCTCAAAAAATATTGTAATAATATTTGATATATTGTTTGTTTCCATACCCAAAAAAATAAAAGAGTAATTCTTTATTGTTATAATATTTTTTTTGAATTTTACAAGTTTTTGTATTTTTTTTGACAAACATCAAAAAAATTTTATTATACTCCCATATTTTTAATTATTATAAACCAAGAAAATGCCAGATAAAAAAATAGAAGATGATTATTATGCACAAGCAAATTCCTCAGAGTCAACTTCTGATACTCAAAATGAAAAACCAAGATTACAAATTAAATGAAAGCTAAAAATTAAATCAAAAGCATCAGCTTCTGATTCTTTAGATGTTTCTTCTGATTCAGGAAAACAAGAAGTAAAACCACAAAAAGAAAAAAAAGCAAAAAAACAACAATCCTCTTCTTTTTCTCAAGGGGTTTCTTTGATTGAACCAAAAACAGTATCTTGAGTATTTGAAGGAAACTCATATACAACACAAAAATGACTACAAGAAAAACAAAGAAGAGAATCTTGAGAAAAACAAAAATCAGAGAGATCGTATGAAACTTCATCTACAAGAAAATCATCATTTTCTCCAAAAACTCCTGAAGTTTCATCAGGAAATGGAGATACAACTTTTGTAAAAAAAGAATTTTCTTTTCAAGGAAAACCATCATTTCCATCAAAAAATAATAATAAAAAGAAATGAAAAAGTGATGATGAAAATGAAAAAAAATCAAGATTTTTCAAAAAAGATAGAAATACAAAATATTCAAAAAACTTTTTTGAAGATGAAGATGCAGCTTTTTCAAGATCAAATAAAATCAGGCAAAAAGAAAAAATAGAAAAATCTATGGAAGAAATGAAACAAGATTTGACAAATCGTACATGAGAAACAGTAACCATTTCAGAAATTTTATCAGTGAAAGAATTTTCAGAAAAAATCTGAATTCCAATTGTAAAATTGATGGCAGAGTTCATGAAAAATGGAATGCTTGTAACGCTCAATTCAAAAATTGATTTTGAAACAGCTTCTATTATTGCTGAAACTTTTGAAATTAAATTGCAAAGAGATGTTTCATCATGATTACAAGTGGAAGATGTTTTAGAATGAAATATTCAAGCACTTATTATAGAAGATAATTCAGAAAATTATTCCTCTCGTTCTCCAGTTGTTTCAATTATGGGGCATGTTGATCATGGAAAAACTTCACTTTTGGATTATATCAGAAAATCAAAAACAGCTGATAAAGAAGCAGGATGAATTACTCAAAGTATTGGGGCTTATCAAGCAATTTATAATGATCAAAAAATTACATTTTTGGATACTCCTTGACACGAAGCTTTTACTGTTATGAGAGCAAGATGAGCAAAATCAACAGATATTGCTGTTTTAGTGGTTGCAGCTGATGAATGAGTAAAACCTCAAACTATAGAGAGTATCAATCACGCTCGTGAGGCAAATATTCCAATAGTTGTTGCTATAAATAAAATGGATAAAGAAGGAGCAAATCCTGATTTTGTAAAATGACAATTGGCTTCACAATGATTACAACCAGAAGATTGGGGAGGAGATATTCCTATGGTTCCTGTTTCTGCACACCAAGGAACTGGAATTGATGATTTATTAGAAGTATTGTTGATTGTTGCAGAAATGCAAGGATTGAAAGCAAATCCAAATAGACCAGCAATAGGAACAATTATAGAGTCACATTTAGATATGAGTCTTGGTCCAGTTTCAACAATTCTTATCAACACATGAACATTAAAAAAATGAGATTATGTTGTATGTAAAGGATCTTATGGAAGAGTGAAAGTATTAAAGGATTATCATTCAAAAAATATAAACTCTGCATGACCAAGTGAACCAGTATTAGTGGTTTGATTGGATGGGGTTGCTGATGGGTGAGATATTATTCAAGTGGTAAGTGATGCTGAAAAAGCAAGACAAAAAGCAGCAGAATATTATGATATTATGATGAATAAAAAATCACTTTCAGCTTCTTCTATTGATTTAATTATGTCAAAAATTAAATCTGGAAGTTTGAAACAATTGAAAGTTGTTATTAAAGCTGATTCAAATGGTTCATTAGAAGCAATGAAAGGAGCTGTTATAAAACTTTCAACTCCTGAAACAAAAGTTTCAGTGATTCATTCATGAGTTGGGAATATTACAGAAGGAGATGTATTGATGTGTCAATGAAGTTCTGCTATTTTGATAGGATTTAATGTTGATTTACTTGGAAATTTAAGAAATGTTATTGATGAACAAAAGATAGAATATATATCAAGTAAAATTATTTATCATATTACAGAAAGAATTGAAAAAATTATTACTGGAATGTTAGATCCAAAAGAAGTGGAAATACTTTTTTGAGAAGCAAAAGTATGAGGAATTTTCTATGTAGATAAATGATTTATGATTTTATGACTCAAAATAGCTGAATGAGTAAATATTGAAAAATGACTCTATGCAAGAATTATAAGAAATGATAAATTATTAGGAAAATGATATATTGAAAATCTAAAATCGTGAATTATTGATGTAAATCAATTAGAATGACCTGCGGAATGTTGAATTAAATGTAAAACAGATGTTGTGCTTGAAATGGGAGATATTTTAGAAATGTATAAAATTGAAATTCAAAAATAAAATATATTTTTTAATCTATTTAATATGTTTGAAGGAATTGATTTATTTTCTTCTCTTACGCAAGAAGAACAGGACAAATTATCACTTTTTTGTCAATTAAGATATGTAAAATCATGAGAGGTTTTATTTGAAGAAGGAGATACTTCAACGAGTATGTATATTGTAAAAAAATGACTTTTACAAGCATTTACATGAGAACGTTTATTATGAAAAATAGGTCCTTCTGAAATTGTTTGAGAAATGGCTTTATTTGATGAACCTCAATATCGTAGTGCTACTGTGAGTGCTGTTGATGATACAGAATTGATTGTAATTTTGACATATTCTTTAGAACAATTGATTCAAAAGCATTCAGATATTATTGCAAAAATACGAGCAGTAATTCAGAAAAGAAAAAGTCAAAATCTTCAGTTATAAAAAATAAAAAAAGCAAAAATAAAAAAAGATTTGCTTTTTTTATTTTTATTTATACAATGAGTCGGCTATTATTTAAAAGTCTACAAAATATGTCCCAAAAAGAGGAAAAGATCGAGGTAGAATGAACCATTGTAAAGGCTCTACCCAATCTGGTATTTGATGTTCAATTACCAGAAGAGTTTTGATGAGAAATTATCAAATGATACCTCTCTTGAAAGATGAGAATTAACTTTATCAAACTCATTGAGTGAGATAAGGTTTTGCTTGAGCTCAGTCCTTATGATCTCTGAAAATGAAGGATTGTTTTTAGAAAAAAATAATATTTTACTCTTTATTTACAATTATTATGAAAGTTTCAGCTTCTGTAAAAAAAATATGTGATAAATGTAAAATTATTAAAAGAAAAGGAATTGTGAGAGTGATTTGTGAAAATCCAAAACATAAACAAAAACAAGGATAATTTCTTTTGATGATAATTATGTTTAATCGTAGAACATACGAAATAATTTAAATTTTTAATATTTATAGTTTTATGGCAAGAATTGCTTGAGTAAATTTACCAAACGGTAAACATGTTGAAATAGCTTTAACCTATATTTATGGGATTGGAAGATCTGTATCAAATGTGATTTTAACGAAAGTTGGAATTGAAAAAACAAGAAAAATAGAAACTCTCTCTGAGGATGAATTAGATAAAATCAGAGACGAGATTAAAGGATATCTTGTTGAAGGGGATTTGAGAAGATTAGTTGCATGAAATATTAAAAGATTGCAAGAAATCAACTGTTATAGAGGTCAAAGACATAGAAAAAGACTTCCAGTGAGAGGTCAAAGTACAAAAACAAATGCAAGAACAAGAAAATGAAAATCAGTTGCTATTGCAAATAAGAAAAAATAATACTTTAATACTTTAATCTAAAAAATATGGTTAAGACTGTAAAAAAGTCAAAAAAGACGAAAAGAATTGTTACTACTGGACAAGCTCATATCACAGCATCTTTTAATAACACATTAGTCTCAATTACCGATGAGAAAGGAAATGTATTAACTTGGGCTTCATGAGGAACTGCTGGTTTTAAAGGAGCAAGAGAAGCAACTCCATATGCTGCGCAAGTAGTAGTAGAACAAGCTTCTCAAAAAGCAAAAACACTCCATAATCTTGAAGTAGTTGATGTATATGTAAAAGGAATCGGTGTTGGAAGAGAACAAGCTATTAGAGGTTTGATTTCAGGAGGGCTTGAATTGAGAGCAATTTATGATATTACTCCAGTTCCACACAATGGATGTAGAAAGAAAAAAGTAAGAAAACTATAATAATGATTTGTAGATTATTTTTTAATAAATTTTATTTTTATCGGAAAATCTACAATATTACTTAATTATTAATTATTAATTCAATTATGCGTTATACTTGACCAAAGAAAAAATTATGTAGAAGAGAATGAGTAAATCTTTTTGGAACTGAAAAATACGATTTAAGTGACTCAAAAAGATCTCTTCTAAAATCAAGAAAAACTTCAGAATATGGAGGACAATTGAGAAAAAAACAACTTGCAAAAAGAATGTTTGGTCTTTCTGAAAAACAATTTTTAGCATACTATAAAAAAGCTTTAAAATCAAGAACAGAAGGAACAACATGAGATAAAATGCTTCGTTTTCTTGAACTCAGACTTGATAATGTAGTATACAGAGCAAACTTTGCAAGAACAAGAACTCAAGCAAGACAATTTGCAAGTCACTCTCATTTTAAAGTAAATGGAGTAAATGTTACTATTCCATCAATTTCACTGAAAGTTGGTGATGTGATTGAGCTCAGAGATAAATTAAAAGAAAGTCCTTTGTATAAATCACTTATTGAAGAATTAGCAGAATTCTCAAAAACAAATAAATGAGTGGTTTCAAAAACAAAATGGATAGATGTTGATGTAAAAAATATTAAAATAACGATTACTGCTTTGCCAGAAAAAGAAGATTTTGATCAAATTATTGATATTCAAAAAATTATTGAGTTCTACTCAAAATAATCTTTCTAAATTTGTTATTTCATAATTTTATTACAAATGCATATTATACATAATATAATTTGAGTTCCAAAAATCTCTCAAGAAAATCTTGGAAATAATGTTTCAAAATTTGTAATTGGACCATTACCAAGATGATATGGAATTACATTATGAAATTCTCTCAGAAGAGTTTTATTATCGTCAATTCCTGGAGCAAGAGTAACTTGAATTAAAGTTGCTTGAGTGAGTCATGAATATTCTACTCTCTCATGAGTTAAAGATAGTGTTCTTGATATTATGTTAAATCTTAAGGATTTAATTATCGATAAACAAGACAACTCAGTTGAATGGCTGAAACTTGTAAAAAATAAAGCTTGAGTTGTAACTGCTGCTGATATTAAATGTCCAACTGGAGTAGAAATCTTAAATAAAGATCTTTATATTACAGAAATTGATAAAGATGGAATGAATTTAGATATTGAAATTAGAGTTGAGAAATCAGTAGGATATTTCAGTATTGAAGACTTGAAAAAAAGAGAAGATGATGTGAATGTTCTTATCATTGATGCAAACTTCTCACCAGTTGTAAATGTGAAATATGCAATTGAAGATACAAGATTTGGAGATATTACAAATCTTGATTCTCTGGAAATGATTATTAGTACTACTGGGGTTATTTCTCCAGTTGATGCTTTAAAATTTTCAGGAAGTATGTTATCTTCATATTTTTCAATTCTCAATGAAGAAGCTCTTCAAGTAGAAGGACAATTTATTAGTAATGTAAAAGACCTTCTTGAAAAAGAAAAAGAAGAAATCAAAGAAGAACTTGAAAAAGAAACGTATACTCCAATCGAAATCATGGGACTTTCTCCAAGAACATTAAATGCGTTGATCAATGGAAATATTTTATCTATTGAACAACTTGTAAAATGTACAGAAACGAAACTTTCTTCTATTAAATGATTTGGTAGAAAGGCTATGACAGAAATTAGAGATTCATTAAGAGAAAGAGGTTTAAAACTTCTTTGAGACGACTAAAAAAATTTATACTTTTAAACTTTTAATATGAGACATAAAGTTAGAAAACATCTAAAGTTTAACTGAAAGACTTTTCAACACAGAAAGGCAATGGAAAGAAATCTATTGACAAATTTGTTTCTTCATAAAGCAATTAAAACAACACCAAAAAAAGCAGCTGCAATTGCTCCAATGGTTGATAAACTTATCAATGTTGTGAATTCAAAAGATGAGATGAATGCTATTAGATATGTAATGCAATATTTGTATACAAAAGAATCTTCAGTTGAATTATTTAAAAATGTTGCTCCAAAAATGAAAGAAGCAAATAAAACTTCTGGATTTACCAGAACAACTCCAATAAAATATAGAGATGGGGATGCTGCAAAAGTGGTATTATTTGAAATTATTTTATAATTGTGTATTTCTCGATTTGGGAAAATTAATTTAATTATTATAAACGATCAAAGCATATGAAAACCTTAATGCCAAAACAATTAAAAAATGAAGAAAGAAAATGGTATGCAATTGATGCTGAAAATCAAACTTTAGGGAGATTAGCAACACAAATTGCTGTTATCCTAAAAGGGAAAAACAAAGTATCATTTTCTCCACATTTAGATAATTGAGATTATGTTGTTGTAGTAAATGCAGATAAAATTGCAGTTACTGGAAACAAACTTGATGGAAAAATCTATCGTACTCACTCATGATTTTTGGGTGGATTAAAAGAAACATCTCTTGCAAAGATGATGACAAAAAAACCAACATTTCCTTTAGAGAAAGCAGTGTATGGAATGTTACCAAAAAATAAACTCAGAAAAGGAATGATGATGAGATTGAAATTGGTGTCTGGAGCAGAGCATGCTTATGTTGCTCAAAAACCAGAAACTATTACTTTATAATATTTTAAGTAAAAATTATTATGGCAAATAAATATATTTATGCAATTTGAAGAAGAAAAACTGCCACTGCTCAAGTAAGATTATTTGAAGGAACAGGAAATAGTACTATCAATGGGAAAGAAGTTTCTCAATATATTACCAGAGCAGATTTGTTTGATGTTGCATTTTCTCCAATTAAATTGTGTTCACTCAAAGATAAAGTATTTTTTGAAGTAAAAGTAGAATGATCTTGAATCAGTGCTCAAGTACAAGCTATTAGACATGGACTTTCAAGAGCTATTTCAGAAAAAGAAGAAGGAATGAAACAAATTTTAAAACAAGCAGGACTTCTTACAAGAGATGCAAGAAAAGTGGAAAGAAAAAAACCAGGGAAAAAGAAAGCAAGAAAATCTGGATCTTGGTCAAAAAGATAGTTTGTATTCAATTTTTGTATTTCAAAAATTGACAAATATTACTTTTTTTCTAAAATCTGTGTATTTTAAAAACACTCTTAGAGTGAGAAAATATTATTTTCGCCTTGTTCAGGCTTATTAATTATTAAATTATATAGGATGACTACTATAAATCAATTAGTTAGAAAGAGTAGAAAAGATGCTGTAAAAAAGAGTAAATCTCCAGCTTTACAGTTCATAAGAAACTCTATTAAGGGGAATAAACAAATCCAATTAGCAAAAGGATGTCCTCAAAAAAGAGGAGTTTGTGTAAAAGTAACTACTATGACTCCGAAAAAACCAAACTCAGCGCTTAGAAAAGTTGCAAGAGTAAGACTTACAAACGGGTATGAAGTAAACGCATACATCGGATGAGAAGGGCACAATTTACAAGAACACTCTGTAGTTGCTATCAGAGGTGGAAGAGTAAAAGACTTACCAGGGGTAAGATACCATATCGTAAGATGATTACTTGATACTGAGGGAGTAAAAAACAGAAAACAAGGAAGAAGTTTATATGGTGCAAAAAGACCAAAAAAATAATCTTTTTTTAAGAGCGAAGCGTGAAGAGATAAGAATCTCTTATCGATTCACTCTTCGTTCTTATACTTGTGAACAATAAAGAGTAATCTGACAAGATCAGGTGAAAAATTTACTTTATAAATAATTTTATTATGACAATTATTCTTTGAAAAGATGCATTAGTTGATAAATTTATCAACTATGTAATGAAAGATGGTAAAAAATCTCTTGCTATTTCTCTTATGTCTGATACATTTGAGGAAATTAAAGCGAAAGGTCAAAAAAATCCAGAAGCAGTATTTGCAAAAGCATTAGAAAATGTAATGCCAAAAATTGAAGTAAGACCAAAAAGAGTTGGAGGATCAATTTATCAAGTACCACAAGAAGTAAAATCAAAAAGACAATTATTTTTAGCTGCAAGATGGATTTTAGATTCTGCAAGAAGTAAAAAAGGTATTTCTTTTGCAAGAGCACTTGCTGCTGAAGTTATTGATGCTGCAAATGAAACAGGAAATGCTGTAAAGAAAAAAGCAGAAGTATATAAAATGGCTGAAGCAAATAAAGCTTTTGCAAGATTTGCAAATAGATAATCTTTTTATAAAATTTTAATTCTTAAAAAAATACTATGGCTCACAAGAAAGCTCAATGATCAACGAACAATGGTCGTGATTCCAATGCCAAAAGACTATGAGTAAAAGTTTTTGGAGGTCTTGAAGTAAGATCTGGAAACATCATTGTTAGACAAAAAGGAAATAAATTTTGGCCAAGTGAAGGAGTTTCACAAGGACACGATTTTACTCTTTATGCAAATAGAGATGGAGTAGTTTCATTTCAACAAAAAAGAAGAGTAAGATTTGACGGAAGAGTATTTAGAGATATTTACGTTTCTGTAAAATAATTTTTCAAAAATAAAAAAATCCGTTAAGGATTTTTTTATTGTGCCGTTATAGCTCAGTTGGTAGAGCGCACCCATGGTAAGGGTGAGGTCATGGGTTCAAGCCCCATTAATGGCTCCATTTTAAAAGCATAATAATAAAAACCTCTCATTGAGAGGTTTTTATTATTATGCTTTTTCTGTTGTTGGAGTTGAGAAAAAACTATCAATAAGTTTTCTATAAGAATGTCTTTGTTTGAGTTCTTCATAGTATCTTGTACCAGGAACATAGAGTGTTTTGAGTCTATCAATAACCTCTGGATTTTGAAATCTTTCAATAATTTTTTCAATTTCTTTTTCAAGTTCTGTATCTGAAATTTCAATTTTTTCAATTTCAGCAAGTTTATGAAGAATGAGTTCTGCTTTGAGTCTTTTCTCAGCAATAGGTTTGATATTTTGTTCAATATATGTAGCTTCATCAAGTCCAAGAGAAGCGATATAATCTGCTGGTTTTGCTCCAGATTGATTGATATTTTCTTTTACTTCTGCGTATACTTTTTCGATTTGATTTTTCAATAAAGCAGGACCAAAATCTAATTTTGCTAAAGGAATAAGTGCTTCCATGAGAGTATTTTCATCTTCCATTCTCGCATTTGTTTCTTTTGTTTCAAGAAGTTCTTCTTTAATAAGTTGTTTGAAACCTTTCAAATCAAGATCTTTTCCTCTGAGATCTTTTATAAATTCTGGAGTGAATTCTGGTTCAGTAGATGCTTCAATTTTTTCAATCGTGACATCAAATTTTGTTTTCTTTCCAGCAAAATCAGCGTTATGATAATCTTTTGGAAATGTAATATCAAGGTTTACTTGAGAACCAACACTATATCCAACTAAACCTTCTTCAAATCCAGGTACTAACATATTGCTTCACAAAACAAGAGGATATGAAGTCATATTTGTATTTTCAAGAGTATTTCCTTTTGCATCAAATCCTTGAGTAGTAATAGTAATTCTATCTCCCATTTTTGTGCTATAATCCTGTTTTGCTTCTTCAAATTTTGTAAATCTTTTTTGAATATCTTTGAGATACTCATCAACTTCTTTTGTACCAATTTTTACAATTGTTTTTTTCAAACTAATTTTTTTATATTTTGCATCAATTTCTATTTCAGGAAAAACTTCTACATTCATTACTAATTTAAGAGGATTTTGTGATATAATTTCTGAAATTTCTCCTTGAGCAATAGGAAGAATATTATTTTGTTTTAAAGCTTCAGAATACAGTTTTGAAAGTGCTTCATCAATAGTGAGAGTAGCAATTCTTTCTTCTCAATACTGTTTTACAATGATCTCTTCAGGAATATTTGCTCCTTTTCTAAAACCTTTGATATCAGCATTTTTTCTGATATTTTCAATAACTTTTTTTCTAAATTTTACTAAATTTTCAGGAGTTTCTTCAATCGTGATTGCAACGATAGAGTGGTCTAATTTTTT
The DNA here is from genome assembly GCA_964470525.1 of uncultured Candidatus Peribacteria bacterium. Classification (GTDB taxonomy): domain Bacteria; phylum Patescibacteriota; class Gracilibacteria; order BD1-5; family UBA6164; genus CAYYDE01. Next base: position 132,736 of record CAYYDE010000003.1, read on the forward strand.
TATTTCCGTTTTCATAAAAATGTTCAATTAAAATAAATTATAAGTGCACAGATTATATGTATTTTTTTCAAAAATACAAAAAAAAGTGCTCTATACTTTTTATTCCCTTTGCGTTATCATTTTGGAATTGTATAGAGCTTTTGTTTATAGTAATACTTATCTTTGGAACTTATTTAACAAGGTAAATTCTCCCTCCTTGTTCCAAAGGTACATCTTAACATTCAAAAATGAAATTATGTAACTTGGAAAATCTTTATTTTACTTTTTAATTATTTTTATTTTTATTTTTCGAGTTTGTGTATTTTTCGGTGTGTTTTGCACCATCAATAAGTATTACATTTATATTAAACCATAGTTTTTAAATTTTGTCAAATTTTTTACATAAAAAAGTGTCAATTTCTTAAAATTGACACTTTTTATTATTTTTTCCAACCTTTTGTTTCTTTTGCTATATAGGCTCATATGAGTAAAAAAAGAATGAAGTTTGTAGCAGATTCTTCAAATACATGAGTAAAGTTTGCCATAAATAAAAGGGAAATGAAAGCAGTAAACAGGCTGATTGAAAAATAATCTTTTTTCTGCATCATAATTTTATATAAAGCAAGAGCTATCAAAATTACAAGAGAAAGAAATAAAAGACCTCATATCAAACCTTGTTCAAGAAAGATTTGTACATACCAATTTTCTGGAAGAAATTTATAAACTCATTTTGAAAGACTCGTATCGTTGCTCGTTGCGAGTTGTGACGCTGGTCATGCAATTCACAAACCGTATCATAAAGGATTAAACAGAAACATTTTTACAGAAATAATTAAATTCTCTGCTCTTCATAAAACAGCTTCTGGGTGGAGAAAAAGATCTCGTTTTATATAGAGTCCAATAGCAAGGATTATACTAATAATTCCTCCAAGAATAATCATAAAACGACGAGAAAAAGTTTTATTAAAAATAACTTTTCTGACTAAATATAAAAATAATACTGCTCCAACAACTCATCATAATATACTTGTTTTTGTGAATGCATAAAAGATAGAGATTCAAAAAAGAAGTGCAAAACAGAAAAACAGGGTAATTTGGTATTTTCTCCCTTTTTCTTTCTTGAATTCTAAAATATATCAAGTAAGAAGTATAAATACGATGACTAAAAATACTGAAAAACGAATAGGATCACCAAAACTTGCTTGAAATCTATTATGTCCTCCCTTTACATTTTGTGCATATGCGAGACATCCACCAGCTTCATAGGTAGAAACAGCTGTTGAATATCACAGAAGTTCTGCTTTTTTTGCAATATCTCAGCTTAAATACCAAGGAAGAAAGAGTAAAATTACCAATAGTGTTGAAGCAAATAATGTTTTTGTGAGAGGAATAATGTTTTCTCTTGCACTTGCTAAATACATTCAAATCAGAAGTGTAAAAAGGAAAAATACATCATATTTAAATCACAGAAGTGCTTGTGTTTTGATTTCAATATATGGAAAAAATACATAAAAAAGAGAACACAATATAAAAGCAATAATTACTCATAAAAGCGTATTATTTTTAAAAATACTTCAAATATTTGTTTTATATTTGTATAAAAGTTGGAAACTGACTATACTTAAGAGAAATAGGACGACAAGTTCTTTCCAAAATCTCAATATATTTGTATCCACACCCATTTTGCATTGTAAAAAAGTGATTACAACAGCGTGAAATGGAAGGAGAAATACAAAAAGATGGAGAATATATTTCATAATCTTTTCTTAAAAAATAAATTATTTTCAAATGATAGCTCTTATTTTTTGTTCAAATACCTCTTCGCTATAATTTTGAGCATGCTTGATAATTTTTTCAGGGTGATAAAAATTTTGAATAATTTTTTGATCAAATTCTAAAAATTTTTCTATAAAATCACTTCCGTCTTTTTGAGTAAAAAATTCTCAAGAGACTCATTCTATCATGGTTTCTTCTAATCAACCAGCTTTATATGCAAACACAGGTTTTCCTGCTCAAAAAGCTTCAATCGGAACAATTCCAAAGTCCTCTTCTCATGAAAATATCAGTCCACGAGCATTTTGAAGCAAAAACACAAGTTCATCATCATATTTTGGTCAAACAAAGAAAATATTTTTTTCAGCCATATTTTTCAGCTTTTCTTCATAGTTTCCTGTTCCAACAATCACTAAATTTTTGTCAGGCATTTGATTGAATGCATGAATGGATCTATCAATTCTTTTAAACTCTGTGAGAGCAGAAATGATGATATAATATGCTTTATTTGGGAGTAAAAAAGTTTGCGAAACTTCTTTTTGAAATCGATTTACTTCTACATTTGGATAGACAAGTTCTGCATCAAGTTTATAATATTTTTTCAATCTTTTAATAACATTATTTGAATTTGCAAGAGTCAGATCATGTCTTTGACTTGCTGTAAAATCCCACATTCTTAATTTTTTAAGAAAGAAATTAAGTATAAATAATTTTATTCATGAATTCCATCAAATTTCTTTTTTATATTCGTTGGTCCGATCCCACATATAGCGAGCTGGAGTATGATAGTAGACAATAGTTTTTGTTTCTGGTTTTGTAATGACTCCGTGAGCAAATGCACTACTTGATACTACTACAACATCATACTCAGAAAAATCCATACTTTCTATTCCTGATCACATAAAAGGAAGACAAAACCTTTGATTTTTTGTGAGTTCATAAATCCATTGAGTTCTTTTGGGAATATATTTTATTTTTTCTTTCGGAAAATCTTTTCCTACTTTTGCTTCATCATATATCAGTGTAAAGATATCGGCATTTGGATACATATCAAGAAGTTTTTTCAGTACTTTTTCAGCCCCTCAAAGTTTTACGAGTAAATCATGCACAAGAGCAATTTTCATAATTTTTTTGTAAAGAATAATTGTATGATACTTTAAATTTTTTTTGTCTTTTGTAAAGAGAAAATAAAATTGTTTTTTTTGCAAAAAATAGTACAATACCTTGGATTTATTGTTAATAATTCAAAAATGTTACAAAAAATGAAGGTATTTTTACTTTTGTTGGTAGGGTTATGTGTCTTAAGTTTCTCTTGTAATCTGTTTGCAGATGAAACTTCAAATACTGGTTTTACTTCAACAGGATTTATGATTGATACGGGAAAATTTACCATATGAAATATAGAAGTTTCTCCTGATGCAACTGCTGAACAGACTCTTAATCAAACATTGTGAACCATTATTCAAAAATTGATGATTGGTTTATGAATTGTTGCTTTTGTTGTATTGGTAATTGGTGCGGGGTTTATGATTCTTGCAGGATGACAGGATGAATATGCAAACAGAGGAAAATCCATTTTTACAGCGGGTATTACTGCACTTATTGTTGCTCTTTCATCATATTATCTTGTAGCACTTGTTCGTTTTTTAGTGTTTGATAGATAATAGTTTTTATCTTTTTTGTTTTTTAAAATATGTGTAAAAAATTTCTTTTTTGAATAATATGAATTTTGTTTTTTCTTTTCTCAATGGGTACATCTTTTGCTCAGTCATGATGACCGTGAGTAGTCTGTTATGGATTACCGGGATGTAATGCAACATCTACAGGAATGGTAGATCGTTCAAATCAATGAGAAAAAGAAGTATTTTCTCTTTTATGAAATGTAATTTCAGAATGAATTCAGTATGTTGCTGTAATTGCTGTACTTTCTTTGATCATTTCTGGTATTATGTTTGTATTAGCTGCTGGAGAAGAGGAAAAAATTACCAAAGCAAGAAAATGGATTATTTGGTCTTTGGTTTGAGTCCTTCTTTCTATAAGTGCTTGGAGTATTATCAATCTCCTCAATACGTTTAAAATTTAACGAATAAATATGAAGAAATATTTTTATACTATCATTGCTTTTTGGTTTTTGAGTATTTCATGAGTTTTTGCTGGTGGTCTTCAAGAAAGTATGAATCCAACAGGAGGAATCTCTGGACCAGATGGAGTTATTTCCCAACGAGGAAATGAACCAGACATTCTTATGAGACTCGCAGAATTTGTGAGAGATTTCTTATTTAGTATTTTGTGGGTCGTTGTGGTAGGAGTATTTTTGTATTTCTGATTTAAGTTGATTTCTGCAAAAGGAAATCCTGAAGAACTGAAAAAAGTTATGGTTGGTTTTATATATGTAATTGTAGGATTGGCAATTATACCACTTTCTTTGGTATTAGTACGTTTGGTTTCTTCGATTAACTTTTAATTTTTGATGTAAAAAATATGTTGAAAAAAATATTTCTTGTTTTTGTGCTTTTTTGTACACTTTGATGAATTTCTACGTTTGCAGAGGATGAAAAAAGCGATCCATATAAAGATTGTGTTTATGATGAAAAAGTGGGAAATCTTTCTCAATTTTTAACAGATTGTAAATCAAAACAACTCGCAGGATCTGCTGATTATGATTTGGAACAGGGTTTAAAAACACAAGTAAATACATGGATTAGAAATGTTTCACTTATATTGTGATTTATTGCTGTTGGGATGTTGGTATATGCTGGGTTATTATTTCAATTTTCAGCAGGAGAAGATGAAAAAATCAATAAAGCAAAAAATATTATTAAAATGACTCTTTTGTGATTTTTACTTCTTATTTCAGCTGGTTCGGTTGTATATGTGGTGATCAATGTAATTTATGGTCTTGCTTAATAGATATATGTTAAAAAAAAGAAATGTGGTATAGATTTTTAGTAAGTTTTGTAGTGTTTAGTTTTGGTATTTTTATTTGATGACTTTTGCTTCAACATCAAAATACACAAGAAGTAATATACGAACCATATGATAGTTTCACAGATATTTCATATTTTGAATTTTCTTCTCCATCAGAAGTAGAAAAACAGACTAAACAGAAATATCAAGAATTTTTAGAAAATAATATCGTCAAAGAAAAAGAATTATTCTCACAAAATAAATCAACGGTATCTTTTTTTCCAGAATCTTTGGTAGATCATCCTGCTCTTGTTGGAAAAATACAAGCAATTCAAACAATACTTTCTTCTTCTGTTTTTGAAAATCATCATGTACAAGTAGCAGTTGAATTATATAAAGATACGTATAAAGTGAGAGGAACTTTTCAAAATAGAACAATAAAAATGTTTAGTGTTCTTGATTTAAGTGATGAGGAATTTATTGCTGTATTTATTCATGAACTTTGACACTATTTTGATGTGCATTATTTTGAAAAGAAAGTTTTATTTGATTTGAGTGATCGTTTTTATGATCTTTCTTGGCAAGCAACTCGAGTAATGAAAGCAGGACTTGGAAGAAATGATTTTGTGTCTTGATATGCTATGACAAATAAATATGAAGATTTCGCAGAGAGTTTTATTTATTATATGGTGTTTAATGAAGATTTTGCACGTAAATCAGAAAAATCTGAAATTCTTCAGAAAAAATATGATTTTTTTCAAAAATATTTATTTCCCAAAAATCATTTTATAGCGACTTCTTTTTCTCAAGAGGAAAGCAAGGAGTATTATTGGGATATTACAAAAAAAATATTTTCTTGAGAGAATCTATTGAATTATTTTCAAAAATAGATATAATGCTCTTGAAATGAAATTTTTCTACTCAATATCATAAATATTTTGAGGAAAAAATACAAAAAAGAATAATCTCTTTCATCATTTGTTTAGATTTCTCTTCTTTTTTGTATTTTCCTGTTTTAACATATTCTAGAACTTCTAAAGTTATTGAACTCTTTTTATGAGTATGTAACTCAATAAGTTTTTGATTTTCAAATAATAACAGATATATTTTGTTGTTTTTAGGTCAGCGTTGATACGATTGTATCAATAATTTTAAGGTTTTAGAAATTGGGCAATAACAGTGTTCATGAAGATTTCATTGTATTATTAATTAACTTTTTTATATGACAAAAGACTTTTTAGATGAGCTTGATAATGAGCTTGCGGGAGCTGTTCCTGTGTCAAAACAAGAACCTTCTCAGGAAATAAATATACAAGACAAAAAAGAAAAAATTTCTGGATCAAAACATCCACAAAAAAGAGATGATGGTGTATCAAGACAACATAAAAAATCACCAAGACAATTTCAACAAAGACAACCAAGATCATCAGTTGATGAAGAATCAACGACAGGAGAAGATGATGGAGGAAAACCATATAATGATGATAACTATAATTTCCAAAAAAATATTTTGGCAAATTTTCCACAAACAAAATTTTATATGCCAACTCTCAGAGATGGATACACGAGATTTATTCCGATTGGTGGAAATAATGAAACAGGTTCAAAAAATATGAATATGGTTCAATATGGAGATGAAATTCTTCTGATAGATTCAGGAATTCAATTTGCTGAACCAGATATGCTTGGAGCTTCTTGTTCTATACCAGATGTTTCATCACTGATTCGTTATAAAGATCAAATTAAAGGACTTATTATCACTCATGCTCACCTTGATCATATTGGAGCATTAAAACATATTCTTCCAGCACTTGGAATGCCAACATTGTACGGGACAAAACTTACAATGGGAATTATTAAAAAATCACTCGAAGAACATAATCTCACTTCAACGACAACATTTGTTGAAGTAGATAGTGAATCAACAACTCCAGTACAAATTGGGAAAAATTTTAAAGTAGAATTTTTTAGAGTGAATCATTCAGTTCCAGATTGTGCTTGAGTAGTAGTAGAAACTCCTTCAGGATTTCGTTTGGTTCATACATGAGATTTTAAAATTGATTTCACACCAGCACTTGATAAACCAGCAGATTTAGCAAGAATTTGAGAAATTGGAAGAAAAGGAGTAAATCTTTTACTTTCAGATTCAACAGGATCAATTAGAAAATGATTTTCTACTTCAGAAAAAGTAATAGGAGAAAATTTAGAAAAAATTATTGCTGGAACGCAAGGAAGACTGATTATTACAATATTTTCTTCTTGGATTTCAAGAGTACAACAAATTATTAATGCTGCTGAAAAAAATGGAAAAGTCGTGTTTTTAAGTGGAAGAAGTATGGTTGAAAATATTGCTATATCAAAAGAACTTTGATATATTAAATCAAAACCAAATACTGTAAAAAAACTTTCACCTAAAACAACACAAGGAATTCCTGCATCTCAACAAGTGATTATCACGACTTGAAGTCAAGGAGAGGAATTTTCAGCTCTTACTCGTATGGCTGAGGGAAAACATCCATGACTTGAAATTGTAAAATGAGATACGATTGTGTTTTCTTCATCAGTGGTTCCTTGAAATGAAAGAACAGTTGTAGGAGTGATTAATAAATTGATTCGTCTTGGAGCAACAGTGATTACAAAAGATGACAGAGAAATTCATACTTGAGGACACGCATACCAAGAAGAGCAAAAAATTATGTTGAATTTAACAGCACCACAATATTTTATGCCAGTGTATGGAGATTTATATTTTAGAAATATTCATAAACAAACGGCAATGAGTATTGGTATGAAAGAAGACAATATTTTGCTTACAGATAACGGAAATATCACTGATTTTGCACCAAATGGAACGGTATTTAAATCAAAAATTAAAATGCCAATTCAAGATATTATTATTGATGGTCACGGAATTGGGACAACAACGAGTCACGTTATTAAAGCTAGAGAAAAAATGATGGATTCAGGGGTTTTAGTAGTCGTATTTAAAGTTGATGTAAAAACAAAAGCTGTTATTTGACATCTTAAACTTGAAAGTAGAGGACTCGTGTATCTTGATGAAGTAAGAATGGTTCATAAAATTTTGATTAAAAAAGCAAAATCAATTTATGAAAATACGGTAAAAGACGTACCAGAAATTGAAGAAAAAGATTTAGTAAAAATTATTAGAACTGATTTAGAATCATTTTTGGCTCATAAAATTGATAGAAATCCAATGGTAATTCCAATTATTGTTGAAGTGTAAAAAATAAAAAAATCTCAACTTTCAAAAGTTGAGATTTTTTTATTTAAAAATTTTTAGAATAATAGGCCAAAAGATAAAAATGTTTATCTCACCACAATATTTACAATTTTTCCTGGAACATAGATTTCTTTTACAATTTCCTTTCCATCAATCCATTTCATAACATCAGGATGTTGTTTTGCTTTTGTGAGGACTGAGTCTTGAGATTCATCTTTTTGTATTTCAATAGTTCCTCTGAGTTTTCCAAGTATTTGTACTCAAATAGTAAGAGTTGTATCAATCGTCATTGATTCTTCAAAAATTGGCCAAGGTGCGAAGAAAATACTTTCATTTTTTCCAAGATTTTCCCAAAATTCTTCTGCTAAATGAGGGGCAAAAGGATGAAGAAGTCTTGCAAAAATTTCTCTCCATTCCTGTTGAAGTGTTTGATCTTTTGGGAGTCAATTATTTACCAAAATCATCAGAGATGCAATAGCTGTATTGAATTTATAATTTTCAATATCTTCTCCAACTTTTTTAATTGTTTTATGAACGAGTTTCATAGTTGTATCATCATTTTCATTTGATACTTTTGCATCAGAATGAAATAATTTTTCTGCTTTTTCTAAAAATCTCACCACTCAAATAATATTTTTTGTATCCCAAGGAGCTGAATCTTTAAAATCAGACATGTACATTTCATAGAGTCTCAGAGCATCTGCACCGTATTCTTTGACAATATCATCAGGATTTACCACATTTTTGAGAGATTTACTCATTTTTGCAACAATTTGTGAGAGTTCATCTCATGTGTTTTTATCGTAAAATTTTCCATCTTTTTCCTCTACTTCATCGTTTGGTATTAAAGCTCCAATTGCATTTTGGTATGCATAAGCGAGAATAAGTCCTTGATTTCTGAGTTTAGTAAAAGGTTCTTTGGTTGAAACCACTCAAATATCATAGAGAAATTTATGCCAAAACCTTGCGTAGAGCAAATGAAGAACAGCGTGTTCTGCTCAACCAACATATGAATCAACTCCTCCCCAATATGTTTCAACGTCTTTATTTACGAGTTCGTCAGGGTTCTGAGCATCCATAAATCTGAGATAATACCAGCAAGAACCACCCCATTGAGGCATCGTGTTGGTTTCTCTTTTTCATTTTAAATTTGAAGCAATTTCTACATTGACAAAACTTTCCACATTAGCAAGAGGAGAGTTTCCATCTGGAGATGGTTCGTATTTTTCTACTTCTGGAAGTTCAAGAGGAAGTTTGTAATCTACTATTATTTTACTATAAAGACCATCATATATTTTTGAAAATTCTTTTTCTCCAATCATGAGGATTGTTCCATCTTTTACCCAAGCTTCATTTGATGGAGAAGTTGGAAGTTTTTCAACATCTTCTTTTTTAAGATGAATCAAAGGAATTGGTTCTCCCCAATATCTTTGACGAGAAAAAAGCCAATCTCTGAGTTTGTAGTTTACTTTTTTTGTTCCAAATCAATTTTGCTGAGCAAAAACAGAGAGTTGTTCACGAGCTTCTTGTGATGAAAGTCCTGAAAATTCTCAAGAATTTACGAGAATTCCATCTGTAGGATAATATACGTTTCCAGTTGTGAAAATTTCCCAAGCTAATTTATGGTTTGGCCAAGATAATAGTTGAGTGACTTCTTCTTTTGAAAACCAACCCATTTTATGATGGCCTTCATTAATTTCAGATGGAATTTGATTCTCACTTTTTAATTTTACATGAAAAAATCTTCCAATACAATCTTGATTTTTTTGCTTTGTATGTCTAAAACCCAAACTTGAAATATATGTTCAATGAATAGGACTTACAATTTCAAAATCTGTGTATCCAGTTTCTTCAATAATTTCTTTTTCTAAGGCTTCAAGTTCAGTTTCTCATGTTTCTATTCATCCACCAATAAAATGATAATTTAAAGGATTTTCTTCATATAAAAGTAAAAATTCACCATTATCATTTTCAAGAATTACATCAATTACTTTTCTATAGAGTGTTTCTGTATCTGCTTTTGCAGCATTGATTCATGTATAGAGTTGTCTTGGAGCAATACTTTGTTTTACTTCCAAACCATATTTTTTTGCAAATTCGAAATCTCTCTCATCATGTGCTGGAACTGCCATAACAGCTCCTGTTCCATAATTTCCTAAAACATAATCCCCAATCCAAAGAGGAACTTTTTCATTGTTAAAAGGATTTACGACATAGCTTCCCGTAAAAACTCACGTTTTTTCTTTGGTTCCGGTTCTATCTAAATCAGATTTATTTTTAGCTGTTTCAATATATTTTTCACATTCAGATTTTTGTTCAGCACTGATAAAATCTTGTATTTTTTCATGATCTGGAGCGATTACTGCGTACGTCATTCAAAATACTGTATCAATACGAGTGGTGTAAATGCGAATAGATTTTGAAAGATCATCAGATTTTTTGAGTTCAAGTTCACACCCTTCACTTCTTCCAATCCATTTTTTTTGCATATCTTTGATCCCTTCTGGCCAGTCAACATCATCAATATCTTTTTCAAGTCTATCAGCATATTTTGTAATTGCTAACACCCATTGTCTGAGTTTTTTCTTGACTACTGGTTTTTCACATCTCTCGTGTGTTCCATTATTCAAAACTTCTTCATTGGCTACACCAGTTTTACAAAATGGACAAAAATTTATTGGGAGATCTTGTTCATAAGCAAGTCCTGCTTCAAACATTTTCGCAAAAATCCATTGTGTCCATTTGAAATATTTTGGATCAGTGGTATCAATTTCTCTCTCCCAATCGTATGAAAATCAGAGTGATTTGATTTGAGATTTAAAAGTAGCAATATTTTGAGCTGTTGTGATGCGTGGATGTGTTCCAGTTTTGATAGCATAGTTTTCTGCTGGTAATCAAAAAGCATCCCAACCCATTGGATGAAGAACATTAAATCCTTTTGCTTTTTTATAACGAGCAACAATATCATTTGCAGTATATCATTCTGGATGTCATACATGAAGTCCAGCTCATGATGGATAGGGAAACATATCAAGAGCATAAAATTTTGGTTTCGCTTGCCCTTTCGTAAGTTCATCTGGAGAAGGGTTTTTTGTCTGAAATGTTTTGTTTTCTTCCCAAAATTTTTGCCATTTTTTTTCTATTGCTTGGTGGTTGTACATACGACTTTTCTAAAAAATTAAATAATTGAGTCCTATTATATAGAAATGTAAAAAAAAACCAACTTTTTTAAAAGTTGGTTTTTTTTGTTTGAAAAATTAACTTGCAAGAACTGAAAGTACAAATTTTACGATAGTACCTGAAATCCAGATTACAAATAACCCAATAGCACCTTGAATCAAAATAGTTTTTCCTTTTGAAACTTTATCATCATCTCCACCAGCAGTTAAAATTTGAAAACCTCCCCATAAAGCATATAATACTGCAATAAGGTATAAAAATGTCATAAGGTAATTTACATAATTTTGAATTGTTTGTGGAAGCGTTTCATTTTCTAATGCTCCTGCAGTAGTACTTGCTTTGTCTACACCAAATGTGTTTGTTGGACTTCCTCCTGCAAATGTGTTTGCTGTATTAAGTGCAAGAAGACCAGCTCCAGCTGAAGCGTATAAAGATTTTTTGAGTAAATTATTCATAATTCTAACAATAAATAAATAAAACATACGCATTATAACTCTTTTTGTCTTAAAAATCAAATTTTTTGTATAAAATTACAAAATTTGACTTCTCAAAAATATTTTTTATATTACAATATATTATATTATAAGCCAAAAAAAATGGATCTTCATCAATTTTTATATGATCTCAAACAACATGGAATAGCCAATGAAATTCCAAATATTTCAGAAGTAAATGCAAGATTTTTACGTGATTTAATAAAAATAAAAAAAGTAAAAAATATGCTGGAAATATGAACAGCAAATGGATATTCTGCGATACAGTTCGCACTTGAGCTCAAAAATACTGCTTGAAAAATTACAACAATTGAATTTTCTACACTTTCTCACGAGCAAGCTTTAAAAAATTTTGAAATTGCTGGAGTACAAGATATTATTGATGCAAAACTCTGAAACGCTCTTGATATTCTTCCAACGTTGCAAGAAACATATGATTTTGTTTTTATTGATGGAATGAAACGCAGAACCAAAGACTTTTTAGAACTTGTTTGGGATAAAGTTCCAAAAGAAGGAATAATTATTGTGGATGATGTGATAAAATTTCGAGAAAAAATGGTTGGTTTTTGGGAATATTTGGACGAAAAAAATATAACATACAATATTATTCCCATAGATATTGAAGATTGAATAGTTATGATTATTAAATAAATATGAATACAAAAAAATATATTGTACGATTTTCTGGAGAAATTACGATTAAATCAGATCCAGTAAGAAAAAAAATTATTAAATTATTAAAAGAAAATATTAAAAGAGTGTTATGATCTTTTGAATATGAATTTTCTATTACTTGAAATTGGGATTTTTTACAAATAGAAGTATATAATCTTAATGAAGAAAATATTTTTTTGCAAAGATTACAAAAAATTTTTGGAATTAAAACCATTTTATCTGTGACTGAATATGAATTTGCAACGAAAGAAGATATTTTGGAATATGTAAAACAGCATTTTTTTGATAAATTAGTTGGGAAAAATTTTTTTGTTCGAGTAAAAAGAGTGGGAAAACATGATTTTTCTTCACCAGAGTTGGAAAGATATATTTGATCAGCTATTTTGAAATCTGTTGAATGAACTCGTGTAAATTTAGAACAGGCTGATATTTTAGTACAATTGGAAGTAAAACATAAACATCTTTTTGTAATTCATTCAAAAACAATTGGATTATGATGATATCCAACAGGTTTTACTGGAAAAGTTTTGAGTATGATTTCTGGATGATTTGATTCTACTGTTTCAAGTTATATGGCTATGAAAAGGGGATTAGAAGTGGATTTTTTATTTTTTGATCTTGGTTTTCCTCCTCAAACTTTATGAGTAAAACAGGTGAGTTATTTTTTGTGGAAAGAATATGAAAAATCATATTCAGCACGTTTTATTCGTGTAGATTTTTCCTTTTTAGTAGAACTTCTTTTAGAAAAAGCAACTCCAAGATTTCGTTCTGTGCTTTTGAAACGTTATATGCTCAAAACTACAAATTTTCTTAATACATATTTGAGTGAAAATTATTCTTTTTTTAAAAAACCATATCAAGCATTGGTAAAATGAGACAGTCTTGGACAGGTTTCCAGTCAAACACTTGATAATCTTGTGCAAATTGATCCTGCAACAGATTTACTGGTTTTGCGTCCTTTAATTTGATTTGATAAGGATGAAATTATCTGAGTGAGTCGTGAAATTGGAACCTTTGATTTTGCCCATAATATGCCAGAATATTGTGGAGTTGTCTCACAAAATCCTTCTACACAAGCTACAAAAGAGCAAATTGAAGAAGAAGAAAAAAATCTTGATAGTATATTTTTTGATACTATTATTTCTAAAATAGAAATTTCCAAAGTTGCTGATCTTTTAGAAGATGTAAATATGAAAGATTATAATGGAGAAGTAGTAACGGAATTATGAGATGGAATTCTTATTGATATTCGAGAAAAAGAAAAAATTTTAAAATTTCCTCTTGGAAATGTTTCTCATCATTTAGAAATTCCATTTTATCAAATCAATCATCGTTTTAAAGAACTTGATCAAACAAAACGATATTATCTCTATTGTGAAAAAGGAACTCTTTCTAAACTTCATGCAATGTATTTACAAGAAATGGGATTTTCAAACGTTGCAGTTTTTCGATTTTGAGAAAAATAAATTTGACAAATAAGAAAAAAATATTATAAATGTTTTACTAAATTTCAGGAGGAATATAAATTGAAAAGACAAATAGTATTTCTTTTTGTGAATTGTGTCGCAGCAATGGGGATATATGGGTTTGTATTTGCTTCACTTCCTCAAGTTGAACCTCAGGTATTTGTAGCATTACCGGTTTCTCAGTTTGAGAAAATCGTGAATGTTACTACATCTGAGCCAAAAGAAGAAATGGAGCCATTACAAAATCTCAAAGTTATTCCTTCGCCGGAAATAATAATACATCCGCAGCGTTTCCGTGATCTGCCACATAGTGGTCTGGAGTACGGTTAGCTTTTCTGCCGTTTCTGGTATAAGTAGTACGGAAACGGTTTCCAGAATTCTGTTGTATGGTTCTGGAACACCATATGGGTAGTTGTGAAATCTTTGTTTAGATTTTCATTCTCCCCCACAACCAAGCATCTAGTAATAGATGCTTTTTCTTGACAAAATTTAAAAAATGATTATACTCTTGCTGTTGTAAAATTCAACAATTGAAAAAAGGGGAAGATAAAATATGTTTTTGTTAATGACGGGGGAAATTCCTTCAAATGTCATATATGCATCTACTTCATACAGCTTGAGTGAACAAGCTGCTTGGAGGTTTCTGAAAAGGAATGAGAGATTTCTGAAGAAAAATGGAAGTGATGCGTTCTTCGTGGAACATATGGGAAATGAATTTCCTGATTTTCTTCGAGTGTTTTGTGGTATGAACATCTCTGATATTCCTAACTGTCAGGATATGGCAGGCGTTGTCAAAGGTATCCATCATGGATGGAAATATATTTTACATGTGCGGTATGAATCTGGAACATACGTTTTTATGAAATATAAAAACGATGGTGTTCAGAATTCAGCTGTTGCATAAAGGTTTTCTATGTAGAAAGCCTTTTTTTTACTTTTTTTTGAAAATTTTTTAAAATCACTATAATCAAATTATATATTTTATTATGTTCATATTTTATGGGAATTCAGTCGAGTAAAACAAAAACACCAGAAAGAATCATTGAAGCAAAGGAAAAAGATATAGATTTAAGTGATGTAAATTTGAGACCAAAAACGCTTCAAGATTATGTGGGACAAGAACTTCTGAAGAAACATTTATCAGTTTCTATTGCTTCTGCAAAACTCAGAAAGGCAAGTTTAGAACATATTTTATTTTATGGACCTCCGTGACTTGGAAAAACGACTCTTTCTAATATTCTCTCATCAGAAATGGGGACACACTTGCGCGTGACTTCAGGACCAGCAATCGAAAAACAATCAGATTTAGTAAGTATTTTATCAAATTTGGAAATTTGAGATATTTTATTTATTGATGAAATTCATCGTTTGCGTCCTCAAATTGAGGAAATTCTCTATACAGCAATGGAAGATTTTGTGATTGATATTATGGTTTGAAAGTGAACATGAGCACAAAGCGTGAGAATGCCAGTGAATAGTTTTACCCTTGTTTGAGCAACAACGAAACTTTCAGCACTTTCAAGTCCACTTCGTGATAGATTTGGAAATGTGATGAAACTTGATTTTTATAATCAAGAAGAGCTTGAAAATATTATTACTCGAAATGCAATTCATCTTTGATTAGAATTGCAAGCAGAACTTATAACTGCTGTTGCAAATAGAAGTAGAGGAACTCCAAGAATTGCAAATAGACTATTAAAAATAGTGCGAGATTATCAAATTATTTGAATTGATGTAAATGAAAAAAAATCATTTGAAAAAATGTTTTTAGATCTTTGAGTTGATAGTTTAGGACTTGATTATTTGGATAAAAAATATCTTGAAACTTTACAAAAAAAATTTGCTTGAGGACCAGTTGGGCTTTGAACTCTCGCGTCAAGTCTATGAGAAGAGGAAGCAACTCTTGAAGATGTAGTAGAGCCCTATTTACTCCAAATAGGATTTCTTGAGAGAAGTGCAAGAGGGAGAAAATTAACACTCATTGCTCAGAATCATTTAGAAAAATAAAAAATCCATTTTATAAAATGGATTTTTTTGAAAATTTGCAATTTTTTAGAAAATCACTACTCTTTTTGAAAATATTTATTTATTGATTTTTAGGAAATGACAATTTGGCAATCAAAACATTGGCAAGAACTTTTGTTGATTTCAGGTCAAGCAGAAAAAGTTTTTGAAAAAAATGGTGTTTTTTTTGAAAAAAGAAGTATTTGATTTGGAAAATTTTGACTTTTTGCTCTCTGAGTAGAAAAACATCAACAGATTTCTTTTGAGGAAATTCAAAAATTATCTATACAAGAACAGGTAGTTTTTGTTCAAATAGAGACATTTTTTTTAGAAGCATTTGAGAAAAATATATGAAAAATCTGATACTATAAAAAATTTATCACTCCACATACAGCGCTTATTGATCTTTCAAAAACTCTTGATCAAATTCTTTCTGAAATGAAACCAAAAGGAAGATATAATATTAAAGTTGCTCAAAAAAAATGACTCATCGTTGAAAATGTTGAAGCAACACAAGAAAATATCAAAATATTTTATGACTTGATGTGTGAAACAACTTCAAGAGATCATTTTTCAGGAAATTCGTTACAATATTATGAAACATTTTTAGAAAAAATTCCAAATGCTGAACTTATTTTTGTGAAGTCTGGAGATACTGTTGTGAGTGCTGGAATTTTTATTTTTTGAGAGGAAATAAGTGTATATTATTATTGAGCTTCTACTTCAGATAAAGAATATAGAAATATGATGTGACCATATTTATTGCAATATTTTGCGATTCAAAAAGCAAAAGAAAAAGGCTCAAAGTGGTATGATTTTCTCTGAGTAGCAACTCCTTGAGACATCAATTCCTCTCTTGCTTGAGTCACAGATTTTAAATCAAAATTTACTTCTGATTTTAGGGAAGTATCAAGAAGTTATTTGTATATCAATAAAAGATTTTGGTATTTTGTATTTCAAATTTTAAGAAAATTAAAAAAATAAAAAACTCTCCTTTTAAAGAGAGTTTTTAAATAACTTCACGAAAAGCTTGTGTTTGAAATTTTTTATTTTTTTCAACAGGGCAGAATTTTTTTATAAATTTTTGTTCAAGTGTTGAATCTCCAGTAATTTGATTTTCTTTATTTGTTCATCAAAATACACTTGCATGATTGAGAGTCATAATATTGGTTTTGGTGATATTGAGATTATGACTTGCATAATCTTTTTTATCGAGAGTAGCCAAAAGCGTGTTCAAAAAAATTAAAAGTTCCTTTTCAGAAAGAAAATCATCATTTTCATTGAATAAAATAGGATATTTTTCGCGTAAAGAAGAAAAAATCTCATTTCTTACATTCCAAAGTTCGCCAAGATGAAGTTCATCAAGAGTAGTTCTGAAATTGATAAGATTTTCAAGAGCTTTTTCATTGTTTTGGACAATATTAAATTCTTTTTGAGTGATATCTATTTGTGTATTTCAAGTGTTAAGTGTAATTTTTTCTCATGAAGAAACATAGCTTATTTGTGTATTTTTATATGCAAGAGTGTCAGGAGTTGTAATTTGAATTTCTTGGTGTTGTGCTTCACTTTTTGATGCTTCTTGTTTTGCAAGTTCAGGATATTTTTCTTCAAAAGCTTTTTTCTCGGTTTCGTATTTTGTTAGGTATGTATCGAGTTCTTTATTTTGTTGTCTTATCGTGTTGAGTACTTCATTGTAATCTTTTTTTCAGGTAGCAATATCTTGAATATTTTGTTCTCATAAAGCTGAAGTTATTGCTATTACCGTAGTAGCTTGTGATATTCCAATACCTGCCTCTTGCAGTTGTTGTTCAAGAAAGCTTCTTTTCATAGGATCTTTTTCTCTTTCTAACGCTTGCTGTATTTCTTGAATATTTTTAACATTTTCAAATATTTTCACCTCTGATACTTTCTCAATAATATTTTGTATATTAAAATCACTTTCATATGTCGTATTAAAATCTTTTAATATACGATATGCATTTCAAAGTTTCTCAGGTGTGAGATTTTCTCAAATTTCTTGGAATAATTTTTCTACTATTTCATCAGCTTCTTCTGGTGGATAATTTTTTCAGAGTAAATGAGTGGTAAATTTCTTTTTAAATTCATTTCTTTTTGTTGTTAAGGTTTCTTTCAATTCCTTGATAAAAATTTCTTTTTCATTATGAGGGTAAGATTCTATTCATTCAAGCGAATCTGTTACTTCTTTTGGAGTTTGAGCTGATTGTATTTTGTTAATTATAGTTGTATAAATATTTTTTACAAAAGTATCAAAACTGGTTTTTATACTTGATAAGAAACTTAATCATGAATTTCTTCCTATAAAATCTAAAAATTCACTTGTTTTTTGAGATCAAAAAGAGTTTCTTAAGAATGTATGCAATTCATCTCATGTATTTTTACTTTGTAGGTAATGTGCATAGGAAATAAGTCAAGTACGATTAAGTTCTTGAAAATCGTTTATGTTTTTTATTCTGTTTTCAAAATCTTCTATTTTAATAAGATGATTTCATTTTTCTTCATTAAAACCTTGAATAAAAGTATCATTAAATTTTTTATCTTTTCCTTCAAATAGTTTCTCAGAAAGTTTATCTTGTAAAACCCTTACTTCATATTGAGATCAAATATTATCAAAATCTATAGTAGTATTCCGAAAATATTTAAGATCTATTCTTCGTTGGTCAACTATATTTGGGGGATTTGTATTATAAGCTAAATATTTTTTTTCAAAAATTTTAAAAATATCAATAATCTCTTCCTGACTGAGAGAATCAAGACTTCTTCATGTATATTGATCCATTTTATTTTGTAAAGATATTTGCATTGCTTTTTCTCTTACTTTTTCTGTATCTGTTTTTTTAATTTTATCTCATATATTACTATGATGTCATTTTTTTTCTTCAATATTATGTTCTTCAGCTAATGTAATAATATCAGCTAATTCAATCAATATTTTTTCTCTTTCTTTTTCACTAATAATCATCGAATCCTTTTTTGCTTCCATTATACTTCTTCTCAGATCTTTATATTCTTTTAAGAATTTATTATATAATTCTTTATTTCAACTTTCTTTTACTCATTTTAATAATTCGTATCATTCTTTGAGTGCACTTTGAATTTCGTTATCATCTCATACAAGTATTGAAATACTATGATATTTTACACTTTCTCCCATAATTTTTTTTATTTTTATAAACTTTATCCCAATTTTACCATATTTTTTTCTAAATTGCAAAAAATCACTCTTTTATTTGTAAAAAATCACTTTTTCACTACAATGCTTTATATTTAATTTTTTAATGCTATGTATGTTCACGAGTAATGAAATCAGACAAAAATATATTGAATTTTTTAAATCAAAAAATCATGCAATTATCCCTTCAGCATCAGTAGTTCCTGAAAATGATCCAACCGTTTTATTTAACACTGCTGGAATGCAACCTTTGGTTCCATATCTTCTTTGAGAATCTCATCCTTATGGAAAAAGATTAGCAGATTATCAAAAATGTATTAGAACCTGAGATATTGATGATGTGGGAGATAATACGCATCTCACATTTTTTGAAATGCTTGGAAATTGGTCTCTCTGAGATTATTTTAAAAAAGAATCAATTGCTTGGAGTTACGAATTTCTTACAAGTAAAGATTGGATGGGAATTGATCCAAGAAAACTCGCAGTTACGGTATTTGAAGGTGATGAAAATGCTCCAAAAGATGAAGAATCAGCAGAAATTTGGAGAAGTCATGGAATTGAAAATATTTCATATCTTGGGAAAAAAGATAATTGGTGGGGGCCAGCGGGACTTACAGGACCTTGTGGACCAGATACAGAAATTTTTTATTGGGTGTGAGAGAGTGAATTTCCACCAGCAGGAAGTACCGTGTGAAATGATGAAAAAAACTGGATGGAAATCTGGAATAATGTGTTTATGGAATACGTAAAAGATGAAAACGGAAATTTTAATAAAGCAGCAATGCAAAATGTAGATACAGGTATGGGACTTGAAAGAATTACAAGAACTCTTACAGGAGCTCCATCAGTTTATGAAACAGACGTTTTTTCTGATATTATTGAGAGTATTTGTAAAGTTCTTGGAGTTGAATATAACGATCAAACAAAAAATTCTATCAGAATTATTGCAGATCACGCAAGAACATCAACAATTATGATTTCTGATGGAGTCGTGCCTTCAAATGTAGACCAAGGGTATATTTTGAGAAGACTTTTGAGACGTGCTATCAGACAAGCCTACAAACTTGGATTTCAAGGAACTTTCATGGCTGAAGTTGCAAAAACAGTTATTGCAAAATTTGCTCCAATTTATGAATCTGTTGCAAAAAATGAAGCAGTAATTTTGGAAGAGATTGAAAGAGAAGAAAAACAATTTCTCTCAACTCTTGAAAAATGACTCAAAGAATTTGATAAACTTGTAAATGGATTTCAAATAGCATTTGAAAGAACAGGACAAAAAGTAGATACAATTTCAGGAGATAAAGCTTTTAAACTTTATGATACATTTGGTTTTCCAATTGAAATGACTGGGGAACTTGCAACAGAAAAATGACTGAAAGTTGATACAGAAGGTTTTAGTGAAGCATTTAAAAAACACCAAGAACTTTCTCGTGCTGGTGCTGAACAAAAATTTGCTGGAGGTTTAGCAGATCATTCAGAAGCAACCACTGCGCTTCATTCTGCCACTCACTTAATGCTTGCAGGACTGAGAAAATACCTTTGAGAACACGTTCATCAAGCTGGATCAAATATTACAGCAGAAAGACTCAGATTTGATTTTACTCACCCAGAAAAAGTAGAAAAAGAAATTCTTGAAAAAGTTGAAGCATACGTAAATGAAGCAATTGCAAAAGAAGCAAAAGTGGAAATGATTTTGATGCCAAAAGAAGATGCAAAAAATGCGTGAGTAGAAGGAAGTTTTTGGGAAAAATATCCTGATACTGTAAAAGTATACAGCTTTACAGGAAATGATGGAAGTATTTTTTCTCGTGAACTTTGTGGATGACCACATGTAGAAAATGCAAAAACGATGGGAGTTTTCAAAATTCAAAAAGAAGAAGCAAGTAGTAGAGGTGTGAGAAGAATTAAAGCAGTTTTGGTGAAGTAAAAAGAAAAATTAAGAGAATTTATTTTCTAAAATTTTAATATGCAAATACGAAAAGCAACATTGAATGATATTGATTTTATCCTAGATTCGCTTTTTCAGATTTCAAGCTTTGAAAATTCTCTTGAACCAAATATTGATCCAAATTGGGTGTATAGCTGAAATTACAAAGAGGAATATTTAAAAAATATTGAAAAAGAAGATGAGTGCATTTTGATTGCAGAAAAAGAAGGGGAAAATATTTGAATAGTGGCTTGATATCTAGAAAAACCAACACTTTGGTGGACATACGAAAAAATAAGTTTTCTGGATACTCTTTTTATTGATGAACAATATAGATGAAATGGGTATGCGCAACAATTATGTAAAGAATTTGAAAACTGGGCAAAATCACAATGATCAAAAAGAATGCATATAAAATTGCTTCACAATAACAAAAATGCTTTGAATTTATACGAAAAACTTTGATTTCAGCCACATATTTTTCAGTTATGAAAAAATTTATAATAAAATATTTTTTAATAAAAAAATATGCAAAATCTCTATGAAGAATTTGAAAAATTTTGGGATGAAAAGTGGCAAAACGTGCAACTAATTCCGGAGCAAACATTTGCAAAGAAAGTGATATATTATTTTCCAAAATGAGAAACAAAAAAATTATTAGATGTATGAGCTGGATCAGGAAGAGATAGTTTATTTTTTGCAAAAAATAATTTTTGAGTAGATGCTTTTGATTTTTCTCAAAATGCATTAGAAAAGCTTGAGACTTTTGCAAAACAAGAAAATGTAGAAATAAAAACGATTAAATGAAATATTCAAGATTTTGATTTTTGAGAAAATCACTATGATATAATCTATGCTTGTAATTCATTGCATTATTTTTCTACTCGTGACACGCAAAAAATTTTTTCAAATCTCAAAAAATCTCTCAAAAAAGGATGATATCTTTTCCTACGAGTAAAATCTGTAGATGATATGAATTACTGAAAATGAGAAAAATTAGAGGAAAATTTTTATAAAAACGGATGAGATATAAAATATTATTTCACCAAGCAGTGAGTTGCAAATTTATTTAAAGATTTTGAAATAGTTGAAATATCTGCAAACTCAGATCAACATAATCAAATTTCTTGAGAAATAAGTATAAATTGATTTATAGATGTAATTGCTAAAAAATAGAAACCTATGACAAAAAAAATAAATATTACCACAATCGGTTGAGGTTCAGGAACTTTTAATGTTATCTATGGACTCAAAAAAGTACTTCCGATTGAAGAAAGAAATCTCACAACGATTATTGCAATGACAGATTCTTGAGGAACCACTTGAGAAATCAGAGATAAATTTTGAGTGCTTCCACCTTGAGATATCAGACGTGCTATTTGTGCGCTTGCCCGTGATACTGGAATTGTGAGAAAACTTTTTGAATACAAATTTAAAGACGAAACTTGAGTGATTGGAGGAAATAAAATTGGAAATATTCTCTTAACAGCTCTTGCTGATATTAAAGGTTGATTTGAACCATGACTTGATGAGGCATGCAAAATGTTTGATGTTGAGGGAAAAATCATTCCTGTCACTCTGGAAGACGTGCATTTATGAGTAGAATTTGAAGATGGAACACAAATTGTTTGAGAAAAACATATTGATGTGAGTTCCACAAATCCTTGAGAACGCACGCATAATATTGATCAAAATATTGTAAATGCATTTCTTGTCTGATGAGATGGTGAACTCAATCCAAGAGCATATGAAGCAATTATGAATTCAGATTTTATTATTTTAGGTCCAGGAGATTTTTATACCAGCATTGTTCCAAATCTCTTATCAAAATGAATGAAAGAAGCTCTTGCAAAAACTCCAGCAAAAATCATTTATGTCTGTAATATTATGACCAAACAGGGAGAAACAACAACTTATGAACTTCCTGATTTTATAGAAAATATTGAGAAGTACGCTTGAGAAGTTCTTGATTATGTATTTGTGAATAATGGATATATTAGTGATGAACTCGTTGCAAAATATAAACTTGAAGAATGAAAAAAACCAGTAAAAAAGAAAGAATCTATGATTTTTTCTCATAAAAAATACAGAGTTATTGAAAGAGATTTTGTAAATGAAAGTGACGTGGTACGTCATGATCCGATGAAACTTGCATATGTTATTCAAGATATGATGAAGGGGTGGATTAAGTAATTACCTTTACTTTAAGCAAAAATTTAAGATAATAAAATAAAAAACAAAAAAAGTTTTGACAAAGGATAAAGATTTAATATACTGAGTCGGCTT
>CAYYDE010000004.1:0-21907 GCA_964470525.1 uncultured Candidatus Peribacteria bacterium
CATCTGCCTTACAAGCAGGGGGTCATAGGTTCGAATCCTATATTACCCACCATATTATATTACAAACGAAAAACCTCTTAACAGAAATGTTAAGAGGTTTTTTAAAGTTAAATTTTTGTAAAATATTATAATATATGTTAAACTAAAGACAGTTATAATTTATAATATGTTTTTATGTCATGAGAAAGATTTAATGATAATATTCAAGTAGGGAGTCTACAAAAAAATAATAGATGTTTTATTGATTCTACCAAAAAACCTAGAGAAATAGAAAAATTCAATGCATTAAATCAGGATTTTTCTAAATTAGTGGAATGATTGGATTGATTTTGAAAGACTGAATATAAGCTTTTTAAAGAAAATCTAAATTGACCAGTTTTAGTAATTTTTCAGGAACTTCATAATGATGATAATGTAAAAAAAGAAAATTTTGAAACATTTATAAAATTTAGAGAATATTTCAATTTTCTTGCTACAGAGGGAGCAGATTATGAACTTAATCCTCAGGTTTCTCAGTTACAGTGAGACATAAAAAATACAGTAAATTTTATTTTATGATGATTTACATCTTTATCATCAGTTGCCTTAGAAGAATATTATTGAGACAGTTTAAATACATGCTGAGTTGATTTATCACATGAAGGTTTTAAAGAATTGGATAGAAAAAAATGGGGAAGTTCTTTAGGGAAGATAGATAATAACACTTCTATTGATGAAATGTTTTCTCGTATGGAATCAAGATTAAAAAAATTGGATGAGCATATTGAATGAGCAGTAGTAAGAGATAGAAATAATTTATGGTTACAAAATATGAAAAATATTTTAATCACTTGAAATAATTCGGATTGAAAAAATTTTATTCCCATTATTGCTGGATGAGCTCATGCACAAGATTTATCAGAGCAAGCAAAAAAATTTTGATTTAAATGAGTAATAATATTTACACCTAAATCATATAATTAAAAAGCCTTAGCAATTTGCCAAGGCTTTTTTTAAAACTGTTCATTTAACTTTAATTTATTTTGATAAAACATTCTTGAGCTTGATACTGAATATCTTTGTGCTGCAATTCTATCAATTCACATACCAAATGCAAATCCTGAATATTTGTTTGGATCAATTCCACATCACTCTAAAACTTTTGGATGAACCATTCCAGCTCCGAGGAGTTCTACCCATCCAGTTCCAGAACACATTGAACATCCTTTTCAATTACAAAGTTGACAACTTACGTCTATCTCTGCTGATGGTTCTGTAAATGGAAAAATACTTGGTCTAAATCTGAGATTGGTTTGTTCTCATAAAAGTTTTTTCATTACGGTATCAAGAGTCCATTTGAGATCTCAAAAAGTTACTCACTCCCCTATTACTAATCATTCAAGTTGGTAAAAATTTGAAGTGTGACGTGCATCTTCTTGTTCATAACGAAATACTCTTCCTGGAACAATAATTTTTATTGGAAGTTCTTGAGTTAACATAGTACGAATTTGTACAGGAGAAGTATGAGTTCTGAGTAATAATTTATCTCAAGGTATTTTTTGAGCATTGATAGTATCACTTATCCAAAATGTATCCCATACATCACGTGCTGGATGATTATCAGGAATATTAAGTTTGTCGAAATTATATTGCTCTGTTTCAATTTGAGGACCATCTTCTACTTTAAATCAGAGAGAAATAAATATATCTTCTAAAATTTTTGAAGTAAGAGAAATTGGGTGCATATGTCCTTTTGTATTTGAAGCAAATTGAAGTGAGACATCAATTTTTTCATTTTCTTCAATACTATGATACATTTTTTCTTCTAATTCTTTAGTTCTTTCTTCACTTGCATTGAGAATAAAACTTTTCAATTCGTTTGCAATAATTCCTATTTCTTTTTTTTCTTCTGGATTAAGATCTTTGAGTCCTTTGAGAATAGAATTGAGTTTTCCATTTTTTCCTAGAAGTTCTCATTCAAGATTTTTTAATTCCTCTAAAGAAGAAAGAGTTTGAAGTTGAGAGGTAAAATATTTTTGTATTTCTAATATGTTTTCTTTCATAATAACTTATAAAGAGTAAAAATTTTTCTTACTATACTCAAAAAAAAACAGAAATCAATTTTTCTCATTCAAATAAATAAAATTTGAGTACAAGAAAATAATTTTTCTTTTTGACAATTTGATTTTTTTTTATAAAATGTTTTGGCTTTATATTTTGTCTCAATTGTGAGACATATGATAAGTTTTTGGAAGAGGTTAAGTTAAACGGTGGTAATAATCACAAGTTTAACCTCTAACTTTTATATTTTAATTTTTTGGAAACATGGCTTGATTATTGGCTTCTAAGCTAGAAATGACAAGAATTGTGAAAGGAAACACTTTTGTTCCAGTAACGTTATTGAAAGTTCCAGCTTTGAAAGTAGTTGCCATTAAAACAATTGAAACTGATGGATATACATCATTAGTATTAGGAGTTTTAAAAGATGGAGCAACTGGAGCATTGAAAGAATGAAAAAAAGCATTAAGCTTTAATGAATTCTCAAAAATAAGAGAGATATCAGTTGATGCTGATAAACTTGCTCAATTTAATGTATGAGATGATGTTACATTAAATAGTTTAGATGGAGTGGAAGTAGTAGAACTTACTTCATACTCAAAAGGGAAATGATTTACATGAGCGATGAAAAGACATAATTTTTCAGGATGAAGAGCTACTCATGGTTCAAAATTCCATAGAGCCCTTGGTTCTATCGGTACAAGAAAACCAAGAAGAACTCATAAAAATAGAAAAATGCATGGTCATCATTGAGATTTGAAAATCAATTTAAAGAATGTTCCTGTTGAAATTGTTAATAAAGATTTAGCAGTATTTGGTGTAAGATGACCAGTTCCAGGAGCAAGAAATTCTTTAGTTGTTGTAAAATTTTAAACTTTAATTTAATTGAAAATGCAAACTAAATTACTAAGCCAAGAAGGAAAAGAAATTGGTACGGTTGAATTAAATGATTCAGTATTTGGTGTTGATATAAACAAAGGTTTGATTCATAGAGCATTGGTTTACCAATTAGCAAATGAAAGACAAGTAGTTGCTCATACAAAAACAAGATCAGATAGACAAGGTTCAACAAGAAAATTGTATAAACAAAAAGGTACAGGGAGAGCAAGAGCTGGTTCAGCAAGATCTCCAATTAGAAGAAAAGGTTGAGTTGCTTTCGGTCCAAGAAACAATGCAAACTTTACAATTTTAATGAATAAAAAAGAAAGAAGATTAGCATTATTTTCTCTTTTATCACAAAAAGTAAAAGAAAATAAAGTGTTAGTGCTTGATTCAATTGAATTCAAAGAAGTAAAAACAAAAAACATGGTTCAAGTTTTAAATAATTTACCATATGAAAAAAGCGTATTACTTGCTATTGCTTCAAAAAATGAAGGAATTGAAAGAACAAGTTCAAATATTGCAAATGTAAAAACTTTACTTGTGGATTATTTAAATATGGCTGATTTATTAAAATATAATACATTAGTTTTATTAAAAGATTCATTGGAAAAAGTAAATTCTTTAACGAGATAATATAAGATAATTATTATACTATGAGATTATTTAATATAATTAAAAAACCAATAGTTACAGAAAAAGCTTCGATGTTAGAATTAAAAGAATCAACATATGTAGTTGAAGTTTCTGTAGATGCAACGAAAATTGATATTAAAAAAGCAATTCTTGAATTATATGGAGTTGAAGTTGAATCAGTAAGAGTTGTAAATACAAGAGAAAAATTCAAACAAGGAAGAAAAGGAACTGTTGTAAGAAAAAGAGCATCAAGAAAAGCATATGTAACCTTGAAAGATGCAAATCAAAAAATAGATTTTTCTATTACAAAATAATTTAATTTTTAATTTTTGTAAAAGTGGGAATTAAGAAATTTAAGCCTACCACTCCAGGGAGAAGAGCTATGACAGGAAATACTTTTGAAGAAATTACTACAAGTACTCCATATAAAGCTCTAACAATGTCATTGAAAAGACATTCTGGAAGAAATAATACTTGAACTATTACAGTTAGACATCAAGGTGGTGGTCACGCAAAAAAATATAGAATAGTAGATTTTTACTTTCATGATAAAAAATCTATTCCAGCAAAAGTTGAAACAATTGAGTATGATCCATATAGAACAGCTTGGATAGCACTTGTATGTTATAAAGATGGTGAAAGAAGATATGTTTTAGCTCATACTGAAATGAAAGTTGGAGATACTGTTATTACAGAAGAAAAAGCAGTATTAGAAAGATGAAATAGACTCGAAATTGGAAATATTCCTGTTGGAATTAATGTTTATAATGTAGAGCTTATTGTTGGACAAGGTGCTTCTTCAGTAAGATCAGCAGGATCTATGGCTACAGTGGTTTCTCAAGAAGGAGAATATACACAAGTAAAAATGCCTTCTGGTGAAATTAGACTCGTTCATAAAAAATGTTATGCTACTCTTGGACAAGTTTCAAATCCAGATAATAATCAAATTGTTATTGGGAAAGCTTGAAGAAGTAGACATATGGGAATTAGACCTACAGTACTTGGGAAATCAATGAATCCAGTTGATCATCCACACGGAGGTTGAGAAGGACATGCACCAATCGGTATGAAAGCTCCAAAAACTCCATGGTGAAAAATTGCTCTTGGTTGAAAAACAAGAAGTAAGAAAAAATTTACAAACAGATGGATTTTAAGAACAAAAAAAGGAAAACTAATGGTGTAATAGAATCATATTCTAAAAACATTTTTTATAATTTTATATTTAAAAAACTACTATGGCAAGAAGTTTAAAAAAATGACCTTATGTAGATGAAAGACTCTTAAAAAAAGTAGATAAACTTAATAATGAAGGGAAAAAAACAGTAATTAAAACTTGGTCAAGAGGTTGTACTGTAATTCCAGAATTTGTAGGACATACTTTTGGAGTTCATAATGGAAAAGTCCACACTCCAGTATTTGTTACTGAAGATATGGTAGGACATAAATTATGAGAATTTTCAATGACAAGAACTTTTAGAGGTCATTCATGAAATAAATAATAATATTTGTATAATTACTAAACAATTATGAAAGCTTATTGAAAGAATATAAGAATTTCTCCTAAAAAATTAAGAGTTGTAGCTGAAGTTATTAATCGTAAAGATGCAGCATGGGCTTTGAATTTTTTAAAGTTTGCTCCAAAAAAATGAGCTGATATTCTTTATAAAGTATTGTATTCTGCTGTAAGTAACGCAGTAAATAACAATGCACAAGATGCTTCAAACCTCTATATTGATACTCTTACAATTACAAAAGGGATTGTGTACAAAAGAGGTCAACCAATTTCAAGAGGGAGAATGCATCCAATTTTGAAAAGAACATCTAATGTTAGATTAGAGTTACAAGTAAGATAATTTAAATTTTAATATTATAAAGTTATGTGACATAAAGTAAGTCCACAGGCATTTAGAATCCCGTACATAAAAAACTGGTCAGCTACTTGGTTTGCAGATAAAAAAGATTATGTTGCAAATTTAAGAGTTGATAATACTATTAGAGCTGAATTAAAAACAAGTTTATCAGGAATACCTGTTGGAGATATCTTGATTGCAAGAAATCAAACAGAAGTTCTTGTGACTATTTTTACTGCAAAAGCATCTTTAGTTTTAGGGGATAATAATGAAAATCTTGCAACTCTTGAAGCTACTCTCTCTAAAAAAACAGGAGTAGTAATAAAAGTTACAGTAAAAGAAGTAAAAAGACCAGAGTTGAATGCGAAAGTAGTAGGGTTTACTATTTCAAATCAAATTGAAAAAAGAATGCCTTATAAAAGAGCAATTAAACAAGCTATGCAAAAAGCTATGGAAAAATGAGCAAAAGGAATTAAAGTAAAAGTTGGTGGAAGATTGAATGGAGCTGAAATTGCGAGAAAAGAAACGTTTAAAGAATGAAATATTCCAACTCAAACAGTGAGAGCAGATATTGATTATACTACTTATAGAGCAGAAACAGTATATGGAACTATAGGTATAAAAGTATGGATCTATAAAGGAGATATTTATAAAAAGAAATAATTATAAAAACTCGCAAAGAATTTATATATTAATTAGAATTGTATGTTACAACCTAAAAAGGCTAGATACAGAAAAACTCATAGATGAAGATTGAAAGGTCTCGCTATTAGATGATCTACAATCAGTTTTTGAGATTACGCTTTAAAAGCAGTGACAAGAGGTTTTATTACTTCTAGACAAATTGAAGCTGCCAGAAGAGCAATGGTTCGTCAAGTAAAAAGAGGGGGGAAAATTTGGATTAGAATTTTTCCAGACAAACCATATACAAGTAAACCATTGGAAGTACCTATGGGGTGAGGTAAATGAAGTCTTGAAATGTTTAGAGCTCCTGTTAAACCTGGAAGAGTGTTATTTGAAATAACATGAGTAACACCAGAAGAAGCAAGAGTTGCTTTCAGATTAGCTTCTTATAAATTACCGGTTAAAACAAAAATATTAGTTGATTAATCGAAATCTACCATGAAAGAAATTAAGGATTTATCATTAAAAACGAAAGTTGAATTGGGAAAATTAGAGTTACCTGAAATTCAAAAAGAAATTAAATCAGCAAATAAAAAAATGTTTGATTTAACTATGAAATCAGAACTTGGGGAATTAAAACAAACTCATTTAATTAAGTTTTTAAGAAGATACATAGCAGTTTTAAATACAATTGCTAGCAGTAAAACTATTTAATTATCTATTAATACATAGAAATATGAGATTAAAAAAAGGTGTGGTAACGAGTAATAAAATGGATAAAACAATTGTTGTTTCTATCGATTCTTATAAAAGTCACCCAAAGTATAAAAAAAGATTTAAGGTAACAACAAAATTTTATGCTCATGATGAAGCAAATAAATGCAATGAATGAGATATTGTTACTATTAAAGAAACAAGACCTCTCTCAAAATTAAAAAGATGGGAAGTGGTTGTATAATAATTTAGTACTTAAGTAAATTAGAATATGATACAAGCTGAATCAAGATTAGCTGTTGCTGATAATTCTTGAGCGAAAGAAGTTTTGTGTATAAAAGTACTTTGAGGATCTCACAGAAGATATGCTTCTGTTTGAGATGAAATCATGTGTGCTGTAAAAAAAGCTGATCCAAACGGAAATATCAAAAAGAAAAAAGTTGTAAAGGCAGTTATTGTAAGAACGAGTAAGGAAATCGGAAGAGAAGATGGAAGTTTTATTCGTTTTGATGATAATGCAGTTGTAATTATTGATGATAAAGGAGAACCAAAAGCTTCTCGTATTTTCGGACCAGTTGCAAGAGAATTAAAAAACAAAGGATATCAAAAAATCGTGAGTTTAGCTCCGGAAGTTTTATAATTAAATAAACTCAGTTATGAAAATTAGAAAAGGTGATAACGTTGTAGTTGTATCTGGGAAAGATAAAACAAAAACTGGAAAAGTTTTAAAAGTGTTAACTAGAACGAATAAACTTGTGGTAGAAGGTATAAATGTGGTAAAAAGACATTACAAAAAAGTAGGTACTAATGCTGGACAAATTGTTCAAAAAGAAAATGCTATTGATGCTTCAAATGTAATGCTTGTATGTCCATTTACATCAAAACCAACAAGAGTAGGATATGTTCTTATTGAAGACAAATCTTCTACGAAAAAATTTAGATTCTCAAAAGTTGCATTAAAAGTAAAATGATGAGAAGCAAAAGATTATATAATTAAATAATTGTATAATAATTCAATAGATTATTTTATAAAT
This sequence comes from uncultured Candidatus Peribacteria bacterium, assembly GCA_964470525.1. Lineage (GTDB taxonomy): Bacteria > Patescibacteriota > Gracilibacteria > BD1-5 > UBA6164 > CAYYDE01. Next base: position 7,775 of record CAYYDE010000004.1, read on the forward strand.
ACTATTAGAACATGTATTTGAAAGAAAAATATGTTAAAGAGATTGCTCCTGCTTTGAAATCAGAGCTTGGACTCTCAAATGTAATGGAGATACCGAAAATAGAAAAAGTGGTTCTCAATATGTGAATTTGAACATATATTAAAACAGGGAACAAAGATTATACAACATTAAAGGATGATCTTGCTCTTATTTCAGGTCAACAACCAGTAGTGAGACTCGCAAAAAAAGCAGTATCAAACTTTAAGTTAAGAGCAGGAATGCCAGTATGACTTACGGTAACTCTCAGAGGTGAAAATATGTATGCTTTTTTGGAAAAACTTATTAATATTGTTTTGCCAAGAGTAAAAGACTTTAGATGAATTTCAAAAAGATCTTTTGATACAGAAGGAAATTATAATTTCTGAATTAAAGAACATACTATATTTCCTGAAGTCCCTCAACTTGATGTAGTAAAACCTTACGGGTTACAAATTACTATTAAAACAAATGCAAGACAAAAAGAACATTCAGTTCTATTACTTGAAAAAATGGGATTCCCTTTTTCAAAATAATATTTAATTTTTTAATAAAATTATAATGGCAAGAAAATCAAAAATTGCAAAAGCTGAGAAATTGAAAACAAAATTTTTGAGAGCTATTGCAGATTGAAGAAAACCAAAATTTGCTACAAAATTATTTAATGTTTGTAGTGTTTGCGGAAGAACGAGAGGGTACATTGGAAAATTTGATATGTGTAGAATTTGTATTAGAGAAAAAGCAAATGCTTGAGAATTACCATGAGTAAGAAAATCAAGCTGGTAGTAAGAAATTAAATTTAGTTTATTAAGTTTTATAATTATGATAATAGATCCAATCGGAGATTTATTGACTAGATTAAGAAATGCTTATTTAGCAAGAATTCTTGAAGTAAAAGCACCTTACTCAAAATTGAAAGCAGATATTTTACATATTTTGAAAAAAAATAAATATATATCTGATTTTGAAGTAGTTGATGAAGGAAATAATAAAAAAGCGTTACTTGTAAAATTGAATAATGTAAGAGAAACTTTATATGTTCCTACATTTAAAAGAATAAGTAGACCTGGTCAAAGAATATATATCTGATTTAAAGATATAAGAAAATCAAGAAATTGAAAATGAATTTATGTTCTTTCTACTCCAAAATGAGTAATCACTGGATATGAAGCAAGAGCTTTAAGTACTGGTGGAGAACTTTTATGTGAAATTTTTTAATTTTGATTTTATATACTAATAAATAAAATATGTCTAGAATTGGTAAATTGCCAGTAGTTTTACCTGAAAAAGTAGAAGCTAAAATTTTAGATAATGGTGTAGTAGAAGTAAAAGGGCCTCTTGGAACTTTGACATTACAAACTTCTGAACTCGTAAAAGTTTCAATCGATGGAAATTCTATCATTGTAACTCCTGTAGATTTAGAAAATCCTTTATCAAAAGCTTTATGGGGAACTACCAGAGCAAATATTAACAATATGGTAGTCGGAGTAAAAGACGGTTACACAAAAAGTTTAGAAATAAATGGAGTATGATATAAATTTGAAGTTGCTGGTGCAGAAAAACTTGTTTTGAGTATCGGATATTCTCATAAAGTTGATGTAGTTGCTCCAAAAGGATTGACTATTAAGGCTGATGAAAAAGCAAAAAATATTATTCATATTTCAGGGATTGACAAACAACTTGTTGGAGAATTTACTTCAAAAGTAAGAGCTATGAAAAAACCAGAACCTTACAAAGGAAAAGGAATTAAATATGTTTGAGAAAACATTAGAAGAAAAGCAGGTAAGACTGGTAAATAGTAAAAAATGAATAATGTAAGATGAGCTATACATTTAGCTCAAGTATTATTTATTAATTAATTAACAAAAATTATGTTAGCAAAATTTGCAAAAAGACTCGGAAGAAAAATAAGAGTAAGAGCAAAGATTTCAGGTACTACTGTAAGACCTCGTTTGAGTGTTTATAGAAGTAATGTAAATATCTATGCACAACTTATTGATGATACAACAGGAAAAACTCTCTGTTCAGCTTCTGATTTAAAAATCACTGAAAAATTAACAAAGTCTCAAAAAGCAACGAAAGTAGGAGAAGAAATTGCTCAAAAAGCAAAAGATTTGAAACTTACAGAAATTGTTTTTGATAGATGAGGATTTGCATACCATGGGAGAGTAAAATCTCTTGCTGATGGAGCAAGATCTCAATGACTTAAATTTTAATTATTTAAATTACACTTTTATGACAACTGAAGTAAAAAAAGATGTTAAAAAAAGAAGAAGTAATGATAAACCTTTCAAAGCAGAAAAAGAATTCAGAGAAGAATTACTTGCGATAGATAGAGTTACAAGAGTTACTTCTTGAGGAAGACAGTTAAGATTTAGAGCTGTAATGGTTATTTGAGATGGAAAAGGAAGAGTAGGACTTGGAACTGGAAAATCTTGGGAAGTTGTTGATGCGATTGCAAAAGCAGTAAATGACGCAAAGAAAAATATGGTAAAAGTTCAAATCGAAGAAGGAACTGTTCCTTATGATATTGAAGTAAAATATAAATCAGCAAAAGTAATGGTTCACCCTGCTTCTGAAGGGACATGAATTATTGCAGGAGGAGCTGTGAGAAAGGTTTTAAATGTTGCTGGTTATAAAAATGTATTATCAAAAAGATATGGTTCAACAAATCTTATTAATAATGCAAGAGCAACTTTAAAAGCACTTACTTCATTCAAAAAATAGTTATCATTCAATGATATCCCCTATATTATAATTATTAATGACAAATTTATATGTTATCATTAAACAGTATTAAACCAAATATCTGATCAAGAAAAACTTCTAAAAGAGTTTGAAGATGAAATGGTTCAGGAAAAGGAACAACTGCTGGTAGAGGTATGAACGGACAAAGTTCAAGATCTTGAGGTGGTGTTGGTCCTTGGTTTGAATGAGGACAAACTCCTTTATTCAGAAGAATGCCAAAATTGAAAGGGTTTTCGAATTTCAATTACCAAACAAGATACTCTGTTTTAAATGTTTCTGATGTAGAAACTTTAGTACAAAAAGGTATTACTGAAATTACAAAAGAAGTATTACTTCAACACAGAGTCATTAGAAATAAAAATTACGCTGTGAAACTTTTAGGTGATGGAGAAATTACTGCAAAAGTAACACTACAAGTAAATAAAGCAACTCCTGCAGCAATTGCAAAAATTGAGGCAGCTGGAGGGAAAGTTGAAATTGTGTAATCAGAAATAAGAGGCTTGAGAGATCAGGCTTTTATTTTTGCTTGTAAAATTGCACTTTTTTCCCTTAAAAACTTTACTTTTTCAGGATTTTATTATAATGAACAAGTATAAATTTTACAACTTAACATAATAATTATGATTTTAAATCATATTAGATGAGTGTTTTCAACTCCTTGATTAAAAAATAAGATTCTTGCTGTTCTTTGACTTATTTTAGTATATAAGTTTTTAGCAGTTATTCCAGTTCCATGAGTGGATACTACTGCTTTGAAAAATATGCTTGATGGACAGGCATGACTTTCTTTTTTTGGAGCTCTTATGTGAGGATGATTAGAAAATTTTTCTATTATTCTTATGGGATTGTCTCCATATATTAATGCAATGATTATTATTCAACTTCTTGGAGTTATTGTTCCAAAAATTGAACAACTTCAAAAAGAATGAGAACAAGGACAAAAAAAGATTACTCAATATACAAGATATTTTACACTCCCACTTGCTATACTTCAAAGTTATGGGATGATTATTCTTTTAAATTCTCTTGCTGGAGGATCTATTATTGATACGACAAATACAGCAACTATTTTAACTGCTATGATGCTTATTACAACAGGAACTATGTTTCTTATGTGGCTTGGAGAAATCATGACAGAAAAAGGAATTGGTAATGGAATAAGTATTATCATTACTGCATGAGTTCTTGCATGAGTTCCATCAGTTATAAATCAATATTTGCAAACATCACAATATGCATTATTTGCTGCTTTACTTGTTGCAACTCTTTTTGTAATTTATGTTATTATTAAATTTACAGAATGAAATAGAAGAATCCCTGTGATTTATTCAAAAACAGGAAGAGATGAAAAATCATATTTTCCAATTAAAGTAAATCAAGCTGGTATGGTTCCTATCATTTTTGCTATTTCTTTAGTGACTTTTCCTGGAATTATTGGACAAGTTCTTGCTTCACAAACAGGATCTACAGCAAATCAAATTGGAAACTTCTTGGTTACATATTTTAATATGCAATCACCTGGATGGGCTTTTATTGCTATATATTTCTTATTAGTACTTGGATTTTCATTTTTCTATGTATCTATTACTTTTAATACTGATAATGTAGCAGAAAATATTCAAAAAAGAGGAGGATATATTCCTGGAATTCGTCCATGAAGTGAAACTTCTACATATTTATGAAAAGTTTCAGCACATTTGAATTTATTTGGATGATGATTTCTTGCACTTATTGCAGTTTTACCATATATTATGGGAAAAATTACATGACAAACAATAGATTTCATTATTACTGGAGCGGGATTGATTATTATCGTTTCTGTAATACTTGATATTATTAGAAGAGTAGATAGTGAGATGAAAATGTTTGATTATTCAAAATTTAAATAAAATAAAAAACTCAATTTGAAAATTGAGTTTTTTATTTTATTTTGTCTGTGAATAAAATTCCATTGAGATGATCAATCTCATGTTGTACAATACGAGCGGAAACTCCAGTGAGTAGGAGAGTTATTTCTTTCTTTTTTTCGTCAATATATTGAAGTTTAATTTTTTGATATCTTTCTACTTCCCCATTTTCTCATGGTACAGAAAGACATCATTCTTGTTCACTTTCACATTCTTGAGAAAAATCTAAAATTTTTGGGTTTATCATAAGAACTGTTGGAAAAGATTCATCTTCCCGATTTTTGAGAAGACTCACAACAATAACTCTTTTATTATGACCAACTTGAGGAGCAGCAAGTCAAACACCCATATTTTTTGGATTTTTTATATATTTAATCATTTCTCGTCACAATTTGATATATTGATCAAATTCTGATTTTTTGATTTCCTCGCTTACATTTCTCAGGATTTCATTTTGCTTCCCTGTTTGAATTTTTAACATAATTTTACTTTAGTAATATTGCTGTTATTATAGTGATTTTTTCTAGAAAGTGAAATTTTTTAGAAAAGGTTAAATATTTTTTTCCGTTGATTTATTTGAGAATCTTTGTATACTCTCTTCAAGACTTTTTATTTTTTAAATAAAAAATTATGAAAAAATATATTGGGTTGTTTGTACTTTTTTTTCTTATTTCTTGTTCTTCAAATCAACAAGAAATTGAAGATGCAAAAAAAGAATTATTACAAAATACTTCTTCTGAGATTCAGGGAGACAGAAATAGTGTTTCTGAACAAGTATTGCCAACGCAAAGTGTTGAAAATACTGGAGAAATACAAGAAGTAGTATATGAAACACAAGAAACAGTGTATGAAGATGTACAAGATGCATTTCAGTTTTTAGAAAGAGATATTTCTGATTTAAGTTGTGAAACATTAACAACATATCTTGGAAATCATTCTGGATGGTTTTATTGGAATACGTGCCGTCCACTTGAAAAAGACATTTCGATTTATTTTAATGTTTTATCTCTTGAGGAGGATCAGTATAAATATGAAAGGCATTATGTTAACTTTGAAAAAGGAATTTATGCAACGGTACTTTTAGAAACAGGTTGACCACTTGGGTCAGATGATTTATCTGCAAAAAACCAAGAACTCAGAGATAAAAACTTTGAAAGTATTTCTGAATATGATAGTTTTTTTCGCTGACTATAATTTAATTTTTAATAAAAAGAAAAATACAATGAGAGTGTTACTAAAAATTTCATGAGAAGCATTAGAATGAGAAAGAGAATATTGAATAGATCCAAAATTTTTAAAAGAATTAGCTTCACAAATAAAAGAAATCTATGATACAGGAGTAGAAATAGCAATGGTACTTGGATGATGAAATATTTTTAGAGGAATGGCAGGAGCATCAAATGGTATGGATAGAACAGCAGCAGATTATATGGGAATGTTAGCAACAGTGTTAAATGGAATTGCTATGCAAGATGCTTTAGAATCAGTTTGATGTCAAACTCGCCTTATGTCTGCTTTAGATATTCCAGAAGTTGGAGAACAATATATCAATAGAAGATGAATTCGTCATTTGGAAAAATCAAGAATTGTAATTTGTGTAGCTGGAACATGAAATCCATATTTTACTACAGATAGTGCTTGAGTATTAAGGGCATTAGAGTTAGGATGTGATATGATGATAAAAGCAACAAAGGTAGATGGAGTGTATGATAAAGATCCTATGAAATATGAAGATGCTCTTTTAATTGAAAAAACTACATATGACCAAGTAATTAAAAATGATATTCGTGTTATGGATCAAACAGGGATTGCATTAGCTCGAGAAGGAAAATTGACACTCAAAGTTGTCTCTTTGTATAAAAAAGGAGCAATTTTAAGAGCAATTCAGGGGGAAAATGAAGGGACTACAATATCATAATTTCTTTTTGACATTTTAGCTTTTTTGTATACAATGACTCAGCTTTAATGATTTTTGGGAAAAAAGGCTACTAAAAATCAATTAAAATTTGAAAATAAACTTCACATTTTGTGATGATCATGTTAATTATTAATATTCATAATTATGTTAGGAAAATTAAAAAAAAGAAAAAGACTTAGAGTGCATGGTTTTTTGAAAAGAAGTAGTACAGTAGGAGGACAAAAAGTTCTCGCTGCAAGAAGAAGAAAAGGAAGACATGCTTTAACTGTTTCATATCCAAAAAGATTTCAATTGGTAGATGGGAAAGCAAAAATGCATATTATTGCTGGAGGAACTGCAAGAAAATCACCTTTTGATGGAAAAGGAAATTATATAGCAAGAAAAAAATAATATTCTATAAATATTGTTTCATGTTACAGAAACTCTATAGACTAAAAGAAAAAGAGCTAAAAAAGGTTTTGATGTATAAAAAACCTTTTTTTTCTTATGGGATCGTTTTAAATGTTGCAAAAACAAAAAATCAACTGAATCGTTTTGGTGTGGTTATTCCAGCAAAAGTAGTAAAAAATAATGTACATCGTGTGTTTTTTCGTAGATTATTTTACAAAATGGTTGAAAATATGCTCCATGAATGATCAAGTGATTTTGTGTTTGTTATAAAAAAAACGATACAATTAGATAAGAATAATCAGGAAAGTATTACCAATTTTACAAAAGACATTCTGTTTTTATTGAAAAAATGGAGAGAAAGTGTGAAAGAATAATTTTTATTTCTATAAATTTATTGTATGAAAGATAAAATTTTAAATTTTTTATTGATTTTTCTTTTTGTATTTCTGACACTTCAAATATTTTTTGGAGACAAAAAAGAGACAAAAGAATTCTCATGAGTACAAGTTATAACACAAAAATCATATACCATTCCTGCAAATGTACAAGTTGAAGTACAAAACTATACTTCAAATACTCTTTCATTTGATACGTGTAATGATTTTCAGATAAAGAAAGATGATCTTTTGATTGTTCCAACAGAATGTAGTGAAATCGAACTTCTCTCTGGTCAAACATATAAGATTGATTTGGAAAAACAATATGATGCATTTCAAAAAGTTGGAAATTATTTTGTAAAACTTTCTTGAACTGGAATAGAAAATGAAATTTTAGCACAATTTGAAGTAAAAAATAAATGATTTTTTTCAAAATTTTTTGTGTTTTTCTTTTATGCACCAGTTTATAATCTTATGGCATGATTATTAGCACTTACAAATTATTCTTTGTGATGGGCAATTATTTTGATTACTATTTTTATTCGTTTGTTGCTTTTGTATCCTCAACACAAAATGATGGTGAGCCAAAGAAAACTTCAACTTCTCCAACCAAAAATTAAGGAAATTCAAGAAAAACATAAATGAAATCCTCAACTTCTTGGAGTGGAATTGATGAAATTATATAAAGAAGAGCAAGTAAATCCTATGGGATCTTGTTGAATGCTTCTTATACAAATGCCGATATTGATAGTAATTTATCATGTGATAATTTCTATTCAAGAATATGCAAATACATATTATTTGTATAATTTTATTGGGCCTTATAGTATTGATTTGATTCGTACTGATTTTTATGGAGTTGATTTGTTTTGAGTGGGGGGATTGAATGGATTGGTTCTTGCTTTTATAGTTGCGGGATTACAATTTCTTCAAGTGAAACTTTCTCTTGCATATCAAGCAACACAACAGAAAAAATCGTGAATCGTTTTGGAAAAGAAAAAAGATGCAAAAGATTATAATAATTTTATGCCAGATCCAGACATGTTAAATAAATTTATGTTATATGGACTTCCTATTATGATTTGAATATTTACCTTTACATTTTTTGCTGGACTTGGGATGTATTGGTGAGTTTGAACACTTTTTATGATTTTTCAACAATATTTTGTAAATAAAATTTTAAAAAAGTAAAGACTTTTTTAGAAAGAAAAACTGTCATTTTTTGACAGTTTTTGTTTTTTTTGGTATAATGAAGGTGTTATTTTAATTTTAATGTAAAAATTATGAAAAAATTATTATTGTCTGCCATTGTTGTAAATGGAATTTTTCTTTCTTCTATTCAATGAGTAGAAGCAGCATATCCAAAAGTGGATTGTGCAATTGATGCTACTTTTAATCAATACAGTTGTAATGAATGTTTTGATGGTTCAGAAATAAAAAATGGAGCTACTATTTCTTTTCTTGATGATGTTTGGGTAAATAACTCAGATAATAGAAAAATTTTCTATAAAGAAGAACAATCTCTTCCAAGGATGAATGCTCTTAATGGGGCAAGTTTTGAACAAAATCCAGCTTCTGATGAAGAATTTTGGGAATATACATCAGAATTAGAAACTATGTATAGTCCTGATTATGATGGGTATGTTCTCCAACCAGGACAAGAAGTATCATGGATAAAATCAACTCTTGGAAGTGCATATAGAGCAAATACAGCTGGAAATGTAAGAGGAGTAAATGTAGGACTTTTAGTTTTTGATTTGATGTCTCATAATATTCTTCCAAATAATGAAATGGCTATGAATGATAGACCACATAAAGAATGTGTACTTTTTAAAGCAGCACAAGCAGAAGAAATTCCAGTAGAACCAACTCCAATTCCAGAACCAACTCCAACACCACCAGCTCCTGAAGAAATGACACAAGTACAAACAGGGCCAGAATTATATTTTGTAGCACTTATTCTCTCACTTCTTATCGGTATGGTATGGGTAAATAGAAAAACACTTTTTGTAAAAAAATAATATTTTTTCTTTCAAGAAAAAATGAAATATAAAAAAGGAAAATAAAAACAAATTTATAATATAAAAATAAAAATATGTTTACAATTATTACTCAGCAAAAAAAATTATTTGCTTTGATGATTGAATCAGGATTGAATGGTGCTAAAGAATGAACTGTTTCTCCTGAAAAAGAAGTTGCAGAAAATGAAAAAACTGTTCCTGATTTTGATGCAATTCAAAGAGAATTTGAAAAATCTATTAGAGATTATAAAAATAGAGAAACATTGAGTGTTGAAGATAAGGCTCGTATTTTAGAGGCAAAAGCTATCGCTGATAGACAAATTTCATGACTCACAGAATTAAGTCTGGAAAAAGAAAAAGAATTACATAGAGTATATGCATCTATTGTAGAACAAACAACGACTCTTTTGTCTGATTTTCAAAAAACAAACACAAGAGAAAAAAATACAGAAGTGAAATCAAATTTCTTGAGAGGAACGAATTTGAGAGCAGAAACTATCAATAGTTTAGCAGCTTCATCAAAATCAAGTTTATGAGAAATTTTAAAAACAGAAAATTTAGCGGATATCAGAACACAACTTGAAAGAGCTGCGGAAAGAAATAAAAATCCTGATTGAGGGTATACATTTACAAACACAATGTGAGTGAGAAATTATTGAGCACTTGTTGATGCTTTGAAAGAATTATGATATAAGGCAGATGGATTTCTTGATGATAAAGAAGTTTCAGCAGTATTTCATACGATTCGTGATTATGCTGATACACAAGCTCGTATTCTTTCATTCGAGCCAAAGGAACAACTTCAAATCTTAGTTGACTTTGATAAAAATGGAGTTCTTGATTCAAACTTAAATTTTTCAATTGGTGAAAAACAAGCAGCTTTTATTGCGTATGAAAGCTTACAATGAGATAAAATTGATGCTTTGATGAAAAATCTTGGTTTTGAAAATATGGCACAATTTGCTATAAAAATGTCTGAAAATCTCTACTCAGCAAGAGAACAATTTCAAAGAGTTCTTGGGTCTTATTTAGAAAGAGGATTTACAATGTGAGAATTGTTGCAATCAGAAGGTGTGGAGAAAGGACTTGATAGATTGTATACTCAAGAAGCAAAAAATGCACAACAAATTGATCAAGAGATTGATACGATTTTGAATGAAGATACAAGACTTAATAATGAATTATCAAAATTGTGAAATCAAGACGATATCGCAAATGTAAAAAAAGCAATTCGTTTAGAAGCAGTTTGAGTAGCAATGGGAATTTCAAAAGCAATTGGAGCAAGCTTTGATATCAAAGCATTTTCAAAAGGTTTTGTTGATAGTTTGCAAGTTGGTATTGTAAATGGAACTTCTTGAATTGCCTTTACAAAATGACTTCTTGATAAAAATGGATGGAAAGGATGAGTTGGACTTTCGAATTTTGTTATTCCATTTGCTGGAATTGCAAAAACATTTGAAAGACAACAAGAATTAGAACAACTTTTTGATACAAAAATTCAATGAAAATTTGAACCAAGTATTTATGCAGCAGGAGCTCTTGGAATAGGGACAACTATAGGATTGAGTATCTCAAAACCAAATGAAAATGATTCAACAGGAATTGGAAAAATGGTACAAGATATGAACTCAAAACTTGATCTTATTTTTGATGATACAGTTCCTGTAAATGATAAACTTACTCCAGCAGAACAAGTTATTGTTCAAGAACTTCGTTATTCTATTGCACTTATTAAAGAACAAATACATTCACCAGAATTACAAAAACAAGCTCTTCATGATCTTAAAAATGGGTATTTAGCATATTATGAAAATATGCTTATGAGAAATGCAGCTTGATCAAAAATCACTTCTGTATGAATATGATTTGCTTGACTTTCAGGTTATAATATTATTCCATATATTACTGTTTGAGGAGAAAAAATTTCTCAAAAATTTCATGGAGTAAATGCAAGAATTACAGAAGAAAGATCATCAACTCATAGAGAATTATCACCAGAATTGGTAGGATTGGAAAGAGATATTTTGAAAGGAAAGAATGTATATAGTATTGATGAAAGCAAATATACATACCAAATTTCTACTCAAGATGGAACTGCTCAAGCTGAAAGAAAAGATGGAAAATTATACTTTTCATGAAATATAAACACGCTTACTATTGATGAACATATTACATCTCAAGGAGTTATGAGAACTATTGTGATAAATGGATGACAAACAAGTACTCAATGAATGTATCTTTGAGCTAAAACTCAAGAAATTTCATCAAATATTGAACAAAATACTTATACAGACATTTTACAAAATTCTTTAGAGAGTACAAAAGTTTTAAGAGGAGAGATTTTTAATCTTCTTGATACAGATGCACTGAAAAGTAAAGATACTCCTGGATTGACAGCGCTTCAAGTTGCAATTTATAATTTGAGAGCTGGAAAAGGATGATCACTTGAGAGTGTGTGGACAAATTTTCAAAATACGTTTGCAGGATTTAGATGAAAATATTCAAATACAATGATTCCAACCATGAAAGATAATCTCTCTGGTGAGGAAAAAATGTTGATTTTACAAACAATTCCTGCGGCTCTTATGAAAAAATCAGGATTGCAAGTAGATACAAATTGATATGTAAATACAAAATGAAATGCAAGACGTTATGATGAAGTATCAAACAGAGCTCAATACTTTGATACACTCTTTAATAAAGAAGTTTCTACTCTTGCTCAAGCTGTAAAAGCTGCAAGAGAAGAATGGTATAGACAAAATACAGGGGCTTCAGGATATACGTTTCAATCAATTTCTGATGGAAGTATTGCATTTTCATGAACTCAAGTTTGATGAACAGCAAAAAATCCAAGACAAAATGTGCTTATGCCATATACAGGAGCATATAATGTTGCAAGTTTTGTAAAATGAAAAGAATTTTCTGATATTGATGCTTTACCTGCTCAAAAAGCTGCTATTATTGATACTCTTCCAAATACATATCTTGAATCTTTATGAAGAGCTCTTGATGTAAAAGATATAAATGAAGTGAAAAATATGTTAAAAACAGATAATGTAAGTTATAAATTAGCATTCACAAAAATGTGAGAATGTTTAAATGATGCAATTGTATTAAAAGATCTTCATATTCCTTGATGAGTTTCTCTCTCTACTACTCTTTCTTCAACAGTGTATGCACAAGAAAATAAAGTAGTGCAAGCTGGAGTGATTGTTTCAGAACAAAAAGAAAACTTTAAAAAAGGTGGTCCAGATGAACCAACGACAAGACCGATCGTAGAACCAGATCCAGAAACAACTCCTACAACAGAAGTTGATACTTGATGAGGTACTCCATGAGGATGAGGTACTCCAGATACTCAAGAAGGAGGTCGTTAAGAGTATTGAAAAAATTTTCTTTATTATTTCATAGAAAAAATATGTATAAAGTTTTACTTTTTTGAATTTTCAGTATAATGATTTCTTCTTGTTCCTTTTCTGCATCAAATGAAGATATTTCAAATATCTGAGCTGAGCATGTAGAATTTGATGGAGCATGATGATGAGGTATTCCAGATACCCAACAATGAGAAAGATAATATTATTTAATGATAGCGTTATGAAAAAATTATTCCTATTTTTCCTCTCATTTGCTGTTATTCCAAACCTGATTGCCACTGCGTGTGATCAGGTTTTTGATGGTTGAATGTTACGATATAATCAAGGATATACATTTGGTGATGAATTAACAAATCATGCAAATAAAAAAATATACCTTAATACATATAGGGTTGGTTTTGTGAACCCATCATTTCTCGATAAATGATGAGATTTTGCTTGGACATCATCATTGAAATCAAATGGATATGGAGTAGACGCACGTAGTACTATGAGAGTACTTCAAACAACTTCTCCATCATGGAGAATTGCAAAAACTCCAAATCAAAGAACAAATGGAACAAGAAATAGTTACGATTTTGGTATAGAATATACCTTAACGTATGATTATTCAAATAATCATCCAGATACAAGTGATGATAAATCTCATAAAGAGTGTATATATTACAGTGTATCTTGGTGTGGAGATGGAGTTTTAGAGCCATCATATTGAGAAGTGTGTGATCCAAATGATCCTTTAAAAAGATGATGGGGACCTTCAGGATGTAGTACAACTTGTCAACCTTTACATCCACCTATAACTCAACAACCAGTTTGTACGGGTTTGACGTATCAAAGAGAGGATAATGTATATACATTTCGTTGTACTGCTTCTCAAGCAGGAGCGACATATAATTTATATGATGGCTCAAATCTATTAGCTACAAATACAACAGGAGTATTTTCAAATATTTCGCTTTCAAATCCAGGTACTATTACATGTAGATTGGCAAATGAAGTTGCAAATAATAATCCAGCACCTGCAGTATGTACCATTCCAGATATTTGAGGAAGACTCTCATGTCTGAGTTTAACTGCAACTCCTCCAACAGGAGCTTGAGTAAAAACATTTACTTCAACAGCTGGAGGAACGCAAACAAGTCTTCGTCATCAACTTGTATGAGGTGGACAAACTCGAGATTCAGGATCAACAGGAAGAACTCATACATTTAATAATGTAACAACTCTTGTAAATAATCAATTCAGAGCTACAGTTTTTGATAGTGCTGGAAATTCAGCTACTTCTCAATCATGTACTTTTACGGTTCCAGATACTCCTATAACATCACCAACATGTGGAACAGCTCAACGTACATTTTGAGCAAGTGAAACAGGATGGGG